>JBHYFN010000052.1:0-25886 GCA_051859505.1 Paracoccaceae bacterium
AGATCAGGAACAGCCCCGACCCCAGGATCAACGCCATCCCCGCCAGTTCCTGCCCCCCCGGCCATTCCCCGAAGAACACCAGCCCAAAGATCAGCGCCATCGGCAGACCGGCATATTCGAAGCTCGCCACCAGCGCCGCATCGGCACTCCGATAGGCCTGCGAGATGAAATAGCCCCCCAGTGCGCTCGCCACCCCCACCATCAGAAAGACCGGCAGGTCCGTCACCGGCGGCCAGATCCAGCCGCGAAAGAAGAAGGCCAGCGACGCATCCGCCTGATCGGCGAACTGCCCCTGCCCGAACAGAAGCCCGCTGATCGAGGCGACGACGATAAAGGTCGCCTGCACCGTGATCGTCATCGTCACCGCCGATTCCGTCCCCCCGATCCGCCGCGTCACGATCTGCAAAAGCGCATAGCACAAGGCCGCCACCAGCGGCAGGAGCGAGGCCGGCTGGAACGCTTCGGTCCCCGGCCGCAGGATGATCCCCACCCCCACCAGCCCCACTACGACCGAGGCCCAGCGCCGCGGCCCCACCGTCTCGCGCAGGATGACGACCGACAGGGCGGTGATGAACAGGGGTGCCACAAAGAAGATCGCCACCGTCTCGGCCAAGGGCAGGCTGGCCAGCCCCATGAAGAAGGTGAAATTCGCCAGCACCACAAGGACGCCCCGCAACAGATGCATCCCCGGCCGGCGCGTGCGCAGCGCGGCGAACCCGCCCGAGAAGGGCAGGATGAAGGCCATCAGGAAAGCCATCCCGATCAGCGAGCGGAACAGGATCACCTGATGCAGCGCATAGCCGTCGCTCAGCCCCTTGATCGCCGCATCGTTGATCGAGAACATCAACACGCCCGCCAGCGCATTGGCCGCGCCAAAGAGCGTCCGGTTGATCGGCGCGTCCGTGGTCATGGCTCCGCCGCCCCCGCCGCCCCCGCCGCCTTCGCCGCCGCCGCCGCATCCGCCTTCGCGGCCCGCACCTCGCGCTCGAGCCCGTCCAGAAACCGCGCCCGGTCTGCCTTGGTGAACCCCGCCCCGCCGCCTTGCCGGAACGGATCGGCCGCGCGCAAATCGGCCATCAGGTCGCGCGTCGCCAGAACCTGCCCGATGTTGCGGGCGTTCAGGGCCTCACCGTTATGCTTGATGACCCGGGCGCCTGCGGCCACGCATTTCGCGGCCAAGGGAATGTCGCCCGTCACCACCACATCCCCCGGCCCCGCCCGTTCCGCGATCCAGATATCTGCCACATCCGGCCCGTCCGGCACGATCACGGTTTCCACCAGCGGATTGGCCGAGGGCCGGATGCCGCCGTTCGACACGATGAACAGCCGCAGCCCGTGGCGCGTCGCCACCCTCTCGGCCTCGGCCTTGACCGGGCAGGCATCGGCATCGACATAGATCACCGGTAAAGCGCCTCGGCATGAAAGGCGACATGTTCGCCCATGAAGGTCGAGATGAAGAAATAGCTGTGGTCGTATCCCGGTTGCAGCCGGACCGTCGCCTCCTGCCTGCGCGCGGCGATGGCGGCGACCAGCGCCTCGGTGCGCAACAGGTCCCAGAACTGGTCCTTGGTCCCGGTATCCACCAGCACCGGCCCGTCGAAGCCGCGTTTCGCCATCAGAAGGCTCGCGTCATGCGCGGCCCAGGCCCCCTCATCGGCCCCGAGATAGGCGGTGAACTGCTTGCGGCCCCAGTCGCTTGCCACCGGATTGCAGATCGGCGCGAAGGCCGAGACCGACCGGAACCGCCCCGGCAGCCCCATCGCCAGCGTCAGCGCGCCATGCCCGCCCATCGAATGGCCGGTGATCGCCTGGCGTTCCTCGTCGATGTCGAAATTCCGCGTGACCAGCGTCGGCAGTTCATGGGCCACATAATCCCACATGCGGAAATGTGGCGCCCAGGGCGCTTCGGTCGCGTTCACATAGAACCCCGCCCCCTGCCCAAGGTCGAAGGCGGCGTCATCCGCCACCCCCTCGCCCCGCGGCGAGGTGTCGGGAAAGACCAGCGCCAGCCCCTGTTCGGCGGCAAAGGCCTGTGCGCCCGCCTTGATCATCGCATTCTCATGCGTGCAGGTCAGGCCCGAGAGGAACCACAGCACCGGCACCGGGCCGTCCTGCGCCTCTTCGGGCAGGAACAGGCCAAAGGTCATCTCGACCCCGCAAACTTCGGAGGGATGGGCATAAACCCCCTGCACCCCGCCGAAACACCGGCTCTCGCTGATCGTGCGCATCCTTCGCTCCTCCTCTCACGTCATGAAACTCGTGACCCAGGCGATGACCAGCGACACCGTCACGACGCTCAAGGCTGTCGAGATCAGGATCGCCGCCGAAACCCGCAACGGGGCCACCCCGTAGTGCTGGGCCAGAATATAGACATTCCCGGCAACGGGAAGGGCGGCCGCAGCGATCATCACACCGGCCGCATAGGGCTCGACCGGGAAGAGGATCAGGGCACAGGCGGCAACAGCGGCCGGATGCAGGACCAGCTTGGCGAAGGACAGCCAACCCGCGACGGCCAGCCGCTCGGCCGATTTGGTGGCCAGCGAGGCGCCGATGGCAAAAAGCGCCCCGGGCGTGGCCGCGGCCCCCAGCGTGACCAGAAAGGAATTGACCGGCCCGGGGATCGGCAGCCCGACGGCCGCAACCGACAGGCCAAGGACGATCGAGACGATCATCGGGTTGCGCACCAGCCCAAGGCCCACCGTCCCCAGCACCTGCCACCCCACCCGCCCCTCGCGCGAGCCGGTGATGAGGATCACGATGAGCGAGGAAAAGACGATCAGATCGACCGCCAGCATCAGCATGATATACCCGATCGCCCGTTCGCCCAGAAGAAGGGCAAGCATGGGGATCCCGAGAAATCCGGTATTGCCGATGGCCGCGCATTGCGCCTCGACCGCGGCCTCGGCCACCGGCAGGCGGCGCAGAAAGGCGACAAGGGTGGCAACCAGATAGACGGCGAGCGTGCCCGCGAGATAGGCCAGCACGAAACTCCAGTCGAGGAACTCGGACAGGCCCAGATTGGCCGAGAACCGGAAGAGCATGGCCGAAAGGGCGAAGTAGAAGACGAACTTCGTCAGATAGGCCGTCGCCTCGGGGGTGAAGAACCCGGTTCGGCCCGCGCCATAGCCAAGCCCGATGATCGCGAAGAATGGCAGCGTCTGGAGGAAGATGTCCCACATGGATCATGGGCATAGTCAGCCGGGCGCCGAAAGGGAATGCCTGCCCGGGCGCCCCGGCGGCAGGATCTTTCCTGCCGGCCGCGCGGGGCGCCTGTCCGCGTCCGCGGACCGGGGCGCAGCCCCGCGGCAGAAATTTGGCCAAATTTCTGCCCCCCGCCGGCTCGACCGTCTGCCTTCAGACGGTTGCCGCCCCGTTCGCCGCTTGCCGCTCGGCAGGTTTGGGGGCAAGCAGGCGCCATTCGACCGCCAGCCGCGCGATCACCTGCCGCCGCGGATCGCCTTCGGGCAGCTCCCCGGGCTGCACATCGCCCATGCTCGCCTTCAGATCGTTCAGCCGCTGCAGCATGGCCAGACGCCGCATCATCAGGTTCGCCTGCGTCGGTGTCGGCAGAACGATACCGGGCCGCAGATTGAGAAGATCGGGCTCAGCCGCCACAGCCGCATCATGGGCCGCCTGATCGACGACCTCGTCGATCACCGACGCATAGACGACCTGACCGGGCACAAGGAAATAGGCCGTCAGATTGCGCGCCGTGTTCGACAGCTGGACCACCGCGAAATCCACATGCTGCCGCAACCGGTAAGAGGCAAAGGCGTTCAGAGCGGCAAAGCGCGCGAGCGGCGCCTGTCGCTGCGCCAGCCCGGCCACCTTGTTCAGCCCCTGCATCACCTCGACCATGGACTTGGCGCCGATCCCTTCGAGGAATCGCTTGCCCATCCGCGAGGTCGGCGCATCCGCGCGCTCCACCCGACCGGAAGCGCCGGCCTTGGGCACGAAGAAACTGATCCCATTGCCCAGCGGCACACCGTTCTGCGGCGTCAGCTGCACCAGGTATTCGCCGCTCTGCGACCCGTGATCCCAGCGCCAGACATCGCGAAGTACGCCTTGCGCGATCACCTCGTCGGACAACAGCACCTCGCGCAGGGCCGAGGGCACCGGTCGCACGTCGAACTCGACGGAATTCAGCTTGATCTTCATCTCACCCCCGGGATTGTCGCGGCTCAGCGCGCGACGCCTGCTTCGGCCTCGATCATGGCCTTCGATTTCCGCGCCCTCTCGGTCGCGCTTTTCAGCTGCCCGCAGGCCGCCATGATGTCTTCGCCGCGCGGCGTGCGGATCGGGCTTGCGTAACCCGCCTTGTAGATGATGTCGGCAAAGGTCCGGATCCGGCTCCAGTCCGACCGCTCATAGGGTGCGCCGGGCCATTCGTTGAAGGGGATCAGGTTGATCTTGGCCGGGATCCCCTTGATCAGCCGCACCAGCCGCCGCGCATCCTCGTCACTGTCGTTCACGCCCTTGAGCATCACATATTCAAAGGTGATCCGCTCGCTGTTCGACAGGCCCGGATAGGCGCGCAGCGCGTCCAGAAGCTCGGCGATCGGCCAGCGCTTGTTGATCGGCACCAGAACATCGCGCACGGCATCCGTCGTCGCGTGGAAGGACACCGCCAGATTGCAGCCGATCTCGGTCGCGGTGCGGGCGATCTCGGGCACCACGCCGCTGGTCGAGAGCGTGATCCGTCGGCGCGACAGCGAAATCCCCTCCGGGTCCATCGCGATCTTCATCGCGTCGCGCACATTCTCGAAATTGTAGAGCGGCTCGCCCATGCCCATCAGCACGATGTTCGACAGAAGCCGCGTCTCGTCCTTCGGCGCGCCCGGCACGGGCCATTCGCCCAGGTCGTCGCGCGCGATCATGATCTGGCCCACGATCTCGGCCACGGTCAGGTTGCGCACCAGCTTCTGCGTGCCGGTATGGCAGAAGGTGCAGGTCAGCGTGCAGCCGACCTGGCTGGAAATGCACAGCGTGCCGCGATCCTCTTCGGGGATATAGACCACCTCGACCTCGTGGCCCCCGGCGATCCGCACCAGATACTTGCGCGTCCCGTCCTCGCTCAGCTGCCGCGTCACCACCTCGGGCAGGGCGATCTCGAACCTTTCGGCCAGCATCGCGCGATAGTCCTTGGCAAGGTTCGTCATCAGGGCAAAGTCGCGCAGGCCCCAGTGATAGATCCACTGCCAGATCTGCCCGACCCGCATCTTCGCCTGCCGCTCGGGCGTGCCCGCCTCGATCAGGGCGGCGCGCATGCCGTCACGCGTCAGCCCGACAAGGTTCGTCCGCCCACCCTCTGGCAGGCGGCGGGGGATGGTCAGGACATCCGGGGTGATCGGATTGGTGGCAGACATCTCTTGGCAGTTCCTCGCAGGACCGGACCCGGCCGATACACCAAAGCCCGGCCGGGATCAAAGAAAACCGATCCTGTCAGTCTGCGCTGCAACGGCCCCGGGGCCGGGGCCGGTCGCAGCCCGACCCGGCTACTGTCAGCTTGAACAGCGGGCGCGGGCCTCGTCCACGGCCGCGGTGAAACCGATCAGGCTGAAGGTGTCGCGCGTCGTGGTGCCGCGGCCAGAGACCCCGGTCGCAATCGCTTCGGCACCGCGCTTCATCGCCTCGACGATCCGCGCATCATCCTCGGGTGTCGCGGGCCAGGCCCAGTTGCCTTCGGTGAACAGCTGGAACGTGTTGGACCCGACCTGCAGCGACACGGTAGAGCCCGCCGCGAAAGGATAGCCGCCCGTGAAGGTGACCTGACCGTTCACGCCCTGCTCGGGGCGATAGAAGACGAACAGCAGCGTTTCGCCGCGATTGACCTGAGCAGGCTGACCATCCCGCGTATTAAGCTGCTCTTTCGGGGCCGAGACCGAGAAACACTCTCTCGGGTTGGTCTCCTGAAAGACGCTCCAGTCGGTGCTGGCGGCGACGCGGTTGGTCGTCTGCGCCTGGGCATTCGCGGCCCCCGCCCCAAGACCAAGGCAAAGTGCCATGACAGAGGCCCAGACGCCTGCTTGAAATTTCGTTGCAATCATTGACCAGCCTCCAAGCTGTCGTGCCTCGTAAGTGCCTTGTCCCGCCGTTGCATCCCTCGCCGGGGCAGCTTTTCGGCTGGATTGGCCCGTTTCAACTCGATAACAGACAAATAACAAGAAACCGGGCCGGGGGGAAAGCCCCGAGAGGTCACAAGGCTGCGCGGAATGCCGCCAAGGGGGCAGAATGACGGGGGATGTACCACTGATCGAGGTCTGGCGCGGGCCGTTCCTCGAATCCGAACACCGGGGCCATGCCGTCGTCTGCGACGCTTCCGGTGACATCGTTGCCGCCTGGGGCGACCCCGAGGCGGTGATCCTGCCGCGCTCTTCGGCCAAGATGCTGCAGGCCCTGCCGCTGATCGAAAGCGGCGCCGCCAAAGCCTTTGGCCTTGGGACCGAGCATCTGGCCCTGGCCTGTGCAAGCCATGTCGGCGCGCGGTATCACATCGACCGGGTGCAGGCCTGGATCGCCGACCTTGGCCTGACGGACGATGCCTTTCGATGCGGCCCGCAACTGCCCAATGACCGCGAGACCCGGAAATCCCTGATCTGTTCGGACAGCCAACCCGGCCAGTATCACAACAACTGTTCGGGCAAGCATTCCGGGTTTCTGACCGTCGCCCGGCATCTTAACGCCGGGCCGGAATATGTCGATCCCGATCATCCGGTGCAGCGCGCGGTGCGCGAGGCTTTCGAGGATGCGACCGGCGCGCCCAGCCCGGGGTTCGGCATCGACGGCTGTTCGGCGCCGAATTTCGCCACCTCGGTCCGGGGCCTTGCGCAGGCCATGGCGCGGTTCGCCAATGCCGGCGGGGGCACGGGTCTTCGCGCCCGGGCGATGGCACGGCTGACCGAAGCCATGGCGCGTCATCCCGAGCTTGTCGCCGGCGAGTTCGAGACCTGCACCGCACTCATGCGCGCGCTGCCGCCGGGATCGGCCGTCAAGGGCGGCGCCGAGGGGGTCTATGTCGCCATTTTGCCTTCAGTCGGGCTTGGCGTGGCGTTGAAGATGTCGGACGGGGCCGAGAGGGCGAAGGACGCGGCAATGGCGGCGATCCTGATCCGGCTTGGCCTGCTGGACCGCGCCCATCCCGCGGCGCGCAAGCGGGTCTGGACGGAAACCCGCAACTGGCGCGGCATCGTGACGGGCACGATCCGCCCGACCGAAGCGCTGGTCTAGAGCAAGTCCCACAAAAGCCGCAGCGCCAGCAGCGTTGATGTCGTGACAAGCAGCGGCTTGATCACCCGCGCCCCGACGCGCAACGCCAGCCGGGCCCCCAGCGCGGCCCCTGCCATCTGGGCCATCCCCATCGCCAGCCCGGTCAGCCACCACGGCGCCGCGACTATGGCGAAGGCAAGGATGCCACCGATATTCGAGGCGAAGTTGACGAACTTGGTATGGGCCGTCGCCTTTAGGATGCCGAAACCGGCAAGGGCGACGAATCCCATCATGTAGAAGGCCCCCGCCCCCGGCCCCAACAGCCCGTCATAGAAGGCCACGAAGGGCACCAGCGTCACGGTGAAGACACCCGGCGGCAGGCGCATCGCGCGGTCAAGATCGTTCAGACCCGGCCGGAATGCGAAAAAGAGCGCGATGGCGATCAGCAGAGCCGGCAAGGCCCAGCGGACAAGATCGGCCGGAAGGCGCGCGGCAAGCAAGGCGCCCGCGGCAGCAGCCACCACCGCGACAAGACCCATCGGAACCTGAGCGCGCAGATCCACCTGCCCCGCCCGAGCATAGCTTGCCGCCGCGCTGCCGGCGCCGAAAAGCCCCTGCAGCTTGTTGGTGGCCAGCGCCGTGACCGGGTCCGCGCCCGCCAGCACGAGGGACGGGACGGTGATCAACCCTCCCCCGCCGGCGATGGCATCGATGAACCCCGCCACGAAGGCCGCAAGCAAAAGGAGGGCCAGCACCTCCATCGACACTTCCAGCATGGCCGTTTCCCCCCAGGACGGCCAGCATGGGGCTTGGCCGCATCGTCCTGCGGGATCTGCCGTCGGTCCGATCCGCTGTCAAAGCGAAAGCGTCTTCCGGTTTCGCCCCTTGATCTGCCCGCTACCGGCACTATTCCTTCTGGACATTGCTGTTTTCTATTGAGACTATTTTTCCCACTATTTCACCCGGGAACCCGTCATGCGAACCCTTGAAATCGACTTCGACATTCATCGGTTGATCCAGCTGGAACGACGCAGCTTCGACGAGCCCGAACATGTCGCGCTCCGCCGGCTCCTGAAACTCGGCCCGCCTCCCGAGGACGAGGCCCCGCAAAAGGAGACATCCATGCGCCCCTGGTCAAAGGGCGGGGTGACGCTGCCTCATGGCACGGAATTGCGCATGGAATACAACGGGATCCTGCATATCGGCCGGATCGTGGATGGCATGTGGGAGGTTGAAGGCCACCGCGAGAAAAGTGCTTCGGGCGCCGCCAGCGCCGTGGCCCGTTCGCGCGATGGCGGCAAGGTCAACATCAACGGCAAGAGCTACTGGCACGTCCGCCGCCCCGGCGATACCGACTGGACGCCCTATGCCGACCTCAAGCGCAAACGATAGCGGCCCTCGGGCGACGGGCATAGCCACCTGAGCCTGTCGCCCGCAGCAGCGATTCAACCGGACGGGGGCTTGCCTTGCTCCGTTTGCTCCAGTCCGAAGGCGGGATGGTGGATCAACTCGCCTGCGGGTTCCGCCCCATCGAACGGCAGCGCCTGAAGCACCTCGGGCGGAAAGCCGGGCAATTCCAGCCCGGGGAAGGACCGAAAGCCGAACCGGCCATAGTATCGCGGGTTTCCGACAAGGGCTGCGCCCTTGAAGGCCGGGCGCAACAGGCGGATCGCCTCGACCATCAGCGCGCTGCCGATCCCCTTGCCGTGCCGCGAGGGCAGGACCGCAAGAGGGCCGATCAGGGCCCAGCCGGACACGGCGCCGACCCGCGCCCCTGACGCCGCAAGATAGCCGACAGCCCCGCCCCCGTCCTCGGCCACGAGCGACAGGCTGAGGGCGCCCTCTGCCCTCAGCCTGTCGACGATCTGCGCCTCGGTCCCGGTGGCTTGCGCCAGAGTAAGCATCGCCGTGGTCACGATCGACCGGATGGCCGCTGCGTCGCTGTCGATTTCGCTTCGGATCAGCATGTCATCCTCCCTGATTGTCGAGTTGCGGGCGAACGGACAGGCGTCCGCGTCTCGAAATGCGATACGGACTGCCCGACCGCGATTCGATCAGCCGCTTGCGTCGCAACTTGTTGAAAACGGTCATGTCGAAATCGGAAAGGATCATCCCTTCACGCGTGACACAGGTGACCGTGGTGATCTTGCGACCGTCTTCCCGCTCGTGCAGGATTCGGCCACCCAGAGCCAGAACGTGCAACGCACGTTGTTCGTTTCTCGAGATATTCATGGGGGTCTCGTGCAAAATACGTGAAAAAGGCCCGGGCGCATTCGCGTCCGGTGGCTTTCGGCTTCACGTGGCTCTCCGACACTCGGAGAGCCGCTTTACACAAGCTCTGACATCCAGTCTCCATCGATCAAGGGACGGCCTTGGCCGCCCCTTGATCGATGGAGATAAGCAAGGCGCTGCATCATCTCAAGCCCCCAGCGCGCACCGCCGGGCCCGGGCTTCACGACAGATCAAACCCCGGGAAACCAAAGGATTGGTCCATGCGCAGACCTAGCTGACGAATTCGGCCCGCGCATAGCCCTGCAGGAACAGGAGCGCCGACAGATCGCCGTGGTTGATGCGCACCTCGCATTGCGCGGCGACCACCGGCTTGGCATGCAGCGCCGCCCCGGTGCCCGCCCGCGCCAGCATCCCCAGATCGTTCGCTCCATCGCCCACGGCCAGCACATCCCCGGCCCCGATCCCAAGCCGGGCGGTGATCTCTTCCAGCGCCGTCACCTTGGCCTCGCGGCCCAGAATCGGACGGGCGACCGCGCCGGTCAGCAGGTCGTCCTCGATAACCAGCGTATTCGCGCGATGTTCGTGAAAGCCCAGCGCCGCCGCGACCCGTTCGGTGAAGGCCGTGAACCCGCCCGAAACCAGCGCGGCATGGCCACCATGGGCCTTCATCGTCGCGACCAGCTCGTATCCCCCCGGCATATAGCTGATGCGTTCATCCAGCACATGGTCGATCATCGCCGCAGGCAGCCCCTTCAGAAGCGCCACCCGTTCGATCAGCGCCCCTTCGAAATCCAGCTCGCCATTCATCGCGCGTGCCGTGATCGCCGAGACCTGTTCGCCCACGCCCGCCACGAAGGCCAGCTCGTCGATGCATTCCTGCCGGATCATCGTGCTGTCCATATCGGCCAGCAGCATCCGCTTGCGCCGCCCTTCCTCGGGCTGGACGATCAGGTCGACGGCCGTGTTCTGCAGATCCTCCCAGACCTGCCAGCGGTTGTCCGGCAGCGCAGGCACGGAAAACTCCGCCGCTTCACCGACGGAAAGCCAGCGGATGCCTTCCCCGCCCCAGGCGTTGCGCAGGGCCTCGACAAGGGCTGCGTCAAGGCTGCGTTCCGCGGGATTGCAGAGAAGCGTTGCAACGAACATCGGGCCTCGAACCAATTGCGACGCCCCATGCGGCGACGGGCCGAGAGGTAGCGACATTTTCGACCTTGCGAAAGCCCGGCAGCGGGCCTAGGCGTGACGGCGGGACACGCCCCCCCAACGGGGCGCGCTTATCTGGAAGGGTAGCACCGATGGCACTCAAGACCCCGGCAACGCGGCCGGCAAATCCGCGTTTTTCCTCCGGCCCCTGCGCCAAACCCCCGACATGGACGCTTCAAGCGCTGACCGATGCCCCGCTGGGCCGGTCGCATCGTGCGGGCGTTGGCAAGGCAAAGCTGGCCGAGGCGATCGACCTCACCGCCAATATCCTTGGCGTACCCGAAGGCTACCGCGTCGGGATCGTGCCCGCCTCGGATACCGGCGCAGTCGAGATGGCGATGTGGTCGCTTCTGGGCGAACGGCCGGTCGAGATGGTGGCCTGGGAAAGCTTCGGCGAAGGCTGGGTGACGGATGCGGTCAAGCAGCTCAAACTCGACGCGCGGGTGCACCGGGCCGATTACGGCCGGATCGTCGACATGGCGACGCTCGACTACGACCGCGACGTGGTCTTCACTTGGAACGGCACGACAAGCGGCGTGCGGGTGCCGGATGGCAGCGTGATCCCGACGGGTCGCAAGGGCCTGACGATCTGCGACGCGACCTCGGCCGCCTTCGCGCAGGAGCTGCCCTGGGAGAGGCTCGATGTGACGACCTTCTCCTGGCAGAAGGTGATGGGCGGCGAGGCGGCGCACGGGATGCTGATCCTGTCCCCCCGCGCGGTCGAGCGGCTGGAAAGCTACACGCCGCCCTGGCCGTTGCCGAAGATCTTTCGCCTGACGTCGAAGGGCAAGCTGATCGAGGGCATCTTCAAGGGCGAGACGATCAACACCCCTTCGATGCTGGCGGTCGAGGATTACCTTGTCGCGCTGCACTGGGGCCAGTCCATCGGCGGCCTGCCGGCGCTGAGGGCGCGGGCGGATGCGAATGCACAGGCCGTCTGGGATTTCTGCGACGCGCGCGACTGGATCGACAACCTGGCCGAGGATCCGGCGACGCGGTCGAACACCAGCGTCTGCCTGAAATTCACCGATCCCCGGATCAAGGACGGGGCTGGCTTTGCCAAGGCCGTTGCGAAGCGGCTCGAGGCCGAGGGCGCGGCCCTGGACATCGGCGCCTATCGCGACGCGCCGCCGGGGTTGCGCATCTGGTGCGGGGCCACGGTGGAACTGGCCGATGTGCAGGCGATGCTGGACTGGCTCGACTGGGCGTTTCAGGTCGAGATCGCCTCACTCTCCGCCCCGGGCTGATGGGGGCGTGGGCTGCGCCCACCCTACCGGGGGGCCGGTGGGGGGGGGGCGCCCACCCCGCCCGGCCCGTATTTACCCAGGAGGGGGGGCGCCCCCCATCCGGGGGGGGGGTGGGGGGGGCGCAGCCCAGGGGTCCCGACAGTTGTTTCCCTCGTTGGGTGGGCGCAGCCCACGCGCCCCCCGCCCCTCAACCGGGCGGTCTCTCCGCCTCCACGAAGTCACAACGGAACATGCCAATGCCCCCCAAGGTTCTCATCTCCGACGCCCTCTCCGACGCCGCCGTCCAGATCTTCCGCGACCGCGGGATCGAGGTCGATTTCCAGCCCGCCCTCGGCAAGGACAAGGACCGACTCCTCCAGATCATCCGCGACTATGACGGCCTCGCCATCCGCTCGGCCACCAAGGCGACCGAAAAGCTCATCAGTGCGGCCACCAACCTCAAGGTCATCGGCCGGGCCGGGATCGGGGTCGACAATGTCGACATCCCCGCCGCCTCGAAAAAGGGGATCATCGTGATGAACACCCCCTTCGGCAACTCGATCACCACCGCCGAACATGCCGTCGCCATGATGCTGGCCACCGCGCGCCAGATCCCCGAGGCCAATGCCTCGACCCATGCCGGCAAATGGGAGAAGTCCCGCTTCATGGGTGTCGAACTGACCGGCAAGACGCTGGGCGTGATCGGCGCGGGCAATATCGGGTCCATCGTCATCGACCGGGCGCTGGGCCTGAAGATGAAGGTCGTGGCCTATGATCCCTACCTCTCCGAGGAGCGCGCGCTCGAGATCGGGGCCGAGAAGGTGGATCTCGACACGCTCTTCGCTCGGGCCGATTTCATCACGTTGCACGTGCCGCTGACCGACCAGACCCGCAACATCCTGTCGGCCGAGGCCATCGCGAAGCTGAAACCCGGGGTGCGCATCGTCAACTGCGCCCGCGGCGGGCTGGTGGATGAGGCGGCCCTGGCCGAGGCGCTGAAATCCGGCCATGTCGCCGGCGCGGCCTTCGACGTCTTTGCCGTGGAGCCTGCAACCGACAGCCCGCTCTTCAACCTGCCGGGTGTCGTCGTCACCCCGCATCTGGGCGCCTCGACCACCGAGGCGCAAGAGAATGTGGCGCTGCAGGTGGCCGAGCAGATGGCCGACTACCTGCTGACCGGGGCCGTGTCGAACGCGCTCAACATGCCCTCCGTCACGGCGGAAGAGGCGCGCGTCATGGGGCCCTGGATCAAGCTCGCCGGGCATCTGGGCAATTTCGTGGGCCAGATGACCGACGAACCCATCGCGGCGATCAACATCCTGTACGACGGTGTCGCCAGCACGATGAACGCAGCCGCGCTGAATTGCGCCGTGATCGCGGGCATCCTGCGGCGGGCGAACCCGGATGTGAACATGGTGAGCGCGCCTGTCATCGCGAAGGAGCGGGGGATCCAGATCTCGACCACGCGGCAGGACCAGACCGGCATGTTCGAGGGCTATGTGAAGGTCACGGTGGTGACGGGTGTGCGCGAACGCTCGGTCGCGGGGACGGTGTTCTCCGACGGCAAGCCCCGCTTCATCCAGATCAAGGGCATCAATGTCGATGCCGAGATCGGGGCGAACATGGTCTACACGACCAACGAGGACGTGCCGGGCATCATCGGCGCGCTGGGCCAGACCATGGGCGAAAACGGCGTCAACATCGCCAACTTCACCCTTGGCCGCTCGACCCGCGGGGGCGAGGCGATCGCGATGCTCTATGTCGACGATCCGGTGCCCGAGACGGTGCTCGACAAGCTGCGGGCGACCGGCATGTTCACCCAGGTCAAGGCGCTGAGCTTCGACATGGCCTGACACGGGCGGCCAGCGGGCCAGGCGTGGCGCCGGGACGGGAGGTATCTCTTGCGCCCGGCGGCGCGAGAGGCCATCCCGGCCGGATGACCGATGCGCGCTATGATCCGCCGACAGACCCGCTCGAGATCCTGCACGAGGATCATCAGCTTCTGCTGGTGAACAAGCCGGCCGGGCTGTTGTCCGTCCCCGGCAAGGGCGAGGGCCTGTCGGATTGCCTTCTGGCACGGGTTCAGTCGGCCTTTCCGACCGCGCTTCTGGTGCATCGGCTGGACCGGGATACATCCGGGGTGATGGTCTTTGCCCTGACGCCCCATGCCCAGCGCCATCTGGGCCTGCAATTCGAGAAACGGCAGGTGAAAAAGACCTATGTCGCCCGCCTCTGGGGCGAGATGGAGGGCAAGGAGGGCACGGTCGATCTGCCGCTGATCGTGGATTGGCCGAACCGGCCCCGGCAGATGGTCGACCATGCGAATGGCCGGCCCGCCGTCACCGACTGGCGCGTCCTGCGCCGGGGCGGCGGCGAGACGCGGGTGCGGCTGATGCCCCGCACGGGCCGGTCGCATCAGTTGCGCGTGCATATGCTGGCGCTGGGGCATCCGATCCTGGGCGATCCGTTCTATGCGACCGGCCCCGCCCGGGAGTTTCCCCGCCTCATGCTGCATTCCGAGGTCTTGCAGCTGCGCCATCCCGACGGCGGCAAGGGGCTGCGCGTGACGGCGCCCAGCCCTTTCTGACAGCCGCCTTTCCGACAGTGCCTTCGCGCCGTGTCAGGCCGCTTCGGGCAATTGGCCGCCCAGATCATCCTCGATATGGACGCGGATGATCTCGTCGAAATCCGCCTCGGCCACAAAGCCCAGATCCCGCGCCCGGCGCGCCGCAAAGCGTTGCGGCCAGGTCTTCACGATGGCCCAGACCGCGGGATCCTCGGCCTCGCGCACCAGTGCCGCCGCCTTGGGCGCAATACGGGCGAGCGCTTCGATCTGCTCGCCCACACTGCAGCTGACCCCCGGCATCATCAGCCCCCGCCGCGGCCCGATGGGTGCGGTCTCCATGGTCGCCGCATGCAGGAAGAACCCCACCGCCGCGCGCGGGCTGGCGTGGCAATGCACCCAGTCGCGCGAGACCGGCACGGTCGCCGTCTTGCCCTGCAACGGATCGCGGATGATGTTGGAATAGAAGGACGAGGCCGCCTTGTTCGCCGCCCCCGGCCGCACACAGATCGTGGGCAGGCGCAGCGCCACCCCGTCCATGAAGCCGCGCCTTGTGTAATCGCACAGAAGCGCCTCGGACATCAGCTTCTGCGTGCCATAGGAGGACAGCGGCGTCGGCGCGAAATCGTCGGGCACCACGTCCGGGAACGGTCCGCCATAAACGGCGGCGGTCGAGGCGAAGACAACCCGCGGCGCCTTGCCCGCCAGCCGGATCGCATCCCAAAGCGCGCGCGTGCCGTCAAGGTTCACGGCATAGCCCAGATCGAAATCCGCCTCGGCCTCGCCCGAGACGATCCCGGCCAGATGGAACACCACCTCGGGGTGATGGTGGACCAGCTCTTCGGCGGCCTCCATCGTCGACAGGCTTCCCGACAGGCACGAGACGGGAAAGGCCACGTCCGGCCGTTCAGGCGGGACGATGTCATGCAGGATCAGCGCGGTGATGGCCACGCCCCCCAGATGCCCCTCGGCCGCCAGCCGCGCGACGAGCTTGCGCCCGATCATCCCCGATGCACCGGTCACCAGAACCCGCATCCCGTTCCTCCCTCATGTCGTTCCGGCGGTCCCCTCAGGATCGCGCCCCGGCTATCAAGACCACAGGCCGCGCCCGGCGAAAAGGTCATTTCCGTTCCCGACTTCGCGCTTTGCCGCTACAAGGCTCTGACAAAGGACAAGAGGACCCGACCCATGCCCCGCATCCAACGGATCGACTGGCCCGACCTTGGCCCGCCCGCTCTGCCGCCCGAGGTGAGCCTGCCCGAATTCGACGCCCGCCTTGCCGCGCTCAGGGCCGCGATGCGGGTGCGGGGGCTGGATATTCTGGCCGTCTACGGCGACCGGGAACATGCCGCCAACATCACCTGGGCCACCGGCTTTGATCCCCGCTTCGAAGAGGCGTTCCTGATCGTCGCGCCCGACCGCGCCACGCTTCTTGTGGGCAACGAATGCCTGCCCTATGCCGGGATCTCGCCGCTGGTGCAGTCGGGCGCTGTGGCGGTGGAGCTTGTCCCCAGCCTCTCGCTCATCTCGCAGCCGCGCAAGGGGCGGCGCATCGCCGAGGCGTTGGGCGATCTGGTCCCGCAGGGCGCGCGCGTCGGTGTGGCCGGGTGGAAATACTTTGAGGCCGACGAGATGGACAGCCCCGAGACCGCGCTCGACCTGCCGGTCTTCCTTGCCGATCCGCTGCGCGCCATCGCCGGATCGGTCGTCAATGTGACCGACCTTTTCATGCACCCCGTCCACGGCCTGCGCGCCCGCGTGGATGCCGCCGGGATCGCGCGGCTTGAGTTTGCCAACCACATGGCCGCCAGCGCCCTGACCCGGATGGCCTTTTCCCTCCGCGACGGGATGACGGATTTCGAGGCCTTCGCCACCGCGGCCGCGGGCGGTCTGCCCTTTGGATGCCACGCCACCTTTGCCACCGGCGCGCGGGCCGATCAGGGCATGTCCGGCCCCACCGGCCAGATCCTGCGGCGCGGCAGCCCGGTGTCGTTCAACCTTTGCCACTGGGGGTCGAACATCTGCCGCGCGGGCTGGCTCGCCTCCGGCCCCGACGACCTGCCCGAACCCGCCCGCGATTACCTCGACACCTTCGCCGGGCCCTATGTGCAGGCGATGTCGCTTTGGTGTTCGCTGATGCGGCCCGGGGTCGCCGGGGGCGCCGTGCATGACGCCATCATGACCGCCCTCCCGTTCGAGGTTTTCGGGATCACCCTCAACCCCGGCCATCTGATCGGGCAGGACGAATGGATCTCCTCGCCCATTTTCGAGGGGTCAGACATGGCGCTTGCCTCGGGCATGGCGTTCCAGATGGACGTGATCCCGGTCCACCCCGCCTATGGCTCGACCCGGATGGAGGACGGCTATGTCATCGCAGACGACGCCCTGCGCGCCGATCTGGCGGCCCGCTTCCCCGAGGTTGCGGCTCGCTGCGCTGCCCGCGCCCGTTTCATGCAGGATGTGATCGGGATGGAGGTGCCCGACACGCTGCTGCCGCTTGCCGATACTTGCGGGATCGTGGCGCCGTGGCTGTATGATCCGCGGCAGGTGATCGTACTGAGCTGAGCGGCTGCGGCGCAATATCTTGGGGATAAGCCGCGCGCAGACGCTTGATCGTGGGGCCGGGCGTTGACTCATCTGCCCCGGCTCTGCATTCTGCGGCCCTTGGTTGCGGGGTGGCCCGATGCGATTCCTCAGACTGCGCCTCAACGGGTTCAAGAGCTTCGTCGATCCGACGGATCTGGTGATCTCGGACGGGCTGACCGGCGTGGTCGGCCCGAATGGCTGCGGCAAGTCCAACCTGCTCGAGGCGCTGCGCTGGGTCATGGGCGAGAACCGCCCGACCGCGATGCGCGGCGGCGGGATGGAGGATGTGATCTTCGCCGGAGCCGCCACGCGCCCCGCGCGCAACTTCGCCGAAGTGGCGCTCACCATCGACAATTCCGAACGCCTTGCCCCCGCCGGCTTCAACGATGCCGACACGCTGGAGATCGTGCGTCGGATCACGCGGGACGCCGGGTCCGCCTACAAGGTCAGCCAGAAAGAGGTGCGCGCGCGGGATGTGCAGATGCTGTTTGCCGATGCCTCGACCGGGGCGCATTCGCCCGCGCTGGTGCGGCAGGGGCAGATCGCCGAGCTGATCAACGCCCGCCCCACGGCGCGGCGGCGGATCCTCGAAGAGGCGGCCGGGATCTCGGGCCTCTACGCGCGGCGGCACGAGGCGGAGCTGAAGCTGAAGGGTGCCGAACAGAACCTGACCCGGGTGGACGATCTGATCGAAAGCCTTGCGCAGCAGCTTGCCTCGCTTGCCCGACAGGCCCGCACCGCCGCGCGCTATCGCGAGATCGGCGAATCGTTGCGGCTGGCCGAGGGGCTGCTTCTCTACCGCCGCTGGCGCGAGGCCGACGAGGCGCGGCTGGAGGCCGAAGGGGCCCTGCGGTCACAGATCACTCTGGCGGCCGAGGCAGAGCGGGCAGCGCTGGCCGCAACCCGGTCGAGGAGCGAGGCCGAAGCCCGCCTGCCGCCGCTGCGCGAAGAAGAGGCGATCGCCGCAGCCGTGTTCCAGCGTCTGACGGTCGAGAGGGAAGGCCTGAACGAGGAAGAGGCCCGCGCCCGTCAGACCATCGAGGCCCTGGGTGCCCGGATCGAGCAACTGACCCGCGACATGGAGCGCGAGACCGGCCTGAACCGGGACGCCGGCGAGACGATCGAACGGCTCGAATGGGAATCGCGCGAGATCGCCAAGGCCGGTGAGGGGCATGAGAGCCGCCTTGCAGCCGCCGCGGAAGAGGCGCGCACCGCCGCGACGGTCCTGCAGGAACGCGAGGCGGCCCTTGCCGAGGCGACCGAGGATGCCGCCCGGCTGGCCGCGCGGCATCAATCGGCGGAACGTCTGGTCGAGGATATGGGCAAGACGCAGACCCGGGCCGAAAGCGAGGCCGACCGCGCCCGGCTTGCCCTGACCGAGGCGGAAACCGCGCTGAAGAAGGCCGAAGCGGATTTCGCCGCCGCGGTCGAGGCAGAGGCGGTTGCCGTGCGCACAGCGGCGAATGCGGATGCGACCCTGCAGGAAGCCGAGCAGGCCCGGGCCGAAACCCAGTCCCGCGAATCCGATGCCCGCGCCGAACGCTCGGCCGCCGAAGGCGAGGCGGCCGCCCTCAGGGCCGAAGTGACCGCCCTTGCCCGGATGGTCGAACGCGATACGGCCGAAGGCGGTCAGGTTCTGGATCTGCTGACGGTCGAAAGCGGCTATGAAAAGGCGCTGGGTGCGGCTCTGGCCGATGATCTGCGCGCACCTTCGGTGACTGCGGAAGGCCGCTCGGGTTGGGTGGCCCTCCCGGCCTATGGCGCGGATGTCGCGCCCCTTCCCCAAGGGGCGCGGCCGCTTGCGGAAATCATGACCGTGCCCCCTGTTCTGGCCCGTCGGATCGCGCAGGTGGGCCTTGTGGATCGCGCGGTCGGGGCGGCATTGCAGCCCGACCTTCGGCCCGGACAAAGGCTTGTGAGCGTCGAGGGGGATCTCTGGCGCTGGGACGGGTTCCGCGCCGGGGCCGAGGATGCACCCTCTGCCGCGGCCCTGCGGTTGCAGCAACTCAACCGGCTGGTCGAGCTCAAACGCGACCTCGAAGAGGTTTCCGCGCGCGCGGCCGGGGCGGCGCAGGCGCATGACCGGCTCAGCGTGCATCTCGCGGCGCTGACAGAGGCCGACGGCAAGGCCCGCACCGCCCGTAGGGAGGCCGATCGCCTTGTTGCCGAGGCGAACCGGGCGCTGGCCCGCGCCGAGGCCGACCGCAACATCTCGGGCGCAAAGCGGGATGCGGCGACACAGGCCCTTGGCCGGCATGAAGAGGAAGCCGCCGCCGCGCGCAAGGCGCTTGCCGAAGCGGCGCGGGCGCGTCACGACCTTCCCGATCTGGCGGCGACGCGGATCGTTGTCGAGGATATCAAGACCACGGTCGAAGCGGCGCGGATCACGATGATGACCCGCCGATCCGCCCATGACGAACTGCGCCGCACCGGCGAAGCGCGGGCCCGCCGCGCCGAGGCCGTGGGTCGTGAACTGTCCACCTGGCGCGCCCGGCTCGACACGGCAACGACCCGGATGGCCGAGCTTCTGGCACGCAAGGCCGAGGCCGAAGCCGATCTTCTGCGCGCCAATGCCGCCCCCCATGACATCGCAACGCGCCGAGAGCGGCTGGACGAGGCCCTGCAAGCCGCCACCGCGCGCCGGGCAATGGCCGGGGATGCTCTGGCCGAGGCGGAAGCGACCCTGCGCGACCATGCCGGCGCCGAACGCGATGCCGAACGCGCCGCCTCGGAAGCGCGCGAGGCGCGGGCCCGGGCGGAGGCGCTGGCGGATGCGGCCCGAAGCACGGTAACCTCCGCCGCCGAGCGGATCGAGGAAGCTCTGGAGCTGACGCCCGACCGGCTGCTTGACGCGCTGGGGGCGGATCCCGCAACCATGCCGCCCTCGGGTCAGATCGAGACCGAGGTCGCCACCCTCAAACGCCAGCGCGACGCGCTTGGCGCCGTCAACCTGCGGGCCGAGGAAGATGCCAGATCAGTGCAAACCGAGCATGACACCCTGCTGCACGAGAAACTGGATCTGGAGGAGGCGATCCGCGCCTTGCGATCTGGCATTGCAAGCCTGAACCGCGAAGGGCGGGAGCGGCTGCTGACCGCCTTCGAACAGGTCAACGAGAATTTCGGCACGCTCTTCACGCATCTTTTCGGAGGGGGCGAGGCACGGCTGGTGCTGGTGGAAAGCGACGATCCCCTGGAAGCGGGGCTCGAGATCCTGTGCCAGCCACCGGGCAAGAAGCTGGCAGCGCTGTCGCTTCTGTCGGGCGGCGAGCAGACCCTGACGGCCCTGGCGCTGATCTTTGCGGTGTTTCTCGCGAATCCGGCGCCGATCTGTGTGCTGGACGAGGTGGACGCGCCGCTGGACGATGCCAATGTGACCCGCTTTTGCGACCTCCTCGACGAAATGACCCGGCGCACCGAGACCCGGTTTTTGATCATCACCCATCACGCCGTGACCATGAGCCGGATGGACCGGCTGTTCGGGGTCACGATGGGGGAACAGGGGGTCAGCCAGCTTGTCTCGGTCGATCTCCGCAAGGCCGCGGCGCTGGTGGCCTGAGCGGGGGCAAAATCCTTCGAAGAAGGATTTTGTTTTCAAGAGTTTTCGAAGAAAACTCTTGCCCCCTGCCCCGGCGTCGCACCATCCGCCCTGGCCGGTCAGTCGCCCGAAAGGCTTTGCGCCAATCGCATCAGCTGCACCGCTTCGGTCCGGTAGCCGAAGGGATCCTCTCCCCGGTTTGCCGCCGCCAGCGCTATCGCCTCGTCCCAGCCCCAATCGCCCAGAAAGGGCGTGCCGCGCAGGATCTGGCCGAAACCCGCGATGGCGGCGGCGAATTGTGCGTCGGTCCCCGCATCACCCATGCCGGGCAGGATCGGCATCTCGATCAGCCGGCTCGCCTCTTCGCCCGGCGCCTTCCAGCGCAGCCGCAGAAAGCCCAGCTCCTCGCTGTCCGAAGCCTGCAGCGCCTCGGCCGCGCCATAGCGCAGGGGATCGGTCAGGCGCGCCGGGCTGTCCACCGGCGTCACCTCATAGAGCGCCGTGACCGAATGGCCCGCCCCCAGATCGCCCGCATCCACGCGGTCGTTGGCGAAATCCTCGCGGTTCAAGGCGCGGGTCTCGTAGCCGATCAGGCGGTATTCGGCGATGGCCGCGGGGTTGAACTCGACTTGCACCTTCACATCGCCCGCGATGGGAAAGAGCGTGCCTGTCAGCTGGTCGACCAGCACCTTCTGCGCCTCGTTCAGCGTATCGATATAGGCCGCCGTGCCGTTGCCGTTCTGCGCCAGCGCCTGCATCGTCGCATCCTGCAGGTTGCCCATGCCGAAGCCCAGCACCGACAGATAGATGCCGCTGTCGCGCCGGGCGGCGATGAAATCCGTCATCGCCTCGGCCCCGGTGGCCCCGACGTTGAAATCGCCGTCCGTGGCCAGGATGACACGGGCGATCTCGCCCTCGCCCAGCATCTCGGCCGCAGTCGCATAGGCCTGCTCCAGCCCGCCTTGCCCGTTGGTCGATCCGCCCGCACCCAGATCGCCCAGCGCCTTCAGGATCGCCGCCCTATCCGAGGCCGGGGTGGGCGGAAGTGCCAGTCCGGTCGAGCCGGCATATTCGACGATGGCCACCTGGTCCTCGGGCCGCAGCTGGTCAAGCAGGAGACGGAAGGACTGTTTCACCAGCGGCAAGCGGTCGGGCCGGTCCATCGACCCGGAGGTGTCGATCAGGAAGACGAGGTTCAAAGGCGGGCGGTCCTCGATCGCCGGAAGCGTGCCCTGCAGACCTATGTGCACAAGCTGCGTATCGGGGTTCCACGGCGTCTGAAAGACGTTGACGGTGGGGCGGAAAGCCTCTTCCCCCATCTCGGGTGCGGGATAATCATAGGGGAAATAATTGACCATCTCTTCGATCCGCACCGCATCGCGCGGCGGCAGTTGGCCCGCGTTCAAGGAGCGGCGGATGATGGAATAGGACGCCGTGTCCACGTCGATCGAAAAGGTCGAAACGGGATGCTCCATCGTGACCCGGACCGGATTGTCCGAGGCATTGGCAAAGCTGTCCGTCGCCTCCGGGGCCAGGGTGACGGCGAACCCCGAAACCTCGTCCCGGCTGCGCAGCGCCGGCGAAGACAGGACCGGCGGTTGAGGCGGAGCAGCGGCAAAACGCTCGGGCGCGGCGGTCAGGTCGTCGGCCAGCGTCGCCGCGTCCGCGAACGGCATGACTTCCTCGGCCAGGTCGAGACCCTCCGTCAACGCGGTCACCGGTTCGGCCAAGGCACCGCGATCGGCCTCGGCATCGATGGCCGCCTCGGCCGCCTCGATCGAGACTGCATCCTGTTGCGTTCCGCCCTCCGGCTGCACCGCGGGCTCGGACGCGACGCGCGGGACATCCCCCTCTCCGACCTTGTTGTTGCCGCGCAGGAGATCCTGGCCTTGCGGGCTGAGAAACAGAAAGCCGCAAGCAACGATCGCGGTTGTTGCGGTCAGGCCGCCCCGGCCTGTCAGCCCCTTGGGGTTCAGGGTCGTCAACATGTCTTTCACTCCTTTCCAGAGCCCGGCCATCGGGCTGGTGGAGGTAGGACGCGTCTCGGGGCTCGATCCTTGGCGGCTGTCACGAAGACCGGGCGCAATACGGTCAAAATTCTCCTGTGCAAGGCGCAGATGGGCCGCCCGCAGATCAGGATCGGGGCGCGGCGCGGCGCTCTCCAGCGCCTCTTTCAGGTCGTCGAGGTCGAAATCCTCCGGCGTTCCGGTCATGTCGTTTCCTCTTCTGCCCGCATGGCGCGCATCCGCTTCTTTGCCTCGGCGATGCGCCAGCTGATCGTTCCCTCCGAAAGCCCCAGAACCTCGCCCGCCTCTGCGTGGGTCATCCCGTCAAGGACCAGCACGAGCGTATCGCGCAGATCATCTGGCAGGCGCGCAAGCGCCGAGAGGAGCCAGGCCTGACGCTCCTGGCCCTCGGCCATCGCCGCTTGCCGGGCCAGCTCCCAATCGCCCCAGCCGTCGCCGGCCCTGCGCAGGACCGCCTGCCGGCGGCGGCGGTCATGCGCGGCATTTACGGCGATCCGGTAAAGCCAGGTCGTGAACCGCGCGTCGCCGCGAAATCCCGCAAGCCGCGCAGGCAGGGCGGCACAGATATCCTGCGTCAGATCCTCGGCCTCGGACCGGTCGCCGGTCAGCCGCCATGCCAGCGCGAACAGCCTGTCATACTGCCGTTCAAGCAGCAGGGCGAAGGCCGCGCCATCGCCATCGGCCGCCTGCCTGGCCAGGGTTTCATCGCTTACGGTCATGCGCATCCTGTTGCTGAGACGCGCGCGCCGCGTCAATCCTTGGCGGCCCTGCGAATTTTTCGGTCCCGGCCTTTGCATTCCGCGGCGTAATCGCGGTCATCCGCCCTTCGGAATTGCGCCTGACGGTCAAACTGTTAAGGATAGGCTTTGTTTTCAGAGACAGGGCCCCTCATGTTTCCCAATCAGCGTGCTGCCAAGCATCCGTTCCGCGTGATCTCTGCCATTCTGGTTCTGGCGATCGTCGCGGGCTGTGCGCGGGCCCCTGTCGAAGAGCCGGAAGAGATCCTGATCGGAGGCGTGCCCGCCTCGCAGATCGTCGAGGGTTACGGCCTTCTCGAAGATGGCGGCTTTGTCCTGCCGCCGGTGCCGCCCGAATATCTGCAAGAGCCGAACCGGCGGGCCTTTGTCCCCTACGGCGGCACGCAATCGCCGGGCACGATCGAGATCGATCCGCATGCCAAGTTCCTTTACTGGGTGATGGATGACGGCATGGCGATGCGTTATCCCATTGCCGTTGGCCGTGAAGGGCTTGGCCTTCGCGGCACCACGACGATCAACCGCAAGGCGGAATGGCCGGGCTGGACACCGACGGCAAACATGCTCCGGCGCGAGCCCGAGGTTTACGGCCCGTTCCGCAATGGCGTGCCGGGCGGGCTGGCCAGCCCGATGGGCGCGCGGGCGCTTTACCTGTATCGCGGCGGGCGTGACACCTTCTTCCGGATCCACGGGACGAACGACCTTGGGTCGATCGGCAATTCCGGTTCGGCCGGCTGCATCCGGCTGTTCAACCACGACATGATCGACCTTTTCGACAGGGTTCCGAACGGCACGCGCGTGGTGATTCGCACCTATGACGAATCCGTCCGGATCGAAGGCTTCGAACTGGCCAATCGCGGGGTGGAACTGCCGCCGGTCATCCTGACACCGGATGAACTTTTCGGGAGGACCAGCACCGGGCAGGACGGTCTGCCCGCGTCGCCCGAGGCGATGGGGCTGCCGCTGTTCGATCTGGATATCCCGGGCTGACGCTTCGGCAGGGTGCCTCTTGAGGCGTTCTTTCCAGCCAGGACAAGGGGACCACGGCCACCGTGGCCCCTTTGGCATCGGCAAATGCAAGAAAAGCCGATGACGCCCCTTTGCATCCTGTGCCAAGATCACCCACATTAAACTTCGTCCCTTTAGCCCGTGAGGAATGTCATGGCCGATTTCGACGCGCAGATCCGTGAGAGCCAGCAGCAGGTCGAGACTGCACAGAACAAGATCGCCGAACTGACAAGCCGGATCGAGACCGCCCGGCAGAAGATGGCGGCCGGGACCGATATCACTGTCGATATCGAGAATGCGACGCTGGAAGACGTGCACCAGCATACCGATCTGATGAATGCCAATATCGCCGAGCTGATCATGGGGCTTGACGATGTGACCGCCGCCTTCTCGAAAGAATTCGACGAGATGCGGAGCAAGACCGGCTGGGAAAGCTTCGTCGGCATCTTCAACCGCAACCGGGCCGAGGCGATGCGGCAGGAACGGATGCGCATGGCCTCGATCGACGACAAGCTGCAGGATCTGATCGCCAAGTCCGATGTGATCGTGCGCCTGCTCGACAGTCAGCTGACCATGCTGGAAGAGCAGAAGGTCAAGGTCGAGGGCAATCTTTCGACCACGCTGACCGATCGCGAGACCACGGTTGCCGAGCTTGAAGCCGTGCGGGCCGAGGTTCTGTCGCTCGATCCCCAGATCATCGCGCTGGAAAACAAGATCTCGATGGAACAGGACGCGGCCGCCCGGACCCGGCTTGAAACCGAACTGGCCGAGCTCAACACCCGCTACAACGCGCTGGTGCAGGACGAGCAGGTCAAGCTGGCCCGCAGCCAGACGCTCGAGCGCTATATCGAGAAGGGCAAGACCTGGATCGATTCGCTGCAGAATCAGGCGGCGACCCAGATGGTGCTGATCAACAAGCTGCAGACCGACACGCGCCAGCGGGTGATCCTTTATGATGCGCTGTCCAAATCGCTCAAGACCGCGCAGCAGCAGGATGTGGCCCACCGCATCAACGAGATCGGGGTAAAGACCGATCAGGAGGCCCAGACTGCCATGGCCGCCATCGGATCGGCCACCAATGCGCGCATGGCCGAGATGCTGGAAAAGCACGAGGATCACATGGTCTTTGCCCGCGAGGTACTCGAGGCCAAGGCAAAGGCGGATGAACGCTTCGCGCGCCGCTTTGCCAGGATCGTCGAGAAACACGACAAGAACCTTTACGGCGCGGAATGACCTTGCACTGGGTGGATCGGTTGTTCCGGCAAACCGCGATGCGGCGCAAGCTCGGTGCTGCGCTGCGGCCTCCGGCAGCTTCGGCCCGGGCAGAACGGCCCGCCTGATCATGTGCGCCCAGCAGCTTCCCCTTGATCATGTCCAGCTGGACGACACGCGGGTGACGCGGCGGTATTTCTCGAAATTCGACCGCATCACCGGCCATCTGGGCCGCGTGGCCGCCCAGATGGAGGCGGAAAAGCGGCTGATGCGGGCCGAGGTGCAGGCGCTGGGGCGCTATCTTGTCGGGCTGGGTCTGACCTTCCGGGCGCT
>JBHYFN010000053.1:0-4128 GCA_051859505.1 Paracoccaceae bacterium
TGTTCTTCCTCGTGATCATCCTGCCGGTGATCCTGTTGTTCTTCCTCTTGTTCGGCATGGCGGGCGGCTGGGTCGGCCGTGCGACCTGGCGACCGGCGGCAGGGGGGATCGGGCTGGGCCTGTTCCTCGCCTGGGCGCTGGGCGTGACATTCCCGCTGTTCGCGGCGTAAGGAGGTGGTCACGCCAGACAGGCTGTCAGGGTCGGACGCCGCCGAACACGCCAAGGAACGGCGGCGACACCCAAACCGGCCCAGCCTTCGACGAGGCAAAGGCCCTATTGGTCGATGCGTTCAGAGACCGTAATAGTCATCCGTCAAAAAAGCCGATGAGGGTGGATTATAGGGCTTGTCATCCTTCACGCCGACCTTGGCGCAAAGAAGCATGGCAATGTCGTTATCCTCGGCCGGATCGTTGCAAAGCCGAAAACCCATCAGGTTATTCTTTTCAAGAAGCATCATGAGCCGTTTCCCCACGGTGTAAATGTTGTCACCCACGTGGCGCGGACAGTGCGGCAGTCCCCTTGATCTGTCAACATCGCGTCTCAGCCGGGTCAAAGCCGACCCGCCTTCGCAGCGCGGCAGAATCGACGCCGAGGATGCCTGATCCTCGTCTCTTCCCGTGCTGCGCCGAGGCGGGATCCTGCAGGGAGGTGCATTGCAAGGGGACTTGTTTCCTTGACATCCGGCGCCCCGGTTCATCATTTACACCACACCAGAGGTTCGGCACCGCCCGTCCGCTCAGTCTTCCGACCGGCCCAAGATCGCCGGATGTCCGTCCTTGGTCCATGGCCGGGATCTGGCCGGGACCGGCGCTGGCGGGTCCGCCTTGGCAATGGCCCCCCGACAAACACCGATCCCGCGATACCCTTTCAGGTTACGCTAGTTGTCGACGATCAAGTCGTCACCCTGTTCGGACGAGTTCGTGTTGCTGCCGTTGTCCTTTCTGCCGACCTTGGCATCGAGGATCGCATCAAAAAGAGCTTCGTCGCCCATGTCTTCGACAAGGCGAAAACCCATGAGGTTCTTTTTGTCCAGAAGTGTCATTATCTCGGTTTCTCCGTTCGTTTCAGACAGGATCTCGCGCCGCGAGAGAGCCGGCCGGATCACGCCCGTCACAAGGTGGGGCGCGCGTGACCCGACCGTCCCAGGGTCAGACCCCGTGATAGTCGTCGGTCAATCCATGGACCCGCTCGACGATGTCGGGATTTTCCAACGAGAAAATGTCATCATCGCCTTTGGTGCCGACCTTGTCGGCAAGAAGGGCGAACAGGTTCTCGTCCGCCTCGTTCTGCCCGGAAAGGCGAAAGCCCATCATGGCCTGACTGTTCAAAACCGTCATTTTCACTCCCGTCAGTTCATTTACGTTTCGTTAACTTTGAAGGGTCAACCTGCGGGAAGCGGCGGTATGTGTCAATGCTGGCCCCGGTCCCCGCCTTTTCCCCGGCCGGGATCTGCCTGCGCGCGCGCGGTGTTGACGTAGGGTCATGATCGCTTGCGCCTCGGATCCGGTCCGGTTTCCTTGACATTTGGCGGCAGGGTTCTTCATCTATTCGCACACAAAAGACCCGGCGCCGCGCCACGCATCAAGCGTGAGAGGTGGATCTGCCGGGTAATCATGGGAGGAAACATGGATCGTCGTTCATTTCTGAGGACATCTGCCATCGGCGGCACGGCTGCGGCAGCATCGACACTGGCCGCTCCGGCCATTGCGCAGGGCAGCATCACCTGGCGCATGGTCACCACCTGGCCGCGCAACTTTCCCGGCCTCGGGACCGGCGCGCAGCGCGTGGCCGACCGGATCAATGCCGCATCCGACGGTGCCCTCAACATCGAGGTCTTTGCCGCCGGCGAAATGGTGCCTGCGCTGCAGTCGCTTGACGCGGTGATCGACGGCTCGGCCGAGATGAGCCACGGTGCCGCCTATTACTGGCAGAACAAGTCGGTCGGGCTGTCCTTCTTCACCGGCGTGCCCTTCGGCATGACCTCGCGCGAGCTGGCGGCCTGGGTGCGCTATCTGGGCGGGCAGGAGATCTGGGACGATATCTATGACCAGTTCGGCCTGCAGGGCTTCCTGTCGGGCGATACCGGCACGCAGGCTGGCGGCTGGTTCCAGAATGAGCTAACGGGCGTGGCCGATATCCAGGGCCTGCGCTTCCGCACGCCCGGCCTTGGCGGTCAGGTCTGGCAGAAGATGGGCGCCTCGGTCACCAACCTGGCCGGGGGCGAGATCTTTGCCGAGCTTCAGTCCGGCAATCTGGACGCCGCCGAATTCGTCGGCCCCTACAACGACCGGGCGCTGGGCTTTCACCAGGTGCGCAAGCATTACTACACCTCGTCCTTCATCGAGCCCGGCCTTGCGACCGAGGTCGTGGTGGACAAGGCCAAGTATCAGGCGCTTCCCGCCAACCTGCAGGCCATCGTCCGCGATGCCTGCCAGGCCGAATACGATCAGGTGCCGTCGGAATTCTATGCCAACGACCCGATCGCCCTGGCCGACATGGTGGATAACCACGGTGTCATCGTTCACAAGGACTGGCCCGAGGATCTGATCCAGGCCGGGGCCGCCGCCTCGCGCGAGCTTCTGGTCGAGATCCTCGACACCGGCGATGCGCTGACCAAGCAGACCGCGGAAAGCTATATCCAGAACCTCAACCTGCTGCGGACCCGGACCGAGAATACCGATCTGACCTTCGCCATCGCGCGCGAAAAGTATTTCGACGTCTCGGACCTGGGCTAGGCCTGACGGGCGGCCGGGGGCCTTTCCCGGCCGCATCGCACCATCCCGGCCGATAGCGGCCGGGATGGCATCCGTTCATCCGCGCCGGAGGCAATGGTGACAGCCCTGTCCACGATCATGCGGGCGATCAACGCGCTGAACCGCATCATCGGCACCACCTTCATGTGGCTGTCGGTCGCGATCGTCTTTGTCTGCTTCTGGGTCGTGGTCGAGCGCTACGTCTTTCTGAACACGCGCCTCTGGATGCAGGATCTTTACCCCTGGATGAACGGCGTGATGTTCACCGCCGTCGCGGGCTATGCCCTTTACCGCAACGATCATGTGCGGGTCGATATCTTCTACCGGACCGCGTCGAACCGCGGCAAGGCCTGGCGCGACCTGATCGGGACGCTGCTTTTCCTGCTGCCCTTCGCGGCTGTCGTCTGGATCTATTGCTACAATTTCGTCTTCCGCTCGATCCGTCTGCTCGAGGGGTCGGCCAATCCCGGAGGGATGCCGGGGTTGTTCGTGCTCAAAAGCTTCATCCTTGTCTTCGCGGTGCTGATCGCGTTGCAGGGGATCGCGATGCTGATCCGGTCGATCCTGATTCTTTCCGACCGCGAGGATCTGGTGCCCGAAGATTACCGCTACAAATACGAGACGGAGCCCGTCTGACATGGATCCTGTCCTGCTGGGCGAGATCCTCGCCGGTCTGATGTTCTTCGGGGTGATCGGCTTCCTGCTGCTGGGCTATCCGGTGGCCTTCACCCTTGCCGGCACCTCGGTCATCTTCGCGCTTCTGGGGCTGGGTTTCGGCGTCTTCGACATGTCGAACCTGAGCGCGCTGGCGGGGCGCTATACCGGCTACATGCTCAACACCGTGCTGGTGGCGGTGCCGCTGTTCATCTTCATGGGGGTGATGCTCGAACGCAGCCAGATCGCCGAGCAGCTTCTGTCCACCATGGGCCGGCTGTTCGGCAACATGCGCGGGGGCTTGGGGATTTCGGTCATCATCGTGGGCGCGCTGCTGGCGGCGGCCACCGGCGTTGTCGGGGCGACTGTGGTGACGATGGGGCTGATCTCGCTGCCGGCGATGATGCGGGCGGGATATGATCCCAAGCTCGCCTGCGGGGCGATCTGCGCCAGCGGCACGCTGGGCCAGATCATCCCGCCCTCGACCGTGCTGATCTTCATGGGCGACATGATCGCCGGCATGAACAGCCAGGTGCAGATGAGCCTTGGCAATTTCGCGCCCAAGACCGTGTCGGTCGGCGATCTTTTCGCCGGGGCGCTGATCCCGGGGCTGTTGATGGTCGGGCTCTACATCCTCTACATCGTCTACAAGGCGATCTTCGATCCGCAAAGCTGCCCGGCGACGCCGATCCCGCCCGAGGAACGCAAGGGCCTGTGGAA
>JBHYFN010000053.1:4138-24269 GCA_051859505.1 Paracoccaceae bacterium
GTCGCCCTTGTCCCGCCGCTTCTGCTGATCGTGGCGGTGCTGGGTTCGATCCTCGGCGGCGTCGCCTCGCCGACCGAGGCGGCCTCGGTAGGGGCGGTCGGGGCGACACTTCTGGCCGCCGCGCGCTGGCGGCTGACGCTTTCGGTCTTTGTCGAGGTGGCGCGGCGCACCGCCGTCATCACCTCGATGATCTTCATCATCCTGTTCGGCGCCTCGGTCTTTGCCATCGTGTTCCGGCAGATGGGCGGCGACAATCTGGTGCAGGAATTCCTTGGCGCGATGCCGGGCGGGGCAACCGGCGCGATGATCACCGTCATGATCATCATGTTCGTGCTGGGCTTCATCCTTGATACGTTCGAGATCATCTTCATCGTCCTGCCGATCACCGCGCCGACGCTGCTTCTTCTGGGCGTCGATCCGGTCTGGCTGGGGGTGATGATCGGGGTGAACCTGCAGACCTCGTTCCTGACACCGCCCTTCGGGTTCTCGCTGTTCTACCTGCGCGGGGTCGCGCCGAATTCGGTCTCGACCGGCATGATCTATCGCGGCGCGATCCCCTTCGTGATCCTGCAGATCCTGGCCATCGCGATCCTGTTCGTATTCCCCGAACTGGTGCTCTGGCTGCCGTCGAAACTGTTTTAGCGCGCTGAGTTATCGCGCTGGCCGATCCAGCCCAAGCAGGTGATCCAGCGACAGCCGCCCCGGCCCGCGCGCCACCACGACCAGCAGGCAGACCGCCCAGAGGCCATGGGTGATCCAGGCTTCGGGAAAGACGAAGATCTGGATCACGGCGGTCATCACCAGAAGGCCAAGCGCCGAGACGCGCGATAGGATGCCAAGCACCAGCAGCACCGGCAGCACATGTTCCGCGATCGTCGCCAGAACCGCCGCCGTGGCGGGCGGGATCAGGGGCAGGGCATAGACATGTTCGAACAGGAACCAGGTCGAGTCCTTGATCGAGAACCCCTCGACCTTGGTGCGCGCCGACATCCAGAACACCGCCGCCGGAAAGATCCGCGCGGCAAGGCCGACGATATCCTGCGGGATCAGCTCGCCCAGTCCGTTCAGCCGGCGGATCGCTCCGGTGATGCCGCCTTTTGCGGGGGGCGTCGCCTCGGTGGTGTCGGTCATGGGGTCTCTCCTGTCGTGATGCGGGTGATGAGGCTGTGGCGCAGCAGCAGCGCCAGCGCCGGCGCAGGCGGGCCGGCCGTTGCGGCGCGGCCAAGGGTCCGGCCTTCTGCCAGCGCGGCAAGGACGGCATGGGTCGCGGGATCGGTGGGCTCGACCACCACCGCAAGGCCGGGGTCGCGCGCGATCAGCGCCTGTTCCGGGCCGGTGGCGGTGATCCTGCCCGGCGGGTCTGCGCCCTGATGCGCCGACCAGAGGCTGACCGCCGGATGGGCGAAGGCCACCAGCCGGACGGACGGGTGCAGGCAGAACATCAGCCGGCCGGGATCATCGCAATCCGACAGCGCGCTTGAGAGTGCGTCTTGCGGCAGGGCGGGCGCATCCTCGGCGTGATAGGCCAGCCCGCGCGCCCATTCGAGGCGGGCCACATCGGGCAGATAGGGCAGGGATGCCACCGGCGGGAACTCCTGCAGGAAATCGGCAAACCCTTGCCCCCAGGCCAGCAGGACCGGGTTTCGGGGCGGATGCAGCGCGGCAAAGGCGCGGGCGAGGGCGGCAAAGAACTCGGCCCCGACCAGCCGCTCGACCACCGGAAATCGCGCGGCCAGCGCGCGCGCCAGGCCATGCTGCACGTTGTTGCGGTAGACGGCGAAGCGGCGTTCGACCTCGGCCGGGTCGGGTGCGGTCAGGCCCTCGGGCGCCTCCTGCCGCCAGAGGGCCGCGTGAAAGGCGGTTTCGGTGGCCAGATGTGCGCGCTCAGGCGGCATGTCCCCGCGCCTCCGCCGCCGACAGCAGGGCCCCGGCGCGTGCCGCTTCGGACAGAAGCACGTCGAAGGCGGGCAGGTCGCTGTCCCATTCGATCAGCGTGGGCAGGGGGCCGGTCCGCTCCAGCACCTCGGCGTAAAGCGTCCAGACCGGATCGGCCACGGGGGCGGAGTGGCTGTCGATCAGGAGCGGGCCCGAGGGCAGATCCTCGGCGATATGGCCGGCCAGATGCACCTCGCCTACAGCCGCCAGCGGGAAAGCGGCCAGATAGGCGCGCGGATCGAAGCGGTGATTGCTGGCCGAGACGAAGACATTGTTCACATCGAGCAGCAGCCCACAGCCGGTGCGGCGGACCACCTCGGTCAGGAAATCGGTCTCGGACCAGGTCGACTCGGCGAAGGTCACATAGGTGGCGGGGTTTTCCAGCAGCATCCGCCGGCCCAGCGCGGTCTGCACCTCGTCGATATGGGTGCAGATCGTGGCCAGCGTCTCGTCGGTATAGGGCAGCGGCAGCAGGTCGTTCAGCCAGGCGGCGCCATGGCTTGACCAGGCAAGATGTTCGGAAAAGCTCTCGGGTTCATAGCGGTCGATCAGCGCGCGCAGCCGCGCCAGATGGTCCCGGTCCAGCCCGCCCGCCCCGCCGATCGACAGGCCCACGCCATGCAGCGAAAGCGCATGGTCGCGCTTCAGCGCGGTCAGCATCGCATGGGGGGCACCGCCCGCGCCCATGTAGTTCTCGGCATGGACCTCGTAGAAGCCGACCGCACCGGGGCGGGCGGCGATGGCCTGGAAATGCTCGGGCTTGAAACCAAGGCCGGGGGCTGCGGGAAGGGGGGGTGTCATCGGGCCTCGCGCTCCTCTTGCAGGGGGTGGGGCGGCCACGGGGGCCGCCCCGCCGGGTCGGATCAGGCGGCCGGCAGATCGCGGTCCAGCTCTTCGAGCGAACCGGCACGGGCGGTGCCGTCCTCCATCGCGGGCAGTTCGATCTCGGCGCAGGTGCCGGCGGGAACCAGCGTCCAGGCATTGCCCTGATAGTCCACCGTCGAGCTGCCGGCGCAGGACGTGCCGGGGCCGGCGGCGCAGTCGTTCTGCCCGGCAAGAGAGATGCCGTAGCACTTTTCCATGTCACCTGCCGAGGCATGGCCCGCGGCCATGGTCAGGGCGGCGGCGATCGAGGCGGCGAGGGGAAGGCCGGTGGATTTGTCGAACATGGTCTGTGATCTCCTGTTGTACGGGCTGCCGTGGTGCAGTCCCGCCTGTCCCTTCGCGCGGCGGGGTGGCGGCGTTACCTCTCCTCACACTGACGTGACCGCGGCGCTTTGAATTGCGCAAAATCGGGCCGGTTCTGTAACAAACCCCGAGCGGCCAGCGTAAGGACAGCAGTTGACCTCACCGACACCTTCGGATTGGGAAAGCCTGATGCGTGCGGCCAATCGCGGCGACAGCGCCGCCTATGCCCGTCTTCTGCAGGAGATCACCCCGATGCTGCGCGGGGTGGTGCGGGCGCGCGGCGCGGCCCTTGGGCCCGAGACCTGCGAGGATATCCTGCAGGACATCCTTCTGACCGTGCATCTCAAGCGCCAGAGCTGGCGCGAGGATGCACCGCTGCGTCCCTGGCTTTATGCCATCGCGCGACACAAGGTCGTGGACGGCTATCGCGCAAGGGGCGCGCGGATCGACCTGCCGGTCGAGGCGTTCGCCGATATCCTGCCCGCGCCCGAAGGCCCCGATCCGACCGAGGCGGCGGATGTGGAGCGGGTGCTGTCCCGGCTCGAACCCCGCGCGGCCGAGATCGTGCGCGGCTTCGGCCTGCGCGGCGAGACCGCGGCCGAGACCGGCGCCCGCCTTGGCATGACCGAACAGGCGGTGCGGGTGGCGCTGCATCGCGCGCTCAAGTCCATCGGGCAGTTGCGCAAGAGGATGATGGAATGAAGACGGATGACCTGATCACCCTTCTGGCCGCGGACAGCGCGCCCCGCCCGGGGGCTGGGCAGCGGCTGGTCCGGGCCCTGCCTGCAGCCGTTACCCTTGCGGCGCTGTCGCTGGCCCTGTTCTGGGGAACGCGGCCGGATCTGGCCGAGGCGCTGGCTTCTGCGGCGGTGCTCAAGACCCTCGTGCCGGTCGCGCTGGCGGGGCTGGCGGTTGCCGTGGCGCTGCATCTTGCGCGGCCCGAGGCGCGTTCCGGGGCGGTCTCGGTGCTTCTTCTGCTGGCGCTTTCGGCCATCGCGGTCGCCTTTCTTGCGGTGCTTGCCGGCGCCGAGGCGGGGGCGCTCGGAATGGCGCTTTCCAAATCCAGCCTCTGGATCTGCCTCCTGTCGGTGCCGGCCCTGTCGCTTCCGGTGCTCGGGGCGCTGCTCTGGGCGCTTTCGGCAGGCGCGCCGCGCAGCCCGATCCGGGGGGGCGCCGTGGCCGGACTTGCAGCAGGCGGGATCGGAGCGACGGTCTATTCGCTTTACTGCGACGTGGACCTTCCCCTGTTCGTGCTGCCGGCCTATGGCACGGCGATCCTCGTGGTCACTTTGCTGGGCGGGGCTTTGGGCGCGCGGATCCTGCGGTGGTAGGGGCGCGGACCCCGCGCCGCCCCTGATCCCGCGGGCCGGGGCCGTCGCTTGGCCGGATGGCGAAGGAGCCGAAAGCTGCCGCCGCCAGGACGTCGTCCCTCCCTATACCCCGGCGCGCGGCTCGGCTATGCCAGACGGGCAGCCCGCAGGCGGCCGGCCCTGCCGCCCCTGCATCAGGACCGGAGAGCCAGATGAAGATCACGCGCATCACCCCCCATATCGTCGGTGTCGGCATCCGCAACCAGCTGATCGTCAAGGTCGAAACCGACGAAGGCCTGTTCGGCTGGGGCGAAAGCGGCCTGTCGGGGCGCGAACAGGCGGTGATCGGCGCGATCCGGCACTATGCCGATTTCATCACCGGGCGCGATCCGTTCCGCATCGGCGCGCTCTGGCAAGAGATGTATCGCAGCCAGTATTTCGAGGGCGGCCGGGTGCTGACGGCGGCCATCGCGGCGCTTGACATCGCGCTGCACGACATCAAGGGCAAGGCGCTGGGCGTTCCGGTCTACGAGCTTCTGGGCGGGCGCCAGCGCGACCTTGTGCCGACCTTCGCCACCACCGCCGCCCCGCCGGGGCCCGAGATGATCGAACAGGCCAGGCTTCTGGTCGAGGCGGGCTGGGAGGCGATCCGCTTCATCCCCTCGGGGCAGGGCAACACGGATATCTTCGACCCCCGCACCCATATTCCGATCACCGCCGAATGGTGCATCCGCGCGCGCGAGGCGCTGGGCCCGGCGGTGGTGCTTGGCATCGACTGGCACCATCGCCTTTCGGTGGCCGAGGCGGCGAGTTTCTGTCAGAAACTGCCGCCCGCCACGCTGGATTTCCTCGAGGAACCGATCCGCGACGAGGCCCCCGGCGCCTATCGCGCGCTGCGCCGGATGACCGAGATCCCCTTCGCCATCGGCGAGGAATTCAGCAGCAAGTGGCAGTTCCTGCCCTATATCGAAGAGGATCTGCACCAGTTCAACCGGATCGACGTCTGCAACGTGGGCGGCCTGACCGAGGCGATGAAGGTCGCCGGCTGGTCCGAGGCGCATTACGTGGACCTCATGCCGCACAACCCGCTGGGGCCGATCTGCACCGCGGCGACGGTGCATTTCGCGGCGGCCGTGCCGAATTTCTCCTATCTCGAGACGCGGGCCTCGCCGGTCGAGGCGGCGGTGCTGGGCTTTGATGATGACGACCTGTTCCCCGTCCGCCCCCGCCTCGAGGGCGCGCATTATCCGATCGGAACGGCCCCCGGCCTGGGCATCGAGGTGGACGAAAGCGTCATCCCCCACCGCCCGCCCGTGACCGCCGAGCCGCCGCATCTGCGGCGGACGGATGGCAGCTACACCAACTGGTAGCCAGGGCCGGCCCGGCAGGCCCCGGCCTGCCAGGGTCATGCTGCGCGTGCGAAGAGGGTATCCGCCCAAATATGCGGCATCCGCCGAAATACTGCGCGTTAACCCGGCAATAATCAGCCATTCGACCGATCCGGGGTTGCGGTTTCGGCGGCTTGGCTTGCGCCGGTGCTGCCGACGAAAGCAGCTTCGGCCTCAGGCATGATGCCTGGGAAGAACGCTACCCGGCCTCCAGTTCTGGCCAGATCCGACGACCGGGTAGCGGCAACATTTGGATGATGCTGCATGAAACAACATGTGTCCGGACCGCGATTTCGCAAGGCCGGGGACGGTGTTTCCTGCGGCTGACTGACAGGAGCCACCGCCCGATGAAGACCAGATACCTTTACGCGGCCGCTGCCACGGCTGCCCTTATCGCCGGGGCCGCGCCGGCCGCGGCCGATTGCCCGATCAAGGTGGGCGTGCTGCATTCGCTTTCCGGCAGCATGGCCATTTCCGAAACCACCCTGCGCGACGTGATGCTGATGCTGATCGAGCAGCAGAACGCCGCCGGCGGCCTTCTGGGCTGCGAGATCGAGGCCGTGGTCGTCGATCCCGCCTCGGACTGGCCGCTGTTCACCGAACTGACCCGTCAGCTTCTGACGGTGAACGAGGTCGATGTGATCTTCGGTGCCTGGACCTCGGTCAGCCGCAAGGCGGCGCTGCCGGTGCTTGAGGAACTGAACGGGCTGATGTTCTACCCGGTCCAGTACGAAGGGCAGGAAAGCTCGGCCAATGTGTTCTACACCGGCGCCGCGCCGAACCAGCAGGCGATCCCGGCGGTGGACTATTTCCTTGAAGAGCTGGGCGTCGAAAGCTTCGCCCTTCTGGGGACCGACTATGTCTATCCCCGCACCACGAACGCGATCCTCGAAGCCTATCTTCTGGACAAGGGCATCGCGCCCGAGGACATCTTCGTCAACTACACCCCCTTCGGCCATTCCGACTGGTCCACCATCGTCTCGGACGTGATCGCGCTGGGGGCGGGCGGCAAGCAGGTGGGCGTGATCTCGACCATCAACGGGGATGCCAATATCGGCTTCTACACCGAACTGGCGGCCCAGGGCGTCAGCGCCGACGACATTCCCGTCGTCGCCTTCTCGGTCGGCGAGGAAGAGCTTTCGGGCCTCGATACCTCGCGGCTTGTCGGGCATCTGGCGGCCTGGAATTACTTCATGTCGGCCGATACGCCGGAAAACGAAGCTTTCATCGCCGCCTGGCATGAGTTCATCGGCGACACGGCCCGCGTGACCAACGACCCGATGGAGGCGCATTACATCGGCTTCAACATGTGGGTGAACGCGGTCGAAGCCGCCGGCACCACCGATGTCGACGCCGTGCGCGAGGCGATGTGGGGCCAGGAATTCCCGAACCTGACCGGCGGCACCGCCATCATGCTGCCCAACCATCACCTGACCAAGCCGGTCCTGATCGGCGAGATCCGGGCAGACGGCCAGTTCGACATCATCAGCCAGACCGAGGAAGTGCCGGGCGCCGCCTGGACCCCCTTCCTGACCGAAAGCGCGACCTGGGTCAGCGACTGGCAGACGCTGGGCTGCGGCATGTACGACACCGCGACCGAGAGCTGCGTCCAGCTGACCTCGAACTACTGACGGCCCTGCGGCTGCGGGGGCCTTCCCCGCAGCCGATCCCTTGCGACGGACATTTCCATGCCGCGACTGATCCCGGCCGTCCTTGCGGTGGCCCTGTCCTTCTGGCTTGCCGCCCTTCTGCCCGGTGCAACCCGCGCGCAAGAGGCGCCATCCACCCCCCTGCAGGACGTCTTGCAAAGCGTGCAACCGCTGGTGGCCAGCCCCTCGCGCTCGACCGTGCCGGAGGTTCTGGCCGCGCTGCTTGAAGCCGATGCGCCCGGCACGGTGGATTTCCTGCGCGCCTGGGAAGAGCGGCTGATCGTCGAGCGGCCCGGGGATGGGCTGTTCTTCATCGGCCGCGAAGGTGCCGACGGCGTGGCGCTGATCGACCTTGATAGCGGCGAAGAGGTCGCCACCGTCTCGACCCGCGATGTCAGCCAGATCCGCCCCAACGCCGGTGTCCGGCGCGAGATCGGCGCGGCGCTGGTGCAGTTCGAGCTGATGAACCCCGACCCGGCCCGCCGGCGTGCCGCACTCGAGGCGATTGCCCGCAGCCCTGACGCCGACCAGATCCCCGCCCTGCAACTCGCCCTGACCGAGGAGGAAGACCCCGCCATCGCCGCCCGGATGGAGCGGCTGGCCGCCCTTCTGATCGCCCGGTTCGAGCAGGACACCGCCACCCGCGTCGCCGCCATCGAGGATCTGCGGGGCGACACCAGCACCGAGGCGCGGCGCGTGCTGAACCAGTTGCTTCAGACCCGGTCCGGCTTTGCCGAGACCCTGCCGGACGGCGCCAACATCGCCCGCGTCCTGCGCCCGGGCGACGACATAACCCTTGCCGCCGCCTATGCCACGCTGGTTGCGGAAGACCTCGCCCCGCCGCCCACCGCGCGCAACGACATCCGCGACCGTCTGCGCGCCAATGTGGTGGAGGGCGCCGTCGGCGGCGTGCCGGTGCACCGGCTCGACAGCGATGCGGCCCGGATCGAGGCCTATGAGGCGCTTGAGGCCGAGGGCCTTGTGCCGCCTCTGGTCGCGGAAGAGGATATGGCCGCCACAGTCGCCTCTTACGTCTTTTACGACGAATATCTTGAACCCGACAGCGCCGTGACCGATGCCGCCCGCCGCGCGCTCGACAGCACCGGCACGCGGATCGCGCTTTATCAGTTCGCCGCGATCAGCCTGGACGCGATCTCGCTCGCCTCGATCTTTTTCCTTGCCGCCATCGGGCTTGCCATCACCTTCGGCGTGATGCGGGTGATCAACATGGCGCATGGCGAATTCATCATGATGGGCGCCTATACCGGCTATGTCGTCCAGACGCTGATCCCCGACTATACCGTCAGCCTGATCGTCGCGCTGCCGCTGGCCTTTGCCGTGGGTTTCGGCGCCGGTGTCGCGATGGAGCGGCTGGTGATCCGCCATCTCTATACCCGACCGCTGGAAACCCTGCTGGCAACCTTCGGCATTTCCATCGCGCTGCAACAACTGGCCAAGAACATCTTCGGCACGCAGGCCCGCCCCCTGACCGCACCCGACTGGCTTGCGGGGGCGATCTCGTTCAACGATGTGGTCTCGATCAGCACGCTGCGGGTGGGCATCTTCGTGCTGGCGCTGATCTTCCTCGCCGCGCTCCTTCTGATGCTGAATCGCACCCGGCTGGGGCTCGAGGTGCGGGCGGTGACGCAGAACCCCGGGATGGCGGCCTCCATGGGGATCAACCCGGACCGGATCAACATGCTGACCTTCGGCCTCGGCTCGGGCATCGCCGGTGTCGCGGGGCTGGCCATCGGGCTTTATGCGCAGGTCACGTCCGAGATGGGCGCCAACTACATCGTGCAAAGCTTCATGACGGTGGTCGTGGGCGGCGTGGGGTCGGTCTTCGGCACGCTGGCGGGGGCCGGGCTGATCGGGTTCCTGCAGAAGGGAATCGAATGGTTCAACCCCTCGAACACGCTGGCGGCCCAGACCTACATGGTGCTGTTCATCATCCTCTTCATCCAGTTCCGGCCCAAGGGCATCGTCGCCCTCAAGGGCCGCGCGGCGGGGGACTAGACCCATGACGCTCGCCTCCTCTTCGCCCGAAACCGCCGCCACCACTACCGCCCCCCGCCGCAGCTTCCTGCGCGAGAATCCGTCGGTCCTGTGGTTCATGGCCTGCCTCGGGATCTTTACCGTCGCCGTCACCATCCTGTCCGAGGGGATGGGGCTGGGGATGATCTCGACCTCGCTGGTCAAGGTGCTGGGGATGACGCTCTGCCTCTGCCTGATCGCCGTCGCGATGGATGTGGTCTGGGGCTATTGCGGCATCCTGAGCCTGGGGCATTTCGCCTTCTTCGGCCTTGGTGGCTATGCCATCGGCATGTGGCTGATGTATGCGCGGACCGAGGCGGTGATCCTCGAGAGCCTCTCCAGTGGCACCATCCCCCCCACCCCGCGCGAGGTCTCCGACGCGGTCACGGCGCAGATCTTCGGCGTGGTGGGCAGTTCCGAGCTTCCGCTGATCTGGACCCATGCCGGATCGCTGCCGTTCCAGCTGGCGATGGTCGTGCTGATCCCGGGCCTTCTGGCGCTGGTCTTCGGCTGGCTGGCCTTCCGCAGCCGCGTGACGGGCGTGTATCTCTCGATCCTGACGCAGGCGATGACGCTGGCCCTGTCGCTGCACCTTTTCCAGAACGACACCGGACTGCGCGGCAACAACGGCCTGTCGGGCCTGCAGAACATCCCCGGCGCGCTGCATGTGCCGCAATCGGTGATCTCGATCTGGTTCTTCTGGGCCTCGGCCCTTGCCCTGGGCGCGGGCTACCTGCTGTTCGCCTGGGTCGTCTCGGGCAAGTTCGGATCGGTCATCCGCGCCATCCGCGACAACGAGGCGCGGGTGCGCTTCCTTGGCTACAATGTCGAAGGGTACAAGCTTTTCGTCTTCACGCTGACGGCCGTGATCTCGGGCATCGCGGGCGCGCTCTACTATCCGCAGGCGGGCATCATCAACCCGGCCGAGATCGCGCCCATCGCCTCGATCTATCTGGCGGTCTGGGTCGCCATCGGCGGCCGGGGGCGGCTTTACGGCGCGGTGATCGGGGCGGCGCTGGTCTCGCTCCTGTCAAGCTGGCTCACCGGCGGGGGCGCGCCCAGCATCGACCTTGGTTTCTACAAGATCGTCTGGACGGATTGGTGGCTGGTCCTCCTCGGCCTCGGCTTCGTCGCCGTGACCCTGTTCTTCCCCAAGGGCATCGGCGGCCTGTTCGACTATCTTGTCAGGAAACAGCCATGACCACGCTGCTTGAGGTTTCGGGCGTCTCGGTCACCTTCGACGGGTTCCGCGCGATCAACAACCTCTCCATCGCCATAGCCGAGCCCGAGTTGCGCGCCATCATCGGCCCCAACGGCGCGGGCAAGACCACCTTCATGGATATCGTCACCGGCAAGACCCGGCCCGATACCGGCAAGGTTCTCTGGGGCGAGTTGTCGACCGACCTCGTGCGCCTCTCGGAAAGCGAGATCGCCAAGGCCGGCATCGGGCGCAAGTTCCAGAAACCCACCGTGTTCGAGGATCAAAGCGTGCGCGCCAACCTCGCACTCGCGCTGCGCAACAAGCGCGCGCCCTTTCCGGTGCTTTTCTGGAAGGCGACCAGTGACGATGTGGCCCGCATCACCGAACTGGCCGAGGAAATCGGCCTGACCGACCGGCTAGACGATCGCGCGGGCGACCTCAGCCACGGGCAGAAGCAATGGCTGGAAATCGGGATGCTGCTGGCCCAGGATCCCCGGCTTCTGCTGGTCGACGAACCCGCCGCCGGCATGACCCCGGCCGAGAGGGAACACACGACCGACATCCTCAAGCGCGCGGCGCAGACACGCGCCGTGGTGGTCATCGAACATGACATGGAGTTCATCCGCCGCCTCGACTGCCGGGTGACGGTCCTGCACGAAGGATCGGTCCTGGCCGAAGGCAGCCTCGAGCATGTCACGAAGGACCAGCAGGTCATCGACGTTTATCTGGGGCGCTAGAACATGCTGACGGTCGAGGATCTGACCCTTCACTACAGCGGATCGCAGATCCTCTATGGCATCACGCTTGAGGCGCGTCCCGGCAAGGTGACGGCGGTGATGGGCACCAACGGCGTCGGCAAGACCAGCCTGCTGCGCGCCATCGCCGGGCGCCATCCCGCCTCGAGCGGCAGGGTCGCGCTGGACGGGCGCGATCTGGGTCGGCTCACGGCGGCGCAGGCGGCGCGCGCCGGCATCGCCTATGTGCCGCAGGGGCGCGAGATCTTTCCCCTCCTGACCGTGACCGAGAACCTGCAGACCGGCTTCGCCTGCCTGCCCCGCACCGACCGCCGCATCCCCGAGCGCATCTACGACCTCTTCCCGGTGCTGAAACAGATGAAGGACCGGCGCGGCGGCGATCTCTCGGGCGGCCAGCAGCAGCAGCTTGCCATCGCCCGCGCCCTGATCATGCGGCCCCGCGTCCTGCTGCTGGACGAGCCGACCGAGGGCATCCAGCCCAATATCATCAAACAGATCGGCAAGGTGATCGAGCTTCTGCGCGACGAGGGCGAGATCGCCATCGTGCTGGTCGAACAGTTCTTCGACTTCGCCTATGGCCTGGCCGACAGCTTCTGCGTGATGAACCAGGGCCGCGTCCTCCTCTCGCGCGACCGCGCCGATGTGACCCGCGAGGAAGTGCTGGGCCTCGTCTCCATCTGACGACCCCCGCCGACCCCCGCCGACGCCCTTCCTTTCCGCTTCTTTTGTTCAAAAATATCCCGGGGGGAGGCCGCAGGCCGGGGGGCAGAGCCCCCCCGGAAATTTGCAGAATTTCCGCCCCTCCCGCCGTCAAACGCGTGCCGGCCGGGCCAGGGTGCGACCGGCTCCCCGGTCCTTCGCCCAAAACACCCTGCACCCCGAACGCAAAAAGGCCCGGGCGTTGCCGCCCGGGCCGGTGTTCAAGGGACTGCGAGGGAAGGCTCAGCCCTTGACGAAATCGGGATAGGCTTCCATCCCCAGTTCGGTCTTGTCGAGGCCGCTCATCTCGGCCTCTTCGCTGACGCGGATCCCCATGGCGCCCTTCAGGATGATCCAGACCACGAGGCTGGTCACGAAGACGAAGGCACCGATGATGATGAGCGACATCAGCTGACCCATGAAGGTCGCGTCGCCATTGGTCAGCAGAACCGCCATCGTGCCCCAGATCCCGGCGAAGAGGTGCACCGGAATGGCGCCCACGACGTCGTCGATCTTGAACTTGTCCAGAAGCGGCACGGTGAAGACCACGATCACGCCGCCGATCCCGCCGATCAGGATCGCCATGAAGATCGAGGGTTCAAGCGGCTCGGCCGTGATCGACACAAGGCCCGCCAGAGCGCCGTTCAGCACCATGGTCAGATCGACCTTGCCATAGACCAGCTGGGTCAGGATCAGCGCAGCCACCGCACCGGCCGAAGCGGCCATGTTGGTGTTGACGAAGATCCGGCTCACATCCGCCACGTCGCCGATCGACCCCATGGCAAGCTGCGAGCCGCCGTTGAAGCCGAACCAGCCCAGCCAGAGGATGAACATCCCCAGCGTCGCCAGCGCGAGGTTGGACCCCGGCATCGCGTTCACCCGGCCATCCTTGCCATACTTGCCCAGACGCGGCCCCAGGATGATCGCGCCTGCAAGCGCCGCCCAGCCACCGACCGAATGCACGACGGTCGAACCGGCGAAGTCGAGGAAGCCGAACTGGGTGTAGAGGAAGCCTTCGCCCCACTGCCACGAGGCCTGGATCGGGTAGATGATGCCGGTCAGGATCACGACAAAGATCAGGAAGGGCCAGAGCCGGATCCGCTCGGCCAGCGCACCCGAGACGATCGAGGCGGTGGCGGCACAGAACATCAGCTGGAAGATGAAGTCAGACGCGGTCGAGGCGTATTCCACATCATCCGCCTCTTCGGCACCGATGCCCACGGCCTCCATGATCGCCACGCCGAAGGCGCCCAGATAGCCGCCGGTCTCGTTCGAGCCGATGGTCCAGTCACCCAGCGGATACATCAGATTGTAGCCGATGAAGTAATAGGCCAGACCGGCAAGGCTGAACAGCGCCACGTTCTTGGTCAACTGCATCGCCACGTTGCGCTGTCTGACAAGCCCCGCTTCAAGCATGCAGAAGCCTGCCGCCATGAAGAACACGAGGAAGCCGCCGATCAGGAACAGCAGCGTGTTGAAGATGAAGACGGTCTCCTGATAGGAGGCGAATTCCGGCACTGCCTCTTCCTCTTCGGCAACGGCCTCGTCAGCTGCCGCTTCCTCGCCTGCCGCTTCCTCGGCGACTGCCTCTTCGCCAACCGCCTCTTCGGCGACCTCCTCAACGGCATCGGCCTCCTGGGCCATCAGCACCGTCGGTGCCGTCGCTGTGCCCGTTGCCAGCGCAAGCGCCAGCACGGCAAGCAGATGTTTCCACTTCGTCATCTGTTTTCTCCTGATTACCTGCGGCTCAGAGCGCGTCGTCGTTGATTTCGCCGGTCCGGACCCGCATGGCGCTTTCGACGTCGAGGACGAAGATCTTGCCGTCGCCGATCTTGTCGGTCTTTGCCGTGCTCGCGATCGTGGACACGACCTGTTCGACCTGCCCGTCGGGCACGACGATCTCGAGCTTCACCTTGGGCACGAAGTTCACGGCGTATTCCGCACCGCGGTAGATTTCGGTGTGACCGGACTGCAGGCCAAAGCCCTTGATCTCGGTCACCATCATTCCGCGCACGCCGATGGAGGTAAGCGCCTCGCGCACCTCCTCGAGCTTGAACGGCTTGATCGCTGCGATGATGAGTTTCACGTTCTTCCCCTTGCGAGTTGTTTCGCGGGCCTTGGGTCGAGCGGCCGCACCCGGACAGGAAAGGCGCCGCGCAAGAGGCGGACAAGGTTTTGCTGCGACTGCGAAGGGCGCGAAACCGAAGAAACTGCACAAAATTTGCACAATAAATGTGAAATGATCAAAAAAGAGGCGATCAAGAAAACGGGAGTTAACCTTTCAAGCCGTCTCTACATTTTCCGTCAGACTCGCTATGGTACCGCAAAATCAGGTCCAGAGGGCTGAGCAGTGCATGGTTGACAAGGGTCGCAGAAAGGCTCCGCTCGTGGCGGAGCGGCGATATCCGGCGGGATCGGGCAATCCGCCCCCGAAGGCAAAGCCGCGCCGCGAAAAGCCCCCCCGGACGCCCCGAGCCGCGCGCAAGCCCCGAAAGCCGCGCGGGCCGATCGGCTGGATCGTCGGGCTGTTCACCGGCCTGCTCTGGCTGTTCTGGCGTATCATCTGGGGTGTGACCTGGCGGTTGGGCGCCACCGTCGCCCTCCTTCTGGGGATCGGGGTCGCCTATTACGCGGCGCAGCTTCCCCCGGCGCATGAACTGGTGGACGGGCGGGCCCGGGGATCGGTCACGCTTCTGGACAATTACGGCCAGGTCTTTGCCTGGCGCGGCGACCAGTTCGGCGGCGTGATCACCGCCGACCAGATCTCGCCCCATCTGCGCAATGCCGTCATCGCCACCGAGGATCGCCGTTTCCGCTGGCATCCCGGCATCGATCCCCAGGGGATCGCCAGTGCCGTGCGCATCAACCTGCGCGAGGGCAGGGGGCCGTTCTCGGGCAATGGCGGCTCGACCATCACGCAGCAGACGGCCAAGCTTCTGTGCCTCGGCCGCCCCTTCGATCCGCAGGTCTGGGAGAGCGAGGCCGCCTATGAGGCCGACTGCCGCCGCACCACGCTGTGGCGCAAGGTGCAGGAGGCGACCTATGCGCTGGCGATGGAGGTGCGCTACAGCAAGGACGAGATCCTGACCATCTACCTCAACCGCGCCTATCTGGGCGCGGGCGCGCGCGGGTTCGAGGCGGCGGCGCAGCGCTATTTCGGCAAATCCGCCAACGAGGTGAATGCCGCCGAGGCGGCGATGCTGGCGGGGCTTTTGCAGGCGCCTTCGGCCTTGGCGCCCACCTCGAACCTCGCGCGGTCGCAGAACCGGGCGAATGTGGTGATCGGGCTGATGGAGGCGCAAGGGTATCTCTCTGCCGCCGCCGCCGCCGAGGCGCGCGAGAACCCGGCGCAACTGTCACAGGCGGCCGCGGCCCAGTCGGGCGGCTATTTCGCCGATTGGGTGATGGAATCCGGCCCCGACTTCTTTACCCGCAACACGACCGAGGATGTGATCATCCGCACCACGCTGGACCCGCGCCTGCAGCGCGCCGCCGAAGAGGCGCTGGTCCATGTGTTCGAGAACCTCGTCCGCGAAGGATCCGAGGCGCAGGCGGCGATCGTCGTGATGTCGGCCGATGGGGCGGTGCGGGCGATGGTGGGGGGGCGCAACCTGCGCGCCTCGGGCGCGTTCAACCGCGCGACCCAGGCCCTGCGCCAGACCGGATCGGCCTTCAAGCCCTTTGTCTTTGCCGCAGCACTTGACCGGGGGATGAGCCCGCTTGACCTTGTCGACGACAGTCCGCTGACGATCAATGTCGTGGGCTCGGGGCCGTGGTCGCCGCAGAATTACGACCGCGAGTTCAAGGGCATGGTCACGCTGACCCAGGCCCTTGCGGAAAGCCGCAACATCCCGGCGGTCCGGCTGTCCGAACTTGTGGGCCGCGACAGCGTGCGCGCCATCGCCGCGGATTTCGGCATCGACAGCGACCTTGCCGCAGGCCCCGCGCTGGCGCTGGGCACCTCGGAAAGCACCTTGATCGAGATGACGGGGGCCTATGCCGGGATCCTGAATGGCGGCTCGTCGGTCACGCCCTACGGGCTGGTCGAGCTGCGGCTGCAGGGCGACAGCACCCCGCTGATGGGGGCGGGCGGCGGCATGGGCGAACGGGTCATCATGCAGCAGGCGGCGCAAGAGCTTGTCTGGATGATGTATCAGGTGGTCGAGAGCGGCACCGGCCAGCGCGCCCGACTGTCCGGTTGGGAGGTCGCGGGCAAGACCGGCACGACCCAGGCGGCCCGCGATGCCTGGTTCATCGGCTTCTCGGCCGAATATGTTGTCGGGGTCTGGATGGGTTATGACAACAACACCCCCCTGACCGGCGTGACCGGCGGCGGGCTGCCCGCCTCGATCTTTGCCGAGACGATGCAGCGCGTGCATGAGGGGCTTGTGCCGCGCCCGCTTCCGATGCTGCCTCCGTCCGAGCCGATGGGCGGCTTCGTCGATCCCGGCGGGCTTCTGGCCGAAGGGTCGGGGCAGATGTTCGGCACCGAACTCGCGCCGGCGGGGCAGGGGGACCGGTCGCAGGATGCGATCCTTGATGCGCTTGGTGCGATCCTGGGCACGCAATAGGCAGCGCGCGACGGGTAAGGGGACCACAGGGGCGTGCCTGTGATCCCCTGTGATCCCCTGTGATCCCCTGTGATCTCCTGAAGCCGGCGTCGGTTCTAGCGCCCGCCGTTGATGTTGCGGTGACGCTGGGCCACGCCTTGCGGACCATAGGGATAGTCCGGCTGCTGCGGCGTGCTGACCTCGGTCAGCATCGCGCTTTCCCTGGCCGTCAGCTGCAGGTCGGCAGCGGCAAGGTTCTGCTCCAGCTGCGCCACGGTCCGCGCGCCAAGGATGACCGAGGTCACGGCCGGCCGGGCCGCAAGCCAGGCCAGCGCCACCGCCGCGGATGTGGTGCCCTGCGCCTTGGCGACATCCGCTACCGCGCCGATGATCGCCCAGGTCCGCTCTTCGGAATTGCGCGGGCCATAGGCCTCCATCCCCCGGTTCGGGTTCTCGCCCAGCCGCGTGGCCCCAGTCGGCGTCTGGTCGCGCTGGTATTTGCCGGCGAGCCAGCCCCCGGCCAGCGGCGACCACGGCAAAAGACCGATGCCGGCGTCCAGACAGGCGGGCACGATCTCGTGCTCGATATCGCGAACCAGAAGGTTGTATTGCGGCTGCAGCGTGACCGGGGCGCAAAGATGGGCGGCCCGGGCAACGTGGACGGCCTTGGTGATCTGCCAGCCGAGGTAGTTCGAGAAGCCGTAATAGGCGATCTTGCCCGCGCGAACGGCATCATCCAGAAAGCGCAGCGTTTCCTCGATCGGGGTCAGCGCATCCCAGGCATGCATCTGGTACAGGTCGATCTGCTCGACCCCCAGCCGGCCGAGCGAGGCATCGAGCGCCTGCCCCAGATGTTTGCGCGACAGGCCAAGGTCGTTCGGCCCCTTGCCCATCGGAAAGCGGCCCTTGGTCGCCACCACCATCTGCCCCGCCAGTTCCGGCCGCGCCGCCAGCCAGCGGCCGACGATCTCTTCCGAAAGGCCGGCGCTGTAGACATCGGCGGTATCAAGGAAGTTGCCGCCTGCCGCGGCATAGGCATCCATGATGGCGAAGGATGTCGCCTCATCGGCCTCTGCCCCGAAGGTCATCGTGCCAAGGCAAAGATGCGAAACGACCGCGCCGCTGTTGCCGAGTTTCCTGTATTCCATGTCTTTGTCTCCTCCTGCTTGTCGAATGCGGTGCGGTTGGGCCGTTCTGGCCAACCGGGCGGACACACGGCCTCTGGCCGTCGGCCGAGCAGCTATCTGCTATCTGCTCTCTGGTCTGATGGGCGGGCGCTTTCGGTGGCACTTTGGCCGCTGCGGCCCTAGGGTTATCCTGTCGATCTTGCGAAAGGATAGGTCATGAAACGGCTTTATACCACCATGGGCCCCCTCCCGCGCGAGGCGCTGGGCATGATCCTTCCGCATGAGCATGTCTTCGTCGACCTGCGCACACCCGATCAGCCGGGCTATGGTCAGGCCGATCCGGCGGATGTCGTGGCGCTGATGGCGCCGCAGGTCGAGGCGATCAAGGCGCTGGGGGTGACCGCGCTGGTCGAATGCTCGACCATCGGGGTCGGCCGGCGGCCCGACATCGATCTTGCCGTGTCGCTGGCGACGGATTTTCCCATCGTCGTGCCGACGGGCAGCTACCGCGAACCCTGGATCACCGACTGGATCGCAGGCGCCAGCGAACAGGCGCTCGAAGACTGGATGGTGCGCGAACTGACCGAGGGCTTTGCCGATGCCCCTTTCCAGGCGGGCTGGATCAAGCTCAGCGCCGGGGATGACGGGATCACCCCGCTCGAGGCGCGCATCCTGCGGGCGGCCGCCCGGGCCGGACGGCGGACCGGGGCGGTGATCGGCAGCCACACGATCCGCGGACGGGTGGTGATGGAGCAGCTCGACATCATCGAGGCCGAGGGGTACGCGCCCGACCGCTTCATCTCGATCCACACGCAGGAAGAGCCGGATTTCGGGCTGCATCTGGCCTTGGCCGAACGCGGCGCCTGGATCGAGTACGATCACGCCGGACGGGCCGAGGATCGCGCGGTCGTGGAGATGATCCTGCGGGTGCTGGGTGCCGGGCGGGGCGGGCAGCTTCTGCTGAGCCATGACCTTGGCTGGTATGACCCGGCGCAACCGGGCGGCGGCGTGCCGCGACCATGGACGCAGCTGAGCCGGGTCATCCTGCCGATGCTCGCGGCAGAGGGCGTTGCTGCCGCCGAAGTGACGCGGCTGACGGCCGACAATCCGTTCGACGCATTTGCCCGACCGTGATCGCGCAGGCGCGTTTGTCCGGTGCGGTACCCCCTCGCGCGACCTGGCCTGACAGATCGCCCGCCGCTACCAGTCGAAGGCCGCGACCGTGACCCGCTTGCCCAGGGTCAGGGCGTCGGCCACATGTATCATCGGCGCAAGATCGACCTCGGACTCCCCAGCCGCCACCAGTGCTGCCATGCGGGCGTAAAGGGCGGGGTATTCCCCCTCGATCCCGGCCGATCCGCCGGCTTCGACCCCGTTCAGCCAAAGCTGGTTGCCACCATGGCGCAGGGCCAGCGGGCCGGCATCGGTTTCGATCTCGATGTCCCAGGTCTGGGGGCCTTCCTGCCGCCAGTCGAAATCGGCACTGACCCCGCCTGAGAAGATCAGACGCGCGGCGATCGGCGTGTCGCGATTGGCGGGATAGTCCAGCGTGGCGGCGGTCACATGGACCGGAGCAGGCAGGATCTCGGTCAGGATCGACAGCGCATTGATGCCGGGATCGAAGACGCCCATCCCGCCGGGGTCAAAGACCCAGTCCTGCCCGGGATGCCATTTGCGCACATCCTCGCGCCAGGTGACATGGGCCTTCGTCACCCTCCGGCCCGAAAGCCAGGCCTTGGCGGCCGCAACTTCCCGCGCCATCCGGCTGTGCCATGTGGCATAAAGCGTGACCCCGCGCGCGGCGGCCAAGAGCCTGAGCGTCTCGACCTCCGCAAGGGTCTGGCCGGGGGGCTTTTCCAGCATCACATGCAGCCCCGCCTCGATCGCTTCGCGGGCGTAGGGGAAGCGCGGCTGGGGCGGCATGCAGAGCGAGATCGTATCGACCTCCGGATGCGCCCGGCGCATCTCGGCGATGCTGGCGTAGCCCGGCAGGCCGTCGATGCGGCCGGATCGGCTGACGGTTGCCACGAGGGCCCAGTCGGGCGAGGCGGCAAGGCTGGGCACATGCTGGTCACGAGCGATCTTGCCGATGCCCGCAAGCGCGATTTTGCGTCTGGTCAAGGTGGGATCCTCTTCGGTTGTTCTGTTCGCCGGAGATCAGGGATGGCTCGGGCCCGATCCGCCGATCATCGGCCTGCGCGTCGCTGGGGCCGGGGGCAAGAATTTTCTGCGAAAATTCTTGGGTTCAGGATTTTCGAAGAAAATCCTGTCGGGGGGGGGGGGGGGGGGCCCCCC
>JBHYFN010000054.1:0-24205 GCA_051859505.1 Paracoccaceae bacterium
GGAAGAGGGCAATGCCGATGCCTTCCTTTTCAAAAGCCAGCTTGCCGACAACCTGTTCTGGACCTTCGTCTTCGGCATCCCGATCTGGACCGCGTTCGAGGTGCTGGGCCTCTGGCTCTATGCCAACGGGATGATCCCCTGGCTGGACCCGCGCGACCATCCGGTCTGGTTCGTGGTGATCTGGATGCTGATCCCGCTTTACCGCGAGTTTCACTTCTACCTCATCCACCGGCTGATCCACTGGCCGCCGCTTTATCGCACGGTCCACAAGGTGCATCACAACAGCATCAACCCGACACCCTGGAGCGGGCTTGCCATGCATCCGGTGGAACAGCTGCTCTATTTCTCGGGCGTGATCCTGTACTGGGTGATCCCGGCGCATCCGATCCACACCGTCTATCACCTGGCGCATTGCATGTTCGCCTCGGCCCCCGGCCATGTGGGCTTTGACAAGGTCGTGGTCGGGGACGAACGGCTGATCGACATGCCGGGATATGACCACTACCTCCACCACAAGTATTTCGAGTGCAATTACTCGGACGGCGTCGTGCCCTATGACAAATGGTTCGGCACCTTCCACGACGGCAGCCCCGAATCTGAAAAGCGGATGATGGAACGCTTCCGCCGCAAGAAGGCGCGCCGCAGCGCCGCCGCCGGGGGGGCGGCGTCATGACCGGCTGGACCGATGCCTGCGCCGAGGATGCCATCGCCCCCGAAGAGGCGATGCGCCTTGATCACGGCGGGCGGAGCTATGCGCTTTTTCGCAACCACGAGGGCGCGTGGTTCTGCACCGACGGGCTGTGCCCGCACGAGGATGTGCATCTTGCCGACGGTCTGGTGGTCGAGAACACGATCGAATGCCCGAAACACGCCAGCATCTTCGATTTCACCACCGGCGAGGTCGAAACCCCGCCCGCCTGTGACAACCTTTCCACCTACGAGGTGCGGTTGCTGGACGGGCGGGTCATGGTCCGGCTTTAGCCCGCCCGCGCTCTCGGGCGCGCGCCTCGCCTTTTGCGCCGATCGTCATCCTGCTGTGACCTGCGCTGCCTAGGTCAGCGCCTGCAACCCTGCAGGACAAGCGCGAGAGGCACCCCATGTCCCCAACATCCCTACCCGTCATCGGCGCGGCCCTTGCCGTCGAAGAGCTCGAAAACTTCCGCGACTGGCTGTTCGAGAAGGACCGCGATGTCGAGCTGCAGACCTTTCACGACCCCAGGGTCATCACCGGCGACTGGCGCCCAGAGGCCGAGGCGGCGGCCCGCCTGCTGGATGGCCATGCCGGGCGGATCGGGATGCACGGGCCGTTCTGGGGCTTCACCATCGCTTCGCCCGATCCCGATGTCCGCGCGCTGGTCACCCGCCGTTTCCTGACCGGGCTTGAAATCTGCGCGGTCGTCGGTGCGACGCAGATGGTGATCCATTCGCCCTTCACGACCTGGGATTACAACAATCTCGACAACCACTCCACCGCCCGCCAGCGCCAGATCGACCTTGTGCATGACACGCTGGGCCCGGTCGTGGCCCGTGCCGCCGATCAGGGCGTGACGCTGGTTGTCGAGAATATCGAGGATATCGACCCCGCCGACCGCAAGCGCCTGGTCGAAAGCTTCGCCTCGCCCAATGTCCGGCTGTCGATCGACACGGGCCACGCGCACTACGCCCACGGCTCGACCGGCGCGCCGCCGGTGGATTACTTCGTCACCTCGGCGGGCGAGATGCTGGCCCATGTGCATCTGCAGGATGCCGACGGCTATGCCGACCGCCACTGGGCCATCGGCGAGGGCACGATCCTGTGGCCTTCCGTCTTTCGCGCGCTGGCGGGGCTGAGCGTGCGGCCGCATCTGGTGCTCGAGCTGCGCGACAAGGCGGGGATCCTGCCGTCGATGGACTATCTCTCGCGCATGGGGCTGGGCCAATGACGCTGAAATTCGTTGTCCTGAGCGACCTGCACCTTCTGGCCGATGGCCAGCTGTCCCACGGCCTTGATACGACCGAGCGTCTGCGCGCGGGCGTGGCCGCGATCAACGCCCGCCACCCGGACGCCGATTTCGTGGCGCTGGCCGGCGATCTGGCCGATCTGGGCGAACGGGCGGCCTACGAGACGCTGCAGGAGGTGCTGTCGGAGCTGTCCCCGCCCGTCCACATCACCATCGGCAACCACGACCACCGCGAGACCTTCCTGGGCGTCTTCGGGCAGTCGCAAGCCAGCGAGACGGGCTTTGTCGACAAGGTCGTCGACGCCAATGGGCACCGCATCATCCTGCTCGACAGCGCCATCGAGTTCGGCCGCCATGACGGCCGGCTTGAACCGGCGCAGCTTGACTGGCTGGCCGCACGGCTGGACGAGGCGGCGGACAGGCCTGTCATCGTCATCCTGCATCACCATGCCAATCCGCTGTCGACCGCTGTGGACGAGATCATCCTCGAGAACGGCCCCGCCTTTGCCGAGGTTCTGACCGGGCATGACGATGTGCGGCAGGTGATCGCGGGGCATGTCCATTACCCCTCGACCGCGATCTGGCGGGGGATTCCCTTCACCACGCTGTCGGGCGGGCATTACAACGTGACGATTCCCCTGGGCCGTCCCTGGACACAGCCGCAGATCCTTTCAGGACCTGCCCAAATGGCGGTCGTTCTGACCGATCCCGAGCAGACGCTGGTCCATTTCGACAATTATCTGGACGACTCCCGCGTGATCGACCGGGTCTGAACGGCCCTGTCACGAAACGGAATCCGAACCGACACCAGCCTTTCACATCACCTTGCTCTGCTGGTTACGAAACCTGCCTAGTTGTCCGCTCGGGCGCCGGTGCGGCGCTGAACCTGGGAGAAGTCATCATGATGAAAACCGCAAGTCTCTCGGCCCTTGCTGCGGGCCTTCTGGCGACCGCAGCCTCGGCCGACCGGATCACCTTCGACTACTGGTACGGCCTGACCGGCGACCTTGGCGCCGAGGTGCTGGCCACCTGCACCCGCTTCAACGAAGCGCAGGACACCTACCAGATCAACTGCGTGGGCCAGGACAGCTATGACCAGGCCGTGCAGAACACCATCGCCGCCTTCCGCGCCAACCAGCACCCCACGCTGGTCCAGTCCTTCGACGCCGGCACCGCCGATCTGATGCTGTCGGGCGAATTCTACGCCGTCCACCAGATGATGGCCGACTTCGGGATCGAGATCGACTGGGACGACTATTTCCCCGGGATCGCGAATTACTATTCCTCTTCGACCGGCGAATTCTTCTCGATGCCGTTCAACTCGTCCACGCCGGTCTATTACTGGAACGTCGATCATTTCGAAGCCGCGGGCCTTTCCGAGGCGCCGCTGACCTGGGAAGGCATGGAAGCCGCCTTCGTCGCCCTGCGCGAAGCGGGCCACGACTGCCCGATGGCCTATGCCCCCTCGACCTGGATCGACCTCGAGCAGTTCTCGATGGTCCACAACATCCCCGTCGCCAGCAACAACAACGGCTATGACGGGCTGGACACCGAGCTTCTGTTCAACACCACGCTGCACGTTCAGCATATGGAGAACATCCAGCGCTGGATCGAGGAAGGCCATCTCCACATGCGCACGGCGGCCCAGGGGATCAGCGCGCGCGACAGCTTTGTCGGTGAAGAATGCTCGATCTTCTTCTCCTCCATCGCCGACCATAACACGGTTCACCGGATCGCGCCCGAAGGGCTGAACTGGGACGTGCAGATGATCCCGACCTATGAAGGCTACGACCGGACGAACTCGGTCGTCGGCGGGGCCTCGCTCTGGGTGCTTTCGGGCAAGTCCGAGGATGAATACCGGGGTGCGGCCGCCTATCTGGCCTTCCTTGCCACGCCGCAGGAGCAGCGCAACTTCATCGAGTTCACCGGCTACATCCCCGTGACGCAGTCGGCCTTTGACGAGCTGATGGAGACCGGCTTCTACGACAACGCCCCCTTCGCGGGCCGCGAGATCGCCATGACCTCGCTGACCTATACCGATCCGACCGAGCTGACCCGCGGCATCCGTCTGGGCGGCTTCATCCAGATCCGTGCCGAATGGGTGGCCGAGGTCGAGGCCGCGCTTGCGGGCCAGAAGTCGATGCAGGAAGCGCTGGACACCGCTGTCGAACGCGGCAACGGCATCCTCGACCGCTTTGCCCGGACCTATGCCGGCAAGACCTTCCCGTAAGGCGATGCAACGACCGCGGCGGCCCCATCCGGGGCCGCCGTTCTCTGTCCGGGGGTCATGAATGCGCCGCGCCTATTTCAAAACATCCTGGGTCGCCGCCGCGCTGATCGCGCCGCAGCTTCTCATCATCTTCGTCTTCTTCTACTGGCCGACCAGCCAGGCGCTCTACTGGGCCTTCACGCTCGAGCAGCCCTGGGGCGGCGGCAATGAATGGGTGGGGTTCGAGAATTTCCGCGCCATCCTGAACGACCAGTATTACTGGCAATCCATCCGGGTGTCGTTCCTGTTCGCGGCAGGCTCCACCATCCTTGCGATGGGGATGGGCCTGACGCTGGCGCTTTTCGCCGACCGCCAGCTTGCGGGCTACAAGACCTACCGCGTCGCCACGATCTGGCCCTATGCGGTGGCCGCCCCGGCCGTGGGCCTTGCCTTCCGCTTTGTCTTCAATCCGCAGGCGGGGATCTTTTCCTATATCAACACGATCTGGCCCGGCCTTTGGGATCCCACCTTCTCGGGCACGCAGGCCCTGATCATGGTGACGATCGCGGGGGCGTGGAAGCTGGTCTCCTACAACTTCATCTTCTTCCTTGCCGCGCTGCAATCCATCCCCCGGTCGCTAACCGAAAGTGCGGCGATGGACGGGGCGGGCGTGCTGCGGCGGATGCGGGACATCCAGTTGCCGCTGATGGCACCGACCTTCTTCTTCATCCTCGTCATCAACATCACCGACAGCTTCACCGACAGTTTCGGCATCGTCGACACGCTGACCGCAGGCGGCCCCGCGCGGGCGACCAACCTGATGGTCTACAAGATCTATTCCGACGGCTTCCGGGGCTTCGACTATTCGGGCGCCGCCGCCCAGTCGATCATCCTGATGCTGCTGGTGATCGTGCTGACCTTCATCCAGTTCCGCTATGTGGAACGCCGCGTCCACTATACCTGAGGGCTGGCCATGATCGAACGCACCCCCGTCCTGAACGTGGCGACCCATGTGATCCTGCTGACGGGCCTTGTCCTGCTGCTTGGCCCGCTCTGGATCGCCTTCGTCGCGGCCACCCATGACATGCAGACCGTCAACACCGCCCCGGTCGAGCTCTGGCCCGGCCCCTATCTGATCGAGAACATGCGCGAGGCCTGGACCCGCTCCGACTTCGGCACGAAATTCGTCAACACGCTCATCGTCTCGACCGGCGTCGTCGCGGGCAAGATCACCATCGCGATGATCACCGCCTTTTCGATCGTCTTCTTCAACTATCGCGGGCGGATGGTGGTCTTCTGGCTCGTGTTCATCACGCTGATGCTACCTCTTGAGGTGCGGATCGTGCCGACCTATGCAGTGGCCGCCAATGCGCTGCAGCCGTTCCAGTTCATCGCCGATGTCACCGGCCTCTCATGGCTTTGGGCGCAGGCCACAGGGGGGGCGCTCACGCTCAACTGGAACCTGCTCAATTCCTATACCGGGCTGATCCTGCCGCTTGTGGCCACCGCCACCGGCACCTTCCTTTACCGGCAGTTCTTCCTGACCATCCCCGACGAGTTGGTCGAGGCGGCGCGGATGGACGGCGCGGGCCCTGTCCGGTTCCTGTTCGACGTGCTGATCCCGCTGTCGCGCACCAACATGGCCGCCCTTGCCACGATCATGTTCGTCTATGCCTGGAACCAGTACCTCTGGCCGCTGCTGATCATCACCGACCGCGCGAATTACGGCATGGTCGCGGTTGAGCTGCAGACGCTGATCCCCAACCAGCTGACAACCGGGGGCGGCACGCCGACCTGGCATCTGGCGATGGCGGCGACGCTTCTGGTGATGATCCCGCCGATCCTGATCTTGATCTTCATGCAGCGCTGGTTCGTGCGCGGCCTCATCAACACCGACAAATAGGGGAAAGTCATGGCTGACATCTCGATCCGCGACGTGCGCAAGGCCTATGGCAAGGACGAGGTCGTCCACGGCGTGAACCTCGATATCCGCAACGGCGAATTCGTCGTGATCCTTGGCCCCTCGGGCTGCGGCAAGTCCACGCTTCTGCGGATGATCGCGGGGCTCGAGGCCATCACCTCGGGCGAGATCGCGATCGGTGGCAAGGTGGTCAACGAGCTGGAACCGCGCCACCGGGGCTGTGCGATGGTGTTCCAGAACTACGCGCTTTACCCGCATATGAGCGTGGCCGACAATATCGGCTATGCGCTCAAGGTCGCGGGCATGAACAAGGCCGAACGGATCGAGAAGGTCACCAAGGTCGCAAACAGCGTAGGCCTCGGCGACTTCCTCGACCGCAAGCCGGGGCAATTGTCGGGAGGCCAACGCCAGCGCGTCGCGATGGCCCGCGCGATCATCCGCGAACCCAAGGTCTTTCTCTTCGACGAGCCGCTCTCGAACCTCGACGCCAAGCTTCGCACCCAGATGCGCCACGAGATCCGCCGCATCCACAACCGGATCAAGGCGACCAGCGTCTTCGTTACCCATGACCAGCACGAAGGCATGACCCTGGCCGACCGCATGGTCATCATGAACAAGGGCACGATCGAACAGGTCGGCACGCCCGAGGATGTCTATCTCCATCCCGCCAGCACCTATGTCGCGGGCTTCATCGGCAGCCCGGCGATGAACTTCCTGAACGGCCAGATCGCCGAGGCGCAGCGCGCCGTCCTGATCGACGGCGGCGCGCGGCTTGCCATCACGCCCGAGGCGGCCCGCGGCCATGACGGTCTGCGGGTGCAGGTCGGCCTGCGCCCCGAACAGATCGGCCTTGCCCTGCCCGGCCAGTCCGGCATGACCGCCGCCTTCGACTTTGCCGAAGAGCTGGGCTCGGCCCGGCTTTACCACTTCCTCCATGACGGACAGCCCATCACCGTGCATTCCGAACAGAAGGTCGATTTCGCCGTCGGGCAGGATGTGACGCTGGCGATCCCCGAGGCTTCGGTCCATCTCTTCGACGCTCAGACCACGCGCAGCCTGACCGCCGATCTGGCGCTTCAGGCGCGCGCGGCGGCGCGGCTGGTGCAGGTGGCCTGACGGGCGAGAGCGCCGGACCCTCAGCCCGCCATGGCCTTTCCCAGATACCGGACGGCCCTGGCGGTCGTCGCCAGTTCGGGATAATCCGCCTCGGGGATCGGCAGGCCGAAGCGTTTGTGCAAGGCGCTGACAAGGTTCAGGAAATCCATCGAGTCAAGGCCCAGATCGTCCTGCAGATGGTCATCGTCTCCGACGGTGTCGGGGTCGATATCCGGGGCGACCGAGGTCAGATCCTCGAGGAAAGCGGTGCGGATGGCGTCCGGGGTCATAGCGTCTCTGGCTCCTGCAGCAGTCGGTCGATCTCGGCTAGGAAGGTGGCGCCGCGGCGGCCGTCGCTGACGCGGTGATCGGCGGCCAGGGTGGCGGTGACGCACAGCCGCGCGGCGAGGTTGCCGCGCTGCACCACGGGTTCCGTGCGCGGGCTGCCGAAGCCCACGAGCGCCACCTGCGGCGGGTAGATCACGCCGAACAGCGCATCCACCCCGCTTTCGCCAAGGCTGGACACGGTCAGCGTGCCCTGCGTCACCTCGCTGTTCCTCAGCCGCCCGGCCCGCGTGCGGGCGACCAGATCGCGCATCGCTTCCATGATGGCGTCAAGGCCCTTGTCCTGCGCATCCATGATCGCCGGCGCGATCAGCCCGCCGCCGCGCATCGCCACGGCCATGCCGCAGTTGATCGTGTCGGACGGGGTGTAATCCGCCCCCTCATGGCGGCCGTTGAGTTCCGGCACCTTGGCAAGCGCCCGGACAGTGGCGCGGATCAGAAGCGCGCCCATCAGCAGGCGTTCATCCGGCGGGCGTTCGGCATTCCTCGCGGACAGCCAGTCCTGTGCCGCCTGCAGGTCGATCCGGTGCGACAGGTAGTAATGCGGGATCTCGCGCTTGGCGCGGCTCATCGCGGCGGCGATGGCGCGGCGCATCTCGGCCATGTCGAGGCCGGGCTTGCCCTTGGGCGCGGGTCTGGTGGCGGGGGTGTCCGGCTGTCTGGCCTGCTTCGGGGCGGCCGCGAGAGAGGCCTCCACATCCGCCAGCAGGACCGCCCCGCCGGGGCCGGAGCCTGAGACCCGCGCAAGGTCGATCCCCGCCTCTGCCGCGCGGGCCTTGGCGGCGGGCGAGGCGAGGGGGCCGGATGCCGCCGCCCCGCCCGTCACGGGGGCGGGTTCTTGCATTGGCCGCTTGACGGGGGCGGCGGGTTCCGGCGCGGCCTCGGGTGTCGCCACCGCCTCGGCTACCGGCTCGGGTTCCGGTTCGGGGGCATCCTCCACCCCCTCGCCGGGCTTGCGGAGCGTGGCGAGCGGCGCGCCCACCGGCAGGGTCTGGCCGGGTTGGGCGATCAGGCTCACGACCTCGCCCGGCTCGAAGATCTCGATCTCGATGGCGCCTTTCTGCGTCTCGACCACGGCCACGATATCGCCCCGCGCCACAGTCGCACCGGGCGCGATCAGCCATTCGATCAGCGTCCCCTCCTCCATATCCGCCCCAAGCGAGGGCATGGTGAAGATGCTCATGCCCCCACCCCCGGCAAGGCCTTCACCGCCGCCACGATATCGGCGACCTGCGGCAATGCGGCGGTTTCCAGATGCTTGGGATAGGGCACCGGCACCTCGGCCGAGCAGACCCGGCCCACCGGCGCATCCAGATGGAAGAAGCAGCCCTCCTGCACCCGCGCCGCGATCTCGCCCGCAAGCGACCCGGTGCGCCAGCCTTCCTCGACCACCACGGCGCGGCGGGTGCGGCGGACCGAGGCAAAGATCGTCGCGTCGTCGATGGGCCGGAGCGAGCGCAGGTCGATCACCTCTGCCTCGATCCCGTCCCTGGCCAGTTCCTCTGCCGCCTCGAGCGCCTTCCAGAGCGACAGCGACCACGAGATCAGCGTCACATCCCGCCCCTCCCGCCGCACCACGGCGCGGTCGATATCCACGGGGCCCGCAGTCTCGGCGATCTCGCCTGCCATGTTGTACAGCATGACATGTTCGAAGACGATCACCGGGTCAGGCTCCTGCAGCGCGGTCCAGAGCATGCCGCGTGCATCCTCAAGCGTGGCCGGGGCCACGACACGCAGGCCGGGGATATGACCGTAGTAATTCTCGAGGCTGTGGGAATGCTGCGCCGCCAGTTGCCGCCCGGCCCCCGTCGCCATGCGGATGACCAGCGGCACCCCGAACTGCCCGCCCGACATGTGGCGCAAAGTGGCGGCCGTGTTCAGGATCTGGTCCAGCGCGAGAAGCGAGAAGTTGACCGTCATGATCTCGACGATCGGGCGCATCCCGGCAAGCGCCGCCCCGATCCCCGCCCCGGTGAAGCCGCCCTCGGCCAGGGGCGTGTCGCGGATGCGTTCGGGGCCGAATTCCTTCAGCAGGCCCATCGAGACGGCGTAGCAGCCGCCATAGGCGCCGATATCCTCGCCCATCATGAATACGCGTTCGTCGCGCAGCATCGCGTCGGTGATCGCGGCGCGGCAGCAGTCGCGATAGGTGCTTTTCACCAGCTTGCCGGGCGGGGCGGGGTCGGGCGGCGGGGGCCGGGTTTCGGCCACGACGTGGCGGGCCAGATCCTCGACCGGTTCCCACGGGGCCTGTTCGCAGGCGGCGACGGCGTTTTTCAGCTGCGCCTCGACCTCGGCCTCGATGGCGTTGATCTCGGCCTGTTTCATCAGGCCGTTGTCCAGAAGCCAGGACCGGAACCGCGTGATGGGCGAACGCTTGCGCCATTCGGCGACCTCGGCCTTGTCGCGGTATTTCTCGGCGTCGAACATGGAATGCGGGCGGGTGCGATAGGTGCGGCATTCCAGGAACTGCGGCCCCCCACCCGCGCGGATCGCCTCGACCAGCCGGCGCGAGACCGCCTCGACCGCCACCACATCATTGCCGTCGACGCTTTCGGCGGGCATCCCGTAGGTTGCGGCGCGGGCGGCGAAATCGGTGTTGGCCTGCACCCGTTCGACCGCCGTGCCCATGGCGTAGAAGTTGTTTTCCAGCACGAAGAAGACCGGCAGCTTCCAGAGGGCGGCAAGGTTCATCGCCTCGTGAAACGCGCCCTCGGCCAGCGCGCCGTCGCCGAAGAAGCAGACGGTGACGCGGTCCTGCCCCTGCATCGCATCGCCCAGGGCCAGGCCCACGGCCAGCGGCAGCCCGCCCCCCACGATGGCATTGCCGCCGTAGAGGTTGGTCTCGGCATCGAACAGATGCATCGACCCGCCCCGCCCGCCGGCGCAGCCGGTGGCCTTGCCATACATCTCGGCCAGCGCCGACTCCATGCTGAGCCCACGTGCCAGCGCGTGTCCGTGTTCCCGGTAGGTCGAAACGACCCGGTCGCGCTCCTCAAGCGCGGCCGAGACGCCGACCGCGACTGCCTCTTCCCCGTCGTAAAGATGCAGGAAGCCGCGGATATGTTCCTGGGTATAGAGCTCGTAGCATTTCTCCTCGAACCGGCGGATGCGGATCATGCCGCGCAGAAGGTCATGCGCATGGGCGTGGTCGAGCTTCACCTTGGTCATCGTGCATCCCCTTCAAGCGTGGAAAGATCCCCTTCGGGCAGGCCCAGTTCGCGCGCCCGCAGAAGACGGCGCATGATCTTGCCCGAGCGGGTGCGGGGCAGGCTGTCGCGGAACACGATCTCGCGCGGGGCCACCGCCGGGCCAAGGCGCTTGCGGGCGTGGCCGCGCAATTCGCGCTCCAGCGCCGCGCCGGCCTCGAACCCCGCTTTCAGCGTGACGAAAGCCTTGACCACCTCGCCCGCCGTTTCGTCCGGGATGCCGATCACGGCGGCCTCGGCCACGGCGGGATGTTCGATGAGGGCGCTTTCCACCTCGAACGGGCCGATCAGATGGCCTGCGGACTTGATCAGGTCATCGGCCCGGCCGACGAACCAGAAATAGCCGTCGCTGTCGCACATCGCCAGATCGCCGGTCAGGTACCAGCCGCCGCGAAAGCATTTCGCATAGCGCTCGGGCTGGCCCAGATAGGCGCGCATCATCGAGGGCCAACCGGGCCGCAGCGCCAGTTCGCCGATCTCGCCCGCAGGCAGTTCGGTGACGGTCTCCCCTTCGACCGAGACGATCCCGGCGGTGATCCCCGGCAGGGGCTTGCCCATCGCGCCGGGCTTGATGTCCATGTCGGCCGTGTTGCCGATCATGATGCCGCCGGTTTCGGACTGCCACCAGTTGTCGTGGAAGGGCAGGCCAAAGACCTTCTGCCCCCAGAGCACGCATTCAGCGTTCAGCGGCTCGCCCACGCTTGCCAGAAACCGCAGCGCGCCGAAATCGCGGCCCTCTGCCGCCGCGGGCCCGGCGCGCATCATCATGCGGATCGCGGTGGGGGCGGTGTACCAGACCTGCACCCGCTCGGTTTCCAGGATCGCGTACCAGCGGTCGAGGTCGAATTCGGCCTCGTCCACCACCATCGTCACCCGGTTGCACAAGGGAGAGACGATCCCGTAGCTCATCCCCGTGACCCAGCCGGGATCGGCGGTGCACCAGTAGATATCGCCGGCCCGCAGGTTAAGCGCGAGGCGCCCCGTCTCGGCATGGGCGACGACGGCCTCGTGCACATGGACGACGCCCTTCGGCAGGCCGGTCGTGCCGGAGGTGAAATGCAGCAGCGCCATATCCTCGGGGCCGGTCGGGACCGTCTCGAACCGGTCCGGGGCGGCGGCCATCGCGGGGCCAAGGGCGACGCAGCCTTCCGGGGCCTCGTCGCCGATGATCAGGACCAGCCGCAGCCCGGGCATCCGGTCGCGCCAGGGGGCGACCTTGCGGGCATAGTGCTGGGCGGTGGTGACAAGGACCGCCGCCTCGCCGATCTCCATCCGGGCGCGGACGGGTTCGGGGCCGAAGGCGGCGAAAAGCGGGCTGACCACCACGCCCGCCTTGAGCGCGCCCAGCGTGGCCGCGTAAAGCGCGGGCACCCGGCTTGAGAGGAGGAACAGCCGCTCGCCCCGCGCGATGCCATGGGCCCGCAGGACATTGGCGAAACGCGCGGCATCGGACGCGAGGTCGGCATAGCTCAGCACCCGCCGCGTGCCGTCCTTGCCCAGCCAGATCAGCGCGGGCTGCTGCCCCCGGCCCGCCGCCACATGCCGGTCTAGCGCCTCATGCGCGATGTTCAGCCCACCGCCCGGCAAGCCCTCAAGCCGGGCGCGCGCCGCGTCCCAGCCGGTGGGCGGCACGGCCCGGTCCGCCCTCGTCGTGTTCTTGATGATAAGTGACATCGCAAGGCCTCCCCTTCAGCGAAACACCTTTCGAGTTTGCCGATCTTCGCCTTCATGACCGAAGCCATGCCTCCAAAGGCGTGGTGCATCATGATCCGGCCGACCGGTGCTGTCCTTGATGCAAATCAGAACGGGGCACCCGGAAGCACAGGGGCTGGCGCATTGGCTGGCACAGGGGCTGGAGCAGGGGCTGGCGCAACGCCCCCCGCGGCCGCCGACAACCAGATTGACAGGCGACGGAATCTTGATAACGTTTCAACTAAGATGACTATTCTTGTTCATCTTGTTGGAGGGAGGAGAAACATGAACAGATCTCTTGGGCTGCACGGCCTGGTCGGTCGCGCCGGCATAGCCGGATTGCTGATGAGTGCCGCCACCGTCATCCAGGCGCAGGAGGCAAGTGGCGAGCTTGTCATCCTGGAATGGCTTGGCGGCGCGGAAGGCGAAATGTGGTCGGAGCTGACGACGGCCTTCCAGGAAGCCTATCCCGATGTGACCGTCCGACCCGTCGCCGTGACTGTCAGCGGGGATGCACGCGGAGGGATGCGCACCGCGCTGTTCGGAGGCGAGGTGGTCGACATCATCATCAACACATGGCCGGCCTTCCGTGCCGAACTGGCCGATGCCGGACTCATCCGCCCGATCGACGACTTCTGGGACGAGCACGGCTGGAGCGAGCGTCTGGGCGACTCGTGGCGCCAGCTTTCAAGCCACGAGGGCGAAACCTACGGCGTGACCTACACTTTCGGCAACCGTTCCGGGATCTGGTACAAGACCGAGCACCTGGAGCGAGCAGGTCTCGACGCGCCGCCGGAAACCTGGGACGATTTCCTTGCCAGCTTCGACGCCCTGCAGGCGGCGGGCTTCGAGGCGCCGATCGCGATGCCGGCGCAGTACTGGGCGCATGGGGAATGGTTCGAATCCCTGCTCTTGCGCACGGCAGGCGTGGAAACCGCCGCAAAGCTGGCCGCCCACGAAATCCCGTGGACCGATCCGGCCGTGCGCGGCGCGCTGGTCACCTTCGCCGAGATGCTCGAGGCCGGATGCTGCGGCACCCCGGCGCAGATGTTCGCCAATGACTGGGACGGCGCGGCAGACCAGATCTTCGTCGCCGACAACATGAACTACCTGCTGATCGGCATGTGGATGAACGGCCGCGCGCTGAACGATTATGGCCTGACCGAGGGGGTGGACTATTCCTATTTCCAGTTCCCTGCGCTCGGCATGGGCCATGACAACACCTCGAGCGTCGATGCCAAGGAACTGAACATCACCACCAACGGCGGCAATCCCGAGGCGGCGGCAGCCTTTCTCGACTTCGTGACGACGGCCGAGGCGGCCGGGATACTGGCGCGCTACGGGCTTGCCTCGCCCAGCACCCAGGCCGATCCCACGATGCTGGGGCCGGTGCAGCAGATCGCGGTGGCCGCGGCTTCGGAATCGGACGTGCATTTCGTGCTGGGCGACCTTCTGCCCGGCGATCTGGCCGACGAATACCGGGTCCAGCTGCAGCGGTTCCTGCAGGATCCGTCCGAGGCCAATATCGACGCCGTTCTCGAGGCCATCGAGGCCAGGGCCGCGAGCCTCTATTGATGCGTGATCCTGCCGTAAAGGCCTCGGCTGCTCCGGCAGGATCAATGACCGGCCCGGCGGTCCGGAGGGGTGGACAACACCCGCCCGGCCGCCGGAAAGGCATTGGCGAGGTGCCCTCGGCCTGGATCCTGATTGCGCCGATGCTGGTGCTGTTCTCGATCTCGGTCGTCTTTCCGCTGTTCGAGACGCTCCGCCTGAGCCTGTTCGACATCCGCGGACTGGCCCCGCCCAGCTATGTGGGCTTCGGCAACTATCGCCAGCTCATGGCCGATCCGGGGTTTCGCAACACCCTTCTGACCACGCTCTATTTCACGCTCGGCACCACGATCATCACCGTCTCGCTCGGCTGGTTCTTCGCGATGCTCTGTGCCTTCGCGCCCGAGCGCACCCTGCCCTTCCGGGTGATGATCTTCGCCGCTTTCGGCATCTCCGAGGCGGTGTCGGGCTACATGTGGATCAACATCCTGCGCCCCGATCAGGCCGGGCTGCTGAATTCGATCATCGGCATCTTCATCCCCGGCTTCGCCCATCCCTGGCTGGGGGATGTGAACACCGCGCTCTGGGCCATCATCATCGCCGCTTCCTGGAGCGGCGTGGGCCTGCCGCTCCTGCTGTGCTTCGCCGCCGTCCGGTCGATCCCGAAAAGCGTGCTCGAGGCGGCCTACATGGACGGCGCCAAACCGCTGTCGATGATGCGCCACATCATGATGCCGCTGTCGATGGCCGGCGTGCGTGTGGCGGTCTTCATCAACCTGCTGGGCGCGCTCAGGGCCTTCGACATCATCTTCGTACTGACCTCCGGCGGCCCGATGCGCGCGACCGAAACCGTGGGCTACTTCATGTATCGTGAATCGATGACCCAGTTCAAACTGGGCTATGGCGCGGCGGCGACGGTCGTTCTGCTGCTGGCCGTCCTCGTCATCTCGATCCCCGCGATCATCAAGCGGACAGAGGGCGCGAAATGATCGGCCGCCCGCCCCTCTGGCCGGTCCTGCTGATCGGCGTCATCGCCTTCATCTGGGTGATTCCGATCATCGGCATCGTCGTCACCTCGATCCGCCCCCCGCGCGAGGTAAGCCTCGGCTGGTGGCGGCTGGACGAGGTCAGCTTCACGCTCAGCGCCTGGCGGCGCGTCTGGGAAGCCTACCCCCTTGCGCCCGCCTTCTGGACAACGGCCAAGCTGGCCGGCATCGCGACCGTCCTGACCATGCTGCTGACCCCGGCTGCGGCCTATGCGTTCCACTTCCTCAAGTTCCGCTTTCGCCGGGTTCTGCTCATCATCATCATCAACGCCTTCGTCCTGCCCCAGCAGGTCGTGATCATTCCGCTGTTCAGGCTCTGGCGCGACATCGGGCTGATCGACAGCTACCTTGCCGTCATCATCCCCTATGTCGGCCTCAGCTTCGCCTGGTCGATCTTCCTGGTGAAAAGCTTTCTCGAGGATTTCCCCTACGAGCTGATCGAGGCCGCGAAGATCGACGGCTGCACCCCGCTGCGCACCTTCTGGCATGTGGTGCTGCCCAACAGCCTCAGCCCGGTCTTCGCCGCCGGGATCCTGCAGTTCCTGTGGACCTGGAACGCCCTGCTGCTGCCGATGCTGTTCCTGCGCACCGATGTGCCGCTGCCGGTCCTGCTGACGCGGATCTCGGGCACCTATGACATGAACTGGGATCTGCGCTCGGTTGCAGCGATCGTGACGACCATCGTGCCGCTGCTTGTCTTTCTGGTGTTCCAGCGCCAGTTTGCCGCCGGATCGCAGATCCGCAGCGGCGCCAAGGAATGACCCGTGCCAAGGGACGGTGGGAACCGGCGGATCATGTCGCAGGCAGACGACAGGGAATTCAGGATGGAACGGCGGCGCCAGCCCACGATCATCGACGTTGCCGATGCCGCCGGCGTGGCGGTCGGCACCGTGTCGCGCCATCTCAACGGCCTGCCGGTGGGCCCCGGCAATCGCGCGCGGCTCGAACGCGCCCTCGCCCAGCGCGGCGTACGGCGCCAAGCCAGCGCCGTGGCCATGAAGACCGACCGGACGAACATGGTCGGCCTGATGATCCCCTCGATGAGCGATTTTCACGCGGCGATGTTCGAACAGCTTTCGCGGGTGCTGCGGCAGGGCGGCCGGACCCTGCTGGCCTATTTTCACGAACAGAACCCCGCCTCGATCCAGGACGGGCTCAATTTCTTCCTGTCGCAAAGGGTCGATGCCATCGTCATCGAGGGCGAGGAAGAGATCGGCAGCCAGTTGCTGCGCTATCTCGACAACGGGCTTGTCGTCGTTCTCTACGACAACGACATCCCCGACCTGCCGGTTGACCGGGTCTTTGTCGACAATGCCCAGGCCGCGCGGCGCATCACCGAGCATCTGATCGACCTCGGACATGAACGCATCGCCACGATCCACGGCAACCTGCGCGATTCCGCCGCCCGCGAACGGCTTATGGGGTTCCGTCAGGCGCTCGACGCGGCCGGGCTGGGGCCGCCGGCCGATTACATCGCCGACGGACGCTGGCGCGAGCAGGAGGCGCTGGCCGAAATGCGGCGCCTGATGGCCCTGCCGCAGCCGCCGACCGCCGTCTTCTGCGCCAACTACAACATGACGATCGGCGCGCTGACCCATCTCGACGAGGCCGCCATCGCGGTGCCCGACGACATCTCGGTCGTCAGCTTCGACGATTTCCCCGCCTTCAAGCTGCTCAAGCCCGGCATCACCGCCGTCGGCCAGCCGGTCGACAGGATGGCCGCAGCCATCGCCGACCTGATCGAGGCGCGCCTCGGCGATCCCGCACAGATGGGCCGCCGCGAACTGCGCCTCGAATGCGACATCATCCTGCGGGGCTCTGCAAGGAAACACCGGGCCGCGCCCGGACAAGGGGGGGATCATGTCCAGCGTCAAGCTTGAACAGGTCGGCAAGGCCTATGGCGCCCATCGGGTGATCGACGGCTTCGACCTGACCATCGAGGAAGGATCGTTCACCGTCCTCGTCGGCCCCTCGGGCTGCGGCAAATCCACCCTTCTGCGGATGATCGCCGGGCTGGAAGAGATCACCGACGGCCGGCTTCTGATCGACGGCCGGATCGTCAACGACGCCGACCCGATCGAACGCGGCGTGGCGATGGTGTTCCAGAACTACGCGCTTTATCCGCACATGACGGTCGAACAGAACATCGGCTTTTCCCTGCGGATGGCCGGCCTCGACCGTGACGCCATCGCCCAACGTGTGCACGAGGCGGCGGCCGCCCTGCAGATCGACGAGTTGCTCAAGCGCAAGCCCGCACAGCTTTCGGGCGGCCAGCGTCAGCGCGTGGCCATCGGGCGGGCCATCGTGCGCGACCCCCTGGTCTTCCTGTTCGACGAGCCGCTGTCGAACCTTGACGCCGAACTGCGCGTCTCTATGCGGGTCGAGATCGCCAAGCTGCACCGCAGGCTTGGCTCGACCATGATCTACGTCACCCACGACCAGACCGAGGCGATGACCCTGGCCGACAAGATCGTCGTCCTGCGCGGCGGCGTGGTGGAACAGTCCGGATCGCCGAGCGATCTTTACGAACGCCCCGCCAACCGCTTTGTCGCGGGTTTCATCGGCTCGCCCCGGATGAACTTCCTCGCCGCACGGGCACAGTCGGGGCGGCTGACCCTGGCGGGCGGCGACGGATCGGTGTCCTTCGACGGGGCTGATGGCGAGGTGACGCTGGGCATCCGTCCCGAACACTTCCGTATTGGCGATCCCGAGCCGCGCCTGTCGATCCTTGTCGATGTGGTCGAATACCTTGGCGGCACGCTTTTCCTGTACGGGACAACCCCCGACGGCACATCGCTTGTCGTCGAGGCGCGCGACCAGACCGACATCCGCCCCGGCGACCGTGTGCCGCTGGGCTTTGCACCCCGCCACCAGCATCTTTTCGACACCAAGGGCCGCCGCATCGCCGCCCCCACAAGGCCTGACGCATGACCGCGAACCTTCTCTGGTATCCGACCCCCGCCTTCCACTGGACCGCCGCCCTGCCGATCGGCAACGGGCGGCTGGGGGCGATGGTCTTTGGCGGCGTGGTCCGCGACGAGATCCAGCTGAACGAGGATACGCTCTGGTCCGGCGGCCCCTACAGCCCCGTCAACCCCGAGGCGAAAGAGGCGCTGGCCGACGTGCGCCGCCTGATCCTCGCGGGCGAATTCAGGAAGGCCGAAGAGCTGTCCGACGCCCATCTGATGGGGCGGCCCTATCTGCAATGCTCCTACCAGCCGGCCGGACGGCTGCTGCTGGATTTCGGGCATGACACGCTGTTTTCCGACTACCGCCGCGAGCTTGACCTTGCCACAGCCGTCACCACCACCAGTTACCGCGTGGGTGGCACCGCGTTCGAGCGGCGGGCCTTCGCTTCGGCCGCCGACGGGGTTCTGGTCCTGCATTACGAAGCCGACCGGCCGGGGCAGGTCTCGATGACGCTGGATTTCGTCAGCGAACAGCCCGGCCACGGTTCTGCCACGGACAATGCGCTGAGCTACACCGGCACCAACCGCGACGAGGTCGGGATCGAGGGGCGGCTGCGCTGGGGCATGGCCGCGCGGGTGATCGCAAGGGGGGCCGAGGTGCTGGCTGAACGCGGCAGGCTTTCGGTCCGGGGCGCCGACAGCGTGATGGTCCTGCTCGACATCGCCACCAGCTTTCGCCGCTTCGACGATGTTTCGGGCGATCCCGAGGCAGCCGTCACGCGCAGGCTCGATGCCGCGGCGGCAAAGCCGTTCGAGAGCCTGCTGGACGATCACATCGCCGCCCACCGCGCCCTGTTCGACCGTTTCGCCCTCGACCTCGGCCAAGGCCCCGCCGCCGAGCGCCCCACCGACGAACGCATCGCCCGCTTCGCCGAAGGCGAGGATCCCGCGCTTGCCGCCCTCTATGTGCAGTACGGGCGCTATCTGGCGATCTGCTCCAGCCGCCCCGGCACCCAGCCCGCCAACCTCCAAGGCATCTGGAACAAGGAGATCCGGCCGCCATGGGGCAGCAAATACACGGCCAACATCAACCTTCAGATGAACTACTGGCTGGCCGATCCGGCCAACCTCGCCGAATGTTTCGATCCCCTCATCACCATGGCCGAGGATCTGTCGCAGACCGGCGCCGTGATCGCGCGTGAACATTACGGCGCGCGGGGCTGGGTGCTGCATCACAACACCGATCTGTGGCGCGCGGCCGCGCCCATAGACGGCGCGCAATGGGGCCTCTGGCCCACCGGCGGCGCCTGGCTCTGCGCCCAGATCTGGGACCATCTGCGCTATGCGGGCTTTCCGCCCGAAGCGGTCGAGAGGGTCTATCCCATCCTGCGCGGGGCAAGCGAATTCTTCCTGGATTTCCTCGTGCCGCTTCCCGGCAGCGACCTTCTGGTCACCGCCCCCTCCGTCTCGCCCGAGAATGTGCATCCCTTCGGAACCTCGGTCTGCGCGGGGCCGGCGATGGACAGCCAGATTCTGCGCGACCTCTTCTCGGCCACGTGCCAGGCCGCAGACCGGCTTGGCCGCGACGCAGAGCTTGTCGCGGAACTGGAGCGGACAAAGGCCCGCTTGCCGCAGGACAGGATCGGCCGCGCGGGCCAGTTGCAGGAATGGCTCGAGGATTGGGACGGCGAGGTGCCCGAACCCGACCACCGCCATGTCTCGCACCTCTATGCCGCCTACCCCTCGCTCCAGATCGCGCCCGAAACGACGCCCGACCTTGCCGCCGCCGCGCGCCGGTCGCTCGAACTTCGGGGGGATGAGGCGACGGGCTGGGGAATCGGCTGGCGCATCTGCCTCTGGGCGCGGCTCGGCGATGGCGAACATTCCTACGATGTACTGCGGCTTCTGCTGCATCCCGACCGCAGCTATGCCAATCTGTTCGATGCCCATCCCCCCTTCCAGATCGACGGCAATTTCGGCGGCGCCGCCGGCATTCTGGAGATGCTGGTGCAGTCCGACGAGGACGGGATCCGCCTGCTGCCGGCCCTTCCGACCGCCTTCGCTTCCGGCTCGGTCCGGGGGCTCCGGGCGCGCGGGGGGGTAGAGCTTGACATGGACTGGCAGGATGGCGCGCTGACGGCGCTCACCGTTCGGGCCGGGGGCGGGTACGGCGGACGCATCCGCTGGGCCGGCCGAACGCTTTGCGAGGGCCTCGGGGACGGGAGCGGAGTGTTCCGTTGGCCCGGTCGGTAAAGGCCGGAGGAGAGGGGTAAAGGATCCGGGCCACGTCACCCTCTGGCGCGTTGGTTCAATTGCTGCACCTGGTGGTTGCGATGGTCGTCCGGTTCGATGCCGACCGGCAGCGAAATACACCTTGAGCATCGCGGGTGAATGCATCGGCGGGGCAAGGAAGGCCCGATCGCCGCTCCGGCCGACGGTTGATGACGGTCATCTGCAGGCTCGGGCTCGCTCGGATGCCTGTCGGGACCGGATGCGAGGTAGCAGGACAAGGGCGCCTGACACAGCATTGCGCTGTGTCGTCATCCGCGTCGGGGGTCAGGTCCGTCAGGCTGGTGCAGTTTCGCGGCTGGCCTGACGGCATGATCAGGCGCGCGATGCATCTGCCTGCGATCGCAAGGACTTGCGATTGCGACCATGATTCTCGATGGCAGCTTCGACAGCCCTTTGAAGCCTCTCATGCCCGAGGGGCGACCGCAACAGAGCGTCACAGATATAGTGGCGGGTGTCACCAAGATCGTCGTCGCGAAAGGTGGAAGAAACCAGCACGACCGCAGTCTTCCGGTTTCTTTGCCGGAACCTCAACATCTCGTCGACGGCCTCGCCCAATACCGCGAAGGCATCCAGGTTGACGATGAAGATATCGAAATCGAAATCGTACAGAAACTGAAACGACTCGCTGTGGTTGCCCATATGCGTGATCGAGATCCAGCACCGCGAATTCATACCTTTCAGCGCTGACATGATCACGTCCTGAGCCGCGCCGTCGAAGCCGGCAATGATCGCTGAACTTGCGGCGACTTCCGTCATCGACGTCCTTTTCTCGAGCTCATGCCACAGCCTCTCTTCGGTGACCTCGATCCTCCCGTGGCGCAGGCTTGCACCAAGTGCCGGTTCCGCAGCGCCTGACCGTGCGCGGCCAAGTGGTGCTTCGGAGCGACCTTCAAGGACGGAATTGCGGATCGACCACATCTTACGCGTCGACCCGAGCTTCGAGGAACGGAATGCCCGCGACGCGGAGAACATCGGCAACGCCATCGAAGGCGAGATGTTCGCCGTCGTCGGCCGCCGGCGCGCCGGGCCCATGCAGGGCAGGACCACGATCAAGCAAGGAAGGCGCAGCGTCGCGCTGTCGATGGTCCTCAAGCCGGCCCATGACCGCGGGCCGGTTGCGGTTGTCGGCAAGCATCACAAGCGGCGGTTCACTCTCGATCCCGCAGGAGAGACCGCAGTGCAGGACGTTCAGGCCGCAGGCGCGAAGAACGGATCCGAGTTCCCGGCCGCCCGGCTGATCGGCATCGATCTGGACCACTGCGGCCGAACTCAGCGTGTCAGCATGGATACCGGCAAGGGCCAAGGCCCGCATGTCAGGCTTGAACACGGCACCCCGGGGCGGGTATGTCACAACAAGTCTTGTCGCGTGATCGGTGAGCAAAGCCCTGGCGGCTCCGCGCGGGAACAGACCTTTTGATCTCATCGCAAGAGGCCGATCAGAGACGACAGCAGCCAAACCCAGAGCACGATCCCCAACAGAAAGAGCGGAGGAAGCCACCAGCCAGACGGCATGTCGCGCGGTTCGCCCCCCGCGGCAGAGCGCAGCTTCGGATCGATCAAGGGAGCATCCCCTGTCGTCACCCCGGAAAGTGATCTTTGCAGCGAGTTGGACACGTCACCGATCCTTGCATTTCGCAAGCAAGTATAAGTTGCGGCCCGGCGGCTTCCGGCATGGGCAAAGGGATGCCGGGCAAATCTGACGGCACATCGTGGCTCTGGAAGTGTCGGGAGCCTCCCGAAGGTTTGGGCCCTGGTGCGAAAGTTTGCGATTCCGAGCTGAACCCGACCTGACGGACCCTAGCCTTGCCGCCCGCTTTTCAGAATGGCATGTCCGACACTTCCGACAAAGGCGTCGCGGTCCAGCGGCTTGCAGAGGACCGCTTGAAACCACCGGGGATCCCAGCCCGACGACTCGGGGAGGGCGGTCACGAGGACGCATGGCAGGTTGGGGGCGACGGCAGAGACTTCGAGCGCCAGTTGCCCCCCGTCCAGTTGCGGCATGTCGAAATCGGTGACAAGCGCGGACCAGAAGTCCGGTTCGCTTCGGATCAGTTCCAGCGCTTCGAGCGGGTCTGAAATCGCGATGGTGATGGCGCCTTCGACCTCGAGCACCTCGGACAGGACATTGGCCACGTCGGCATTGTCGTCGACCACAAGGATATGCTTTCCTGCAAGCGCTTGTGCGCGAGGCGGATCAAGACGGTCCTTGTCCATGCTCCGCGCCTCGACGGGCTGCGCCGGCAGTGCAACGACGACATTCGTCCCGGCGCCCTCGGCACTCTCCAGCCAGAGGACGCCGCCATTGTCGCGCAGGATCTTGGCCACGATCGGCAGGCCAAGCCCCGTGCCCATTGCCCCTTTCGTCGTCATGTAGCGCTCGAACAGCCTCGGGCGCAGGGCGGCAGGTATCCCTGCGCCCGTGTCGCGGATGCTCAGAAATACATATCGCCTTCCGGGCACGAAACTGCCGGCATCAGGGCGCTTGTCGGCGGGCGGGACATGGTTCGGCAGGATCGCAAGAGTGACGTTGTTTGTCTCTTCGGGCCCTGCCTCGCAAGCGTTCTGGACCAGGTTGACGATGACCTGCAACAGTTCGGTCCGGTTGGCCCAGACCGGCTGAGCCGCAGAGGGCAGTTCGACATGAATCGAGTACTTCTGCACCCGATCCACGCCCAGCAGGTCGATCGACTCGACGATGATGTTGCGCAGGTCATGCAGATCGCGGAAGGCCGCGCGCTGTTCAAGCTTGCCAAGACGGTCGACAAGATCCTTGGCTGCGTCAAGGGCGCGACAGATCCGCCGTAGGCTTACCTGGGCCTCGGCGGTGGTCTCGACGCTCGACTGCATCAGACTGACCGTTCCTGCGACGACCGCCACAAGGTTGTTCAGGTCATGGGCAATTCCCGAAGCGATCTGCAACAGCGCTTCGCGCTTCTGGGCATCTTGCAATTCCTCGCGCAAGTGGTCGCGCTCGGCCTCGCTGCGCTTGCGCTGCGTGATGTCCCGGGCAACACAGATCAGGTGCCTGGAACCGGTCAGCGTCAAGCTGACGTCGAGGTCGATCTCGAACCCGTCGCGGTGCAGGCCCTTGGTCTCGCCGCGCCAGTGCCCTTGTTCGTCAAGTATCGGCAGAATGCGATCCTGCATCGACTCGATCGACGCCGCGGGGATCAGGTTTGTCCAGTCAAGCTGTGTGATGTCCTCGTCTTCGGTCAGGCCGAACAGTTTTCGATGGGCCGGGTTCATGTAGGCGAAACGACCGTCCGGCATGCTGATCGCGATGGCGTCGATTGCCGTTTCCATGGCCGTGGCACGCAGAAGGAGTTCGTGTTCGTACGAGCGCTTTATCGGCGTAATGTCGGTCTGGACCGAAACGAAACCCTCAAGCTCCTGCCTCGCGTCATGAAGGGGAAGAAAGTCGATGGTGGTCCAGTAGTCTTCGCCACTGCGGCTTCGGTTCAGAACCTCGGTCTGGATCCGGGTCGCGGTGCGTTGGGCTGTCAGCACCCGTTCGACAGTTTCGGGATCGTTCTTGTCCGAAAGCATCAGGTTCCAGGCGTTTCTGCCAAGGACATCGTGAAGGTTCCAGCCGCTGCGCCGCTCGAAAGCCGGGTTGACCCATTCGATATTGCCCTTGATGTCATGGATCATGACAAGGTTCGACGTCAGTTCGACAACCTTGCCCAGCCGCCTGAGCGCGCGGTCGCTTTCGCTCAGGCGGGTGATGTCGCGGATCAGGAAGACGAAACCCTGCACCTGTCCGCCGTTGCGCTTGACGCCGATCGACACCGAGAACCGCTTCTGACGCCCCTCGACCTCGAGCGAGTATTCGCGGGCGCCGCATTCGTCGCGTGCCTCGGCCACGCGCATCATGTCACGCGCCAGCCCCGCAAGTTCCGAGGGCAGCACATCTTCCAGAAGGGACCCGAGAAACGCTTCGGGCTCGAAGGCCGGCCACTGGTGCTTCCGGCGTTGTAGTCGGTGAAGCGCCCGTCG
>JBHYFN010000055.1:0-23922 GCA_051859505.1 Paracoccaceae bacterium
CAGGCAAGGGTCGCGGGGCCGCACGCCCGTCGCCACGATCACCGCGTCGAAACCCGCCAGATCCGGAACAGAGGGCGCCGAGGACAACCGCAGCTCGACCCCCGATCTTTGCAGCATGACCCCGAACCACTCCAGCAGGCCACGAAACTCCTCCTTGCCGGGGATGCGTTGCGCGAACAGAAGCTGCCCGCCGATCCTGTCATCCTTCTCGAACAGCGTCACCCTGTGCCCGCGCCCCGCCGCCGTGATCGCCGCCGAAAGCCCCGCAGGCCCCGCCCCCACCACCGCGATGCGGCGCGGGCGCCGGGCCGGTTCGGGCGCCAGGTCCACCTCGTGACAGGCGCGCGGATTGACAAGGCAGGAAGTCGGCCGCCCCGTGAACGTATGGTCCAGACAGGCCTGATTGCAGGCGATGCAGGGCGCGATCTCGCGCGCGCGCCCGGCGGCGGCCTTGGCCACGAAATCGGCATCGGCCAGAAAGGGGCGCGCCATGCTCACCAGATCGGCCTGCCCGCTTGCCAGGATCTGTTCGGCCAGTTCGGGCGTGTTGATCCGGTTCGTCGCCACCACCGGCACCCCCACCTCGCGGCGCAGCTTGGCCGTGACCCAGGTGAAGGCGCCCCGCGGCACCGATGTGGCGATGGTGGGCACGCGCGATTCGTGCCAGCCGATCCCGGTGTTGAACAGATCCGCCCCCGCCGCCCGAACGGCGCGGGCCAGGGCCGTCACCTCGGCCCAGCTTTGCCCCTCGGGCACCAGATCCAGAAGCGAGATGCGGTAGATCACCAGAAACCCCGGCCCCACCGCCGCCCGGATCCGGGCGACGACCTCGACCGGCAGCCGCATCCGGTTCTCAACGCTGCCGCCCCAGTCATCGTTCCGCCGATTGGTGCGGGGGGCAAGGAACTGGTTGAGGAAATAGCCCTCCGACCCCATCACCTCGACCCCGTCATAGCCCGCCTCTTCGGCGCGCCGGGCGGCGGTCACAATATCGGCGATCTGCCGCTCGATCCCCGCGGCATCAAGCTCTTGCGGCGCGAAAGGCGCGATCGGCGCCCGGATCGCCGAAGGAGCCACGGCATCGCGCCCATGGGCATAGCGCCCGGCATGCAGGATCTGCATCGCGATGCGCCCGCCCGCCTGGTGGACAGCAGCGCTCACCCGGGCGTGGTTGCGCAGATCCGCCGCCGTGAACAGCCCCGCCGCCCCCGGAAAGACCGCGCCTTCGGCATTGGGCGCCATGCCCCCCGTCACGATCAGCCCCACGCCGCCCTCGGCCCGCGCCGCATAAAAGGCCGCGACGCGCCCCCAGTCGCCGGTCTCTTCCAGCCCGGTATGCATCGAGCCCATGACCACGCGGTTGCGCAGCGTCACGCGCCCGAGGTCGATGGGCGAAAGCAATGTCGGATAGCCTGTCATCTGTCCCGCCCGGCGGCCCCCTTCGCGCGGACCATGACCGCTTTGCAGCCTATCGTCACCCCCATCATCACCCCCGCCCGGCCACTGAACGCACTGGCCCTAAGCGCCTCACCCAACTGGCCCTACACCCCCGGCGGACAGGCCCATAGGGTGCCGCCAGACCGACCCCGCCCCTTCCATCCCCCAGAGGCCGCCCCATGAAGATGACCACCGAAGAAGCCTTCGTCAAAGTGCTCCAGCGGCAAGGCATCCGCGATGCCTTCGGCATCATCGGCTCGGCCTTCATGCCGATCTCGGACCTGTTTCCCAAGGCCGGCATCCGCTTCTGGGACTGCGCGCACGAAGGCTCGGGCGGGATGATGGCCGACGGCTATACCCGCGCCTCGGGCAAGATGAGCATGATGATCGCCCAGAACGGCCCCGGCATCACCAATTTCGTGACCGCCGTGAAGACCGCCTACTGGAACCACACGCCCCTCCTGCTGGTCACGCCGCAGGCCGCCAACAAGACGATCGGCCAGGGCGGCTTTCAGGAGGTCGAACAGATGGCCCTGTTCCGCGACATGGTCGGCTATCAGGAAGAGGTGCGCGACCCCACCCGCATCGCCGAGGTGCTGAACCGCGTGATCCTGCAGGCCCGCCGCCGCTCGGCCCCCGCCCAGATCAACGTTCCGCGCGACTACTGGACGCAAGTCATCGACATCGACCTGCCCGCCGTCACCACATTCGAACGCCCCTCGGGCGGCACGCAGGCGCTGGACGAGGCCGCCCGCCTCCTCTCCGAGGCGCGCTTCCCGGTGGTCCTGAACGGCGCGGGCGTGGTCCTTTCGGGCGCAATCCCCGCCTCGGCCGCGCTGGCCGAACGCCTGAGCGCGCCGGTCTGCGTGGGCTACCAGCACAACGACGCCTTCCCCGGCTCGCACCCGCTCTTCGCGGGGCCCTTGGGCTACAACGGCTCGCGCGCGGCGATGGAGCTGATCGCCCAGGCCGATGTGGTGCTCTGCCTCGGCACCCGCCTCAACCCCTTCTCGACCCTGCCGGGCTACGGCCTCGACTACTGGCCGAAGGGGGCGAAGATCATCCAGGTCGATCTCAACCCCGACCGGATCGGCCTCACCAAACCCGTGACCGTCGGCATCGTGGGCGACGCCCGCAAGGTGGCCGAAGACCTGCTGACCCGCCTCGCCCCCACCGCCGGAGACGCGGGCCGCAGCGAGCGGCTGGACGAGATCGCCCGCACAAAGGCCCGCTGGGCCCAGGCGCTCGCCTCGATGGATCACGAGGATGACGACCCCGGCACAACCTGGAATGCCCGCGCCCGCGCTGCCAAGCCCGACTGGATGAGCCCCCGCATGGCCTGGCGCGCGATCCAGTCCGCCCTGCCTAAAGAGGCGATCATCTCGTCGGACATCGGCAACAACTGCGCCATCGGCAATGCCTATCCGACCTTCGAAGAGGGGCGCAAATACCTCGCCCCCGGCCTCTTCGGCCCCTGCGGCTACGGCCTGCCCTCGGTCGTGGGCGCAAGGATCGCCTGCCCCGACGTGCCGGTGGTGGGTTTCGCCGGCGACGGCGCCTTCGGCATCGCGGTCACCGAACTCACCGCAATCGGCCGCCCGGAATGGCCCGCGATCACGATGGTCGTGTTCCGCAACTACCAATGGGGCGCGGAAAAGCGCAATTCGACGCTGTGGTATGACGACAATTTCGTCGGCACCGAACTGGACGAAGGCGTCAGCTACGCCGCCGTCGCCCGCGCCTGCGGCCTGCAAGGCGTCACGGCCCGCACGATGGAAGAGCTGCGCGACGCGCTTTCCACGGCGATCACCGACCAGATGGAACACGGCAGAACCACGCTGATCGAGGCGATGATCAACCAGGAACTGGGCGAACCCTTCCGCCGCGACGCGATGAAGAAACCGGTCGCCGTGGCCGGCATCGACCCCGCCGACATGGCCGATCCCGTCACCTGATGATCCGCGCGACCCCTCCCCGCCATCGCTCCAGCCGCTGCAACAGCCGCAGCACAACGCGTCCCGGACAAGCCCCCCCCCCGGCTATTTTTGTCCCAAAATAGCCGGGGGGGCGCCCCGAACGGGGGGGGGGGCAGCCCCCCCCCGCGGAAATTTGGCAAAATTTCCGCCCCGCCCCGACCCGCGCGATGCCCTTCGACCTCGGGCTGAGCGCCAGCCTCTGGATCGCCTGCGTCTTCTTCGTGGCGGCCTTCGTCCGGGGCTATTCCGGCTTCGGCTTCGCGGCGCTGATCGTCTCGGGCGCGGGCCTTGTCGCCGATCCGATGCTCTTCGTGCCGGTCGTCCTGATCGCCGATGTGCTCCTGACCCTGCAACAGGCCCGCGACATCCGGCCCCATATCCAGTGGCGACGCGTCCTCACGCTTTTCGCCGGCTGCATCATCGGCGTGCCGCTCTCGGTCTGGGCGCTCGGCCAGATCGGCGCCGACCTCGCCCGGGCCCTGATCTCGGTCTATATCCTCGGCATGTGCGGCCTTCTGCTGACCGGCTGGACCCTGCGACGGGTCGCCGGGGACGGGGCCCATGTCGGCGTGGGCCTCGTCTCGGGCCTGGCCAATGGCGCCGCGGTCGGCGGCCTGCCCGTAGCCGCCTTCTTCGCAGCCCAGCCGATCGGCGCCGCCGCCTTCCGGGCCACCCTGATCGCCTATTTCTTTCTGCTGGACCTCTGGACCCTGCCGATCATGGCGGCAAACGGGATGATCACCCGCGATACGCTGATCGCCACGGCAATGGGCCTGCCGATCATGGTGCTGGGCATCTGGGTCGGCGCGCGCAGGTTCCTCAATGCCGAACCCCAAAGCTTTCGCCGCTTCGCCATCGGCCTTCTGGCCTTCCTCTCCATTCTGGGCCTCGGACGGTCGCTGCTGGGATGACAGTGCCGCGACAGACCATTAGGTTCGCCCTGAACGCAGCGGAGCGACAATGACCGACCAGAGCTTTCCCTTCCTTTCGGCCCATGCCCCACGCTGCCCCGCGCGGCTTCTGGCGCAGGCGCGGGGTCTGAGCCGGCCACGGGTCGCATTGGTCAATGCCGGCGGGGCAACCGCCCTGGCCGGCCTGCGCGAAGCCGCCGAGGCAGGCCTCGCGGACCCGGTGCTGGTCGGCGATCCGGTCAAGATCGCCCGCGCGGCCGAACAGATCGGCTGGGATATCGCCCCCTACCGCCTTGTCAGCGCCCCCGGCGATGCCGCCAGCCCGGCCGCCGCCACCCTTGCCCGCGCGGGCGAGGTCGACAGCATCATGAAGGGCCAGGTCCATACCTCGACCTTCCTGAAGGGCTTGCTCCCCACATCGGCCGGCCTGCGCAAACCCGGCGCCATCTGCGGCCATGTCTTTCACATCACGGTGCCCGGATCGGACCGCCCCCTGCTGCTGACGGACGGGGCGCTGAACACCGCCCCCGATATCGCCACGCGACAGGCCTGCCTGGCCCATGCCGTGGCCCTGGCCCGGGCGCTCGGGATCGCGCGCCCCAAGGCCGGGCTCCTGGCCGCCTCCGAGGATGTGACGCCGGGCCTTCCTTCCACCGGGGAATGCGCCGTGATCGCCGCCTGGGCGCGGTCGGCCCTGCCCGAGGCGGTGGTCGAAGGGCCGATGGCGCTCGACCTGATCCTGAGCCGCGAGGCGGCCGAGACCAAGGGCTATGCCTCTGTGGTCTCGGGCGATGCCGATATCATCCTCGTGCCCGAGATCACGACAGGCAACGCGATCTTCAAGCTGATGTCGCTGGGCATGGGCGCCTGCGCAGCCGGGATCGTGCTGGGGGCAAAGGTGCCGCTCCTTCTCACCTCGCGCAGCCAGCACGCCGAAGACCGCATCGCCTCAGCAGCACTTGGCATGATCGCGGCAGCAATGACGCGGGGGGAGACATGACGACAGATCTTCGCCAGGCGTGGGCTTCGCCCACCCTACCGGTAGGGTGGGCGAAGCCCACGCTTGCCCCGAACGTATCCATCCGGTCTTTGCCCCCCGGGCGCGACCGCGCCGCAACCGTAGGGTGGGTGAAACCCACCCACCCCTCGCAACCCGCGCCGCAGCACCCATGATCCTTGTCGTCAACGCCGGCTCCTCCTCGATCCGCCTCGCGCTGTTCGATGCCTCCCTGGCCGAACATCTCACCGCCTCTGTCTCCGAAATCGGCGGCAGCGGAGAGCTGCGCCTCGGCCCCGGAAACCGACCAGACCGCCACCCCGTCTCCGCCCCCGATCACGAGGCCGCCCTCACCCTCCTTCTCGAGGCGCTGACCCGGGCCGGCCACCCCGTCACATCCCTCACCGCCGCCGCCCATCGCGTCGTCCACGGCGGCACCCGGCTCACCGCCCCCACGCCGCTGACGCCCGATACCATTGCCGCCATCGAGGCCTGCATCCCGCTGGCCCCCCTGCACAATCCCGCCAACCTCGCCGCGATCCACGCGCTCGCCCACCTCGCCCCCGACCTGCCGCAATTCGCCAGCTTCGACACCGCCTTCCATGCCACCAATCCCGAGGTTGCCACCACCTACCCCCTTCCCGCCGCCCAACGCGCGCGCGGCCTGCGCCGCTTCGGCTTTCACGGCATCTCCTACGCCAGCCTCGTGCAGGCCCTCACCCCGCTCCCCCGCCGCCTCCTCGCGCTCCACCTCGGCAATGGCTCCAGCCTCTGCGCCATCCTCGAGGGCCGCTCCGTCGCCACCTCGATGGGCTATTCCCCGCTCGAGGGCCTTGTCATGGGCACCCGCGCGGGCAGCATCGACGGCATGGCCGTCCTGCAACTCGCCCGCGACCACGGGATCGAGGCGGCCGAGGCGCTGCTCAACCGCGAAAGCGGCCTGCAGGCCCTTGCCGGCACCAACGACATGCGCACGATCCTGGAACGCGCCGAAGCCGGCGAGGCCGAGGCCGCCTTCGCCGTCGAGCACTACTGCTACTGGGCCATCCGCCATGCCGGCTCGGCCATCGCGGCGATGGGCGGGCTTGACGCCATCGCCTTCACCGGCGGCATCGGCGAGAACGCCGCCCCGATCCGCGACAAGATCACGGCAGGCCTGAGATGGGCGGGCGATGTGCCGGTCCATATCATCCCCGCCGCCGAGGAACGCCGGATCGCGGCGGATGCCCTGTTGCTTATCAATGAAACATGATGTGTTAATGTCTCGACCGGGCAGTCCATCGCCCGCCCCCGAAGCGAGGAAGGGAGGCCCCGCTTGACCCATCCCCGCCCGACCCTCGACCTCTCGCCCAAGGTCTCGGACGAGGTGCGCCAGACCACCTGCTACATGTGCGCCTGCCGCTGCGGCATCAACGTGCACCTGAAGGACGGCCCCGACGGCAGGAAACAGGTCGCCTATATCGAGGGCAACCGCGACCATCCCGTGAACAAGGGCGTCCTTTGCGCCAAGGGCAGCGCGGGCATCATGCAGGTCAACGCCCCCTCGCGCCTGCGCGCGCCCCTGCGGCGAGTGGGCCCGCGCGGATCGGGGCAATTCGAGGAGATCAGCTGGGACGAGGCCCTCGAGACCGCCGTTTCCTGGCTTGCCCCCCTGCGCGAAACCGCGCCCGAGAAGCTCGCCTTCTTCACCGGGCGCGACCAGTCGCAATCCTTCACCTCGCTCTGGGCGCAGGCCTACGGCACGCCCAACTATGCGGCGCATGGCGGCTTCTGCTCGGTCAACATGGCGGCGGCGGGCATCTACACGATGGGCGGGGCCTTCTGGGAATTCGGCCAGCCCGACTGGGACCATGCCAAGCTGTTCCTGCTGTTCGGCGTGGCCGAGGATCACGACAGCAACCCGATCAAGATGGGGCTGGGCAAGCTGAAGGCGCGCGGGGCGAAGGTCGTGGGGATCAACCCGATCCGCACCGGCTACAACGCCGTGGCCGATGATTGGTACGGGATCACGCCGGGCACGGACGGCCTGCTGATCCTGTCGCTGGTCCATTGCCTGATGCAGGCGGGCAAGATCGACCTCGACTACCTCGCCCGCTTCACCAACGCGCCCTGCCTGGTGAACGAGGATCCCGCCTCGCCCCAGCACCTGCTTCTCTTGCGCGACGAGGAAGGCCGCCCCCTTGTCATCGACCGCCGCACCGGCAAGCCCGCCCCCTGGGACGGCGAAGGGGTAGAGCCCGACCTTTCCGCGACATATCGCCAGGCCGGGATCACCCACCGCCCCGTCCTGCACCATATGGCCGACCGCTATCTCTCGCCCGCCTTCGCGCCCGAGGCGGTGGCCGATCAGACCGGTATCCCCGCCGCCCGCATCCGGGCTTTGGCGGCCGAGATCGCCCATGTCGCCTTCGATCAGGCCATCACGCTGGATCGGGAATGGACCGATTTCCGCGGCGTCCGGCACAAGAGCATGACCGGCCGCCCCGTCTCGGTCCATGCGATGCGGGGCATCTCGGCCCATTCCAACGGCTTCCAGACGGCGCGCGCGCTGCACATGCTGCAGATCCTGATCGGCGCGGTGGAAACGCCGGGCGGCATGCGCTTCAAGCCGCCCTACCCCAAGCCCGCGACCGCCCATCCCAGGCCGCACAGCAAGGTCACGCCGGGCCAGCCGCTTGACGGCCCGCATCTGGGCTATGTGCAGGGGCCCGAGGATCTGTGCCTGACCGAGGACGGCCAGCCCGCCCGGATCGACAAGGCGTTCTCCTGGGAAAACCCGATGTCGGCCCATGGGCTGATGCATATGGTCATCGCGAATGCCCATGCCGGCGATCCCTACCGGATCGACACGCTGTTTCTGTATATGGCGAACATGTCGTGGAATTCGTCGATGAACACGGCGGGCACGATGAAGATGCTCACCGATACGGATGAAAACGGCGATTATGTCATCCCCCGGATCATCTATTCCGATGCCTTTTCCTCGGAAATGGTGGCCTATGCCGACCTGATCCTGCCCGACGCGACCTATCTGGAACGCCACGACTGCATCAGCCTGCTCGACCGTCCGATCTGCGAGGCAGATGCCGCCGCCGACGCGATCCGCTGGCCGGTGATCGAGCCCGATCGCGATGTGCGGGGCTTCCAGTCGGTCCTCTGCGATCTGGGCGCAAGGCTGGGCCTGCCGGGCTTCGTGACTGCGGACGGCAGCGCGAAATACGCCGATTACGCCGATTACATCATCAACCACATCCGCCGCCCCGGCATCGGCCCGCTTGCGGGTTGGCGCATGGGTGAGGAAGGCCTGCAGCACGGGCGGGGCGAGCCGAACGGGGCGCAGCTTGACAGCTATATCGCCAACGGCGGCTTCTGGATGGAACACGTCCCCGAGGACGCGGCCTATTACAAACCCTGGAGCCGGGGCTATCAGGACTGGGCGGTGCGGATGGGCTTCTACGACAGCCCCCAGCCCTATATCTTCCAGCTCTGGTCCGAACCCATGCGCCGCTTCCAGTTGGCGGCCGAAGGCGAAGGCCCCCGCCAGCCGCCCGAGCACCTCCGCGCCCGCCTCATCGCGACGATGGACCCGCTGCCCTTCTGGTATGCGCCGCTGTCGGACAGCGCCGAGACGGCCCGCGACTATCCGCTGCACGCGCTGACCCAGCGGCCGATGGCGATGTATCATTCCTGGGGGACGCAGAACGCCTGGCTGCGGCAGATCCACGGGGTCAACCCGCTCTATGTGCCGACGAAAGTCTGGCAGGAGCACGGATTCCAGCCCGGCGACTGGGCGCGCCTCACCTCGCCCCATGGCGAGATCACGGTCCCGGTCGAGCATATGGCGGCGCTGAACGACCAGACCGTCTGGACCTGGAACGCCATCGGCAAGCGCAAGGGCGCCTGGGCGCTGGCGCCCGACGCGCCCGAGGCCACTAAAGGCTTTCTGCTGAACCACCTGATCCCCGAGCTTCTGCCCGAACGGGGCGACGGGCTGCGCTGGTCGAACTCGGACCCGGTCACGGGGCAGGCGGCCTGGTTCGACCTGCGCGTCCGGATCGAGAAATGCCCGGCCCCGCAAGAGGCGCAACCCGCCTTTCCCGAAATCGCCTCGCCCGTCGGGCAGGGACCCGCCTCCCTTGCCCGCAAGGTAAGCCCATGACCGCAAACCCTTTTCATCCTGACGGAGGTCTCTCCGCCGGTCGCCGGATTTTCAAAGAAAATCCGCCGCGAAATCTGAATCAGATTTCGCATCCCGGGCCGAAGCAAGGCACGCACGCATGACAACGCTGCCCCCACCCTCTGCCGTCAAGCTTGGCCTTGTCATCGACCTTGATACCTGCGTCGGCTGTCATGCCTGTGTCATCGCCTGCAAGGGCTGGAATACCGAGAATTACGGCGCCCCCCTCTCCGACCAGAACCCCTATGGCGCCGACCCTTCGGGCACATTCCTCAACCGCGTCCACAGCTACGAGATCACGCCCGAAGGCGCCCCGCCCCAGCTGGTCCATTTCCCCAAATCCTGCCTGCATTGCGAGGATGCGCCCTGCGTCACCGTCTGCCCCACCGGGGCAAGCTACAAGCGGGCCGAGGACGGGATCGTTCTGGTCAACGAGGACGCCTGCATCGGCTGCGGCCTTTGCGCCTGGGCCTGCCCCTATGGCGCGCGCGAGATGGATGCGGCAGCGGGCGTGATGAAGAAATGCACCCTCTGCGTGGACCGCATCTACAACGACACCCTGCCCGAGGCAGACCGCGAGCCCGCCTGCGTGCGCACCTGCCCCGCCGGCGCACGGCATTTCGGCGATCTGGGCGATCCGGAGAGCAGGGTCAGCCAGCTTGTGGCCGAGCGTGGCGGTTTCGACCTCATGCCCGAACAGGGGACCAGGCCCGTCAACAAATACCTTCCCCCCCGCCCCAAGGACCGCCCCATCCCCGACCTCGCCCCGCTTGCCCCCGTCGTGACCGAGGCCAAGGGCTTTCTCGGCTGGCTTGACCGGGCGCTGTCCGCCCTGCCCGGCGAGGGGCGCTAGGCCATGCATCCCGCCCCTTCCGTCATCGTCTTTTCTAGCTTCTCGGGCCTTGGCTTCGGCCTTCTGTTCTGGCTGGGCCTTGGCCTGCCCGCACCCACCGGCTGGATCGCCTTCAGCTTTTTCGCCATCGCCTATCTGCTGGCGGTCGGCGGCCTGATCGCCTCGACCTTCCACCTTGGCCATCCCGAACGCGCGCCCCTGGCCTTCACCCAATGGCGCACAAGCTGGCTTAGCCGCGAGGCCTGGGCCGCGGTCACGGCGCTGCTCGTCATGGCGCTCTACGGCGCGGGGCTTGTGTTCTTCGGGCAGCGGATCGCGCCCCTTGGCCTGATCGGGGCGGCGCTGTCGCTGGGCACGGTCCTGACCACGGCGATGATCTATGCCCAGATGAAGACCGTCCCGCGCTGGCGGCACTGGTCCACGCCCGCGCTGTTCCTGTCGCTGTCACTGTCGGGCGGCGCGCTCCTCGCCGGGCAGGGAGGGGCGGCGCTGGTCCTGCTCCTGCTTGCCGCCGCCTTCCAGCTGGTCAACTGGCTCGACGGCGACGCGCGCTTTGCCCGGGCGGGCCACAGCCTTGCCACCGCTACCGGGCTGGGCGAGAGCGGCGCGGTCCGGTCCTTCGCGCCGCCCCATACCGGCACGAATTACCTTCTGCGCGAGATGGTCCATGTCATCGGCCGCAAGCACGCCCTTCGGCTGCGGGTGATCGCCTTCGCGCTGGCCTATGTCCTGCCCGCGCTGCTGCTTCTGATGCCACTTGGCCATGCCGTGGCGGCCCTTGCCGTGCTGTCGCATCTGGCGGGCGTGCTGGCGTCGCGCTGGCTGTTCTTCGCCGAGGCCGAACATGTCGTCGGCCTTTATTACGGCGCGCGCTAGCTAGACCGCTTGCGGCAGCGCCCGCCCCTCGGACCAGGCGAGGATATTGTCCAGCGCCATCTGCCCCATCGCCTCGCGCACCTCGAGCGCGGCGGTGCCCAGATGCGGCAGGAGGACGACATTCTCCATCGCGATCAGCGCGGGCGGGACATAGGGTTCCTTCGCATAGACATCGAGGCCCGCCCCGGCGATCCGCCCGTCGGACAGCGCCGCGATCAGCGCCTCTTCATCCACCACATCGCCCCGCGCGATATTGACGAAAACGCCCGTCGGCTTCATCGCCGCCAGCGCGGCCGCGTCGATCAGCCCGGTGTTCGCCCCGCCGCCCGGCACCGTCACCACGACGATATCGACCGACCCCATCAGCTCGTGCAGCGTATCGACCTGCAGCGCGGGCACCCTGGTCGCCTTGGGCGAGCGGTTGAAGAACAGGACCGGCATGCCGAAGCCGTAGTGGCAGCGATGCGCCACCGCCTGACCGATCCGGCCCATGCCGACGATGCCCACCGTCTTGCCGGTGACATGGATGCCCAGCATCTGCGTCGGGCCCCAGCCGGTCCATTGCCCGGCGCGCAGGATGCGCTCGCCTTCGCCCGCGCGGCGGCAGGTGGCAAGGATCAGGGTCATGCCGATATCGGCGGTGGCATCGGTCACCGTATCGGGCGTGTTCGACACTGCTACGCCCGCGGCCCGCGCTGCCGCCACGTCGATATGGTTGTAGCCCACGCCGAAATTGGCGAGCACCCCGCAGCGGATGCGGCCCTTGGCCTTCTCGAAGGCATCGGCGTTGAAGGCATCGCCCAGCGTGGGCAGGATCGCGTCATGCTCGGCCAAAGCCTCGGCCGCCTCGTCCACGGTCAGGCCTTCAGCCGTCTCGCGCAGGGTCACGTCGAAACGGGCACGGGCGAAGGCGAGGTTGGCGTCGGGCAGAAGGCGGGTGATGAGGAGTTTCTTCAATGCAGTCGCCCTCCTTCGGGCACGGGTTGGTCGGGCTGGATGAGGACGATCTCGCCATTTGCGTCGGGCAGGCCAAGGACGAGGACTTCGGACAGGAACTTGCCGATCTGGCGGGGCGGGAAGTTGACGACGGCCAGAACCTGCCGGCCGACCAGGGTTTCGGGGTCGTAATGGGCAGTGATCTGGGCCGAGGATTTGCGTTCCCCGATCCCCTCTCCGAAATCGATCCAGAGCTTGATCGCGGGTTTGCGCGCCTCGGGGTAGGGTTCGGCGCGGGTGACGCGGCCGACGCGCACATCCACTTTCAGGAAATCGTCGAAACTGATCTCAGCCACGGGCAAGCTCCCGCGAGCGCGCCGCCGCCGCCGCAACCGCGCGGCGCATGAGCGGGGGCAGGCCCGCGCCTTCGTCCATCAAGACCTCGAGTGCCGCCTGCGTCGTCCCGTTGGGCGAGGTCACGTTGCGGCGCAGTTGCGCGGGATCCTCGGTCGCATCCTCGGCCAGTTGCCCCGCACCGCCGACCGTGGCCCTGGCGAGCCGCATGGCAAGGTCAGGCGACAGCCCCTCGGCCTCGCCCGCCGCGGCCAGCGTCTCGATCAGGTGAAAGACGTAAGCCGGGCCCGAGCCCGAGACGGCGGTGACGGCGTCCATCTGGCCCTCGTTCTCAAGCCGCACCACCTGACCCACGGCCTGCAACAGCGCCTCGGCCATGTCGATCTGGGCGGCAGAGGCGCGCGCATTGCCGATCAGCGCGGTGATCCCGCGACCCACGGCCGCCGGAGTGTTGGGCATGGCGCGCACGATGGGGGTGGCCTCGCCCAAAGCCGCCTCGAAGGCCGCGATCGTGGTGCCGGCGGCGATCGACAGGAAGAGCGTCGAGCCGTTGCCCAGCGCCTGCAGCGCGGGCAGGGCCGCGCCCATCATCTGCGGTTTGACGGCGACAAGGGCCACCGCCGGGTCGGGCGGCAGCGCCTCGTTCAGATGCACGCCCTGTGCCATGAGCCAGTCCGAAGGCGCAGGCTCGATCACCCAGACCGAGGACGCCGGCACCCCGCGCGCGAGCCACCCGGCCAGAAGCGCGCCCCCCATCTTGCCGCAGCCCAGAAGCACCAGCCCCCGCGCCTTGACCGTTTCCAGAGACATCCTCGCCCCTCCGCTTTTGCGTCACGTTACGGGGGCGGTCGGGGGGGTGCAAGGTGGGGCAATCAAGGCGGGCAAGCAAGGTGGGGGATCGCGCCAGACTTGTCCTTGCCCGCAGGTTGGGGACAGGCTTATCTGCCGCAATGACCGACGATCCCCGCCTGACCCCGCTTGCCGCCAGCCTGCCCGCCTCGGTGCCCTTCACCGGGCCCGAAGCGCTTGAGCGCGCGCGGGGGGTGGCCTTCACCGCCCGGCTGGGCGCGAATGAAAGCGTCTTCGGCCCCTCGCCCCGCGCCATCGCCGCTATGGAGCGGGCGGCCTCCGAGGTCTGGATGTATGGCGACCCCGAGATGCACGAGCTGCGCGCCGCCCTGGCCGCGCATCACGGCTGCGACCCGGCCCATGTCATGCCGGGCGAGGGGATCGACGGGCTGCTGGGCCTTCTGGTGCGGCTGACGGTGGGGCCGGGCACGCCGGTCGTGACCTCGGCCGGGGCCTATCCGACCTTCGCCTTCCATGTGACGGGCTTCGGCGGGGTGCTGCACTCGGTCCCCTACCGCGACGATCACGAAGACCCCGACGCCCTGATCACCCGGGCGGTCGAGACGGGGGCGCGGCTGATCTACCTGGCCAATCCCGACAATCCGATGGGCACATGGCATGATGCCGCGACCATCGCCCGGATGGTGGATCAGGTGCCCGAGGGCTGCCTCCTGATCCTCGACGAGGCCTATATCGACCTTGCCCCCGAGGGCACCGCCCCGGCGATCGACCCGGCAGACGAAAGGGTGGTGCGGATGCGCACATTTTCCAAGGCGCATGGCATGGCGGGGTTGCGGGTGGGCTATGCGCTGGGGCCTGCCGCCCTGATCCGGGCCTTCGACCGGGTGCGCAATCATTTCGGCATGGGGCGCATCGCACAGGCGGGCGCGCTGGCGGCGCTTGCCGATCAGGGCTGGCTCGCGCATGTCCGGGCCGAGGTGGCGACGGCCCGCGATCGGATCGCCGCCATCGCGCGCGACAACGGGCTGACCCCCCTCCCCTCGGCCACCAATTTCGTCACCCTCGATTGCGGGCGGGACGGGCCTTTCGCGGCCCGCGTGCTGGCGGGGCTGGCGGCGCGCGGGGTGTTCATCCGCAAGCCCCTTGCCCCGCCGCAGGACCGCTGCATCCGCATCACCGCCGGACGGCCCGAGGATCTGGACCGCCTGGCCAAAGCCCTGCCGGATGCGCTTCGGGAGGCCGCAGCAGACTGACAGTCTCGTGACTTGCCTTCCCCCTGCGGGAAGGTGCGAGACCCTCGCCAAATCGACTCACAGCAGGATCAGCCATGACACGCAGCCTCTTCCTTGCCCTCTGCCTTGCCGCGGCTCCGGCGCTTGCGCAGGATCACGACCATCACGCGGGCCATGACATGCATGGCGCCGCCTCCGGCGATCACCCCTCCGAGGCCGCCGCCGCCTTTGCCGCCGCCAATGACGCGATGCATGCCGCCATGGATATCGAGATGACGGGCGACGCGGATGTCGATTTCATCCGGGGCATGATCCCGCATCACGAGGGCGCGGTCGAAATGGCCCGGATCGTCCTCGAATACGGCACCGATCCCGCGGTGCGCGAGCTGGCCGAGGCGATCATCGCCGCCCAGAAGGACGAGATCGCCTGGATGGAGGCCTGGCTGGCCGAGGCTGTGACCAAGGACTGACCCCCGAACCGCGCGCGGCCTTTCCTAGCCCGAGAGGCCGCGCCGGATCAGATTGAGCGCGGCGAGCACCAGAACCCAGAGCACGAGGTTGCGAAACAGCGCCTGACTCGCGCGCCCCATCAGCGCCTGTCCGATCAGCATGCCCGCCACCGCCGGCACCACGAGGGCCGCCGACAGGATCATCGGCCGCAACGCCACCACGCCCGAAACCAGATGCGCCGCGAAAAGCGCCAGCGCGCCCAGCGCATAGATCACGCTTTGCGTGGCAACATGGTCGCGTCGGGGCAGATCCAGCGCCGTGAGATAGACCACCGTCGGCGGCCCCCAGACCCCGGCAAGCCCGCCGGCAAAGCCGGAAACCGCGCCGACCCCGGCCTCGAGCGTCCTGCTGCCCTGCGGTGGCACCCTTGGCACCCAACCCCGGAGCATGGTCAGGGCAAAGACCATCACGATGCCCCCCAGCGACAGAAAGAACAGCCCCGCATTCATCAGCGGCACCAGCTGCGCCGAGGCCAGAAGCAGGATCGCCCCCGAGACGAGAAAGACCCGGAACCGCTGCACGATCCGCCACGCCTCGCGCGCGCCGAGGCTCAGCCCTTGCCAGAGGTTTGTCACCAGCGTCGGCAGGATCAGCGCGGCCAGCGCAAGGCCGGGGTCCATCACCGTCGAAAGCCCGGCGATCATGATCAGGGGCATCGCGAAACCCACCATGCCCTTGATGACCCCCGCCGCAAAGGTGATGGCAATGGCCGTGGTCAGCGCGGCAGGCGAGGCGAGGGCAAGAAGAAGGTCCATGACCGCGCTTTACTCCGCCCGGAGGGGGCGATGCAGCAGAAAAGCGCCGCGACATTTTGCGACTTTTCCGGGCCGTATCTTGAATTATTATTGCGCTGCAACTGCGAAAGCCCTATCCGGTGCGAAAGGGCTGCCGCCCCCCGCCGCCGTCCCCGCCCCTGGCGACCAGAAGGAGTGCCGACATGCCGCATGACGGACAGGACCTGACGATGACCGCTTCGCCGATTCTGCCGGATCTGCTTTCGCTGACTGCCGAAGCGCTCCCCCCGGTTGCCGCCCTGGTGGAAACAGCGCGGCAAAGGCTGCGCGGCGATGTGGTGATCGAGGGGCGCGTCTCGGCCGGGCTTCTGGAAAGCCATCAGACGGCGGCGCATGGGCTGGCCTGGCTCGCGACCTATGAGCAGTCGTTGCGGCAGATGCAGCATTGGGCCGAACGGATCGTCCCCCTTGGCCAGTTCGGCGAGGCCGAGCAGCTGATCCTTCAGATCGCCTTTGGCGAGTACCTCGCCCAGATCTTCGGCGGCATCCCGATGAGCCAGACCGAGATCCTGCGCCCCGCCGACATGGGCCTGACCGAGGATGACCTGAGCACCGCCCGCACGCCCCCCCTCCGCCGCCTGATGGCCGAGGGCAATACGCAGGCCGCCCGGATGCGGCTGGTGGCGCTCATGCGCGAACAGGCGGGCGCGGTGACATTCGGCGCCCCCGGCCTTGACGACGAATACGAGATGATCCGCGACCAGTTCCGCCGCTACGCGCTCGAAAAGGTCGAACCCGTCGCCCATGACTGGCACCTGAAGGACGAGCTGATCCCGATGGAGGTGATCGCCGAGCTTGCCGAGATGGGTGTCTTCGGCCTGACCATCCCCGAGGAATACGGCGGCCTCGGCATGTCGAAAACCGCGATGGCCGTGGTGAGCGAGGAGCTGTCGCGCGGCTATATCGGCGTGGGCTCGCTGGGTACCCGGTCCGAGATCGCGGCAGAGCTGATCCTTTGCGGCGGCACGGAGGAGCAGAAGGCCAAATGGCTGCCGGGCCTCGCCAGCGGGGAGATCCTGCCGACGGCCGTTTTCACCGAACCCAACACCGGGTCAGACCTGGGCTCGCTCCGCACGCGCGCGGTGCAGGATGAGGCGGGCGACTGGCGCGTCACCGGCAACAAGACCTGGATCACCCATGCCGCGCGCACCCATGTGATGACGCTTCTCGCCCGGACCGAACCCGACACGACCGATTACCGCGGCCTGTCGATGTTCCTGGCCGAAAAGACGCCGGGCACGGACGAGGCGCCCTTCCCGACGCCGGGCATGACCGGGGGCGAGATCGAGGTCCTGGGCTATCGCGGCATGAAGGAATACGAGCTCGCCTTCGACAATTTCCATGTGAAGGCCGGCAACCTTCTGGGCGGCAAGACCGGTCAGGGCTTCAAGCAACTCATGCAGACCTTCGAGTCCGCCCGCATCCAGACCGCCGCCCGCGCCGTGGGCGTGGCGCAATCGGCGCTCGACGTGGCGTTGCGCTATGCCGAGGATCGCAAGCAATTCGGCAAGCCCCTGGTCAGTTTCCCCCGCGTCGCCGGCAAACTGGCCATGATGGCGGTCGAGGTCATGGTGGCCCGCCAGCTTACCTATTTCAGCGCCGCCGAAAAGGACGGCGGGCGGCGCTGCGACCTCGAGGCCGGGATGGCCAAGCTCTTGGGCGCGCGGGTGGCCTGGGCTGCGGCCGACAATGGGTTGCAGATCCACGGCGGCAACGGCTTTGCGCTGGAATACCGGATCAGCCGGATCCTCTGCGATGCGCGGATCCTCAACATCTTTGAAGGGGCCGCCGAGATTCAGGCCCAGGTCATCGCGCGGCGCCTTCTGGACTGAGGGCCTTCCGCGAGGGGACAGAAGGTCGCAGCCGGGAACACATTTCATATTTGACATGTGTTCCCGGCTGGCCTATCCCTGACACATCAAAACTTTCTAATGTGTCAGACGGAGCATCCCATGACCCAGACCCTTACACGTCCGGCGGACAAGTATTCGCCGCTTTACTTCCTGGCCTCGGTGGGCGCGGGTGGCCTTTCCGTGACCTTCTTCATGTATCTGATGTTCTGGGTGCCCCATCCCGGCCAGCCGGTTCCGGTGTTCGAGGATATCGCCGCCGCCTGGGCCACGGGCAGCCTCGCGCTGCAGGCGGGCATCGCCATTGCCCTTGCGGGGATCGCGACCTTCGCCTTCCTCAACCTCAAGCTCCTGTTCTGGAACCTCGGCCAGCTGTCGAAGTTCAAGAAGACCCCGGCCTATGAGAAGCTGCGCAACTCCAATGCCGAAACCCAGCTTCTGACCCTGCCGCTGGCGCTGGCCATGGCGGTGAACGGCGGTTTCATCCTCGGCCTTGTCTTCGTGCCGGGCCTGTGGAGCGTCGTCGAATACCTCTTCCCGCTGGCCATGATCGCCTTCATCGCCATCGGCGCGCTGGCCCTGACCATGATCGGCCAGTTCCTGCGCCGTATCCTGAGCGAGGGCGGCATCTTCGACGTGGCCGCCAACAACTCCTTCGCGCAGCTTCTGCCCGCCTTCGCGCTGGCGATGGTCGCGGTCGGCCTCTCGGCCCCCGCGGCGCTGTCGGAGAGCGCCACGCTGGTCGCGATCGGCCTGACGCTTTCGACCTTCTTCGGCACGATCTCGGCGCTCTATGCGGCCATCGCGCTGATCATGGCCGTCAACGCCATGCTGCACCACGGCACCGCGCGCGAAGCCGCCCCCACGCTGATGATCGTCGTGCCGCTTATGACGATCCTTGGCATCATGATGCTGCGCCAGAGCCACGGCCTGCACACCAGCTTTGACACCCATGCCACGGCGGCCGAAAGCTTCATGCTGATGACGAAACTACTGACGGTGCAGGTCGCCTTCGCGCTGCTGGGCCTTCTGGTCATGCGCCGCCAGGGCTATGCCAAGGCCTATCTGACGGGGACCGAGAATTCGCCGGGTTCCTACGCGCTGGTCTGCCCCGGGGTTGCGATGTCGGTCCTGCTGCACTTCTGGATCAACAAGGGCCTGGTCGAGATGGGCGCTCTGGACAAGTTCGGCACGGCCTACTGGGCGCTGACGGCGGTGGCGCTGGGGCTGCAACTGGCGATGGTCGGGCTGGTCTTCTGGCTGAACCGCCGCCACTTTGGCCAGCAGCGCCGGATGGTTGCGGTGCCCGCCGAATAGGGCCCGCAGACCAGAGCCCGCCGAACAGGGCCTGCCAGGCAGGCGCAGCACAAGGCTCGACAGGGGCGCGGACCGCAAGGCCGCGCCCCTTTCGCGTTCCGGTCGCCGTCCGGCGATCCGGCGGCCATCAGACACCCCCTTCAGGACGCAGCCCCGGCGCTGAAAATCCGCATCGCGCCCGGGGTTGTGGCGCCCCTGCGACTGTCCCCTTCCCTGCCGCGGCGATCCGGCCCCGCGCGCGCCATACGGGCTGGTCAGGTGCCTTTTCCGGCGCCTAATGTCGATTTCGGATGGACGGAGAACAGACGGAGGGCCGATGGCCGCGGATAGGGACGAGGATTTCCACGACAGGGTTGTATCGGCGATCTATGATTGCGCCGTCGATCCGGCGGGGTGGGGCACGGCCCTGACGATGATCCGCGACCGGCTGGACCTGTCCTATCTGCTGCTGCACTTCTTCCGCTTTCCCCCCGGCTATCCCGAGGTGCCGCAAGAGGGCATGGTCGTCGGCACCGAATGGGACCGCGACTGGCTCGACCGGCTCGAGCCGCTTCTGCCCGGCGTGCCGCATTTCGACCGGATGCGCCGGACGCCCATCGACCGGCCCGCGACGCAGCTTCAGTTCCTGCCCGAAGAAGAGTTCCGCCAGACCGAGTTCTACCGGGTCTGGGTCGCGCCCCAGCGCCTGCGCGACAACTGCCTTGTGAATGTGGTGGCGCGCGACAACATGGTGGCGATGCTCTCAGGCGCCTCGGGCGAAGGGCGCGGCGTCATCTCGGAGCGCGATACGGCGCTTCTGGCGAAGCTCTCGCCGCATGTGCGGCGCGCGCTGATGATCTCGGACCTGCTGGACGAGACGCGCAGCCAGCAGATGTTGCAGGCGCGGCTGCTGGACGGGCTGTCGGTGGCGCTGTTTCTGGTGGGGGAACGGGGGCATATCTCCTACGCCAACACGGCCGGCGAGGCGATGCTGTCGGCGGGAGTGCTGGCCACGGGCCGGGGCGGCCGGCTGGGATCGCCCGCGCGGGTGGGCGGGCCGGCGCTTGCGGCCTCGATCGCGCGGGCCTGCACGGGAAGCGACGCGGATATCGGCGTCTGGGGCAACGGCATCCCGCTGATGGTGGACGAGGGCGACCTGGGGGTGGCTTACGTCCTGCCGCTGGGCCGGTCGGACAAGCGGCACACCCTGGGCAACGGCATGGCGGCGGTGGCAATCACCACCCGCGACGGCGCCTGCCCGCCCGAGACCGAGGTGCTGATGGCCCTGACCGGACTGACCGCCGCCGAGGCGCGAATCGCGCTGGCGATCGCCGCGGGCCGGCCGCTTGATGCCGTGGCGGCCGACAATGACGTGACGACCGAAACCGTGCGGCGGCATCTGAAGAACGCCTATGACAAGACCGGCGCCCGGTCGCAGCCGGCGCTCGGCGCCCATGTCAACGCGCTGCGGGTGCCGCTGATGCGACAGACCGGCCAGGCCTTGTCATCGGCTGCGCAAGGGACCACCTTGCCCGGACAGGAGGACCGCCGATGACCGAAGATCCCGACCGCCACGCCGCCAAGATGGCCAAGAAGAAGGCCGCCCGCGACAAGATCATGGCCACCAAGACCGACGCAAAGGGGCTGGTGATCGTCCATACCGGCAAGGGAAAGGGCAAATCCTCGGCCGCCTTCGGCATGATCTTCCGCTGCATCGCCCATGAAATGCCCTGCGCCGTGGTCCAGTTCATCAAGGGCGCGATGAGCACGGGCGAGCGCGACCTGATCCTGTCGCGGTTTTCCGACCTGTGCCAGTTCCACACGATGGGCGAAGGCTTTACCTGGGAAACCCAGGACAAGACCCGCGACACCGAGATGGCGCAGGCGGCCTGGGAAAAGGCCAAGGAGCTGATCCGCGATCCGGCGAACCGGATGGTCCTTTTGGACGAGATCAACATCGCGATCCGCTATGACTATGTGAATATCGCGGATGTCGTGGCATTCCTGCGCGACGAGAAACCGCCGATGACCCATGTCGTGCTGACGGGCCGCAATGCGCATGAGGATCTGATCGAGCTGGCCGATCTGGTGACCGAGATGGAGCTGGTCAAGCATCCGTTCCGGTCAGGGATCAAGGCGCAGGTGGGCGTCGAATTCTGAACCCCGATCGCTTTGCCCGAAGCGGCGGGTAGGATGGCGGGGGGGGGCCGCTTTGGCCGCCGCCCCCCGCGCACCCCGTCAAATCATTCGTCGGCTTCGGCTTCGGCCTCGAGGCGGGCCTTGTCGGCCGAACCCTTGGCGTCGCGGTCGCGGTCGACCAGTTCGATGATCGCCATCGGCGCCATGTCGCCATAGCGGAAGCCGGCCTTCAGGACGCGGGAATAGCCGCCCTGGCGTTCCTGATAGCGGGGGCCCAGCACTTCGAACAGCTTGGCGACATGCATGTCCTGCTTGAGCTGTGCCGCGGCCTGACGGCGGGCGTGCAGATCGCCGCGCTTGCCCAAAGTGATCAGCTTGTCGATGACGCGCTTGAGTTCCTTGGCCTTGGGCAGGGTCGTCTTGATCTGCTCATGCTCGATCAGCGAGCCGGCCATGTTGGCGAACAGCGCCTTGCGGTGTTCGTGGGTGCGGTTGAGGCGGCGATAGCCGGAAGCGTGACGCATGTGAGTCTCTCCAGAGTTTTATGCTTTGGCAGCGGGCGATTGCGTGTCGGCCGCATTGTTGGGGCGGGATTGCCCGGGTTGATCACAGATGGTTTCGGGAAAGGCGGGGTCGCCCCCGCCCTGCCCGTCTCAGAACTGATCTTCGAACTTCTTGGCCAGATCCTCGATATTGTCCGGCGGCCAGTCCTCGACATCCATGCCGAGGTGCAGACCCATGCCCGAGAGCACTTCCTTGATCTCGTTGAGCGACTTGCGGCCGAAGTTCGGCGTGCGCAGCATCTCGGCCTCGGTCTTCTGGATCAGGTCGCCGATATAGACGATGTTGTCGTTCTTCAGGCAGTTGGCCGAGCGCACCGAAAGCTCGAGCTCGTCCACCTTCTTGAGCAGCAGCGGGTTGAACTCCAGCCCGTCGTCCACCGAACCGGCACCGGCCGATTCCGGCTCGTCGAAATTGACGAAGATCGACAGCTGGTCCTGAATGATGCGGGCGGCATAGGCCACGGCATCCTCGGGGGTGAGCGAGCCGTCGGTCTCGATCTTCATGGTCAGCTTGTCATAGTCCAGCACCTGCCCCTCGCGGGTCGGCTGCACTTCGTAAGAGACCTTCTTGACCGGCGAATAGATCGCGTCGATGGCGATCAGGCCGATCGGCGCATCCTCGGGCTTGTTCTTGTCGGCAGCGACATAGCCTTTGCCGTTGTTCACCGTCAGCTCCATATAGAGCGAGGCGCCGTCATCGAGATGGCAGATCACCAGATCCTTGTTCAGGATCTCGATCCCGTTCGATTCGGAAATGTCGCCGGCCGTGACCACGCCCGGGCCCTGCGCCTGAACGGTCAGCCGTTTCGGCCCTTCGACTTCCATCCGGATCGCGACGCCCTTGAGGTTCAGCACGATGTCGGTCACGTCCTCGCGCACGCCCGGCACGCTGGAAAACTCGTGCAGCACGTTGTCGATCTGAACGGCCGTGATCGCAGCCCCCTGCAGCGAGGACAGAAGCACCCGGCGCAGCGCGTTGCCCAGCGTCAGGCCGAAGCCCCGCTCGAGCGGTTCGGCCACGACGACGGCCTGCCGCGTCGGATCGTTGCCCGGCTTGACGTCAAGCTGCATCGGCTTGATCAGTTCGGCCCAGTTCTTGTGGATCATGGGTCCCTCCATTCCTGCCCGGCTTCCCATGATCAAGAAGCGGACTCCCGAGGTTTCAAACAGCGACGGGGGGCCGCGCCAAAGGCCGCGACCCCACCCTCATGTTGTACGATCAGACGCGGCGACGCTTGGGCGGCCGGCATCCGTTATGGGCCATCGGCGTCACATCACGGATCGAGGTGATGTTGAAGCCCACGGCGGCCAGAGCGCGCAGCGCGGATTCACGGCCCGAACCGGGGCCCTGAACCTCGACCTCGATCGTCTTGACGCCATGTTCCTGCGCCTTGCGGCCGGCATCTTCGGCGGCCAGCTGCGCGGCATAGGGCGTGGACTTGCGCGAGCCCTTGAAGCCCATCGTCCCGGCCGAAGACCAGGCGATCGCATTGCCCTGCACGTCCGAGATCAGGATCTTGGTGTTGTTGAACGAGGAATTCACATGCGCCACACCGGCGGCGATGTTCTTGGAGACCTTCTTCTTGCCTCCGCGACGGGTATCACGTGCCATCGGTCAGCCTCCCTTATTTCTTCTTGCCGGCAATGGCCTTTGCGGGGCCCTTGCGCGTGCGCGCGTTGGTATGGGTCCGCTGACCGCGAACGGGCAGGTTGCGGCGATGACGCAGGCCGCGATAGCAGCCAAGGTCCATCAGACGCTTGATGTTCATCGTGACTTCACGACGCAGGTCGCCTTCGACGGTGACGTTCGCGTCGATGAATTCGCGGATCGCCAGAACCTCGGCATCGGTCAGTTCGTTGACGCGGCGGGTCTGGTCGATATTCGTCGCGTCGCAGATCTGCTTGGCGATCGAAGGGCCGATCCCGGTGATATAGGTAAGCGCGATGGGAACCCGCTTTGCAGTCGGGATGTTCACGCCGGCAATACGTGCCACAGTGTCTTTCCTTTCGTTGCGGTTCCGTCATGCCGGAACCTTTTTTCACAACGACAGACCCGGCTACGTGCCGCTCGGGCCAATGTCATTCGAGGTGGTCTGCCGAAACGGCGAATCCCGCCGGTCGCTGGGCGCAGGCGGGATGGCGCTGTCTAGGGGTTGCATCGGCTGGCGTCAATACCCCTGAAGAGGCCCGGGGCACGGCCGGCCGGGCCGC
>JBHYFN010000056.1:0-23700 GCA_051859505.1 Paracoccaceae bacterium
GGGGCCGTTTTTTTTCAAATGGGGGGGGGGGGGGCGCGCCCCCCCGGCCCTGACGGGCCTCCCCCCGGGATATTTGGGAACAAAAGAAGCGGGGAAAGCTGTCAGAGCCCCAGTCGGTCGCGCAGCGCGTACCAGGTCATCGCCAGGGTCAGGAGCGGCGCGCGCAGGCTCGCCCCTCCCGGGAAGGGCTGTACGGGGAGTTTGCTCATCACGTCGAAGCGGCCGGCCTGGCCCAGCACGGCTTCGGCCATCACCTTGCCCGCGATGCCGGTGATCGCCACGCCATGGCCCGAGAAGCCGGCACCCGCGAGGATATTGGGGGCGAGGCGGGTGACGTAGGGAAGCCGCGTCATGGTTATGCCGAGCGTGCCGCCCCAGACATGGCTGATGCCCACGCCTTCGAGTTGCGGAAAGAGGCTGGTCATGCGCCGCACCAGCGCCGTCTTGATGTCGGTCGGGAAGCCGAGGCCATAGCTTTCGCGCCCGCCGAAGAGGAAGCGGCGATCCTCTGTCATGCGGTAGTAGTTCACCACGAATTTGGAATCCGCCACCGCGATATCCTGGGCCAGCACCTCGGTCCAGCGCGCGCCCAGGGGTTCGGTCGCGGCGATGAAGCTGTTGATCGGCATCACGCGGGCGGCGATCCGGCCGTCGAGATTGGGCAGATAACCGTTGCCGGCGATGATCGCGTGATCGGCCGTGACCTTGCCCCGGGCCGTGTGCAGGACGGCTTTCGCGCCCTTTTCGATCTGCGTGACCTCGCTGCGTTCGTGGATCACGGCGCCAAGGTCTTCGGCCCGGCGCGCGAGGGCCAGCGCGTAGCGCAGCGGGTGGATATGGCCCGCCCCCATATCGAGCGTGCCGCCCTTGTAGAGCGGTGTCTTGACCAGCGCCTGCATGCGGGCCTCGTCCAGCGCCTCGATCGCGTCATAGCCGTAGACGCGGTTGAGATGTTCGGCCGCCTTTCGCGCCTCGGTCGCCTCGGCGGTGCTGTATTCGCCATAGGCCACGCCCGGCGTATAGGCGGCCTCGGGGGCGTGTTCGGCGCAGAAGGCGCGCAGCTGGGCCTTGGAGTCCTCGACCAGATCCCAGGCGGCGCGGGCGGCCTCCTTGCCCATGGCCTTTTCGATCCGTTCCTGCCCCTTGTTGAAGCCGGTCCCCACCTGTCCGCCATTGCGCCCCGAGGCGCCAAAGCCCACGCGATGCGCGTCCAGCACCACGACCTTCAGCCCCGCCTCGGCCGCTGTCATCGCCGCCCAGAGCCCGGTGTAGCCCGCCCCCAGCACCGCCAGATCGGCGGTCACATCGCCGTCAAGCGCCGGGCGTTCGGGGCCGATGTCGGCGGTTTCGGCATACCAGCTGGGCGGATAGGTGCCGGGCGCGTCGTTGCGGTAAAGCGGGTTCATGCCGGTGTCTCCTCTCGCTGGGGCGCGAAGGTCAGGGCGGCGGGGCCGTGGGTGATGAAGGGGGAATGGCTTGGGGCCTCGGGGCGCAGCCGGCCGGGGCGGTCGAAATCGGCGTCGCTGTTGAAGGGCCAGGCGGGGCGTCTGGCGATCCCGGCGATCAGGGCCTTCTGTTCGGCCAGTGCCGCGGCGAGGCGGGCCTCGAGCGCGGGCTTGTCCGGCCCCTTGGCATAGCCATGCACCCCGTGAAGCAGGGCCGGCTCCAGCACCGTCGCGCCGCAATAGCGAAAGGTATAGGCCAGCGGCCAGAGCAGCAGGCGGGTGTCGGCCTCTTTCCCGTCGGGGCCGGTCTGGGCGGCGTCCGCCCCGGTCGTGACGCAGAACAGCACCCGCTTGCCGCGCATCAGCCCGGTGTCGAAGCGGGCATCGGTCCGGTGCAGGTGGCCGTGGATCAGGGCGCGTTCGGTCCAGCCCTTGATCATCGCGGGCGGCGCGAACCACCAGAGCGGGAAATGCAGCACGATCAGATCGGCGGCGCGGACCTTCTCCATCTCGGCCAGGGCATCGGGGGGCAGGGGGGCGGCGCTTTCCTGCGCCTTGAGCGGATCGAAGGGCCGGGGCGGCACCGGGTAGTGCCGCGGCCCCTCGGCCGGATCAAAGCCCTGGGCGTAGAGGTCGGACCGGAGCACGCGGTAGCCCGCCGCCTCTGCCGCCGCGACCGAGGCCCCGGCCCAGGCGGCGGTGAAGGACGCGGCTTCGGGATGGGCATGAAGGATCAGCGCGGTGGGCATGGCGCGGGCGGGGCTCCGGGTATCGGGGTCAGACGTTGAGGAGCAGGTGTTCGCGTTCCCAGGGGCTGATGACCTGCAGGAATTCGTCGTATTCCGTGCGCTTGACGATGGAATAGACGCGGGCGAATTCCGGGCCCAGAACCTCGTGCATGTCCTTGGCCGCGTCGAACAGGTCGAGCGCGGCATTGAGCCCCTGCGGGATCGCGTCCTCGGCCTCGTAGGCGTCGCCGTGAAAGCGCTTGTCGGGCCAGATTTCGTTCTTCATGCCCAGATAGCCGCAGGCAAGGCTGGCCGCGATGCAGAGATAGGGGTTGCAGTCCATGCCGGCCAGGCGGTTCTCGATCCGCCGTGCCTCGGGCGGGCTGACGGGGACGCGCAGGCCCGTGGTGCGGTTGTCGCGGCCCCATTCGAGGTTGATCGGCGCGGCATGGTGGCGGACGTAGCGGCGGAAGCTGTTCACATAGGGCGCGAAGACCGCGATCACGCTGGGCATGTGCTCCTGCAGGCCACCGATGAAATGGAAGAAGGCATCCGTCTCGCCGCCTTGCGGCCCGGTAAAGATGTTGCGCCCCGTCGCATCCGTCACCGAATGGTGGATATGCATCGCACTGCCCGGCTCGCCCTCGATCGGCTTGGCCATGAAGGTGGCAAAGCAATCGTGCCTCAGCGCCGCCTCGCGGATCAGGCGCTTGAAATAGAAGATCTCGTCGGCAAGCTTGATCGGATCGCCGTGCCGCAGATTGATCTCAAGCTGCCCCGCGCCGCCTTCCTGCGTGATGCCGTCGATCTCGAATCCCTGCACCTCGGCGAACTCGTAGATGTCGTCGATGACGGGGCCGTAATCGTCCACCGCGCTCATCGAATAGGCCTGCCGGGCGGCGGCGGGGCGGCCCGTCCGGCCCATCATCGGCTCGATCGGCTTGGCCGGGTCGATATGGCGGGCGACGAGGTAGAATTCCATCTCGGGTGCGACGATGGGGTGCCAGCCTTCGGCATGATAGAGATCGACCACGCGCTTGAGCACGTTGCGCGGCGCGCAGCCCACGGGGCGGCCCTTCTGGTCAAAGGCGTCGTGGATCACCTGCAGCGTGCCGTCGGCGGCCCAGGGGGCGGCGGTGGCGGTCGAGAGGTCGGGCTTCAGGATCATGTCGGGTTCGGTGAAACCGTCGGTCGCGGCCTCGCCCCAGTCGCCGGTGATCGTCTGGAAGAAGATCGAATTGGGCAGGTGGAACGAGGCCTGGCGTTCCCATTTCAGCGCCGGCACCGCCTTGCCGCGGGAAATCCCGGGCAGGTCGGCGATGATGCATTCGACCTCGTCCAGGCGCTTGCGCTCAAGATAGGTGCGGGCGGCTTCGGGGATCTCGTCGGTCCAGCTCATGCGCTTGCCTCCGTTTCGGGGGCAAGGGCGCGGGTCTTGAGGAAGCTGCCGATGCGGCGGGCAAGGGCACCGTCGTCGATCGGCAGGGCGACCCTCTGGCCGGCCGCATCAAGCAGCGGATCGGGCACAAGGCCACGGCCGCGCTTTTCGATCATTTCGGCGACGAAGCTGCGGTCGAATTCGGGATGAGGCTGCACCGAGAAGATGCGGTCGCCGTAAACCAGCCCCGCGTTGCGGCAATGGTCGTTCGAGGCGATGACCGTGGCGCCGGGGGGCAGCACTGTCACCTGATCCTGATGCCAGGCGTTCAGGGCGAGGGTCTCTCCGTCGAAATCATACTCGGTGCGCCCCACGGCCCAGCCGCCGGAGTATTTCTCGACCCGGCCGCCCAGGGCCTGGGCGATGATCTGATGGCCGAAGCAGATGCCCACCAGCGGGCGGTTCGCGGCGTGAATGGCGCGGATCAGATCCTCGAGCGGGGGGATCCAGGGGTGATCCTCATAGGCGCCGTGGCGCGACCCGGTGATGAGCCAGCCATCCGCCGCCTCGGGGCCGGGGGGAAATACGCCGTCCACCACGGCCCAGGTGCGGAAGGTGAAGCCCTGTCCGTCGAGCAGCTTGTGAAAAAGGTCGTCATAGTCGCCGAACCCCGCCCGAAGGGCATCGGGGGCATGGCCGGTTTGCAGGATGCCGATAAGCATGAACCACCAGAATATGGGAATTGTGACAGCCTAGACCCAGTCCCGGGCCGAGGCAAGCTCAGTTCCCGCAAAGGAAAGCGCGCGCAGGAGAGTCGGGCAGGGCGTCGAATGCGCGAGCCTGCCCCTCGATCTGCAGGATGATCACGGCGCCATCGGTGGTCGCCTGGATGAAGTTCGCCTCGATGCGCCAGTGGCCTCCCTGCCGGTCGATGTCCGCCGCCCCCAGCGCGCCGGAATAGGCCGGCCAATAGGCGATGCTGTCCGCCCTGCCGTCAAGCGTCACCTCGGCCAGCCGGAGGCCGGTCCAGTCCACGGTGGCGGAGGCGACCAGGCGGACCTGGGACCCGTGCGGGCCGGCAAAGGTGTCGTCGGTCCAGACCGTGACGATCCCGTCGAAGGGTTCGGCACAGGGCCCCGCGTCCGCATAGTTGAACACCTCAAGACCGATCCGCAAGGGCGGCGAGGTCCAGTCGCTGCCGTCGCCGCGCAGGACACGCAATTCGGCCGTGCCCTGCGCCAGCGCTGCCGCGGGAAAGAGGGCAGAGAGACAGAGCGCCAGAAGCCGGGGGAGGGGGGTCATCGGGGCATCCTTCGATATCGGCCTCTGCGGGCCAAGTGCGGGAAAGGTCAGCGCCAGCCGCAGAATCTGTCGAACACCATGACCCCGCCGGAGGCGAAAGTCGCGGGTGTCCGGCCCTTCAGACGGAACTCGACCACTGCCGTCCTCTCGCTGTCCGAGGTCCGGGCGACTGTGTTTTCACCCTGCACATCGAAGCGCCAGAACGGGCCGAAGCGGCTGACGCCACCGACGATGACCTCATCATTCCAGTCCGGCTGGTCGATGATCCGCCATTCCGGCAGGGAGGGGGCGCCGCCACCGCGCGCGGGCATGGCGACCGCGGCGGCCTGTGGCGGAAGCCCGCCTTCGGTCAGGTCCAGCCAGATCTCGCGTCGGCGACCGTCGACCGCTGGCCGCGCCCGGGCATAGACCTGAGCGATCCACTGCTCCGGCTCGCCGCAGGGCCCGTCATCGCTGTAACTGAAGAAATGGGTCATCGACACCGGGATGTTCTCAAAGCTCCAGACCGTGCCATCGGCCTCGGTCAGGCGCAGGTCCAGCCGCAACCGTTCGGTCACGGGTTTGCTGAGACCGGGGAAGTTGACAAGGGCGACCACGACGCCAAACGCCACAAGCGCCAGCACGGCGTAACCCAGAAAGCCCAAGAGTTTTCTCATACCGTGTCGAGGTATAGCTCGACCTGCTGGCTGGGCGAAAGCTCGGCCATGTAATGCAGCTCCTGCCGTTTGGTCATGACGAAATTGTCGATCAGGAGGCGCGGAAAGATCCGCTCGGCCAAAGGCGATTTCTCGAACCGGTCGATCGCTTCGGACCATGTCGCGGGGATCTGGCGCAGGTCCTGCTCATAGGCATTGCCGACGATGGGGGGCGGCGGCTCCAGCCCGTCCTCGATCCCGACCAGCGCCGAGCCGAGGACCGCGGCCAGCAGCAGATAGGGGTTCACATCGCCCCCCGCGACCCGATGCTCGATCCGGCGCGCGGCGAAACTGCCGCCCGGCACCCGGATCGAGGCAGTGCGGTTGTCATAGGCCCAGCAGATGCCGGTGGGCGCATGGGATTCGGGCACCAGCCGGTCATAGCTGTTGGCATGGGGCGCGAAGATCAGCGCAAGGTCGGGGATCGTGCTCAGACAGCCGGCGATGGCATGGCGCAGGACGGGCGTGCCGTCATGGGTGCCGTTGGCAAAGATGTTGCGGCCCGCCTCATCCTCGACCGAGAAATGCATGTGCAGCCCGTTGCCGGCGAAATCCTCATAGGGTTTGGCCATGAAACTGGCGGCCATCCCGTGCTTGCGGGCAAGGCCGCGCACCAGCATCTTGAACAGCCAGGCATCGTCCGCGGCCTTCAGCGCATCGGGCACATGGACAAGGTTGATCTCGAACTGGCCAAGGCCCACCTCGGAAATCGCGGCCTCTGCGGGAATGTCCATCGCCTCGCAGGCGTCGTAAAGCTCGGTGAAGAAGACGTCGAAGGCATCGAGCGCGCGCAGCGACAGGATATCGGCGCCCATCCGGCGCTTGCCCGAACGGGGGCTCTTGGGCTGGCGGATCTCGTGGCCGCTGTCGTCGACGAGGTAGAATTCCATTTCCGTCGCCACCACCGGCGTCAGCCCGCGCGCGGCGTAGCGCTCCAGCACCCGGGCGAGGGCGTGGCGCGGATCGCCTTCGAAGGCCTCGCCCTCTTCGGTGAACATCCACAAAGGCAAAAGCGCCGACGGGGTGGCAAGCCAGGGCATCGGCACATAGCCCCGCTCGGTCGGGCGCAGCACGCCGTCGGGATCGCCGATCTCGAAGACCAGCGGGCTGTCCTCCACATCCTCGCCCCAGATATCGAGGTTGAGGACCGAGAGCGGGAACCGCGTGCCCTCTTCCTCGATCTTGCGGGCGAATTTCACCGGAACCCGCTTGCCGCGGGCCTGACCGTTCAGGTCGGCCGCGCCGCAGCGGATGTTGCGAACGTCGGGATGGTCGTCGAGCCAGCTCATCGGATTACCTGTGGTCTGTATCTGATCCGGGGCCGCGCCGCCTGGGGCAGGTGCCGGTTCAGGTGCCGGTTGATCAGGCCGAAAATGCCGATGATCACCAGCGTGAGCAGGATGAAATAGCCTGCAAGGATCGGGTAGGGGACAAAGGGATTGAAGGTCTTGTCCGCGAAATAGCGCGCGTAATAGAGCGCGTCGCCCGATTGCTGGACCGCCGGAAAGCCGGAAAAGAACACAAGCGTCGTGGCGTGAAACAGAAAGATCGCCTCGTTGGTATAGCCCGGCCAGCCGATCCGCAGCATGGTGGGCCAGGTGATCCGGCGGAACCGGGAAAAGCCGGACATGCCATAGGCATCCGCCGCCTCGATATCGCCCTTGGGGATCGAGCGCAGCGCGCCGTAGAAGATCTCGCCCGAATAGGCGGCGGTGTTGAGGAACAGCACGATCGTCGCACCCACCCCGGCCGAGGTCAGCGCGCCCAGCTCGGGGAAGGTGCTCTTGACGTTGAGAAACAGGAAATAGCCGAAGAAGAACTGGATGAAGAGCGGCGAGCCCCGGAAGATGAAGATGAACCATTCCGCGGGTTTGCGCAGCCAGCGGCTGGACGAGGCCTTGCCCACCGCCAGCACCATCGCCAGCACGAAGCCCGACAGAAGCGCGATGACGGCGAAATAGACATTCCAGATCAGCCCCGAGCCGATCAGCACGAACTGATGGCAGAGCGTGATGTCGGACGAGGGCAGAAGCCGCTCGCCGATCCCGAGCGAGCGCAGCCAGTAGGCCTGCAGGATCTCGGCGCAGGTCATGGGCGGGCCCCCGAATTTGGCAAAATTCGGGGGGAGGCCGAAATTGGCCAATTTCGGCCCTGCCCGACGTTGCGCCTCATGCGGCGGCCCTGCGCTGTGCTTCGCCCGCGGCGGTGGCCTGCCCCCGCGACAGGCGCTGCATGATCCGTTCCAGCACCACCTCCGAGACCTTGGTGAAGGCCAGGTAGAAGACCAGCAGGAACAGGAAATACCACATCCGCCAGTCGCCATGCGGATAGGCGGTGAAGCGCGGCGTCTGGGTCGCGCCAAGCTCGCGCGCCCAATAGACGATATCCTGGATGCCCAGAAGGAACAGAAGCGGCGTGGCCTTGATCAGCACCATCCAGAGGTTCGACAGGCCCGGCAGCGCATAGACCCACATCTGCGGCACGATGATCCGGCGAAAGACCTGGCCCTGCGTCATGCCATAGGCCTCGGCGGTTTCGATCTGGGGCCGGGGCACGGCCCGCATCGCGCCGAACAGCACATTGCCGGCGAAGGCGCCGAAAACGATGGCGAAGGTCAGGACGGCGATGAAGAAGGCATAGGTGTCATGCACATATTGCGGTGCATTGCTCTGCGGCAGCTTGGCCGCGGCGCAGACGATGAAATCGCTGCCCTGCCGGATCGGCTGGTCCCAGTCGGGGCATTTCACCTGATGGCGGATCCATTCAAAGGCCTGGTCCAGCGCGATGACGAAGAACAGGAAGAACGCGATATCGGGCACGCCGCGCACGATGGCGATATAGCCCTTGCCCAGCCACGAGAGCGGCGCGATGCGCGAGCGCGCCAGGATCGCGCCGCCAAAGCCGAAGGCCAGCGACACCGGCGCCGTGATCGCCAGAAGCAGCAGCACCGTCCCGAAAGCATAGTAGAGGTTCATATGCTTCGGAGTCGTCAGATAGCACAGCATCCAGCGGATGCCGTCGAGCGTGTCGGGATCGGTGCAGAAGGAAAACATCGGGCCACGCTGACCCGGGGGCGGTTGCCCGCCCCCGGGATCGCCTCAGATCACTGAACCGAATCCTCGGCGAACCACTTTTCCTGAAGCGCGGCGAGGGTGCCATCCTCGGCCACCGAAGCCAGCGCCGCGTTCAGCACCTCCATCAGCTCGGTATCCGACTGGCGCAGGCCCATGGCCACGCCGCCGCCCAGCGGCACGCGGTCGCCCACGAAGGCCAGCTCGCCCCCCGAGGCCTCGACCAGCGGCAGGAGGTAGTCGTAATCGGCAAAGACCACATCCGCCTCGCCCGAGCGCACGGCGGCGACCGTCTCGTCCGGGGTCGAGAACTCCAGCAGCGTCGCGTCAAGTTCCGCGATATAGCCCGCCTGGATGGTCGAGACCTGCGCCGCCACGACGCCGTTGATATCGGCATCCGGCGTCAGGCCCACATAGGCGCTGGGCGTCGGCGGGTAGTATTCGTTGGTGAAGCTGATCACCTCGGCGCGGCCTTCGGTGACGCTCATCCCGGCGATGATGACGTCATAGTTGCCCGAGACGAGGTTGGGGATGATCGTGTCCCAGTCATTCACGACCCATTCGCAATTCAGCCCGGCGCGGCTGCACAGCTCGTCGCCCAGTTCGCGCTCGAAGCCGTCGACCTCGCCATTGTCGTTGATGAAGTTCCACGGAGGATAGGCGCCCTCGGTGCCCATGCGGGTCACGTCCTGCGCGGCGGCGGCGCCGGCCACGAGGGCCAGTGCGGCGGTGGTGAGGATGAGTTTCTTCATTTGGATCTCCCTTGTTGTGGTTCGGGTTGGTTGAAACGGCTTGGTCTGCGGTTGTGCCTCGTCAGGGGGCCTCTGGGGGCGTCAGGGGGTCTCAGGGGACGTCACGCCGGCATGGTGGCCGAGAGAAACCCCCGCAGCCGTTCGGACCGGGGAGTGCCGAACAGCGCGTCGGGGGGGCCTTCCTCCTCGATCCGGCCCTGATGCAGAAAGATGACGTGATCGCTCACATCGGCGGCAAGGCGCATGTCATGGGTGACGATGATCATGGTGCGCCCCTCTTCGGCCAGCGCCTTGATCACCTTGACCACCTCCTGCTCGAGTTCGGGATCAAGCGCCGAGGTCGGCTCGTCGAACAAAAGCGCCTTGGGTTCCATGCAAAGGGCGCGGGCAATTGCGGCGCGCTGCTGCTGTCCGCCCGAGAGCATCGCCGGATAGGCATCGGCCTTGTCGCCGATCCCCACCTTGGCCAGATATCCGCGCGCCGCCTGTTCCACCTCGGCCCGGTCGCGCTTGAGCACCGTCACCGGCGCCTCCATCACGTTCTGCAGGATCGTCATATGCGCCCAGAGGTTGAAGCTCTGGAACACCATCGACAGGTTGGTGCGGATCCGGATCAGCTGCGCCTTGTCGGCGGGGTGGCGGTTCAGCCCGCTGCCGGCCCATTTCACCGGCTCGCCGCAGAACAGAACCTCGCCCTGCTGGCTGTCCTCAAGCAGGTTGCAGCAGCGCAGAAGCGTGGATTTGCCCGAGCCGGACGAGCCGATCATCGCCACCACATGGCCCGCGGGCGCCGTGATATCCACGCCCTTGAGCACCTCAAGCGTGCCGAAGGACTTGTGAAGATCACGGATCTCGATGACCGGCGCTTGCGTGTTCACGTCTGGCTTTTTTCCCTGTTTCGCAAGGTTGCGCCGATTTTTGCGGCGAATGCAACGCCTTGTCGCGCCTTTCCCTGCGTCAATCGCCCGGATTCGCCCGTTTTTGCGGCATCTGACCAGTTGGCGGCCCGAAGGCCGGGGTTCAGGTCAGGCGGCGGGCGCGGGTGGCAGCGGCAGGTCATAGGCCGCAGGCGGCAGGGCGACGATCCCCCGCAATCCCAGAAGCGGCCCCTTTGCTTGGTCCTGCGGCAGGGCGGCGATGGCGGCGGCCAGTGCGGCGCGGTAGGGCGCGGGATCCTGACCGGCGCGGGTGATGTAGCTTTGCCCGGGGCTGGCGAAGCTGCGCCCGATCACCCTGACCTCGGCCGCGCGCGGATCCCAGCGGCTCAGCCCGCGCCATGTGACCGCGTCGAGTGCTGCCAGATCGGCCAGCCCCCCGGCCACGGCATGAAGCGAGGCGGCATGCGCGCCCGTCTGAACCGCGGGGTTCAGCGTCACCCCCTGGGCGAGAGCCGTCTGGACCGGGGCGCCCCAGCCGGAGTTCGACAGGGCCTCGTTATAGGCGAAGCGGTAGCCTGCGCAGTCCTGAAGGCGCTTGGCGGGGTCGTCCTTCCTCACGACGAAGAGGCTGTAGTAGTCGCCCGGAGCCGCCTCGGGCAGGCCGTAATCGGCGGCGCCGATCAGCGTGACCCGGTCGCGGAAGGCGGCGCGATAGGGCAGGTTGCAGATCTGGCCCAGCACCAGATCGGGGCGCGCCCATCCCTCCATATGCGGGACGCTGCGGTCGAGCCTTTCGGGCGCGTCGATCCCGCGCGCGGCAAGCTCGGCCCGGATCAGCGACCAGAACAGATCCTGCGCGGCCGCCGATTCCGGCCGGTCATACATCGGAAGCGATGCGAACATGCCCCCCCCTTCAGGCCCCGTCAGGCGCGCCCCGCGCCTCGACCCGCTGGCGGGCAAGGGCGCTGTCCTGATCGGTCACGCCCAGCATGGGCGCGATCATCCGCAGAAGGGCGAGTTCGTGGTCGTCCTTCTCGCCATCGGCGACGACGACTTCCCACAGCGCCTCGATCACCGCCATCCGTTCCTCGTAGGGGACGGCCTCCTTGATGGCGCGGGTGAAGCGGACGGTGTCGGGGGCCTGATGCTCGAGATCCTGCGCATCGGCGCGCAGCTTGGCAGCCTCGACCGGGTTGAGGTCATAGCGCCTGGCAAGGATGCGGTCGATGCGGGCGATCTCGGCCACATCGTAAGTGCCGTCGGATTTGGCGATCCGCACCAGAAGCGCGCCGAGTGCCAGCCGGGCATCGGTATCGGGGATCGGCTCGGGATCGGGGGCCAGAAGGCGGCGCAGGAAATCGGTGAACATGGGGCTTACATAGGGCCAGTCGGCCGGGGGGGAAAGAGCAAGGCTCAGGGCAGGAGCCAGATCCAGAAGGCGCCGGTGAACATGCACAGGCCCGTGCCTACCAGCACCGCCGAGGCCGCGACCCGGCGGGCATGGCCATAGCCATGGGCAAAGAGATAGGCATTCACCCCCGGCGCCATCGCCGCCGTCACCACCGCCGAACGCAAGGCCGGGTCGGAGAGGGCCGCGCCTCCCCCGAACCCAAGCCCCCCGTGGCCCAGAAACCAGACCGTCGCCGGATGCAGGACCAGCGAAACCGCGACGATGAACAGGATCACCCGCATGTCGCCTTCGGGCCGATAGCGAAACAGCACCCCGCCCAGACCGAACAGCGCCGCCGGCAGGGCGGCCCGCGCGATCAGGTCAAGCCCGTCGGTCAGGACCCCCGGCAGCGCCAGCCCCGTGAGGTTCACCGCAAAGCCCATCGCGATCCCGAGGATCAGCGCGTTGCGGAACAGCGCCCGTCCGATCTTGGCCGGCAGGGCGGCAAGGGCGCCGCCGCGGGCCTTGACCAGCTCCATCACGGTGATGCCCAGTGTATAGCAGAAGGGCGCATGCAGCGAGAGGATGACGATATTGCCCACCGTGGCCTCGGGGCCATAGGCGCGCTCGGTGATCGGCAGGCCCAGCAGGATCGAATTCGAGAACAGCCCGCAAAAGCCGATGGCGACCGAATCCTCCCACGACCGCCCGAACAGGAACCGCGCGCCGATCAGCCCCGCGACAAACCCCAGCGTCGCCCCGGCATAGAAGCTGCCCAGAAGATGCAGATCGAAGCTCTGGCCCAGATCCAGCCGCGCCACCGCCAGAAACAGCACGACCGGGATCGCGAAGCCCTGCGCGAAGGTCATCAGCCCGTCGACCGCCGCCTCGCCCATCAGCCCGCGCCAGGCGGCAAGATAGCCGATCCCGATCACCACGAAGACCGGCAGGATGACCGAGGCGAGGATCGTCATCCGCGCGCGCGCCCGGTTGTTGGCCCGTCCGGTGGCCCGTCGCTAGGGCAGTCGTTCGGCCCGTCTGGTGGCCCGCCCCTGTCGCCGCCGCTAGCAGGCAAGCTCGATCACCATGCCGTCATGCGCGGGCGTCACGTTCGCGGGCGTCTCTTGCGCGACGGTCGCGTAGTCCAGATCTATATGCATGTTGGTCAGGATGGCCTGCGCAGGCTGCGCCCGGGCGATCCAGTCCAGCGTGCGCTCGAGATGCGCATGGGTCGGATGCGGCGTATAGCGCAGCGCGTCGAGGATCAGGAAATCGAGGTCCGAGAGCGCGGGCCATGCGGGTTCGGGGATCTCCGAGACATCGGGCAGATAGGCCAGCCCGCCGATGCGGAACCCCAGCGCCGCCATGCTGCCGTGGCGCAGCTCGATCGGGGTCAGCCGGATCGCGCCGCCGGCCCCCAAGACCTCGAACGGCCCCTCGATCGTGTTGAGGTCAAGGATCGGCGGATAGGCCGAACCCTTGGGCTGCACGAAGGCATAACCGAAGCGCGAGACCAGATCGTTGCCGGTCTCTCCATCGGCCCAGACCTGCAGGCGCTCGCCGGTGTTGTGGACGATCATCCGCAGATCGTCGATCCCGTGCACATGATCGGCATGGGCATGGGTATAGACCACCGCATCCAGCCGCCCGACCCCCGCATCCAGAAGCTGCGCGCGCATGTCGGGCGAGGTGTCGATCAGGATCTGGGTCACCCCCGCCTCGTCGATCCGGCTGACCAGCATCGAACAGCGCCGCCGCCGGTTGCGGGGGTTCTCCGGGTCGCAGGCGCCCCAGTGCCCGCCCAGCCGCGGCACCCCGCCCGAGGATCCGCAGCCCAGGATGGTGAAGCGCAAGAGCGCCATCAGGCGGCATCCCGCAGGCCGGCCGCCTTGGTGAAGAGGCGGTCGAAATTGGCGGTGGTGGCGCGGGCGAAGTCCTCGAGGCCCAGGCCGAAAACCGCGGCCCCTGCGCGGGCGGTATGGGCGGTATAGGCCGGTTCGTTGCGCCGCCCGCGATGGGGCGGCGGGGCGAGGTAGGGGCTGTCGGTTTCAAGCAGGATCCGGTCAAGCGGGGCGGCGGCAAAGATCGCGCGCAGATCCTCGGACCTGGGAAAGGCCGCGATGCCCGACATCGACAGGTAGAACCCCAGATCAAGCGCCGCCCGGGCAAGGCCCGCCCCGCTGGAAAAGCAGTGCATGACGCAAGTGAAGGCGCCGGCGCGATGTTCCTCGGTCAGGATGCGGGCCATATCCTCGTCGGCGTCGCGGGCATGGATGATGAGCGGCAGGCCCGAGGCCCGCGCCGCCGCGATATGGATCCGCAAGGAGGCCTGCTGCGCCTCGGCCGTCTCGGCGGTGTAGTGATAGTCCAGCCCGGTCTCGCCGATGCCCACGCATTTGGGATGGCGGGCGATGGCCAGAAGCGCCTCGACGCTGGCCATCGGCTCGGTGGCCACGCTCATCGGATGGGTGCCGGCGGCGTAAAGCACCGGGCCATGCGCCTCGGCGATGGCGCGGACCTGCGGCTCGGCCCTGAGCTTAGTGCAGATCGTGACCATCCGGTGAACGCCGGCGGCGCGGGCGCGGCCGACGACCTGATCCAGCTCGCCCTCGAAATCGGGGAAATCGAGGTGGCAATGGCTGTCGACCAGTTCGGGAGGCGCAGGCGCGGCGTCGGAGGCTGTCTCAGGTTCGGTCACGAGGTCGGGGACTTTCAAATATGCACTGGCTCTGGGTTCTTGGGGCCCTTGGTTGAGGGGCCCTTGGTTCAGGCCGGCACAAGCGCCCTTGCCGTCTGCTCGACCCGCAGGATCATATCAAGGATCAATGCGGCAGGGTCAAGGTTGACGGCCCGGCCATGCCGGATCCGGGCGCCCAGTTCCTGCTGCAGGCCGGCCCAGCGCCGGGCGGCATGATCGTCGGGGGACAGCCGCGCCAGAAGGCGGGCCTCGTGCGGGGCGCCCTGCGAGGAGGGCTCGCCCTGAATGCCCGCCCGGGCGCAGCGCGTGAGGAACAGGTCGATCAGATCCACCGTCAGGTCCAGTCGCGCCTCGGCCCCGCGGCCGGCGCAGGCCTCGGCCAGCCGGATCGCGCGGGGGCGGTCGATCCGGGGCAGACGCTCGAACAGCTCCACGATATCGCGGTAAAGCGCGGCCCCGTCGCCCGCCGCGAGCCGCACCGCCGCCCCCACCGATCCGCCGGTCAGGACAGCCGTCGCCTCGTCCGCCGCCACGGGCAGGCCCGCCGCCTCGAGTGCTGCGGCAAGGTCGGGCGCGGCGAGGGGCGAGAGGCGCAGCACCCGGCAGCGCGACCGGATTGTCGGCAGAAGGCGCATCGGCTGATGCGAGATCAGCAGGAGGGTCGTGCGGGCGGGCGGCTCTTCCAGCACTTTCAGAAGGGCGTTGGCCGCGTTCACGTTCATCTCGTCGGCGCAATCGACGATCACCACCCGACGCCCGCCATCCGCCGCCGACATGCCGAAGAACCCGCGCAGGCGGCGCACCTCCTCGACCGTGATCTGGCTGCGCAGGCGGCCGGTCTTGTCGTCATGCCCGCGCCGGATGACGACAAGGCGGGGATGCGCGCCCGAGAGGATCAGCCGGGCGTCGGGATGATCGGCCGCAATGTCAAGCGTGTCGGGCGGCGGCGGGGCGCCGAAGAGCCCGCCCCCGTCCTCGGGCGGGGTGGCCAGAAGGAAGCGCGCGATCCGGTAGGCGAGGGTGGCCTTGCCGATGCCGCGCGGCCCGGTGATGAGCCAGCCCGAATGCAGCCGGTCGGCGGTGAAGGCGGCCAGGAATTCGGCCTCGGCCGCGTCATGGCCAAAGATCCGGGCGGTTTCGCGCGGATGCGGGGCCTCGCCCGCGCGGTCGGGTTCCTCGGTGCTGTCCTGGTCCGCGCTCATGGCCCGCCTCCGAACCTTTGGGCAAGGGCCTGCGCCAGGCTCTCGGCCACGGCCTGGGCCACGTCTTCGGGCGTGCCGCTGCCGTCGATCGTGATGATCCGGTCGGGGTGATCGGCGGCCAGCGAAAGGAAGCCTGCGCGCAGGGCCTGTTGGAAGGAGAGGCCCATCTCCTCGAACCTGTCCTCGCCCGAGCGGCGGGCCAGGCCCCTCGCAAGCGCTGCGGCGGGGTCCATGTCGATCAGGACGGTCAGGTCGGGTTCGCAGCCGATCATCAGCTCATGCAGCCGGTCCACCGTTTCGCGCAGGTCGCCCCGGGCGGCGCCCTGATAGATCCGGGTCGAATCGGCGAAACGGTCGGTGATCACGGCCTTTCCGGCGGCGATGGCGGGGCGGATGGTCTTTTCCAGATGGTCGCGCCGCGCCGCGGTGAAAAGCAGGATCTCGGTCTCGGGCGACCAGCGGTCGGGATCGCCGGTCAGAAGGAGGCCGCGGATCGCCTCGGCCCCCGGGCTGCCGCCGGGTTCGCGGGTCAGAAGAACCTCCGCCCCGGCGCCGGTCAGCCGTTCGGCCAGAAGCCGCGCCTGGGTGGATTTGCCCGACCCGTCGATCCCTTCGAAACTGATGAAGCGCCCGGCGGCCCGCTGCCCGATCCGCAGAGGCGTTTCCGTCATCGCGGGGCTCACGCCTCGCCGACAAGCGAGGTGGCGGCACCCAGCACGCGCGACAGCAGGATCCGCCCGGCGGTCTGCACCCGGACGACAAAGCCGCCGGCGGCGACATCGGCCTCGGCCACGAGCGGCACGCGCATCTCGGGCATGCCCTCGCGGGCGATGACAAGCTCGCCCATCGGCTGGCCCGCGCTGACCGGGGCCGCGACCGGCCCCTGATGGATCGCGGTGGCGCTGGCCTCGGCCCCGCTGGCGCCGGCGGCCGTCAGCACCGGCACCAGAACGGCCAGATCCTCGGCCAGGACCAGCCCGACGCGCGGCGCCTCGCCCATCCAGACATCGGCCTCGGCCACCCTGGTCCCCGCAGGCCCCACCTCGCGCAGCGAAAACTGCCCGAAGGCCCAGTTGATGACCCGTTCGGCCTCGCTGCGCCTTGCGGCCTCGGACTCGAGGCCGGTGATGACAAAGATGATGCGGCGGTTGCCCTGCACGGCGGATCCGACAAGGCCGTATCCCGCCTCGTTCGTATGGCCGGTCTTGAGCCCGTCCCCCCCCAGACCAAGGCCCAGGATCGGATTGCGGTTGAGCGTGTTGGAGGGCACCCTGCCGTCAAAGGCGAATTCGGCTTCGGCGAAAAGCGGATAGAAGGTCGGATAATCGGTGATCAGCCGGTCGGCCAGGATCCCCAGATCGCGCATCGACATCACATGCCCCGCCGCCGGCCAGCCGCTGGCATTGCGGAAGGTGGAATTCATCATCCCCAACTCGCGCGCGCGTTGGGTCATCAGCTGGGCAAAGCCCTCTTCCGTGCCGTCGGGCGACAAGGCCTCGGCCAGCACCGCCGAGGCATCATTGCCCGACTGGATGATGATGCCGCGCAACAGGTCTTCGACCCGGACCCTGTCGGTGGTGTTCAGGAACATCGACGAGCCGCCAAAGCTCATCGCATGTTCCGAAACCGGCAGGCGCTGGTCGATGTCGAGCCGGCCGCTCGCGACCGCTTCAAAGCCCATGTAGATCGTCATCAGCTTCGACATCGAGGCCGGCGGCAGCGGCAGATCGGCGTTCTTTTCCAGAAGCACCGTGCCTGTCGTGTGGTCGAGGACGAAGGCCGCCTCGGCCGCCGTCTCGAACCCCTGGGCGCGGGCGGGCAGGGCGGTCACTGTGAAGGCTGCCAGGATCAGGGGCAGCAGGGTAAGGCGCAGCAGGGTCAGGCGCAGCATCGCGGGCGGGCTCCCGGTCCGGTCTCAGTTTCTGACGAAATAGGCGTCGTTGAACCCCTCGGCCTTGACCCGTTCCAGAAGGCTCGCGCGTTCGGCGGTGCTTTGCGCGGGGCCGACCAGCACGCGCCAGAAGCTGCGGCCCTGGCTTTGCTGTTCGGTCACGCGGGCGGTCAGGCCCTTGGCGTTCATGTCGGCGGCAAGGCTTTGGGCATTGGCTTCGATGCTGAAGATGCCCAGCTGGATGAAGGGCCGGTCCACGGCCGAGGATGAAGCGGGCGCCGCAGGGGCGGGCGCGGCGGGGGCAGGCGCGGCAGCGGTGGCTGCGGCGGGGGCCGGGGCGGCGGTGACGGGCACGTTCTGCATGGCCGCCGCGGCGGCCGCGACCAGGGCCGCAGGGTCAAGCAGAGGTTCGTCCGAGACGGCGCGGGCGCTGTCGGGTGCGGTGGCCGGTGTGGGGGTGGCGGCGATGGTGGCCAGAGCCTCGGCCCCCAGCGGGGCGGCCCCTATGGGCGCGGCGTCCTGGGGTGCGGCGTCGAGCGTGGCGGAGGCGATCTCGGGCGCGGCCTCGAAGCTTTGGGTTTCGGCATCAATGGCGCTGGTCGCCTCGGTGGGCACCGGCTGGGCCGCCTCTTCGCGCCGCAGCGCCGTGACGTTGAGGTTGGCCGGCGCGCCCGCCAGCATCCCCAGCGCCTCGGCCGCGTCGGAACTGACCTGCAAGGGCGGGCCGGGATTGTCCCGCTCGCGCCGGAACAGGGCGCCGATCACGAAATTCCCGTTCTCCTGATTGCGGATGATGACGCGCTCGGGCTGGGCCACATCGGGATGGGCCACCCAGACCCCGCCCAGCGAGGGGCGCCCGTCCCAGAGGCCCGATCCGGTCGTCTGAAAGATCTCGGGCGCCTCGACATCGGTTTCGACCAGCTGCACCGTCTGGGGGATGCCCGGCGTCACACCGTCGCCGCCGAAGGCAAGCTGGCCGTCCTCGCAGGCCGAGAGCGCCAGAACCGAGGCGCCGAGTGCCAGCGCGGCGACACCCCGCGCCTTGCGCCCTTCGCCCGCGTTCCGACACATGACGCGCCGTGCCCGTCCGATCCCCAAGATCCCAGTCATGGCCTGCCCCTTTGCCCCTTTTCGTGCCGGCTTGCGTGCGTGGCCGGTGCCTGATGGCCCTGATCCGCACGGGTCCGATCCGCTGGGCCGACTGGCCTGACCGTTGATCCGGTTTTTGCAGCAGAACGCACCGACACCGTATTGCGGGCGAGACTAGCCGCAGAGATGCCGATTTGAAAGATCATCCGAAGCCGTTTCGGCGGATTTCCCCAAAGCGTGAAGCCCGGCGCCACCGCGCTGGGCCGGTCGCTCCGGGCCGGGGGTGCTTTGGTAGGTGCTTCGGGGTGTGCTCCGGGGGTCAGGAAAGCCGGCTTGCGGCGGCGTGGAGCGCGGCCAGAAGCGGGCGGGTGCGGCGGTGTTCTGGGTCGTCGCGCATGTCGCGCATGACATAGCTGAAGCCCAGGTTCAGCCCCGGCCAGGCCCCATGCGCCGAGCCGCCCGCCCCGCCATGGCCGAAGGCGTCAGGCGCCGGGCCCATCGTCATCCGGGCCGATTGCAGCTGGAACATCTGCCCGATGACCATGTCCTGCCCGATATAGGGGTCGTGAAAGCGGGCAAGCTCGGTCCGGGCGCGGGCGATGGTTTCGGGGCGCAGGATCGTGACCCCGTCCAGTGTGCCGCCCTGCGCCAGACAGGCATAGAACCGCGCCATCGAGGGCGCATCGGCAAGGCCGTTGGCGCCGGGGATCTCGGCCGCGTGATAGGCGCGGCTGTTCCAGTGAAAGTCGTCGCCCTCGAAGACCTTGGGATTGCCCCAGATCGCATGCAGGACGGGATCGGCCTTCTGATCCTCGGTGAAGCCTTCGCCAAAGGGCTTCATCCCCGCCCCGATCCGCACCTTGCCGACCCGGGGCTCAAGCGCCTCGGGCAGGCCGATATGGGCGTTCAGACCCAGAGGCTCCGCGATCTCTTCGGCGAAGAACCGCCCCGCGCTGCGCCCGTCGATCCGCCGGATCAGCCCGCCCACCAGCCAGCCGATGGTCAGCCCGTGATAGCTGGCAAAGGCATCGGGGTCGCGGAACTGGGCCTGCGCGGCAAGGTGGTTCTCCATCGCCAGATCATCGGTCAGATCGGCCGAGGTGAGTGGCGCGGCGATCCCCGGAAGCCCGGTCCGGTGCGACAGGACATGGCGCACCCGGATCCGTTCCTTTCCCTCGGCCGCGAATTCGGGCCAGTAGCGCGCGACAAAGGCATCGGGGTCAAGCTGGCCGCGTTCGATCAGGATCAGCGCGCAGGCGGCCACAAGGCCCTTGGTCCCGGAAAAGACCGGCATCAGCGTCTCGGGCGCCCAGGGCCGGCCCGCGTCGCAGTCGCCGCCGTAAAGATCCACCACCAGCGCGCCGTTGTGACAGGCGGCAAAGGCCGCGCCCGGATCGCCCTCTTCGGTGAAATTGCGGGCAAAGGCCTCGGCCACCGGCTCGAATCCGGGGGCGAGGCTGCGGGTGGTGATCTCTGCCATGCGGTCAGTCCTTCTTCAGTCATTCTTCAGGCCTTCTTCAGGCCGTTGGCGCTGGCGACGAAATCCACCAGATGCGGCACGTAATCCTCGGGCCCGTCGCCGCCACAGGCCAGCGCGCCGGCGTAGGAATTCTTCACCGCGCTGGCCAGATGCGTGCTGACCTCTGCGGCATTGGCCATCGATTCCACATAGCGCATGTCCTTGAACGCATTGCCAAGGGTGAAGCGATGCGCCTCGCGGTTGCCGTCGAGCGCATAGCCCATGAAGGTCTGGTAAAAGCCGCAATCCATCCGCCCGCCCCGGATCACGCTGTCGAAGGTTTCCACCGGAATGCCGACCTTGCGCGACAGGGCCAGCGCCTCGGCGTAAAGGGCCGCATAGCCCAGCGACAGGAAGTTGTTGAGAAGCTTCATCCGGTGCCCGTCGGCCAGACCGCCGATATGCACCGTCTTGCCGGCCCAGGCCGCAACGACGGGGGCGATCCGGTCGAACACCGCCTGATCGGCGCCGACCATGCAGTCGAGCGCGCCCTCCCAGGCCTCTTTCGGGGTCCGGCTGAGGGGAGCATCGGCGAAATCCACGCCGATGGCGGCCAGATCGGCGGCGATGCGCGTGGTCTCGACCGGGTCAGAGGTCGAGCAGTCGATGATGACCGCGCCGCGCGCAAGGCCGGGCTTCAGCCCCTCGACCACGGCCGCAACCTGGGGCGAGGCGGTCAGGCAAAGGACGACGATATCCGAGGCGCGGGCCAGCGCCTCCAGATCCGGCGCTTCGGTGGCCCCCCGGCCGACCAGATCCTCGACAGCCTCGCGCTTTCGGTGGGCGATGACGGTCAGCGGCCATCCCTTTTCGACGATGTTCTTCGCCATGCCGTGGCCCATCAGGCCCGCGCCCACAAAGCCGATCCGTTCTTTGGTCATCCTTCGTCCTCCTCTGGTTGGGGCGGTCCTGCCGGGGCAGGCCGCGCCCGTTCCTCCCTCTCCGACAGACCCCAGGGGGCGGCCGGGGAACCTCAAGCGCTCTGTCGGAAAGCGTGCACTGCCTGCGGCCGGGTCAGTCGACGACCCTGAACTTGCGCCCCTCCAGCACGCGCAGCACCGCGGCCAGATCATGGCCCCGGCGCAGCACCTGCCCCTCGGCGCCGATCACGGCATATTGGCCCTGGCGCAGCCGCAGCTTGGGGCGCTTCTCGATCCGGTAAAGCGGGTTCTCGGCGGTGCGCCGGAAGATCGAGAAGACCGCCACCTCGCGCAGGCAGGAAATGCCGTAGTCGCGCCATTCGCCCGCGGCCACGTGCCGGCCGTAGAGGCTGAGGATCAGGCTCAGTTCGGTTCGGTGAAACGCAACCTGTTCGGGCAGGGCCAGCGGGACGGGCGAGGGGGGCTGCGCAGTCATGCCGACAGGTTTGACACAATCGCTTCACAAATCAAGCGCCGCGATCCCGCAGCAGCCGAACGGGCGAGGGCGCCCAGCCCAGCTGCCCCGGGCCGCGCCCGGGACCAGCCGTCATCCGCAGAGGATATTGGTGATCAACCCGCTGCCGTCGACATAGAAATTGATCCGGTCTTCGCGGAAGTCCATCGTCACCGCGGTATCCGGCCGGATCACCCGGACCGGGCCGAGAATCATCAGCCTTTCCAGCGATGTCGCCGGCTGGCCGATCTGGCTGACATAGCGGTTCGCGTCGCAGGTGTCCTGATCGGGCGGCGGCAGGGCCGGCAGGATCGGCGGTTCGGACCCAGGCCCGCCGGGCGCCACCGAGGCGGGGTCGCAGGCGGCAAGTGCCAGGGGCAGGGCAAGGACAAGGGCGCCGCGTGTGGCGATGCGTTTGGCGATGTGTTTCATGCGCCAAATCTGCGCCTGGTGCAGGATTTGCGCAAGCGGATATTGCGGGGCCGGGCGCAATGGCATTGAACATGCGCCGTTTTTCGCCGAACCTGCGGCAAAGCACTTTCCGGGAGGATACATCATGCGCACCCGCGCCGCCGTCGCCACCGCCGCTGGCAAGCCGCTCGAGATCATGGAGGTCAACCTTGACGGCCCCAAGGCCGGCGAGGTTCTGGTCGAGATCAAGGCCACCGGCATCTGCCATACGGACGAATTCACCCTCTCGGGCGCCGATCCCGAGGGGCTGTTCCCCGCGATCCTCGGCCATGAGGGCGCGGGCGTGGTGGTCGATGTGGGGCCGGGCGTCACCTCGCTGAAACCGGGCGACCATGTGATCCCGCTTTACACACCCGAATGCCGCGAATGCCCGTCCTGCCTGTCGCGCAAGACCAACCTCTGCACCTCGATCCGGGCGACGCAGGGGCAGGGGGTGATGCCGGACGGAACCTCGCGGTTTTCCACGCTCGATGGCGATCCGATCCTGCATTACATGGGCTGTTCGACCTTCGCCAACCACACCGTCCTGCCCGAGATAGCCCTTGCCAAGGTGCGCGAGGACGCGCCCTTCGACAAGATCTGCTACATCGGCTGCGGCGTGACCACGGGCGTGGGCGCGGTGATCAACACCGCCCAGGTCGAGGTGGGGTCGACCGCCGTCGTCTTTGGCCTTGGCGGGATCGGGCTGAACGTGATCCAGGGCCTGCGGCTGGCGGGCGCCGACATGATCATCGGGGTCGATGTCAACAATTCCAAGAAGGAATGGGGCGAGCGCTTCGGCATGACCCATTTCGTCAACCCCAAGGAAATCGACGGCGATATCGTCCCCTATCTCGTCAATCTCACCAAGCGGCGGGGCGACATGATCGGGGGGGCGGATTACACCTTCGACTGCACCGGCAATGTCACCGTGATGCGGCAGGCGCTGGAATGCGCGCATCGCGGCTGGGGTGTCTCGGTGGTGATCGGCGTGGCCCCCGCAGGGGCCGAGATCGCGACCCGGCCGTTCCAGCTTGTGACGGGCCGCGTCTGGAAGGGCACGGCCTTCGGCGGCGCGCGGGGGCGGACCGATGTGCCCAAGATCGTGGACTGGTACATGGAGGGCAAGATCGAGATCGACCCGATGATCACGCATCTCCTGCCGCTCGAGGATATCAACAAGGGCTTCGACCTGATGCATGCGGGCGAATCGATCCGGTCGGTCGTCGTCTATTGATGCGCAAACCCCTGTTTCTGTGCGCGGTTCTGGCGGCAACGCCGGCGTTTTCCGAGGTGTATCCGCTTTCCTTCGTGACCGAGGCCGGCAGGCTTGACCTGTCGGCCAAGGATCTGGTCCGGGCCGAGCCGATGTATGACGACGCGAGCGCCCGCTGGGTCGTCGCCTTCACCCTGTCCCGCCCCGCCTCGCGGGAGTTTGCGGATCTGACGGGGGCTGCGGTGGGGCAGGTCATGGGCATCCATGTCTGCGGCAGGCTGCTTTCGGAACCCATCATCCGGGACCGCATCACCGGCGGACAAGGCATCGTTTCTGCCGACAGCTCTGCAGAGGCCACGATCCTGGCAGAAATGCTGCTGGGCCTTGCCGATTGCGCGCCCGGCTGGGAGGAGGCGGTGGGCTAGTCCAAGCGCCAGTGACCGGGCTGTTGCCGGGCAGCCTTGCACATCAGTGGTTTACCGCCTGCGCATCACGGATACCCCTTTCGCTGTTTGCCGATGCCGTCGCCCGGGACTAGAAGGGGCCGAACCTGACAGGCCGACATGCCCCGCCCGCCCTCGCGCGGGGCCAAACCTAGGAAAGGCCCCGCCATGCCCGATGC
>JBHYFN010000057.1:0-23648 GCA_051859505.1 Paracoccaceae bacterium
AGGGGGGCGAGGTCCGTCACGCCGGTCTGGTTGAGCCAGAGGCTCTGCAACCCGGCGAGGGCGGCGAGGGGGGCGAGGTCCGTCACGCCGGTCTGGTTGAGCCGGAGGGTCTGCAACCCGGTGAGGGCGGCGAAGGGGGTGAGGTCCGTCACGCCGGTCTGGGCGAGCGAGAGCCTCTGCAACCCGGTGAGGGCGGCGAGAGGGGTGAGGTCGATGATAGAGGTTCGGTCCAGATTGACCGTGTCCAGGCCCTCGATCTCCGCGATCTCCTCCGGGATGCGGGTCAGGGCACGGAATTCCTCCGCGTCGAACGAAATCTCCGTCCCGCCCTCGCGCCGGACCTTTTCGATCTCGCGCAGGGCCGCTTCATAGGCCTGATCCGCCTCACTCATGCGATCCACCCCCTGACCCGGCGCCCTTCGCCCCTCCCAGACTGGGCGTTGCGGGGCGGGGTGGCAAGGGCTTGTGCGGATCGGGGGGTGGGGGTGCCGTTTCCGCTTGACGCTGCCCGCGCGGGCCTTTAACCGGACGCTCACGCGCGGTTGTAGCTCAGTTGGTTAGAGTACCGGCCTGTCACGCCGGGGGTCGCGGGTTCGAGCCCCGTCAACCGCGCCACTTCTCTCCCCCCTTCGTCAAAGCTCGAGGATGCCCCGCACGGGCGCCCGGCACGCCGCGCCACGGGGCGCGCGCGCGATGCGCGATCCGGGCCTTTCCGGGGGCGTGCTGCCCGGTTGCGGGTTGTGTTATGATATAACATACCCTACACCCTTGCGGCAGAAATCGGCCCTCCGGGGCCTGCGCCATCCAGAGGAAAGACCATGAAACACCGCCGGATACTCGCCCTGACCGTTGCCGCCTCGGCCCTTGCCCCCTTGCCCGCCCTCTCCGAGACGCAGGTGCCGGTGGTGGCGACCTTCTCGATCCTGGGCGACATGGTGGCCGAGGTCGGCGGCGAGCGGATTGCGCTGACCACGCTGGTCGGCCCGGATGGCGACGGCCATGTCTACCAGCCCACCCCCGCCGATGCCCAGGCCCTGGCGGGGGCCGCGCTGGTGGTGGTGAACGGGGCCGAGTTCGAGGGCTGGATCGACCGGCTGATCGAGGCGTCCGGCTTTGACGGTCAGGTCGTGGTGGCGGTCGAGGGGGTGGAGCTGATCGCCTATGGCGAGGATGACCACGGGCATGATCACGATGACCACGGGCATGATCATGATGGCCACGACCACGGACATGACCACGACCACGATCATGACCACGGGCATGATCATGACCACGACCATGACCATGACCATGACCACGGGCATGACCATGACCACGACGATCACGGCCATGACCACGATGACCACGGGCACAGCCATGATGATCACGACCATGATCACGGTCACGATCATGACCACGATCACGGGCACGACCATGACGATCACGGGCACGACCACGACGACCACGGGCACGACCATGATGACCATGGGCACAGCCATGACGACCATGCCCATGATCACGACCACGACCACGATCACGGCCACGACCACGGCCATGTGCATGGCGATTACGACCCCCATGCCTGGCAAAGCCTCGAGGCCGCGCGGATCTATGTCGCCAATATCGAAAGCGGTCTCGTGGCCGTCGATCCCGACGGGGCCGAGCACTATGCCGCCAATGCCGCCGATTTCCTCGGCCGCATCGACGCGCTCGAGGCCGAGATCGGGGCTCTTTTCGCCGCGATCCCCGACGAGCGGCGCACGGTCGTCACCTCGCATGATTCCTTCGGCTATTTCGCGCGGGAACACGGGTTCCGCTTCGTGGCGCCGCAGGGGATCAGCACGGATGCCGAGGTCTCGGCCGCCGATATGGCCCGCCTCATCACCCAGATCCGCGACGAGGGGATCACGGCCGTCTTTGTCGAGAATATCGCCGATGACCGCCTGATCACCCAGATCGCGAATGAAACCGGGGCCGTGGTGGGCGAGGTGCTGTATTCCGATGCGCTTTCGGGGCCGGAGGGGCCGGCGGCGACCTATATCGACATGATGCGCCACAACGCGCAGGTTCTGGCCGCGGCGCTGGGCGACTGACGCGGCCTGCCGGGCCGTTCAGGGGCCGCGCGCAACCTGCGCCCCCCGAACTGCGCCCCTTGGCCTGCGGCAGAAGGGCAACGTTTCAAGGGGGCGCAGCGGGGCTGCGCCCCCTTCGTTTCGTGGATCGGCCGGTCTGTGCTACGATCCTCCCCGGAGGCCGGAGAAGGCAGCGTCAAAAGGCGCGCCCCGGCCCCGTGAGGATCGGGCAACCGCGGGAGCGGATCGTGAACAGGCATCCATGTCTTGGCATGGCGGCGAGTCTGGCCTTGTGGCTGGTGCTGCCGTCGGGCGCCGGAACGGCATCACCGGCGCTATCGGCCGGAGAGGTGGTCGTCGCCTCAGCGCGGCCCGCGACGGTATCGCGCCCGGCGCCCCATCCCGAAGATGTCTACATCTGCCTGCCCGCCGGCCCGGACGGCGTGGCCGAATGCTGGCGGCCCTGACCTTTCCTGCGCCCCGTGACGCGTGATCGTGACCTGCGCCCCCGTCACCCGTGACCCCGGCAGCCCCGGGCTTGCCTTGGCGGCGCGGGGCTGGTTCTGTTGCGCCCGAGGGCCGGAGGCAGGGCCCGCGACAGGAGGGCCGTCATGCTGACCATCGTCGATCCGCATATCCATCTGTGGGATCTTGCGACCGGGCTTTACCCGGGGCTCGAGACGCCATCGGAGAGCTTCATCGGCAACAATGCCGCTATCGCGCGCAGCTATCTGCCGCCGGAATACCTTGCCGAGGGCGGGGCCGGGCTGCGGCTGGCGGGGGCGGTGCATGTCGAGGCCTTTCCGACCGATCCCCTGGCCGAGGCGCGCCATCTGCAGGCGATGGCGCGGGATTTTCCGGTGCCGCTGGGGATCGTGGCCCATGCGGATCTGTCGGATCCGGGGGTGGACGAACTGCTGCGCGCTCTGGCGGCCCTTCCGGCGGTGCGGGGGATCCGGCAGGTGGTGAACCGCCATGCCGATCCGCTCCTGAACTATGTCGGGCGCGATTTTCTGGAGGAGGCGGCCTGGCGCAATGGCTATGGGCGGCTTGGGGCGCATGGGCTGAGCTTCGATCTGCAGCTTTATCCGCATCAGGTCGAGGCGGCGGCGGCGATCATTGCCGCCCATCCCGAGGTGCCGGTGATCCTCAACCATGCGGGCATGTGGGCGGATCGGGGCCTTGCCGGCTGGCAGGGCTGGAAGGCGGGGTTGCGCCGGTTGGCCGCGCTGCCGCATGTCAGCGTCAAGATCAGCGGGCTGGGGATGCTCGATACCGGCTGGACGGTCGAGAGCATCCGGCCCCTCGTCCTCGAGACGCTGGAGGCATTCGGCACGGACCGGGCGATGTTCGCCTCGAATTTCCCGGTGGACAAGCTCTTTGGCAGCTTCCCCGCGCTGTGGGAGGCCTTCGATGCGATCACCCGCGATCTGACCGGGGCCGAGCGGGAGGCGCTTTTCGCGGGCAATGCCACGCGGGCCTACCGGCTGGGCGATCCGGTCGTCTGACCGGCTGCGAGGCCGGGTCTGTCAGAGCAGGGGTTCGGCCAGGGCCACGGTATTGTTGCGCAGCCGACGCAGGAGGGACCAGCGGCTGACCTCTTCGGCCGTGACCTCGCGCGCGCGGGCGATATAGCTGTCCTGCAGCGCGTCAAGCTCGCGGGTCACGTCTTCGGACTCGAGCAGGACCGCATTCTCGTAATTCAGGTCAAAGCTGCGCCGGTCGAGGTTGATCGACCCCACAAGCGCCATCCGGCCATCCACCGTCAGGATCTTGGAATGCAGAAGGCCGGGCAGGAAATGCATCAGCCGCACCCCGGCGTCGAGGAGGTCGGGGTAATGGCTTTCGCTGGCCGCCGCGACGATCCGGTTGTCGTTGCGCGCGGGCAGGATCAGCGTGGTCGCGACCCCGCGCCGGGCGGCGGCGCAGAGGGCGGCCTGGGTGGGAATGTCGGGGATGTAATAGGGCGTGGTGACGACCACCTGCTTGCGTGCCGCATGGACCAGCGAGACGATCGTATCGGACATGCCGGTCACGCTCTGGTCCGGCCCGGTGGCGATCACCTGGGCGGTGAAACCGTCGTCGAATTCGGGCTGCGGCTCGGCCAGCATCGGGCTCAGGTCGGCGTGGTGATAGGTCATCCAGTCCTGCAGGAAAACCGCCTGGGTCTGGCGCACGACGGGGCCTTCCAGGCGCATCTGCACGTCGATCCAGGGGGCGAAGCGGGCCTTGATGGCAAAGGCCGCATCGGCGCAGTTGCGACTGCCGGCCCAGGCGATGCGGTTGTCGACCACCGCGATCTTGCGGTGGTTGCGCAGGTCGAGGCGCTGGAACAGCGCGGTGACAAGCGGATGGCCCAGGGGAAAGGCGCGCTCGACCTCGACCCCGGCGTCGGACATCCGTTTCCAGAGGGGCGAGCGGATCAGCGCGCGCGAGCCCAGATCATCGACCAGCACCCGCACCGCGACCCCCCGCCCGGCGGCGCGGATCACCGCCTCGGCCATCGCGGTGCCCAGCCTGTCGGGCAGCCAGATATAGAACAGGAGGTGCACGCTGCTTTCGGCAGCATCAATGCCGGCGATCATGTCCTCGATCTGGATATCGCCTTCGGGCAGCAGCACCGCCCGGTTGCCCGCCACCGGCGGCAGCCCGCCCGTGCCTTCGCCCATCGCGAAGCTGGACACCGCACTGCCCTTGAGCTCCGGTACCGGGCCGGTGCGTTCGGCCCAGCCCAACCTGAGGGTTTCGCGCGCGTGGCGCATCTGGTGGCGCTTGGCCTGGGCAAGGCGGACCTCGCCGAACAGAAGGAAGAGGATGATCCCCGCCACCGGCAGAAGGCCGATCACCATGACCCAGGCCAGCCGCACCGGCGGCGTGCTGCCGCGTTGCAGCAGCGCGCGCAGGATGAAGCCGATCTGCGCGAGGCTGACGAAGACGACAAGCAGGATGGTCAGCATGGCACCGCCGCCTCAACGGGATCCAGGGCGATCTTCCTGGGCCACATCTCGGGCCAGAACCGGGCAGGGGGGCAGGGGGCAGGCTGGGGCATTCAGAAGCGGATGCGTGCCACAAGCGGCAGATGGTCTGATGCGCGCCGCGCCGCCTCTCCGTCATGCACCGTCACCTCGAAGGCGCGGGGCCGGACCGAGACAAAGATCCGGTCCAGCGCCAGCATCGGCAGGGGCGCGGGAAAGCTCTTGCCCATGCCCGGATCGCCGAACCGCGCATAAAGCGCTGCAAGCGCTGTCGCGGGGCCTGCGCGCCATTCGTTCAGATCGCCCAGAAGGATCGTCGGCCGGCCGTCCTCGGCCACATGCTCGGCCAGAACCCGCGCCTGTGCGGCCCGGGCGCGGCCGCTCAGCCCCAGATGAGCGGCGATGACGCGGATCCGTCCGGGGCCGGGAATGTCCAGATCGGCGATCACCGCCCCGCGCGGCTCGGCCCCCGGAAGCGAGAGGCTCTGCGCCTCTTCCACCGTGCCCTCGCGCAAGAGCAGCAGGTTGCCGTGCCAGCCATGCGCCTCGCGCGTGCTGCGGCGGCGCAGGGGGACGGGGCGCAGGCCCGTCTCGGCCTCGATCCGGGGCAGGTCGAGGACACCGCGCCTTGTGCGGAACCGCCGGTCGGCCTCTTGCAGCGCCAGAACATCCGCGCCCAGCCCCGCGATCACCGCGCGCGTGCGGTCGGGGCGGCGGCGCATGTCTGTGCCGAAGCCCTTTTGCATGTTGTAGGTCGCCACCGTCAGGGGGCGGCTGTCGGCGCCGGTCCCGGCATCAGGGGCGGCAAGGTTCTGGGCTGTCGCTGTCATGCGGCCAAGATGGGCATTCGCGCCCGGCTTCACAATCCCCTGCCGCCGGGCGGCCTGCCGGACTGGAACGGTTGCGGCAATCGTGCCAGTCTGGCGCGGCACCGGTATTGGGTGCGATATTCGAAGGCGGATTGCGATGCTTGAGTTGTTCATTTCGATCATTCTGGTCTTTTTCGTCGGATTCGAGGTTTCGGGCCCATCTGATCGGGGCGCGGCAGACCGGATCGAGGAATACGCCCCGCCCGAACTGGCGCTGTCGGACGTGCCAGAGGCGGGCATCCCGGAAGACCCCTCGGCTCCGGTCGAGACGGAGCCTTACGTGGATTCGGCCCCCGCCAGCTTCGGCGATTTCACCAGCGCCGCCGAGGTGCGCCCGATCCTTGACATGACGCGCGATCACTGGGTCGCGCTGAGTGCCGATGGCGGTCAGGACATGCTCTATTTCACGCATCTTCTGGCCTGGCGCTGCGGCCTGTCCGAGATCCGCTACGGCCTGAACGGCGCCCCGGCGACCGAGGTTCTGCCGACCGAGCCCTGCCATATCGGCACCACCTCGCCCAATGCGATCACCGACATGAGCTATCCGCTGTTCCTGATCCTGCCGCCGGGCAGCCTGCAGTCGATCGAGGTCGAGCTGGTCTATGATGACGGAACGACGGCGGCGATGAGCTTTGCGCGCGAGCGGATCCTGATGCCGTGATCCGGCGGCGTGGCATGATCGGCAGGGGGGGGGCGTGATCGGCAAGGGTAGCGGCGGCCCCCGACTTCGGGCTAGACAGGGCGGGGCGGGGCGGTGTGCCGGCGGGCAGGGAGACGTGGCATGGCGGCAGAGGCCGAGCAGTGGTTCGCGGCACAATGCCGCCCGAACAGCGCCCAGATCGCCCTGCGCAATCTGGCGCGGCAGGGGTTCCCCACCTTCTTTCCGCAGGAAGACGGCACCCGGCGCAGCCGGGGCCGCTTCGTTCCCGTGCTCAAGCCGCTGTTTCCGGGCTATCTGTTCGTCCGCTTCGATCCCGCAGAGGGGCATTGGCGGGCGATCAACTCCACCCAGGGCCTGACCCGGCTGGTCAGTTTCGGGACTGCGCCCGCGCCGGTGCCCGAGGCGCTGGTGAGCGGCCTGATGCAGCGCTGCGATGCCTCGGGCAAGCTGCAGCCCCCGCCCACGCTTGCGCCGGGGGATACGGTGCAGGTGACGACCGGGCCTTTCGCCGATTTCGTGGCGCGGGTCGAAACCCTTGGGGCGGATGAGCGGATCTGGGTGCTGTTCGATCTGATGGGGCGTCAGACCCGGGCGGCGGTGCCATCTGCGCAGCTGCGCAAGCTCTGACGCGGCCCCTTTTTGGCCCGCCCTCACCGGCCCGACTTCAGGCCTCGCGCAGCTGGTCCTGCTGGTCAAGGAACCAGCGGTAGGTCTGTTCAACCCCGTCTCGCAGCGGGATGCTGGCGCGCCAGCCCAGCCGCGCCAGCAGGCTCACATCCAGAAGCTTGCGCGGCGTGCCGTCGGGTTTGCCGGTGTCGAAGCCGATCCGCCCCGCGAAACCCGTCACCTCGGCGATGATCCGGGCCAGATCGGCGATGCTCACATCCTCGCCGGTGCCCACATTGATATGGCCGCGCATCGGCGCGGTCTGCGCGCGATAGACCGCGGGCGCCAGATCCAGCACGAAAAGCGAGGCTGCGGCCATGTCGTCGACATGCAGGAACTCGCGCCTCGGCCGGCCGCTGCCCCAGATCACCACCTCGTCCTGGCCGGTTCGGACGGCCTCGTGGAAGCGGCGCAGGAGCGCGGGCAGGACATGGCTGTTCTCGGGGTGGAAATTGTCCCCCGGCCCGTACAGATTGGTCGGCATGACCGAGCGGTAATCGGTGCCGAACTGCCGGTTGTAGCTTTCGCACAGCTTCAGACCGGCGATCTTGGCGATGGCATAGGGTTCGTTCGTGGGCTCGAGAGGGCCTGTCAGCAGCGCCTCTTCGGCCATCGGCTGGGCGGCGGCGCGCGGGTAGATGCAGGACGAGCCGAGAAACAGCAGGCGCCCGACACCGGCCTGATGCGCCTGATGGATGACATTGGCCTCGATCATCAGGTTTTCGTAAATGAAATCGGCCGGATAGCTGTCATTGGCATGAATGCCCCCGACCCGCGCCGCCGCCAGAATCACCGCATCGGGGCGTTCGGCCTGCAGGAAGGCGCGCACCGCGGCCTGATCGGTCAAGTCAAGCTCGGACCGGGTGCGGGTGATGACCCGGTCGCCGCGCGCCTGCATCCGCCGCAGGATCGCCCCGCCCACCATGCCGCGATGCCCCGCAAGAAAGGTTTTCATCCCCGCCCCCTTAGCCTTCGAGGCTGACCGGAAGGTGCAGCCCGTTCTCGCGCAGAAGGTGGTGGCGGCGGGCGGCTTTCAGGTCTTCGGCGACCATCTCGGCGCACATCTCCTGTGCCGTGATCTCGGGCACCCAGCCCAGCTTCTGCTTCGCCTTGGTGGGATCGCCCAGCAGGCTGTCGACCTCGGCCGGCCGAAAATAGCGGGGATCGACGCGCAGCACCACGTCGCCGGGTTTCACCGCCGGGGCCTTGTCGCCGGTCACGGCAGTGACGCGGGCGATCTCGGACAGGCCCTCGCCCTCGAAGCTCAGCGTCAGGCCAAGTGCTGCGGCCGCCCAGGTGACGAAGTCGCGTACCGAATACTGCACCCCGGTGGCGATGACGTAATCCTCGGCCTCGTCCTGTTGCAGCATCATCCACTGCATCCGCACGAAATCCCGCGCATGGCCCCAGTCGCGCAGCGCATCGAGATTGCCCATGTAAAGGCATGGCTCAAGCCCGACCGCGATATTCGCAAGGCCCCGCGTGATCTTGCGGGTCACGAAGGTCTCGCCCCGGCGGGGGCTTTCGTGATTGAACAGGATGCCGTTGCAGGCATGGATCCCATAGGCCTCGCGGTAATTCACGGTGATCCAGTAGGCATAGAGCTTGGCCACGCCATAGGGGCTGCGGGGGTGGAAGGGCGTCGTTTCGGTCTGGGGGGTCTCGCGCACCTTGCCGTAAAGCTCGGAGGTCGAGGCCTGGTAGAAGCGGGTCTTGCCCTCGAGCTTGAGGAACCGGATCGCCTCGAGCAGGCGCAAGGTGCCCATCGCATCGACATCGGCGGTATATTCCGGCGCCTCGAAACTGACGGCGACATGGCTTTGGGCGCCGAGGTTGTAGATCTCGTCGGGCTGCACCTCGCAAAGGATCCGCGTCAGGTTCGAACTGTCGGTCAGATCGCCGTAATGCAGCCTGAGGCGGGGATCCTTGTCATGGGGATCCTGGTAGATATGGTCGATCCGCTGCGTGTTGAACAACGAGGCGCGCCGCTTGATCCCGTGGACCTCATAGCCCTTGGCCAGCAGGAATTCCGCCAGGTAAGAGCCGTCCTGCCCGGTGACGCCGGTGATCAATGCGGTTTTCGGCATGGGGCCGGCGTCCCTTTTCTGCAACCGTTCCGGCTTCGACAGGAGCTCTCGCGCAGGCGTGCCGAAACCGCCCCGCAGTTCTTTCGCAGGCCGGGTTCATCTGCAAGGCTCTTCTGCATCCGGGGTCTCGGCCATCTTCCGCCTTGCCTGCCGACAGCGCGGATGGCTTGCCTGCCTCCTCACCCGTTCACATGGGCGCGAGGGGGCTTCCGTCGCGGCTGGGATCGGCCCAGCATCGGCTCATCGCGAAGAGGAGCCGCAGATGATCCGCCGTCTTGTCCTTGGCCTTGCCGTGGCGGTCTCGGCCGCCAGCCCGGGTGTGATGCCCGCATCGGCCGAACCGTCGGACTGGGTCCGGGAATGGCCTGCGACGGATTTTGCGCGCACCACGCTGAGTGACTGGTCAGAGGTGATCTCGGGCGGCCCGCCCAGGGACGGCATCCCCGCCATCGACACCCCCGCCTTTGTCGCGGTGGCCGAGGAAGGGCGGCTGGCCGATGTCGAACCCGTCATGACGCTCGAGATCGCGGGCGAGGCGCCACGGGCCTATCCGGTGCGCTACCTCATGTGGCACGAGATCGTGAACGATACGGTGGGCGGCGTGCCGGTGGCGGTGACCTTCTGCCCGCTGTGCAATTCCGGCGTAAGTTTCGACCGGCGGCTTGACGGCGCGGTCCTGAGTTTCGGCGTTTCGGGCAAGCTGCGCCATTCCGACATGATCATGTATGACCGCGAAACCGAAAGCTGGTGGCAGCAGGCCACGGGCGAGGGGATCGTGGGCCGCTACAGCGGCGCGCAGCTGACCAAGCTGCCGGGCTTTCTGGAAAGCTGGGCCGAGTTCCGCGACCGCAACCCCGACGGGCTGGTGATGGATCAGCCCACCGGTTTCGTCCGCGACTACGGGCGCAACCCCTATGTGGGCTATGACACGAGCGCGCGGCCCTTCCTTTACTCCGGCGAAATGCCGCCGCATGGGATCGACCCGCTGACCCGCGTGGTGCGGGTGGGCGAGCGGGCCTGGCCGCTGACCCGGTTGGCAGAGGCGGGCGAGATCGCCGAGGCGGGCGTGGTGCTGTCCTGGTCCGCCGGTCAGGCTTCGGCGCTGGATACCGCGCGCATTGCCGAGGGGCGGGATGTCGGGTCGGTCCGGGTGCGCGACGGGGCGGGGCAGGATCTGGTCCATGACGTGATGTTCGCCTTCGCCTTTCACGCCTTCTGGCCCGAGGGCGAATGGATGCTGGGCGACTGAGGTGCGGACTTCAGCAATCTCCAGAAGAGAGCCGCCGAGGCGTTGACAGTTCCGGGCCGGGCGCCTCTGGTGCCGGCGATGGAACGCAAGGATCATATCGACGCCTTCGGGGCGGTGGCGCTGACCGGGTTTGCGCTGCTCTTGGCCTTCAATCAGGTCGTGATCAAGGTCACGAATGGCGGGTTGCAGCCGGTGTTCTTTGCCGGGCTGCGCTCGGCTGGTGCGGTGGTCTGTATCGGGCTGTGGCTCTGGCTGCGGGGCATCTCGCCGCGCGGCAGCCGGGCGGTGGCCTGGGCGGGGCTGGTGACGGGGACGATTTTTGCCTTTGAATTCCTGCTCTTGTTCGTCGCACTTGACCTGACCACGGTCAGCCGGACGGCGATCATCTTCTACTCCATGCCGGTCTGGATGGCGCTGGGGGCGCATCTGTTCGTGGCGGGCGACCGGATCACCGGGGCCAAGGCCCTGGGCCTTGCGCTTTGCATGGGGGGCGTGGCCCTGGCCATGGCCGACCGGGGCGGCGGCGAGGCAAGCCTTGCGGGCGATCTGGCGGCCCTCGGGGCGGCGATGGGTTGGGCTGCGACGGCGCTGATGGCCAAGGCCAGCCCGCTGCGGCTGGTCCGGCCCGAGGTGCAACTTTTGTGGCAAGTGGGGGTTTCGGCGCCGATCCTGCTGCTGCTCGCGCCACTTTTCGGGGCGCTGGTACGGGATCTTGAGCCGATCCACCTTTGGGGGCTGGCCTTCCAGATCGTCGTCGTGGTCAGCGCGGGTTTCATCCTGTGGCTCTGGCTGCTCGCGCGTTATCCGGCCTCGGGCGTGGCCTCGTTCAGCTTCCTCTCGCCGGTTTTCGGCGTGGGCCTTGGCTGGGCACTTCTGGGCGAGGAGGTGGGGCCGGTGCTGATGGCGGCGCTGGGGCTGGTGGCCCTGGGCCTCGTCTTGATCAACCGCCGGGTTCAGGTGCCGCAGAAGGTCTGAAGCACGCGCTCCTCGTCTTTCGGCGGGCGCATGAAGGCGGGGGCTTCGGTGAAGGGATCGGTGACGGCGGCCAGCATCGCGTGGAAGGGGCCGAGGTCGCCCGCGACTCCGGCCGTGATCGCGGCCTCGATCAGATGGGTGCGGGGGATGACGGCGGGGTTCGCGCGCGCCATCAGCGCCGGGTCCGGCCCGCGCGCCTGCCAGAGCCTTTCCCAGGCGTCGAAGGCGTTGCGGTCGGTGAACTGGTCGCGGGCGGCGGGGGTGCCGAGGGCGCGGAAGCTGTTGGTGAAATCCGCCCCGTCGCGGGCCATCAGCGCCAACAACCCCTCGATCAGCGGGCGGTCGTCCTCGGTTGGCGCGCTTAGCCCCAGCTTGGGCCCGAAGACGCGCAGCCATTCCGCCGCATAAAGATCGGCGTAGCGGTTCACGATCCCGGTAAACTCTTCGATGGCGGCGTCGCGGTCGGGCATGAGGGGGATCAGCGCGGTGGCGAATTGCGCGATGTTCCAGAGCGCGATCTGCGGCTGGTTGCCATAGGCATAGCGGCCCATATGGTCGATCGAGGAAAACACCGTCTGCGGATGGTAGCTGTCCATGAAGGCGCAGGGGCCGTAGTCGATCGTCTCGCCCGCCACGGAACAATTGTCGGTGTTCATCACGCCGTGGATGAAGCCGAGGCCCATCCAGAGCGCGATCAGCCGGGCCTGCCGTTCGACCATGCCGGCCAGAAGGCCCGAGGGCCCGATGGCGCCGGGAGAGTGGCGGTCGATGGTGTGGTCGGCGAGGGCGGCCAGGGCATCTCGTTGCCCGCGGGCTGCAAAAAGCTGGAAGGTGCCGACGCGGATATGGCTGGAGGCCACGCGGGCGATGATCGCGCCGGGCAGCGCGGTTTCGCGGTAGACCGCCTCGCCGGTGGTGACGGCGGCAAGCGCCCGGGTGGTGGGCACGCCAAGCGCCGCCATCGCCTCGGACACGAGGTATTCGCGCAGGACCGGCCCCAGCCAGGCCCGCCCGTCGCCCGAGCGCGAATAGGGCGTGCGGCCCGCGCCCTTCAGCACGATGTCGCGGCGGGTGCCGTCAGGCCCCACCACCTCGCCCAGCAGGATCGCGCGGCCATCGCCGAGGCCGGGGTTGAACTGGCCGAACTGGTGGCCGGCATAGGCCTGGGCCAGGGGGGCGGCACCGTCGGGAAGGGTGTTGCCGGCGATGACCTCGGCCGTGAGGGCCGCGGGGTCGATCCCCATCTCGCGCGCCAGCCCCTCGTTCACCGCGATCAGGCGGGGGGCGGCCACGGGCGTGGGCGGCAGCGCGGTGAAAAGTGCTGCCGGCAGGCGGGCGTAGGAATTGTCGAACGGGATGCGCATGGGATCCACCTAGGCCCGCGCGCGCCCCGCGCCAAGGGTCAGAGGCGCGCGATCCTGTCGGTCAGCAGTGCGAAAAAGCCGTCCGCATGGACATCGCCCATGAACATCGCGTTCTTCGGCCGGTCGGTGATGCGCCACCAATCGGCCACGGTCATGCCGAGGGTCAGATCCGAGGTGGTCTCGATCTCGACATTGATCTGGCGGCCCGAAAAGAGATGCGGTTCCAGCAGATAGGCGATGACGCAAGGGTCATGCAGCGGCGCGCCGTCGGAGCCGTATTTCGCCACGTCGAAGCGTTCGAAGAAATCGGTCCAGGCGGCGATCATCGTGCCGACCCGCGTGCCCATCGCCCGGAACCGGTCGATCCGGGGCTTGGTGGTCAAGACCTTGTGCGTCACGTCGAGCGGGATCACCGTCAGCCGCACGCCGGCGCGGAAGACGGCTGCGGCGGCCTCGGGATCGACATAGATGTTGAACTCGGCCGCAGGGGTGATGTTGCCCACTTCGAAATAGGCGCCGCCCATGAGGACGATTTCCTGCACACGGGGGATGATGTCGGGGGCGCGGGCAAAGGCGGTGGCGATATTGGTCAGCGGCCCCAGCGGGCAGAGGGTGACGGTGCCGGGTGCCTCGGCCCTCAGCGTCTCGATGATGAAATCGACGGCATGGGCGTCCTGCAGGGGCATGGTCGGCGCGTCCATCACCGGGCCGTCAAGGCCGGTCGTGCCATGGACATGTTCGGCGGTGATGAGCGGGCGCGTCATCGGCGCGTCGCAGCCGGCAAAGACCTTCATGTCGCGCCGCCCGGCGAGTTCGCAGACGATGCGGGCGTTCTTCTGCGTCAGCGGCAGGGGCACGTTGCCGGCCACCGCGGTGACGCCCAGAACCTCGATCTCGTCGGGGCAGGCGAGCGCGAGCAGGATCGCCACCGCATCGTCCTGGCCGGGATCGGTGTCGATGATGATCTTGCGCGGGGCCATGGATCAGATGCTCGACCGCGCGCCGCGCGACAGCGCCGCCACCCCGGTGCGCGCCACCTCCTGCAGGCCGAGGGGGCGCATGAGATCGGCGAAGGCGTCGATCTTTTCCGGCGTGCCGGTGATCTCGAAGACGAAGCTCTCCAGCGTCGAATCCACCACATTGGCGCGGAATATGTCGGCCAGCCGCAAGGCCTCGACCCGGGCCTCGCCCTGGCCCGCCACCTTGAAAAGGCCCAGCTCGCGCTCGACCGCGGGGCCGTGGGCGGTCAGGTCATGCACCTCGTGAACCGAGACGATCCGGCCCAGCTGCGCCTCGATCTGGTCGATCACATGGGGCGTGCCGCGGGTGACGATGGTGATGCGCGAGCGGTGGCCCTGATGATCGACCTCGGCCACGGTGAGGCTTTCGATATTGTAGCCGCGCCCCGAGAAAAGCCCGATCACGCGGGCAAGCACGCCGGGTTCGTTCTCGACCACGACGGCCAGGGTGTGGCGCTCCTCGATGGTGGAATGGGTGTCGCGGAGGTTGTAGGCGGAATGGCTCGTGGAGCCCTGCTTGATGTTGAGCGTGGTCATGTCCTGCTTTCCTGAAAGAGCGGAGGGGCGGTGCTACTCATCCTTGGCGTCGGCCTTGCGGTGGTCGCGGTCCTGCAGACGGGCGAGGGTGCGTTCGGCCTCCTCGAGGGCGTCCTGCCACTTGCCGGACTGGAAGAAGGCCGCCCTTTTTGCCCGATGGACGGCGACCCGGCCGCCGTTTTCGCGGTAGATGCGCTGCGCTTCGGCGCGCTCAGTGCGGTGCGTGGCGGCGTTGACGCTGCCCCAGTGGCGCGCCTTGCGCTTGTGATCCTGCCGGATGCGGTCGGCGCTTTCCTCGATCGCCTCGGGTTCGGCAAGGGCCTGACGATCGGTGCGACGGATCCTGCGATTGGCCATGGCCTTGATCACCGGGGCATTGCGGCGCGAGGCCTTGTCCGAGGAATTGGTCATGATCTTGCGCTGGCGCCCGGTGTCGCGCGCCTTCTTGCGGCCTGGGTCGCGGGGCGGGCGGTCGTCTTTCATGCCGGGCATCCCAAATGGGCGGGGCGCGGAATATGTACATATTCCGCTGCGTTTTCTGTGCAGAAAACGCTGTCCCTCACACCAGCACCGCGCCACCGGCCTCGATCCGGTCCTTTTCCTGCACTTCGCCCAGGATCATCTCGTTATGCGCCTTGCCCGAGGGGATCATCGGGAAACAGTTTTCATGCTTCTCGACCAGGCAATCGAAGATCACCGGCCCGTCATGGCGCACCATCTCCATGATCGCATCGTCCAGATCCGCGGGATCGGAACAGAGGATCCCCTTCGCGCCAAAGGCCTCGGCCAGTTTCACGAAATCGGGCAGCGCCTCGGACCAGCTTTGCGAATAGCGCTCGCCATGCAGCAGCTCCTGCCACTGCCGCACCATGCCGAGGCGTTCGTTGTTCAGGATGAACTGCTTGACGGGCAGCCGATACTGCACCGCCGTCCCCATCTCCTGCATGTTCATCAGCCAGGACGCCTCGCCCGCGACATTGATGACCAGCGCCTCCGGGTGCGCCAGCTGCACCCCGATCGAGGCCGGGAAGCCATAGCCCATCGTGCCCAGCCCCCCGGAGGTCATCCAGCGGTTGGGATCCTCGAAGCCAAGGTATTGCGCCGCCCACATCTGGTGCTGGCCCACTTCGGTGCAGATGTAGCGATCCATGCCCTTGGTCAGCGCTTCAAGCCGTTGCAACGCGTATTGCGGCTTGATTGTCTTGTCCGAGGGCCGGTAGGTCAGGCAGTCCACCGCGCGCCAGGCGTCGATCTGCTTCCACCAGCCGGCCAGCGCCTCGCGGTCTGTCTGCGCGCCTTGCGCCTTCCAGGCGGCCAGAAGATCGCTCAGCACATGGGCCACATCGCCGACGATGGGGATATCGACGCGGATCACCTTGTTGATGCTCGAGGGGTCGATGTCGATATGGGCCTTGCGCGAACCGGGGCTGAAGGCGTCGATCCGCCCGGTGATCCGGTCGTCGAACCGCGCGCCGATATTGATCATCAGGTCGCAGCCATGCATCGCCATATTGGCCTCGTAGAGGCCATGCATCCCCAGCATCCCCACCCAGTTCCTGCCCGAGGCCGGATAGGCCCCCAGCCCCATGAGCGTGGAGGTCACCGGAAAGCCCGTCGCCTCGACCAGTTCGCGCAGCAGCCGCGAGGCCTCGGGCCCCGAGTTGATCACCCCGCCGCCGGTATAGAAGATCGGCCGCTTCGCCGTGGCCATCGCCTCGGCCAGCGCGGCAATCGCCTCGGGATCGCCCTTCAGCCGCGGCTGGTAGCGCGAGACGTGATCCTCTTTCGGCGTATAGGTGCCGGTGGCGAACTGCACATCCTTGGGAATGTCGATCAGGACCGGGCCGGGCCGGCCCGAGGTGGCGACGCGGAACGCCTCGTGCATCGTGGCCGAGAGCCGGTCGGTATCCTTGACCAGCCAGTTGTGCTTGGTGCAGGCCCGCGTGATGCCGATCGTGTCGGCCTCCTGAAAGGCATCCGTGCCGATCATGAAGGTGGGCACCTGGCCCGTCAGCACGATGATCGGGATCGAATCCATCAGCGCATCGGTCAGCCCGGTGACGGCATTGGTCGCGCCCGGCCCCGAGGTGACCAGCGCCACGCCCGGCTTCCCGGTCGAGCGGGCATAGCCTTCGGCGGCGTGAACCGCGCCCTGTTCGTGGCGCACGAGGATGTGGCGGATGTCGTTCTGCTGGAAGATCTCGTCATAGATCGGCAGCACGGCGCCGCCGGGATAGCCGAAGATCACCTCGACCCCCTGATCCTTCAGGGCCTGGACCACCATCTTCGCTCCGGTCATCTCGCGCGTCATCGTCGTCTCACTCTCGTGTTGCGGAACCATCCTGTCGCACAAAAAAGCCCCCGGAATTCGGGGGCGCATGGGAACCTCGTCTGGTCAACCGTTACCGGCCCATGCGCGCGCTTTCCGATACGATTACAAGGTTCGTCATATCTCATGTCCATCTCGGGGCCGCCCTGTCGAAGCGGCGGGGCGGCGTGAGCGGACGTTATGCACGCCACGGGGCGGGCGTCAACCGCCAGGAGCGGATAAAATGTCGCAAAGCGCGCCGGTGGCGCAACTTTCTTTCAGGGGGCGCCCGGCCGCGCGGCCTGCCGCGGGGCATCCTATGCCCGGATCGTCAGCCGATCCCGCCCCGTTCCGGCCCGCGGGCGGCGGCTTTCGCGCCGGTCTTGACCGCACCTTTCATCGGGTTCTGCAACGTGCCCGTCAGCGATCCGGCCACGGGCCTGCGGTCGGGCAGGGTGATCCGGGCCACCTGCTCGGCGATCGGATCGACGGAAAGCGGGTGGATCTCGGCGCTGTAATCGGACGGGTCGCCCAGCGGCTGCCACTGGCCCGAGCGATAGACCTCGAGCGCCGAGAACCCGGCCTTGTAGCCCATCTTCGGACTGCCGGGCACCCAATAGCCCAGATAGACATACGGCAGCCCAAGATCGCGCGCGATCCGAACGTGATCGAGGATCACATAGGTGCCAAGCGAGTCGCCGGCCTTGTCGGGATCGAAGAAGGAATAGACCATGCTCAGACCGTCATCGAGGATGTCGGTCAGGCAGACCGCGGCAAGGCCGAGGCCTTCGTCCTCCATCCGGGCGGGATCGGCATATTCGATCAGGCGCGAGCGGATCGGCGTCTCTTCGATCATCGCGGCGAATTCGAACAGGTCCATGTCGGCCATGCCGCCATCGGCGTGGCGGCTGTCGAGATAGGCGCGGAACAGGGCATATTGCTCTTCGGTCGCCCAGGGCGAGGTGGCGCGGCAGGTCAGATAGGCATTGCGCCGCAGGGTGCGCCGCTGGCTGCGGCTGGGGCGGAAGTCCGCAACCCGGATCCGGGCCGACAGACAGGCCGAGCAATCGGCGCAGGAGGGGCGGTACAGCACGTTCTGCGAGCGGCGGAACCCCTGTTTCGACAGGGCATCGTTCAGCCGCTCGGCCTGATCGCCCTGCAGGGCGGTGAACAGCTTTCGCTCCATCCGGCCCTCGAGATAGGGGCAGGGCTGTGGAGCCGTCACATAGAATTGCGGCGCGACTGGCAGGGAATGGCGCATAGTGGCAGGCAGGATCCGGGGTGAAAGGGTGTCAGACAGAGACTAGCAACAATTTCCCGGTTCCGCCAAGACCCTTGCATCGGGCCGCCCGGGGTAAACGCCTCTGGCCGCCAGGTTGCGCCGGCCGGCCATCGGCCAGAGCGGCACGGCGAATGTGACGGTCCTGTGAAGTTTTCGCCGTCCTGGCCCGGACCAAAGGACAGCCCTCTCCCGATCCGCTACACTGTGCCCGGTTCGAAACGCGGGGGATCATGACCATGGCATATATGAACAGGATCCGGGCAGTCCTTTTCGGCGGCGGCCTCGCCGTCCTGCCGGGCTTGGCCGCGGCCGAGGTCATCGGCCAGATCACCGGCAGCATGAACGGCGAACCGGCCGAATGGGTCGTTCTGCGCGAGATCGGCTTCTTCGCCTCAGCCGTCGACAACAGCGGGACCCCGCACAACCATTCCCTGGTGGAACTTGTCGCCTCTCGCCTCGTGGACGGCGCGCGCGAGGAGGATCGGTTCATTCGCCTCGCGCTTGGCATCGTGCGCGACCCCGATAGCAATGCCGTCGTGTTCGCCAGCCCGGCCTTTGTCCGGGTCAACAGCACCGAAGTGATGAATTTCTACGAGGCCTATGTTCCTGAAAGCCCGGGCACGATGGAGGTGCGGAGCTGGGAGATCGAGATGGACGAGGATGAGATCGCAGCGGTTTCGCTGGATGTGACGGTAGAGATCACGCTCGTTCCGACGGACTGGCCCGACGCCGCCCATCTGGTCGACGGGCCCGATCCGCTTGTCCTCGAACTCGCCGTGACGGCCGAGGTCGAACGATACGAGGACCCGTGGGAGTGAGCGCAGCATCGCGCGCCGGGTCTTGGGCACGAGGCGCCAAAGGCGCGGCGGCCAGCGCGCGGGCTAGCGGGCGGGCCGGTTGATCATCGCGGTGCCAAGGACAAGGTCGGTCAGGCCCTGGCCGCGGCCCAGAGCCACCATCAGGATCATCGAGGCGACCTGCACTGGAAAGACCAGCGTCGACAGGGTATAGCCCATGGCATGCAGGAAGGCGGTCTCGGATTTGAGGCGGCTGCCATCGGCCTCGCGCAGCTCGATCGCCATCAGCTGCATCCCCCAGGTCGCCGAGTTTCGCGCCACGGTGATCCAGCGATAAAGCAGGCCGACCACGAACCACAGGATGGGAGTGAACAGGAGGGCGATGAACAGGGTCAGCGGGATGGTCAGCGCCACGATGAACAGGATCGGCAGAAGGTCCACGAGCCAGGCCATCAGCCGTTTGAACGTGACCCCCTGATAGAAGGCGGGTTCCAGGGCCGGGTCGGGCAGGCCGTGCAGATGGATGCTGTCTCTCATCGAATGTCTTTCGTCAATTCTGTCTTCAATCTCTTGCGGGATGGGCCGCGCAGCTGCGCGGCCGGAAGGAAACGGCCCTGCGGGACAGGGCCGTTCCAGTCTAGCGCAAGGCGGCGGGTCTGTCAGACCCTCTCGTCATCTTCGGCCCGATCTTCCGCCGGTGCGGCGGGGCGCGCGGCCTTGCGGGCGCGGTCGTCCATGAACTGGTCGAACTCGGCCTTGTCCTTGGCCTCGCGCAGACGGGCGAGGAACTCTTCAAAGGCCTTCTGCTCGTCCTCGAGGCGGCGCAGGGTCTCGGTCTTGTAGGCGTCGAAGGCGGCGTTGCCCGAAGGGCGCGCAGCCGCCTGGGCGGCGTGAAGGCCGGCATAGCGGGCCTGGCGGCAGCCGCCGGATTTGCTGAACATGCGTTTGCTCCAGATCATGTAGGCCAGAAGGGCAAGGCCCAGGGGCCAGAAGAAGATGAAACCCAGGACCATGGCGGCGATCCAGGCGCCCTTGCCCTTGTCGTCGAGCCAGGCCTCGGCGCGCTGGAACCAGCTGCCTGCGGGGGCGGCCTGCGGCTGGGCGCCGCGGGTCAGATCGGGGGTGAATTCGGTGGTGCTCATCGGCGGTCTCCTCGGCCTCTGGATGTGATGTGAACGGGCTTCACATCACGTAGATCGGAGGTCCACCGCCCTGCTTCAAGAGCCAATGTGAATATATTTTACATTTTCGCGCAACGCACTGGAAAATTTTGCAAAAATTTTCCAGCCGGCCAAATTTTGCAAATTTGGCCCCGCTCAGCGGCTCCGCCGGCGCCGCCCGCCATCGCCGCCGCTGCCCCCGGTGTTGAAGCTGACCTCGGGCAGGCTCACCGCCGCGGCCAGATGCGGGAAGGGATCGGTCGCATGCGGCACCGCATTGGCATTGACGAAATGCTCCTGAAAGCGCGGCTCGATCGCGGTCTCGACCTTGGTGATGTTTCGCACCGTGTCTTCGATCTCGGCCCGGGCAGCCACCGAACAGAGCGCGATCCGCGCCCCCGTTCCTGCGGCATTGCCCGCGCTTGTCACCTTCTCAAGTGCGGCATCCGGGATCATCCCCAGCACCATCGCATGTTTCGGGCTGATATGGGCACCAAAGGCCCCGGCCAGCGTCACCCGGTCGACCTTCTCGACGCCCATTTCATCCATCAACAGCCGCGCGCCCGCGTAAAGCGCCGATTTCGCCAGCTGGATCGCGCGGATATCGCCCTGCGTCACCAGGATCTGCCGCCCGTCCGGCCCCTCGTGCAGAAGATAGGCATGGGTCCGCCCCTGGGCCAGCATCCGCGCCGTCCCGGTCTGCTCGGCCGATCCCATCAGCCCGCGCGCATCCATCAGCCCGGCCATGCGCAATTCGGCCACCGCCTCGATGATGCCCGAGCCGCAGATGCCGGTGATCCCCGAGGCTGCCGTCGCCTCGGCGAACCCCTCTTCGTCGGACCACAGTTCGCAGCCGATCACGCGGAACCGCGGCTCCTTCGTCACCTGGTCGATCTCGACCCGTTCGATGGCGCCGGGTGCGGCGCGCTGGCCCGCGCTGATCTGTGCGCCCTCGAAAGCGGGCCCCGTGGGCGAGGAACAGGCGAGCACCCGGGACCGGTTGCCCAGAAGGATCTCGGCATTGGTGCCCACGTCCACGATCAGCACCAGATCGTCCGACTGCCCCGGCTGTTCCGACAGCGCCACCGCCGCCGCATCGGCGCCCACATGGCCCGCGATGCAGGGCAGGACGAAGGCCCGCGCCGTGGGGCTGAGCGCCGCAAGCCCAAGCTCCGAGGCATCGAGCGAGATGGAATTCGAGGTCGCGAGCGCAAAGGGGGCCTGGCCCAGTTCCACCGGGTCGATCCCCAGAAGCAGGTGATGCATCACCGGGTTGCAGACGAAGACCACCTCGAGGATCGCGCGCGCCTCGATCCCCGCCTGTTCGGCCAGGTCGCGCGCCAGCCCGTCGATCGCCGCGCGCACGGCGGCGGTCATCTCGGCATCACCCCCGGGGTTCATCATCGCGTAGGAAACGCGGCTCATCAGATCCTCGCCAAAGCGGATCTGGGGGTTCATCGCGCCGGCACTTGCCTTGACCGTGCCGTTGCGCAGATCGGTCAGATGGGCGGCGATGGTGGTCGAGCCAAGGTCGATGGCCAGGCCATAGATCCGCCCCTCGTGAAATCCCGGCCAGATGTCGAGGATGCGGTGGCTTTCGTCGCGGTGGCCCTTGTGGAGCGCGACCGTCACTTCCCATCCCCCTTTCCGAAGCGTCGGTTGCAGCCGCGACAGCACGCTCAGCGGCGCCGTCACGCCCTCGATCCCCCATTGCACCCGCAGCGCTTCGGCCAGGCGTTCCAGATCGCCCGAGGGTTCGTGCATGTCGGGTTCGGCCACGGTGACAAAGCGCAGCACGGTCGCCGGGTCCATGATGATCTCGCGCGTGTCGGCCTCTTTGCGGACGACCTGCCGGTGGACCTGGCTTTCGGGCGGCACGTCGATCACCACATCGCCCTGCACGCAGGCCTGACAGCCCAGCCGCCGCCCCTTGGGCAGGCCGCGGATGCGGTCATAGCGCTCTTCCACGCTGTTCCAGTCGGTCAGCGCATCCTCGGCCACGGTGACGCCATGCTTGGGAAACTCGCCATAGGAGGGCGTGATCTGGCATTTCGAGCAGATCCCCCGCCCGCCGCAGACCGAATCGAGATCCACCCCAAGCTGCCGTGCGGCGGTCAGGACGGGGGTGCCCACCGGGAAATGCCCCCGCTTGCCCGAGGGGGTGAAGATCACGAGGGGAAGGTCGGTCATGCGCTGGTCCGTTCGGAAGGGGGGGTGCCGGGCGCCGGCAGGAAACTGTAGGCCACCTGGGCGAAACTGTCGGTGGCAAAGCAATAGAAGTAGCGAAACCGCTCGGTCACGGGCGGGATGCCGTGCACCGCGCCGCCGGGAATGAAGAGCAGCGTTTCGCGTTGCATCGGCCGGGGCAGGCCGTCCACCATGACCACGGCCGTGCCTTCGAGGCCAAGGTAAAGCTCGGGCTGCGGATGGCAATGCAGGGTGAAATCCTCGCCCGGTTCCAGCGTGGCGATCCCGCAGGTCAGGCCGCTGCTTGGTGTCAGACCGGCCGAAAGCAGCGTCTGCCAGCCGATCGAGCCGCAGGCGGGATCGCTCCAGCGTTCGACGGCTATGCTGACCGGATCGATCAGGACCGTCCGGTTCTCGCCCACGCCTTCAGGGTCCATCGACCTGCCTCATGCCTTGCTGCCTTGGCGGGTTCTAGCGCAAGGGCGGGGCTTCGCAATGCCGGTTCGCGGCATGCCGGAGGTCACTTTCGCCTTTCGCATCATGCGGTCCCGTGCGATAGCCACGCGCCAAAGCGATGCCGGCCCGAAAGGGTCAATCCCGCCCAGGAGTGTGCGATGGAAATTCGTGAGGCCCTCACCTTTGACGATGTGTTGCTTGTCCCGGCGGCCTCGAACGTGCTGCCCTCGACCGCGGATACGCGCACCAGAGTTACCCGCGCCATCGGCATGAACATCCCGCTTCTGTCCAGCGCCATGGATACGGTGACAGAGGCGCGCATGGCGATTGCCATGGCGCAGGCGGGCGGGATCGGCGTGATCCACCGCAATCTGGGGGTCGAGGAACAGGCCCGCGAGGTGCGCCGCGTCAAGCGCTTTGTCTCGGGCATCGTCTACAGCCCGATCACGCTGCGGCCCGACCAGACGCTGGCCGATGCCAAGGCGCTGATGGAGCGGTATCGCGTCACCGGATTCCCGGTGGTGGACGATCAGGGCCGGGTACTGGGCATCGTCACCAACCGCGACATGCGCTTTGCCGAGGATGACGCGACGCCCGTGCGCGTGATGATGACGGCCGAGAACCTGGCCGTGCTGCAGGAACCCGCCGATCTGGACGAGGCGCGCAGCCTGATGAAGGCGCGCCGGATCGAGAAGCTCCTGGTGACCGACGGCAGCGGCAAACTCACCGGGCTTCTGACGCTGAAGGACAGTGAACAGGCGGTGCTGAACCCGATTGCCTGCAAGGACGGGCTGGGCCGGCTGCGCGTTGCCGCCGCCTCGACCGTGGGGGATGCGGGGTTCGAGCGGAGTGCCGCGCTGGTCGAGGCCGGGGTGGATATCGTCGTGATCGACACGGCGCATGGCCATTCCGAAGGCGTGGGCCATGCGGTCGAGCGGCTCAAGCGGCTGTCGAACGAGGTGCAGGTGATCGCGGGCAATGTGGCCACCGCCGAAGGCACCCGCG
>JBHYFN010000058.1:0-23547 GCA_051859505.1 Paracoccaceae bacterium
GGCACATCGTGCCCGCCCCCTGTCGTCTGGCTGTTGCGGCGGCTTAGCCGGCGATGCAGCTGTCCGCGTTGTCGGCGGTGCAGACATCGAGGCCGGTGTAGATCGGATCCTCGACCTCGTTGCCCTCGATCAGCTCCTGCAGGATGAACATCGCGCGGTAGCCCATCTCGAAGGGACGCTGGCCGACCTGGCCGTTCGACAGGCCATCGGCAAGCTGCTCCATCTGCATCGGCAGCGTGTCGGCGACGATGATCGACAGATCACCCGCATCCATCCGGTCCTTGTAGGGCGCGGCGGCCTCGCGATAGGCGTTGTCGAACCACTGGGTGAAGGCCCCGGTCGAGATGAAGGCCGTCAGGTCGGGGTTCGCGGCCAGGATGTCGGCCATGCCGGTCACGGCGCGGTTGCCATCGTCATCGGTGATGAGCGGGCAGCCCGCGATCTCGGTCCAGCCGCCCTGACCCGTCAGAGGCTCGCCGGGCGCGGTGCCGAGGCTTTCGCCGGCCAGCGTTTCACGGATGCCCAGAAGACGCTCGTTGTGGTTGGCCGCAGCCGCACCGCCGGTCTGCAGGCAGACCGTGCCGCCATCGGGATGACGCTCCATGGCGATACCGGCAAGGTTCACGCCGATATCGTAGTTGAACGTGCCGACGAAGGTGGCGCGGGTGCCCTTGTCTTCGTCCAGAAGGTCGGCGTCCCAGGTCATGACGGGGATGCCGGCTTCCACGGCGGCCTGCAGCGCGCGGGCCATGGCGGGCGCGTTCGAGGGCGACACGGCGATACCGTCAACACCTTGCGTGATAAGATCCTGAACGATCTGGACCTGCTCAAGCTCGGTATGTTCGCCCGGGCCGATATAGACGCATTCGAAGGCGCCGTCGGATTCTTCCTGCGCCTTGTAGCAGCCGTCGCGGGCCAGGTCGAAGAACGGGTTGTTCATCGCCTTGGGCACAAGGGCAAGGCGCAGGGTATCGGCTGCGGCCAGACCCGGCAGGACCATCCCCGCGAGCATGGTGGCGCAAAGCAGTTTCTTCATTTTGAGGTCTCCTCCCTCTTGGTTAACGAAATCCCGCGCCTCCTCAGGCGCGGCCTCGATTGCGGATCTGTTCCAGAAAGACTGCAATGATCAGGAACAGGCCAACAAAGAACTGCTGCCACAGCGCGTCGATCCCGGCGAGCAGCAGCGAATTGCGGATCAACTCCATCAGAAGCGCGCCGATGGGGGCGCCAAAGGCATAGGCCACGCCGCCCATCAGATTGGCCCCGCCGATGACGGTGGCGGCGATGACGTTCAACTCGTAGGTCTGGCCCAGCGCGTTGGTGACCGATCCGAACCAGCCCACCATCAGGAAGGCGGCAAGCCCCGCGCAGAGCGAACAGATCACATAGACCGAGACCAGCACCCGCTCGACCGGGATGCCGGACAGCCGCGCGGCCTGGGCATTGCCGCCCACGGCATAGACCCAGCGGCCCCAGGTGGTGTGGTTGAAGGCGACCCAGAACACGATGGTCAGCACGGCCAGAACCCAGACAGGATGGGGGATGCCCAGCGTGCTCGATCCGCCGATCCAGAGATAAAGCTCCTGATCGGGGCCGAACTGATAGACCATCTTGTTGTTCGAAATGACCATGGCAAGCGACCGCGAGATCGCCAGCATACCCAGTGTCACCACGAAGGGCGCCATCCTGAGATAGGCCACGAGTATCCCGTTCGTCAGGCCGACGGCGGCGGCAACCCCGAGGCAGATCAGGAAACCCGGCACGATCCCGTAGCCCGCCTGCATGACAAGGCCGGTGGCGATCCCCGCCAGCCCCATGAGCGAGCCGACCGAGAGGTCGATCCCCGCGGTGCAGATCACCGCCGTCATCCCCAGCGCCATGATCCCGAAGAAGGCGAAGTTGCGCGAGACATTGAAGATGTTGCGCTCGGACAGAAAGACGTTCGAGACCTGGCTCATCACGATGCACAGGATCACGATGGCCATGAGAACCCAGAAGGGCTGGCTGCGGGTCACGCCCTGCCACCAGGTCATCTCGCGTCGCTGGGCGATGCTGTCGTCGATGGCGGCGTGGTCAGTCGTCTGGTCGGTCGTGCTCATGCGGCGGCCAGTGCTCCGGTGATGAGGCCCGTGACTTCTTCCGGGCTGGAATTTGCGATAGGCTTGTCGGCGACCTTCTCGCCCCGCCGCAGGACGGCGACGCGGTCGCAGACGGAAAACACGTCGGGCATCCGGTGCGAGACGAGGATCACGGCATGGCCGGTGTCCTTCAGGCGCTGGATCAGGTCGAGCACCTCCTTCACCTGCCGCACCGAGATCGCGGCGGTGGGTTCGTCCATCAGCACGAGCTTGGGATCCGACAGACGGGTGCGCGCGATGGCGACGGCCTGTCGCTGGCCGCCCGACATCTGGCGCACCAGATCGCGGGGCCGGGTTTCGGATTTCAGCTCGGCGAAAAGCTCGGCCGCACGGGCGTTCATCCGGCCGTGATCCAGAAAGCGGATCGGGCCGAGCCTTCGCTTGAGCTCGCGCCCGAGAAAGACGTTCTGCGCGGCGGTGAGGTTGTCGCACAGGGCCAGATCCTGATAGACGATCTCGATCCCCTTCTGGCGGGCCTCGATGGGGCGGCTGAAATGGACGGGTTCGCCTTCGATCAGGAAATCGCCGCTGGTGGGCGGGAAGTTGCCGGCGATGATCTTCATCAGGGTCGATTTGCCGGCGCCGTTGTCCCCCATGAGGCCGATGGCCTCGCCGCGCGAGATCGTCAGATCGACGCCATTGAGCGCCCGGATCGCGCCAAAGCTTTTGGTAATGCCACGCAGTTCGACCACTGACATGGTTTCGGCTTCCTCCCCTGTGTCGGGGTCGGTCATTTCGCCGACCCCCTTGTTTTGCGGAAACGTTGCCACAGGGCTGCGGACTTTTCAACAGAAATTGCAGAGTCCTTGCATTTTGTCAAAAGTCCGCAATATTCATTGCGCGGGCTTGTTTCGTTGCCGGTCTCACTCCAGCGCCATTGCCGCCGAGGGGGTTGGCGGGGCGGCTTCATAGCCACCCCAGACCGACTGGTCGAAATGGATGACGGCGCCGGTCATCAATCCCGAATCGTCCGAGGCAAGAAAGGCCGCCGCCCGGGCCACCTCGGCCGGATCGACAAGCCGTCCGAAGGGCTGCGCCGCTGCGGCCTTTTCCAGCCAGTCGTCCGCGGCGCCGTGATATTCGCGCTGGATCCGGTCTTCGCCATCCGAGGCCATCCAGCCGATATCCAGCTGGTTCACCCGGATCCGGTTGCGCATGAGCGCGAAGGCGGTGTTGCGGGTCAGGGTGGCCAGCGCGCCCTTGGAGGCGCAATAGGCAGAGATGAAGGGCTGACCGGCCCGTTCCGAGGTCGAGCCGATGTTGATGATGGCGCCTTCGGTGGCGTCCCGGATCATCAGGCGGGCGGCCTCCTGCATCAGGAAGAAGGGCGCGCGGACATTGATCGCGAACATGCGGTCGAAAAGCTCTTCGGAGGTGTCGAGGATGGTGCCCCGGTCGGTGATCGCCGCGACATTCACCAGCACGTCGATGCGGCCGAAGGCGGCGTCGGCGGCGGCGATGACGGCGCGGGCATCCGCGACCGTGCCCAGGTCGGCCGGCTGGAACACGACCCGCACCCCGGTTTCCGCGGCGATGCTGTCGGCCAGGGCCTGCCCCTTTGCCGCCGAGCGTCCGCAGGTGACGATCCCCGCCGCGCCCGAGCGGGCGAAGTGCCGCGCCACCGCGGCCCCGAGGCCCTGCGTGCCGCCGGTGATCACCGCGATCTTTCCGTCCAGTCTGTTCATGTGCCGTCCTCCTCTCGGTTGACGGCATCGTTATTGACAGCATCCACATTTTGCAACATTCGTTGCAAAGCCTGTAAGGGATGCGGGAGTGGAGAGGTGGCAGGGGGCTCTGCCCCCGTCTCCTGCGGAGACTCCCCCGGGATATTTGGAAACAAAAGAAGCAGGGGCAGTGCCCCTCTGGGAGGACGGGATGACGCGGATCGCGGTTTTGGGCTGTGGGCGGATCGGGCGGATGCATGCGGCCAATATAGCGGCCCATCCCGAGGCGCGGCTGGCGATGGTCTATGACATCGACGGAGCCGCGGCGGCCGAGGTGGCGGCCGCGCATGGAGTGGTGGCGGCGGCCTCGGCGGAGGCGGTCTTCGCCAGTGCCGATGTGGATGCGGTTCTGGTGGCCACGGCGACGCCGACCCATGCCGATTACATCGAGGCGGCCGTGGCCGCGGGCAAGCCGGTGCTGTGCGAGAAGCCGATCGACCTGAGCCTCGAGCGGGTGAACCGCTGTGCGGCCGCCATTGCCGGGTCGGATGTGCCGGTTCAGATCGGGTTCAACCGGCGCTTTGATCCCGGCCATCGGGCGGCGCGCGAAGCGGTCGAGGCGGGCGAGATCGGCGAATTGCATCAGGTGATCATCACCTCGCGCGATCCGGGCATGCCGCCACGCAGCTATTACGAGGTGGCCGGCGGGCTGTTTCGCGACATGACGATCCATGATTTCGACCTTGCCCGCTACATGCTGGGCGAAGAGCCGGTCGAGGTCTTTGCGATCGGCGGGCGGCTGATCGATCCGGCGCTGATGACGGAGCTGGACGATCATGACAGCGCGATGATCGTGATGCGCACCGCCAGTGGCCGGCAGTGCCATATCAACAACTCGCGCACCGCCGTTTACGGCTATGACCAGCGGGTCGAGCTGATGGGATCGCAGGGCATGGTGCAGTCGAACAACCGCCGGGCGCATGAGCTTGTCCGCAACACCGCCACGGCGACCAATGTGGCGGAGCCTGCGCTCTTCTTCTTCATCGAGCGCTATACCGAGGCGTTCCGGGCCGAGATCGACAGTTTCCTTGCCTGTATCCGCGACCGGACCCCGCCGGAGGCGAGTTTCGAGGATGGCCGCCGCGCGCTGATCCTGGCCGAAGCGGCCTACCTTTCGCTCTCTGAAGGCCGTATGGTGCGCGTGAGCGAAATCGCCTGAAGGACAGAGCATGACCCAGACCCTGCGCCCCGTCGGCACGAGCGGTGTTTCCGTGCCCGAGATCGGTTTCGGCACGACCTCGCTGTCGGACATGCCGGGCACCTATGGCTATTCCGTCGAGGAGGAGCGCGCCTATGCCACGGTGCGGGCGATCCTGTCGCAGCCGAACGGATTTCTCGACACCTCGCGCAATTACGGGCTGGGCCGGAGCGAGGCGCGGATCGGCCATGTGGTGCGGGAACTGGGCGGCTGGCCCGAGGGCTGCATCCTGTCGACCAAGCTTGACCGCGACATGGAGACGCTGCGGTTCGACGGCGCGCAGGCGCGGCGGTCGGTGGAGGAAAGCCTCGAGGCGCTGGGCGTGGACCGGATCGACATCCTGCATCTGCATGATCCCGAACATGCCGCCGATCTGGCGGATGTGACGGGCAAGGGCGGGGCCCTGGAAGAGCTCATGAAGATGAAGGAAGAGGGGATCGCGCGCGCCGTGGGCCTTGCGGCGGGGAAGGTCGATGTGATGATGCCGCTGCTGCGCGCCTGGGATTTCGACGCGATCATCACGCATAACCGCTGGACGCTGGTCAATCGCAATGCCGATGCGATGATGGATCTGTGCGCCGGGAAGGGGATCGCCGTGTTCAACGCCGCCCCCTATGCCGGGGGCGCGCTTGCCAAGGGGGCGGCGCAGCATCGCCGCTATGTCTATCAGGAGGCCAGTGACGAGGTTCTGGCCCCGATCCGCAAGGTCGAAGAGGTCTGCGCCCGGCATGGCGTGCCGCCTGGGGCGGCGGCGCTGCAGTTCTCGATGCGCGATGCGCGCGTGACCTCGACCATTCTGGGGGTCAGCAAGCCGGAAAGGGTGGCGCAGACGCTGGAATGGGCGGCCTTTCCGATCCCCGAGGCGGTGTGGGAGGAGCTGGCCGCATTGCCCTTCGAAGCCGGCGATCCCGAGGCCACGCGGCAGTATTCGCCGGACTGACGGGGGCCCGGGAAGGGCGCGGCGGCCCGGATCCGGCGGCGGATTTCGTGACCCGAGGGTTCCTTGGGTATTTCTGCGCGGGTGGCTTGCAAAGGGGCCTCGGGCTTCCGATCTGAATGCGGCGGGCCGGCTCTGTTCGCGTCAGGATGAGGCGAGGCCGGTCCCCTTTCGGGTGCTTTCGGGCCGGCCGCCGTCTTGCGGTCGGGTGACGGCGCCCGGGCGATTTCGGATTGTGCCCCATGCCGTTGGCGACCCCGTTGGAACCTCTGGTCAGGCCCCCGAAAGGGTCATTGGGCGGGCCCCCGAGTGTGCCCCCGAGCGGGCCCCTTGATTGCCCCTGTCCTGCGCCTTTGCCGCTTTTCCCGCGCCCTGATCTGCGCGCCCTGTGGTCGGTAGGATGAGCGGGCCGCATCGCCGCCGGCTCGACCGGCAGCTGGCGGCCCTTGCCAGCCGTTCGCCGCGGCTGCAAAGGCTCCTCGCGGCGCTGCAGGGCCGGCGCGGTATCCTGTTGCGCATTCCCCTCGGGCTGCTGCTGATCGCGGGCGGGTTCCTGGCCATCCTGCCCGTCTTTGGCCTGTGGATGATCCCGCTGGGGCTTTTGCTGCTGGCGATGGATCTGCCGGTGCTGCGCCCCTTCGTTTCCGGCCTGATCATCCGGCTGCGCCGGAGATGGGCCCTGTGGCTGCGCCGGCGGCGGTCCGGCTGAAGCATGTGAGCCTTCTCGAAAGGAGTGACAGACTTGGACTGGTTGGTGATTCTGGCCGGGCTGGCCGGGTTGTTCCTTGGCGGCGAGGGCCTTGTGCGGGGCGCGGTCGGCATTGCCCAGAGGTTTGCCCTGCCGCCCCTGCTGATCGGGTTGACGGTCGTGGGCTTCGGCACCTCGACCCCGGAACTGCTGGTTTCGGTGGATGCGGCCCTGCGCGGGGTTCCCGACATTGCCATCGGCAATATCCTTGGATCGAACATCGGGAATATCCTGCTGATCGTCGGCCTGTCGGCGCTGGTCTGGCCGATCCGCGTCCGCGGTGCGGCACTCTGGCGCGATACGGCGGTGATGACGCTGGCGGCCCTCGTGCTGGTGCCGCTGTTCTGGCTGGGCCAGGTTGGGCGGGGGTCGGGGGCGCTGCTGGTTGCGCTGCTGGCGGCCTATCTGATCCGGGCCTATCTGCGACCGGGTGAAAGTCAGGAGGAGGCCGAGGCCGCCCCTGTTCCGACGATCCGGGCCTCGACGCTCTGGCTGGTCGGAGGGCTGGGCGCGCTGATGATCGGGGCGCGGTTTCTGGTGGACGGATCGGTCAGCATCGCGCGCAGCCATGGCATTTCCGAGGCCGTGATCGGCCTGACGATCGTCGCGGTGGGAACCTCGCTGCCCGAGCTTGCGACCTCGCTTGTTGCGGCCCTGCGGCGTCAGTCCGAGATTGCGGTGGGCAATATCGTCGGATCGAACATCTTCAACATCCTGGGGATCCTCGGGGTGACGGCGGTGATCGCGCCTGTCCCGGTCGCCGGGCGGTTTCTGGGCTTCGACCTGCCGGTGATGATCGCCGCCACGATCCTGCTGTCCGGTCTGCTTGTGCTGCGACAGGGGATCGGGCGGGGCATGGGGGCGGGCTTGCTGCTGGCCTATGGGGCCTATGTCTGGGCGCTGCAGGGCTAGGGCCGCAGTCGAAACAGGCGCGCCCCGCCGTTGCGGCGGGGCGGGCGGGCCTTTTGGCGGAACCGGCTAGAGGCCCTTGGCGAGGGCGGCTGCGAAGGCTGCCTGTTCCTCTTCGGGCATGGCGACAAGGTGCTTGTCTTCGGGGAAGGCGCCGCTTTCCACATCTGCGATGAATTCACGGAAGGCCGCCACGCGTTCCTGCTGCAGCCGGTCGTATTCGGCGGCGAAGTTGCGATAGACCTTGGAATGCCGGGGGATATGCCCCTTGTGATCGCCCAGAAGATCGCAGGTGAACAGATACTGCGCATCGCAGCCCGCACCCGCCCCCATCGACCACAGAAGCAGCTCCAGCCTTTCGCTGATGGCACTTGCCACCGGCGGCGGCACGACCTCGATCTCGACGGCGAAGGCGCCGGCCTCCTGATAGGCGCGGCATTCCTCGTACATCCGGATCGCCTGATCGGCGGTCTTGCCCACGGCGCGGAAGCCGCCGGTCCAGGTCGCGCGGCTGGGAACCAGCCCGACATGGCCCACTACGGGGATATGCTCGCGCGCGACATGTTCGACCGTCGCAAGGCTGCCCGAGCAATAGACGGCATCCGCGCCGGCGCTCATCATGTCGCAGCAGAAGCGCAGGAAATCGTCCTTCGTGCCGGCCTCGAGATGGGTTTGCCCGGTCATCGAAAAGAGCGTGGGGGCCACCTTGCGATAGTCGGGATGGGTGACCAGTTCAGGCGGAAGCGAGACGATGTCGATCCCCGCCTCTTCGGCGGCCGCCGCCTCGTCCAGGGTGACCACGCGCAGCATGGTCTTCTGGCCCTTGCCCTTGGCGGCGCGCAGGTCGGCGACGGTGGGTAGTTTTCGCATCGGACCCCTCCCTCAGCGGGTGACAAAGATGTTGTGGAATTCGTCCCGATAGGGCTTGGCGCTGGGCGGAAGCTCGCGCCGGAGGTAATATTCGGGATCGTCGAGCTGCTTCTTCACCGCGCGATACATCTCGACATAGCCCTCGAGGATGGACTTGTTCGGCGGCGGGAAGTCGTCCTTCACCAGCTCATGCAGCCTGGGCAGGGCGTGATAGGGCACCATCGGGAACATGTGATGTTCGATATGGTAGTTCATGTTCCAGTAGATGAAGCGCGCGATCGGGTTCATGTAGACGGTGCGCGAATTCAGCCGGTGGTCGATCACGTTGTCGGCCAGCCCGCCGTGCTGCAGCAGCCCGGTCATGACCATGTGCCAGCAGCCGTAAATCCGGGGGCCGCCGATCAGCAGGAACGGAATCGCCGAGGCCCAGCCATAGCCCGACGCCAGCATGATGAGCGTGGCCAGGGCCGTCACCCCGTAGATCGCCATATGCACGCGCGCGGCGAAGATCGCCTTGGGCTGTTCGCTTTCGGGGATGTAGTCCTTTTCATCGTCCGACAGAGTGCCACCGGCATGGCGCGCGATGATCTTGAACGAGTCAAAGGCATCGCGGAAGCCCAGGAAGGCCAGCAACAGCCGCCAGACGGCAGGCGGGCGCATGAAGGAGATCTCGGGATCGCGGCCGACGATATAAGTGTCGGTATGGTGGCGGGCATGGCTCCAGCGCCAGGCGACGGGGTTGCGGATCACCTGGAAGGAGGCGATCTGATAGATCACATCGTTCATCCAGCCGGTGCGGAAGGCCGTCCCGTGGCCGCATTCGTGCCAGCGACTGTCGCAGGCCGAACCGTACATCACGCCATAGGCCAGCCAGAACGGCACCGCCCACCAGGTGCCCCAGAAATAGATGCCGCCCGCGGCAAAGATCACATGCGCCAGCGCCCAGATGATCGTGTCGCGGATCGCGGGGCCGTCCTTGCGCTGCATCAGCTCCTTCATCACCTTGCGGGGGATGTCGGTGTGATACCACTCGGCCGCGGCCAGGCCGATTTCCTGCGCATAGCGCGAGGAAGGCCCGGTCAGGCTGTAGTCGCGGGCGGGCGGCTTGCCGGCGGTCGGCGTCTCGGGGACGGGGATGTCGGTCGTGCTGGCGGTCATCTGGGCTCCTTTCTCAGGCGTGGGTCCAGGAAATCGTCATGGTCATTGTCAGGGTCTCGCCCGGGGCAAGGGGGGTAAGGCCCGGTTGTCCCGGAAGGTTGAACGCATCCACCGGATGGGACACCGGCTCGGCGCAGAAGAATGGCGCATCGGGCGCGGGAGAGTAAAGCAGTAGCGTCGAAAGGCCCGGCGCGCGCACCGTTAGCCGAAGGTCGGGCTGGTCGATGGCAAGGCTGCCGTCCCAGCCGGCGAAGCCGTTGTTGATGAAGCGGTCGGGCAGGGGGGCGGGGCTGTCGAACCTTGCATCCCCGGGCGCGGGCACCGGGGTGGTCGTGGTGGGGACGTTGCGGTCATCCTCGGGCCAGTAGCCTTCAGCGCGGAAGGTCAGCCGGGTTTCGGGATGGCGGGGAAACCACGGATGAAAGCCGCCGCCATAGGGCAGGGTCCGGTCGGCACGGTTGGTCACTCGGACGGTCGTCGCAAGCCCGGTTTCGGTCAGGCCGTAGTCAAGGACGGCATCATAGAGGAACGGTCCGATCCCGCCCGACAGCGTCAGCCGCGCGCTGTCGGCCCCGGCACTCTCAACCGCCCAGACGCGCTGGAAGGCATCGCCGTGGAGCGCGAACCGCTCGCCCGGGAAATTGGGGGAAACGGCATGGTCCTGCCCGCCGAAGGGAAAGGGCTTCGAGATCCGGTTCGAGAAGGGGATGAGAAGGTTCATCGCTTGCGCGAAAGGGCTGGCCGGATCGCGGCCATCGCCTGTCGACAGGATCGCCCTGCCGCCCCATGCCAAGGACACCACGCCCGCCCCGACCTCGGGGTCGATCACCGCCTCGCTTTGCCCTGCGACAAGCCGCAGCATCACCAGCCCCCGTCCATCAACAGCCCCCGTCCATCACCAGCCCCCGTCCACGCCGATATCCTGGCTCGAGATCATCCGCGCCCCATCGGTGCAGAGAAACAGCGCAAGCGCCGCGATATCCACCGCCTCGATCCGCTTCTTCACCGATTGATGGGTCAGGATGAAGTCGTTGTATTCCTGCAGACGGTCGCCATAGACCCGGTTCTCGGTCCCCGACAGGACCGCGCCCGGCGCAATCGCATTGACCGTGATCCCGTGCGGCCCAAGTTCGCGTGCCAGCCCCTTGGTCAGCCCGTGGAGTGCCGCCTTCGAGGCGACATAGGGCACATAGCCCTCCCATTGCCCGTTCATCGTGATCGAGGTCAGGTTGACGATCCGCCCCCACTCTCGCGCCTTCATATGCGGCGAACAGACCCGTGAAAGGATGAAGCAGGCGCTGGAGTTGATGCGGATCTGGTCCTCGTATTCGGCAATCGAAAAGGTCTCGTGCGGCTGGTTGATGATCCAGGCGGCATTGTTGATCAGGATATCGACGGGGTTCTCGGCCGCGAAAGCGCCCACCTGATCCTCGATCCCGGCCAGATCGTTGAGGTCAACCCCAAGGAAGCCATGCCCGGCCAGCGGCTCGGCCCCCGGCCGGTCAAGCACCGTGACCCGCACACCGGCCCCGGCCAGCGCCTCGACGATGGCCAGCCCGATGGTGCCAAGCCCACCCGTAACCAATGCGTGCTTGCCTGCCGGAACCGTCAGCATCACAGCTTCTCGCTCACTTCCTCGATATTCGTGTCCTCGACCCGCTTGTCGAGCACGACCTCGCCCAGCGCCATGGCGACGATCCGGTCGCAGCAGGCAAAGACGTGGTGCAGGTTGTGGCTGATGAAGATGGCGGTGACGCCCTGTTCCTTCAGCCCCTGGACAAAGCCGATCACCTTGGCGGTTTCCTTGACCGACAGGTGGTTCGTCGGTTCGTCCAGGATCATGACCTTGGACTTGAAATGCATCGCCCGCGCAATCGCCACGCCCTGCCGCTGACCGCCCGACAATTCGCCCACCAGCGCATCGGGCGAGCGCAGATGCAGATCCACATCCGCGATGGCCTGCACGCTTTCCTCGCGCATCTTGGCCTCGTCCAGCCAGCCGATCCCGCCGATGCTGAACTTCACCGGCTCGCGCCCGATGAACATGTTGCGCGCGATGGTCATGATCGGAACCATGGAGTTGTACTGGTAGATCGTCTCGATCCCCAGAGCCATCGCATCCTTGGGGTTGGTGATGCTGACCGGCTTGCCTTCGACGATGATCTCGCCCTCGTCCTGCTGGTGCAGGCCCGAGAGGATGTTGATCAGCGTCGATTTCCCCGCGCCGTTGTCGCCGACAAGGCCCAGCGCCTCGCCCCTCTCCACATCAAGCGTGACGCCCTTCAGCGCATGAACCCCGGAATACCACTTGTGCAGGTTCTTCACCTGGATGATCGGCTGGCTCATTTGTCGACACTCACCTTCATCGCGCGTCCCTTCTTGCGCAGCCATGCGTTGCCCACGACGGCAAAGATCGTCAGCGCACCGATGGCGAAGCGGAACCAGTTGGCGTCGATCTGGCTCAGCACCATGCCGTTGTCGATGATCCGGATCAGCGTCGCCCCGATCACGCCTCCCAGGATCGAGCCCACCCCACCCATCAGCGAGGTGCCCCCGATCACGGCGGCGGCGACGGCCTGAAGCTCCATCCCCTCGCCGGTCGAGGGCAGGAAGGAATTGAGGCGCATCGACTGCATCATGCCGGCAAAGCCCGCCAGCACCGACGAGATCATGAAGCACACGACCTTCACCCGGCCGGTGGGAATGCCCATCGCCTTGGCCGCCGGAAGAAAGCCCCCGGTGGCCCGCACCCAGTTGCCGAAATTCGTCTTGCCCAGAAGCAGGCCGATGATGATGGCGATGCCGAGGAACCACAGGACCGAGGCGCGGATCAGGTTTCCATCGTCGATGAAGCCCACGAAAAGGCTGCTCGGGATCTCGCCCGGCCGGATCCGGGGCGGAAAGCCCCCTGATATGACCACGGTCAGCGACCGCGCCATGAACAGCATCCCCAAAGTCGTGATGAAGGACGGGATGTCGAAGCGGATCGTGATCATCCCGTTGATGAAGCCGATCAGCGCGCAAAGACCAAGCCCCACCGCCATCGCGGCCCAGAACGGCCAGCCGCCCACGACAAGCACCGCCATCGTCATCGGCATCAGCGCGAAGACCGATCCGACCGAAAGGTCGAATTCCCCGCAGATCATCAGAAGCGTGACCCCCACCGCGACCAGAGCGGTTTCAGGCAAAAGCCCCAGGATCCCGCGCAGGTTGTTGGTGCTCAGGAAGACCCCCTCCGAGCGGATCTGGAACAGGATCACCAGCGTCAGAAGCAGCAGAAAGCCCGCAAGCTCCGGTTTCTGCAGGGCGAGTTTCACAAGGCGGCGCATGCAGGATCGGTCCTTTCATCAGTGTGACCGGCACGAGGCTTGCCCCGTGCCGGTCCGGTTCGTGTCAGTCGCGCTCAGCGCAGGCCGGCTTCGGACAGGTCGCGCACCGAGGGCACGTCCTCGGGGAAGACCAGCGCCTCGCCGGTGTTCACATCGACCGGCGACAGGCCGGCACGGGCGCCCAGATAGACCATCATCACCGGCAGGAAGCCCTGCATGAAGGGCTGCTGGTCGACCTGGACCTGGATATAACCGGCCTCCATCTCGTCCAGCACGACGGGCACAAGGTCGAAGCCACCCAGAAGCACCTCGCCCGGGGCCACGCCGCGATCCCGCAGCACGCCGGCGACGCCCGCATGCCAGAAGCCGGTGTCGAAATAGGCCGTGGTCTGCGGATTGGCGTTCAGATAGGCGCCGACACGGTCGGCCACGATGGCCAGGTCAAGACCCGAATCGATCCGCTCGTAGGTGACTTCGCGGTCAGGGTTCGCGGCGATGAAATCGTCCATGAAGTTGGTGATCCCCAGCGCCCGCTGTTCCGACCAGTTCTGCCCGGGGCCCGAGACACCGACCAGCACATGGATCGGCCCTTCGGCCGGGAAGTTCTCGGACTGCGCCCGCGCAAGGCCATAGCCCGCCGGAATGAAGCCCTGCCCGACGAAGGCCTGCCGCGCATTGCCCGCAGCCCCTTCCAGATCGTCCACATTGACCGAGATCACCGTGACCCCGGCATCGCGGGCGCGGGCGATGATGTCGTCGAAGGCCTCGTCATCGACGATCGAGGTCAGCAGCGCGTCCGGGTTGCGCGCCAGCGCCGCTTCCATGTTCGCCGCCTGCTCGGGGATCGAGCCGTCGGTCTGCACGAAAACCATCTGGCAATTCGCCCCGATCATGTCGCAGGCTTCCTGATAGCCAAGCTGCACCGCCTGCCAGAAGGTGTTGGCCGGGCCGGAATGGATCGTGAAGACGATCTCGAGTTGATCCTGTGCTGCGGCCTGCGATCCGACCGCGAGCGCGGCGGCGGCGGTCATCGTTCTTAGAAACTTCATCTTTGGGTCCTCCCCTTGGGTTTCGTTCCGTCCTGTCAGATACTTCCCGCATCGGAACGCCTGCGGGTAACGGTAAACGCCCGGTCAAGCTCGGGGTTGAGCTCCATCCCCAGTCCGGGGCCGGGCGGCACGGTGATCCGGCCCTGCGTCACCTCCGGCAGGGCCGTGACCAGATCGCGATACCAGGTGCGGTAGAAGGCCCGCACGCTTTCCTGGATAAGCGCATTGGGCGCATTCAGCGACAGATGCGTCGAGGCTGCCAGAACCACCGGCCCGGTGCAATCATGCGGCGCCACCGGCAGGTGCCAGGCCTCGGCCATTGCCGCGATCTTGCGCGCCTCCGAAAGCCCTCCGCACCACGACAGATCCAGCATCACCACGCCGGCCGCCCCGCTTTCCAGCAGGTCACGGAACCCCCAGCGCGTGGCCAGAGTCTCCGAGGCACAGACCGGCGCCTCCGACACCTCGGCATAGCGCCTGAGGTCCGACAGGCTGTCCATGCGGATCGGATCCTCGTGCCATTCGGTGCCATAGGGCGCCAGCGCGCGGGCGATCTTCATCGCGGGCAGAAGCTGCCAGAGCGAATGGAACTCGATCATGATCTCCATCCGGTCGCCCACCGCGCGGCGGATCTTCTCCACCGGCTCGAGGGCGGCGCGCATCTCGGCCGCACTGATCGACTGGCCCCGGTTCGCCTCGGCGGCCCGGTCGAAGGGCCAGATCTTCATCGCCGTGATGCCTTCGTCCAGCAGCGACTGGGCCAGCTCGTCGGCGTGATGCAGAAACCCGTTCAGATCGTCATATTGCGCCGATCCCAGCCCCCAGTTGGCGCTTTGCTGCCCCGCCTCCTCCTTGATGTAATCGGTCCCGGCACAGGTGTTGTAGGTGCGGATGCTGTCCCGCGTGAACCCGCCCAGAAGCTGGGCCACGGGTTGCCCCGTCGCCTTGCCCCACAGATCCCAGAGCGCGATGTCGAAGGCCGAATTGGCCCGCATCTCGACCCCCGCCGAGCGGAACCCCAGATAGCCCGTCAGATCGGCCGCCAGCGCATCCACGGCCAGCGCATCCCGCCCGATCACGCGCGGCGCGATCCAGTCATGCACCTGCGCCTCGACCGCGCCCGCACCGAAAAAGGTCTCGCCCAGGCCCCTGGTGCCGTCATCGCCAAGAACCTCGACCCAGATCAGGTTCGGCCGCTCGGCCACGCGCACCGTCTCGATGGCCGCGATCTTCATCAGCCCATCCCCGCCGATACCAGGGCCCGCACGCTTTCATCGAAATGTACGGCCATCCGCTCGGCCGCCCGCACCGGATCGCCCTCGGCCACGGCGGCGGCAATCGCCTCATGCGTGGCGATCATCACCTCCTGCGCCTCAGGCGTCACCCGGCTGCGCCAGCCGATGGGCCAGGTCTGCCGGGTGATCCCCTGAAACGCCCCGACAATCAGCCGGAACAGCGGATTGCGGCTCGCCTCGGCCAGAATCTCGTGAAAGGCCAGATCCGCCTCCATCAGCCGCGCGGGATCGTCCCGCGCCGCGCGCATCGCCGCGGCCTGCGCGACCAGCCGCCCGGCCTCGTCCTCGCTGCGCCGGATCGCGGCCAGCGTGGCGATCCGCGTCTCGATGGTGCGGCGCACGTCATAGACCTGCTGCACGCTGATCTGGTCGGTCTGCACCCCATGCTCGATCATCAGCCCCATCGCGCCATGGTCGATCTGCGCGACGACCGCCCGCCGCCCGCCCGACATGTCGATGATCCGCAGCGCCGCGAGCGACCGGAACGCCTCGCGCACCACGGTGCGCGACACGTTCAGATCCCGCGACAGGCTCGCCTCCGACGGCAGCCGGTCGCCGGGCATCAGGTCGTGATCGCGGATATGCCGCGTGATCGCCCCGATGGCCGCACCGACAAGGCTGGCTCCGCCAGTTTCCAACGCGTCCCCCCTTTCGCCGGCCTGCGGCCAGCTTGGCCAAAGCTGTATGACAGCTTTTAAGTTTTCGGCACGCTAATCTTCGCCCCGCCGCCCTGTCAAGGGCCCTGAGGCCCGTCAGCCGGACCAGACCGCCCCTGCTTCTTTTGTTCCCAAATATCCCGGGGGGAGGCCCGCAAGGGCCCGGGGGGCAGCGCCCCCCGTCCATGCCCCCAACCGGCGCTCCGCTCGGCCGGACTTATGACGCCTGACCCGCTGCCCGTCCCGTTTTCGGTTTCCGGGCGACAGAATGCCGACCGATCCTTGCGCGCTCCGATCTTCGGCCCTAGTCTCCCTCTGCCGGATGTGCCGCGCCGGCGACCTCGGCCCTGCCCGACCCGATGCTTCCGCCACAGAAGCCGGTCGACAGAGGTCACGAGGGCCGCGCGGCAATCTTGCCTGTGCCGGGCGGAACGGTGCGGGCCAGGACCAGGATGAACAGACCAAAGGACGAACCCATGCGCTTTGCCCGACCCGAAACACTTGAGGAGGCCGCGACCCTGCTGAGCCAGGAAAGCGGTGTCACCCGCATCCTGTCCGGCGGGACCGATGTCATGGTCCAGCTGAAATCCGGGCTGGTCGAGCCCGATCTCGTGGTCGATCTCAAGCATCTCGACGGGTTGCGCGCGATCACCGCCGAGGCGGGCGGGTTCCGGATCGGCTCTGCCGTCTCGGGCGCGCAGCTGGGCGAACACGAAGGGGTCTGCGCCCTCTGGCCCGGCGTCGTCGAGGGGGTCGAGCTGATCGGCTCCACCCAGGTGCAGGGCCGCGCGACGATGGTGGGCAATCTGTGCAACGGCTCGCCCGCGGCCGATGCGGTGCCCGGTCTGGTCGCGGCCGATGCCACGGCCCGGATCATGGGGCCGACCGGCCCCCGCGACTGCCCGGTGGCCGAGATCCCGGCCGGGCCGGGCCGGACCACGCTTGCGAAGGGCGAGTTCATCACCTCGATCTTCCTGCCGGCCCGTCCGCCGCGTTCGGGCGATGCCTATCTGCGCTTCATTCCCCGCACCGAGATGGATATCGCCGTCGCCTCGGCCGCCGTCAGCCTGACGCTTGACGACGCCGGCCGGGTCAGCGCCGCGCGCGTGGCGCTCGGGGCCGTGGCGCCGACCGTGGTGTCAGTGCCCGATGCGGCCGCAGCCATCATCGGCACCACCCTTGACGAGGCCGCACAGGCGGCCCTCTCCGCCGCCTGCGAGGCGGCCTGCAACCCGATCGACGACAAGCGCGGCACGATCGAATTCAGAACTCGGGTCGCCGGCGTCCTTGCCCGCCGTGCCGCCCTGATCGCCCTTGCCCGGGCCGGAGGCCAGAAATGAAGACCATCCACGTATCGACCACCATCAACGGCGACCAGACCGAATTCATCTGCACGCCCGAGGAATCGCTGCTCGATGTGCTGCGCAACCGGCTTGGCCTGACCGGGGCCAAGGAAGGCTGCGGCACCGGCGATTGCGGCGCCTGCAGCGTGACGATGGACGGCCGGCTGGTCTGTTCCTGCCTCGTGCTGGGCGCCGAGGCCGATGGCGCCGCCATCGGCACGATCGAGGGGCTGGCCGAGGGCGACCAGCTGCACCCGCTGCAGCAAAGCTTCATCGACAATGCCGCCCTGCAATGCGGCGTCTGCACGCCGGGGATCCTGGTCGCGGCCAAGGCGCTTCTGGACCGCAACCCCGACCCGACCGAGACCGAGGTCCGTTACTGGCTGGCCGGCAACCTTTGCCGCTGCACCGGCTATGACAAGATCATTCACGCCGTGCTGGACGCGGCCAAGACGATGAGGGCTGCATAGATGGCACTGGACAACACCGGACAGCGCGTTTTCAAGGTCGTCGGAACGCGTCCCCCCCGCCCTGACGGCGTCGACAAGGTCACGGGCCGCGCGCTTTACGGCGCCGATGTCACTGCGCCGGGCATGCTGGTCGCCCAGATCCTGCGCAGCCCCCATGCCCATGCCGAAATCGTCTCGATCGACACTTCTGCCGCCGAGGCGCTGCCGGGGGTCAAGGCCGTGGCGACCGCCGCCGACTTTGCCCCGCAGGAGGACGAGTTCCTTGACGATATCCTCGTCAACTGCCTGGCGCGCGACAAGGTTCTCTATGACGGCCATGCCGTCGCGGCCGTCGCCGCCACCTCGGCCGAAGTGGCCAAGGCCGCGCTCAAGCTGATCAAGGTCGACTACAGGCAGTTGCCGCATGTGACGGATGTGGACGCGGCGATGAAGCCCGGCGCACCCGTCGTGCAGGCCGGCCGCAGCCTTGAAACCGTGCCCGAGGGCATGTCGGAAAACGTCACCAGCCATTGCGAATTCGGCCATGGCGATCTGGAGGCGGGCTTTGCCAAGGCCGACCTGATCCTCGAGCGCAGCTTCACCACGGCCGCCACGCATCAGGGCTATATCGAGCCGCATGCCTGCCTTGCCACCATGACCGCCGACGGCAAGGGCGATCTGTGGTGCTGCACCCAAGGGCAATACAACGTCCGGTCGATCTGCGCCGATCTTCTGGGGATCGAGGCGAGCCAGCTGAAGGTGACCGCCTCGGAAATCGGCGGCGGCTTCGGCGGCAAGACGACCGTGTTCATCGAACCCGTGGCGCTGGCTCTGGCGCGCAAATCGGGCCGGCCGGTCAAGATCGTCATGACCCGCTCGGAAGTCTTCCGCGCCACCGGGCCGACCGTTTCCTCCTCGACCGATGTGAAGATCGGGATGACGAAGGACGGCCGCATCACCGCAGGGCAGGCGCATCTGCGCTATTCGGGCGGCGCCTTCCCTTGCGGTACCGTCGATATGGGCGCGCAGGCGGCCTTTGCCGCCTATGACCTCGAGGCCGTGCAGACGCTGGGCTGGAACGCCCTGACCAATCGCCCGAAAGAGGCCGCCTATCGCGCCCCCGGCGCGCCGCAGGCGATCTATGCGGTGGAAAGCGTGGTGGATGAACTGTGCCAGGAGCTTGGCCTTGATCCGCTCGAAGTGCGGCTGAAGAATGCCGCGCGCAAGGGCACGAAATCCTCCTACGGGCCGACCTTCGACGATATCGGCCTGATGGCGACGCTCGAGGCGGCCAAGGCCCATCCCCATTACACCGCGCCCTTGGGCGAGGGGCAGGGCAGGGGGCTTTCGGCCGGGTTCTGGTTCAACTTCGGCGGCAACACCTGCGTCACGCTGAACGTGAACACCGACGGTACCGTGGGCATCACCGAGGGCAACCCCGATATCGGCGGCTCGCGCGCGGCGATCAGCCAGATGGCCGCCGAAGAGCTGGGCATCCCCTACGACAAGATCCGCACCATCGTCGCCGATACCAGCTCGCTGGGCCATAACGACGTGACGGACGGCAGCCGCGTGACCTTCTCGGTCGGGCTGGCCACGATCGAAGCGGCGCGCGACGCGATCCGCAAGATGTGCAGCCGCGCCGCCAGGATCTGGGGCATCGACGAAGAGGCCGTGGTCTGGGAAGACGGCGCCGCTTGCCCGGCGGGGCCCAATGCGGGCAAGTTCCCCCCGATGACCCTGGCCGAGATCGCCGCCGTGTCCTTCAACACCGGCGGGCCGATTGCGGGCCATTACGAGTTCAACGCCGATGGCGCGGGCGTCAGCTTCGGGGTGCATCTCGTCGATGTCGAGGTCGACAAGGAGACGGGCGCGACCAAGGTGCTGCGCTACACCGTGTTCCAGGATGCGGGCAAGGCGGTGCATCCGTCCTATGTCGAAGGGCAGATGCAGGGCGGCGCCGTGCAGGGCATCGGCTGGGCCTTGAACGAGGAATATATCTACGGCGAGGATGGGCGGCTGCAGAACCCGGGCTTCCTTGACTACCGGATCCCCGTCGCCTCGGACCTGCCCAAGATCGACACGGTCATCCTCGAGATCCCGAACCCCGGCCACCCCTACGGCGTGCGCGGCGTGGGCGAGACGCCGATCGTGCCGCCCTTGGCCGCCATTTCCAACGCGATGTCGCGGGCGATCGGCAAGCGGCTTTACAGCCTGCCGATGTCGCCGCCGCGCATCCTGAAGGCTTTGTCCGAAGGGTGAGGGCCATGGTGGCCGTGGTCATCTGGGGTTCGCTGCGCCAGTTCACCGACGGTCAGGCCGAGGTCGAGGTCGAGGCGCGCAATTTCAAGGAGCTCCTCGACCAACTGAAAGAGCGCTACCCGGGGCTGACGCCCCAGATCGAGCGCGGGGTCTCGCTCGCGCTCGATGGCCGGATCTACCGCGAGGCCTGGTTCACCGAGATCGGGCCGGACAGCGAGGTGGTGCTGATGCCCTATATGGCGGGGGGCTGAGCGGGGGCGACTGCGCCCCCGCCCGTTATTTCTCGCGCAGTCTCACCAGTGGTCTCGCCCAGGCTTCAGCGCAGGACATGCACCCCGCATTTCGCGTGCCGCACCACGCGGGACGCGGTCGAGCCAAGGAACCAGTCCTGCAGACCCGGCCGGTGCGAGGCGATGATGATGCAATCCACCCCGTTGTCTTCGGCATATTCAAGGATCGCATTGGCCGGATGACCCGAGATCACTTCGACCGTCGCATTGGGCAGCGCCTCGCCTACGGCCGCCATTTCCTTGACGACGCCGTCACGGATCGTGTCGTAATAGTCGGGCGGCAGATACGAGATCGCATAGGGCGGCACCTCCTCCATGACATGCAGGAGCGTGATCTTCGCATCCTCGCCCGACAGCAGGCGCGCGACCTCGATCGAGGGCGTGCCGTCGCCCTGACCTTCGAAAGCAAGCGGAACAAGGATATGACGATACATGGGCTTCCCTCCCTTTGAGTGACGGGCCGAGTCTGACAGGGCAGCAGGCCCACCGCCTTGATACAGGTCATGCCGGTGACCGGCCAGAGGTGGCGGGCGGCAGCGCCCTGATCATCCTGGGTGCGGCGGTCTGGGCGGATGGCCCGTCACCCACGCTTGCGCGGCGAACGCATCACGCGCTGCGGCTTTGGCAGGCGGGCGGTCATGCGCTTGTCGTGCCCTGCGGCGGTCTGGGGCGCCATCCCCCGACCGAGGCCGAGGCGATGGCCCGCATCCTCATCGACGGGGGCGTGCCCGAGGACAGGATCGTTCTCGAAGACCGCTCCACCACGACCGAAGAGAATATCCGCTTCGCCCTGCCCATCCTGCACCGGCACGGCATCGCATCCGTGGTGATCGTGACCGACTGGTATCACGCCCCAAGGGCGCGGATGGTGGCGCGGCGGCTGGGGTTGCGCGCCCGGTCACACAGCCCGGGCCTGCGCGGCGCAAGGCCGCTGGTCCAGGTGCGCTACGCCCTGCGCGAACTGGCCGCCTTGCTGTGGTACTGGCTGCGGCCGCCTCAGCGATAGACGTCGACGTGAACATGGGTGCCGGTCGTGCCGCGCCCATAGATCGTGACGACGACCATCGCGCCGCCCGCCACGATATCCCGCGCCGCCTGCGGATCCATCCAGCCGTCGCGCACCATACGCTCCATGATGGCGCGGTTCTCGGCGCTGGCGAAGAAGGGGTCGCCCTCGTCACCGGGCTGGCGGATGCCGAAGCGGTGATAGTTCGCCCGGTCCTGCCGCAGGATCTGCCAGGGTTCACGCAGCCGCACGCCGTTCGAGTTGAAAAGGTCATCCGTCCCGATGAAGGCGGTGTAGCGCGCCACCACATCCTGCGCCTGAACCGGCGCGGCGGAGCCCAGGGCAAGAACCGATGCAAGCAGCGCTGCCGCGAGTGCCTTTGACAAGAAGAACTGCATTCCCGAACCTCTTTTGCTGTGCCGCCGCAGGGTCTGGCCTGGCGGCCCGCGCCTGCGCCCGGTTGTGTCCCCGGATGTGTCCCCGGATGTGTGCCCGAGTCAGTCAGAGTCGACCATCCCGTCCCGACATTAACACCACCTTAAGGAATCCCGTGGTTAATGAAAACCTGAACTGCCGGGGAGTCGGCCAGGATGTGCGTGATGAAACTCTCGGTCCTTGCGGGACGGGCCGCCCTGGCGAAGGTTTTTCGCGCCGCGGGGCTGATCGCCCTCCTTTGGGCCAGCCAGGCCAGCGCCGGCGCCTGGCCGCGCGACGAGGGCGAGGTCTTTCTGTCCTTCGGCGGCAATGTCGCCCTGTTCGGCGAAGCTGTGCGCCCGGTTCACTATGATCCCACGATCTATGCGGAATACGGGCTGTCGCCCCGGCTGACCCTCGGGCTTGACGGTCATACCGCCGATGCCGGTGAGGCGCTGAGCGGGTTCGTCTTCCTGCGCATGGCCCTGCCCTATGCCGACAGCAGCTCTGCGCTGGCCTTCTCGACGGCGCTGGGCGTGACCCGTGTGCCGGATGGCGAAACCTTGCCCACGCTGCGGCTGGGCGCGCATTGGGGGCAGGGGCTGCCGCGGGGCTGGCTCGCGGTCGATGCCACCGCGCTTCAGACGATCGAGGGGACGCTGCCGCAGACCAAGATCGACATGAGCTTTGGCCATCGCTTCAACGACGACTGGACCGGCGTCCTGTCGGGCCTTGTCGGCACCGGGCTCGATGGTGATTTCTACGCCAAGGTCGGGCCCTCGGTGATCTACAAGGTCTCGGAATCGGTCAGCATCCGGGTCGGCACGATCCACGCGCTCACCGGAGACGAGGGATCGGGCCTGACGGTCGAGACATGGTGGACCTTCTGACCCCTTGCCGGCGGCGCGCGGCAATGCGATTCCGGTGTCATGACCGATCCCTACCGCCCGCTTGACGACGAGGCCCGCGCCACCACCCGCCAGATCCTTGACGAGGCCCGCCACGGCGCGCTGGCGGTGCTGGTCGAGGAAGCTCAGCCGATGGTGACACGGGTCGCCTACCTGTCGGACGGGGCCTCTGTGCTGATCCTGGTCTCGACCCTCTCGGCCCATACCGCGGCGCTCGAGGCGCGACCCGCAAGCTCGCTCCTTCTCGGAGAGCCGGGGCCGAAGGGCGACCCGCTGATTCATCCGCGCCTGACCCTGATCACGCGGGCCGAAGCCGACGACAAGGGCCCCCACCGCGCGGCCTGGCTGGCCGCCCATCCCAAGGCCGCGCTGTACTATGATTTCAGCGACTTCCGCCTGATCCGGTTGCGGATCGTTTCGGCCTTTCTCAACGGTGGTTTCGGCAAGGCCTATCGCCTTGACCCCGAGGATTTCGCCGCCCTCTAGGCAGGGCCGGCGGCGCGATCCGGCACTTGCTTGACAGGATCGGCCGGATGCCGCAGAAGGTCGCTGGTCGGGGTCGTAGCTCAGTTGGGAGAGCGCGTCGTTCGCAATGACGAGGTCAGGGGTTCGATCCCCCTCGACTCCACCAATACCCTTATAAGTGCCTGAATCTCGGGACACATAAAGAATCTCAGACACTTAGGGTCAGGACTCGTTCTCCATTCATAGCCAGAACATGACGGTTGCGGCGAGTGCGATTGCTGAGAGGAAGACCTTTGGGCACCGGTCATAGCGGGTAGCAACCCTGCGCCAGTCCTTCAGCCGACCGAACATGATCTCGATCCTGTTGCGTCGTTTGTAGCGGCGCTTGTCGTGCTTGAT
>JBHYFN010000059.1:0-22104 GCA_051859505.1 Paracoccaceae bacterium
GTCAAGATAGGGGGTCAGCTGCAGGATGTCGGCGGCGGCGCGGACCTTTTCCTCGATCTCGGCCTTGGGGCGGCGGGCAAGGCTGAGGCCGAAGCCGATGTTCTGGGCCACGGTCAGATGCGGGTAGAGCGCGTAGTTCTGGAACACCATCGCGATGCCGCGTTCCGACGGTTCGGCCCAGGTCACATCCTGCCCGCCGATGCGGATCTCTCCGTCGGTTGCCTCTTCAAGGCCCGAGATCATCCGCAACAGCGTGGACTTGCCACAGCCCGAGGGGCCGACGAAGACGCAGAAGCTGCCCGAGTCGATCGACAGGGTGACGCCCTTGATGACCTCGTGCCCGCCAAAGCTCTTGCGCAGGTCGTTCAGTTCCACCTTGGCCATGCGTTACCCTTTCACGCCGCCTGCGGTCATGCCCGCGACGATCTGACGGTTGAAGAAGACAAAGACCAGAAGCGGCGGGATCGTGATCAGCAGGATATTCATGAACAGCAGGTTGTATTGCGAGCTGAACTGGCTCTGGAAATTGTACAGCGTCAGCTGCACGGTCACATTCTCGCGCCCCGGCAGATAGTAGAGCGCGTTGACGAAATCGTTGAAGATGGCGACCGACTGCACGACGATATTGGTCACGACCACGGGCTTGAGCAGCGGCAGGATCACCCGGAAGAAGATCTGCAGCGGTTTGGCCCCGTCGATGATCGCGGCTTCGTCGAATTCGCGGGGGATGGTGCCGATGAAGGACCGAAACAGCAGGATCGAGAAGGACAGCCCATAGGCGACCTGGATCAGGATGAAGCCGTGGATCGTCTTGAACAGGCCCAGCCCCTGCAGAACCCAGATCGTCGGCACGACCGCGGGCGGGATCATCAGCCCGGTCAGCACCAGCGCCATGATGAAGCCGTTGAACCGCGTCTTGCGCCGCGACAGCACGAAACCCACCATCGCCGCAAAGATCACCAGAAGCGTGACCGAGGCGACGGTGATGAGCGTCGAATTGTAGAAGGCCAGAAGCACCATGTAGTTGCGGGTCTCGATCACCGCGACGAGGTTTTCCCAGAAGTGCCAGGTCTCGGGCCAGGTGAAATCAAGCCGGCTGGCCGCGCGGCGATCCTTGACCGCCTGCAGCATGATGAACAGGAACGGCACGACGAAGACGAACAGGAAGAGCGTCATCGCAAGGACGCCGGTGACGGCGGGGCGGTGGCGCTGCAGGCTGCGGCGGGCGGCGCTCATGCCTCGACCTCGCGGCGGTTGAACCACCATGTCATCGGCACCACGACGATCGCGATCAGCAGGAACAGAACCACGTTCCCGGCGGTGGCAAGCCCGTAGAACCCGGCCTGATACTGCTTGTAGATCAGCGAGGCGACCACATCCGAGGAAAAGCCCGGGCCTCCACCGGTCATGGCCCAGATCAGCTCGAAATAGCGCAGGCCGCCGATCAGCGACAGGGTGACGACCGTCACCGTCGCGGGCCAGACCAGCGGAAGGGTGATGCGCCAGAACTGCTGGCTGCGGGTCGCGCCGTCGATGCGGCTGGCCTCGTAATAGTCCTGCGGGATCGACACGATCCCGGCCATGAAGATCACGGTCGCAAGGCCGACCCCTTCCAGACATCGACGAAGGCGACCGACAGAAGCGCCAGCGACGGATCGACCAGCCATCCCGGCCCCTCGATGCCGATGCCCTCAAGCCCGACATTGATGACGCCCCGGGTCGGATGCATCATCGCCTTGAACGCGATCCCGACCCCGATGGTCGAGACCAGCACCGGAAAGAAGACGATCGTGCGCAACAGCCCGCGCCAGATGATCGCCGAGGTCAGCAGCACCGCCAGAAGCAGACCGAGGACCGTCTTCAGGCCGCTGGTCACAACCGCATAGATCAGCGTGTTGATCACGCCCTGCACGAGGAAGGGTTCGCTGAAGAACTGCCGGAAATTGGCCAGCCCGATATAGTCGGCGGTATAAAGGTTCCAGCGCGTCAGGCTGAACCAGAGCGAGGCGATGTTCGGCAACAGGAACAGGGTGCCGAAGATGATCGCCGCAGGCAGAAAGAACCATGTGGGGTAGGGGCTGCGCCGCCGTCGCTTTGTACTCATGGTCCTCACCGATAGAAGGGGCGGGCTGGCCGGATCAGGATCCGGCCAGCCCGAAGGATATCAGTCCCAGCCGGGCAGGCCGAGCTGCTGGGCCTGCTTGACCACATCCTGATCGTAAAGTGCCGCCGCGTCAGCAGCCGAACGGATGCCCGAGCCGACCTCGACGGTGATCTGCTCGAGCGCCGGCCCCTTGATCGGCGACAGGAATTCCAGGGCCGGGGCGGTGCCGTCCGCGCGCTGGAAATAGGGGGCCATGTCGGCCACGGCCTGGGGCACGGTGTCGGGCAGGTCGCAGCCCTGCACCACGGTCGGGCCGCTGGCACCCACGGTATCCAGAATGATCTGGCACCCTTCGGCCGAACCGATGAAGTTGACAAAGTCTTTTGCCACATCGGTCACCGCGCTGCCCTTCGGGATGTAAAGCGCGCCGGGCATCCAGACGGTCAGGCCGTTGGGCGCACCTTCCGGCCCCGGCTGGGCAAAGAATCCGACATCGTTGATCAGCTCGGGATAGGTTTCCTGGATGTTGTTCAGGGCAAAGGTCAGCATCGGGTAATGTGCGGCCTCGCCTTCGGTCACCATCCGCACACCGTCCGCATAGGTGGCCGCACCGAAGTCGCGGTTCCACCAGCCGGCCTCATAGCCCTCCTGCAAGAGCTCGAAGCCCCGCAGCGCCGCCGGCGTATCGGCATATTTGGCGTCGTTGGCGGTGTAGCGTTCGGCGAAATCGGGCTCTTGCGCCTGCACGTTGTAATAGTCGGCCAGCACGAACAGCTGCGAAGTCCAGGTGTCGCCATAGGTCTGCGCCACGGCGACGTAACCGGCCTCCATGATCGCTTCGTTATTGGCGACGAATTCTTCCCAGGTGGTCGGCACCGAGAGGCCGAGCTCCTCATAGATCGGACGGTTGTAGAAGATCCCGCCGCCCATCGTCGATTCATAGCCGGGCATGCCGTAGACATTGCCATCCGCCGTCACGACCTGCTTGAAGCTGTCGAGGATGCCGTCCATCGAGGACAGATCGTCGAGCGGTTCAAGCACCAGCGTCGGGTTCAGCGCCTGAAACAGGCTGCCCGAGTTGTAGAAGAACACATCGGCCATTTCCCCCGTGGCCAGCCGCGTCTTGACAAGGTTGTCGCCCTCGGCGCCGCCGGGCCGGGTTTCGATCAGCACCCGGACATCGGGGTTGGCCGCCATATAGGCATTGGCCAGCGCCTCGGCGGCGGCCTCGGTCTCGGCTCCGCTGGTGATCAGGAAGTCCAGGTTCACCGTCTGCGCCGAGGCCGCTCCGGCCATCAGTGCGATCATGCTGGCTGTCGCCAGCGTGCGTGTCGTGGTCATTGTGTCCTCCTCCTTGGACGTTTCAGTCAGTCTGGGCCGTGCCTTTTGCCGCCGCGTACGGCGGGGTCGTTCAATGCCTGCTCAATTGCCGTTCGGGGGGGGCGTCAAAGCCGATCACATGCGTCCCGGCGCCAAGGAGGAGCGGGCCGCCCTCGGCCGTGTCAGCCGCCGCGCCGTTCAGCGTCAGGCCGGTGCGGCCATGCGTCACGAACCGCCCTTCGCAGCCCTCCGGCAGGGTGACGGCATAGGTCACGCGCCCGTCCTCGATCCGCCATTCCGCGGCGACCGGCCCCTTCGGGCTGTCGTGGCTGGCCGCGACGGGGGACAGGTCGGGAATGATGACCGGATCGAGGATCAGCCCCGCGAAGCCGGGCCGTTCGGGGTCGCGCGCAAGGCCCGCCACGCCCTCCATCAGCCACTGACAGACTGCGCCATAGGCATAGTGGTTGTAGCTGTTCATGTCGGGATCATAGATCGACCCGTCGGGGGCCAGCGCGTCCCAGCGCTCCCAGATCGAGGTGGCGCCCATCCTGACCTGATAAAGCCAGCCGGGCACCTCTTCGTTGAGGAACACCTTGGCGGCCAGATCGTGCATCCCCAGCATCGAAAGCGCCGGCAAAAGCGCGGGCGTGCCGATGAAGCCGGTCCCGATGAGGTAGCCCGCATCCTCGACCACGCGGCGGAAATGGGCCTTGGCCGCCTCGAAATGCTGTTCGGGCACCAGCCCGCTCAAGAATGCCAGCGCGTAAGACGTCTGGTCGTTATGCGCCAGCCGTCCCGAGGCGGTAAAGAACTCGTGCCCGAAGGCGTCGCGGATCCGGGCCGCCCGCGCGTCCATCCGGGCGGCAAGATCGTCCCGCCCCAGAACCCGTGCGATCCGGGCCGTCAGGTCGGTCGAGATGAAGTGATAGAGCGTCGCCGCGCAATCGTCGCCGATGGTGGGGCGCGGTTTGCGGTTGTCGCCGGTCGGCTGCAGCCAGTCGCCGAAGGTGAACCCCTTTTGCCCCCAGATCGCATGGGGATAGATCACCGGCCCGTCCGAAATGGACCAGAGGTAGTCCAGCCAGCGCTCCATTGCGGGCAGGCATTCCTCAAGCACGTCGCGGTCGCCGTAATGCAGGTAAAGCTGCCACGGGATGATCACGATCGCATCGCCCCAGCCGGTGGAACCTGCCCATACGCCGCGCCCCGGCACCGAATGGAGCCGCGTCGGATCGGGCGAGAAATGCGGGATCGCGCCATCGGCGCGCTGATCGGCCATCACGTCGCGCAGGAACTTGCGCAGGAAGGCATGGCTGTCGGCCAGCCAGCAGGCGGTTCCGGCAAAGACCTGGGCATCGCCCGTCCAGCCCAGCCGCTCGTCGCGCTGCGGACAGTCGGTCGGCACTTCGATAAAGTTCGACCGCTGCGACCAGACGGTATTCTCGACCAGCCGGTTGACCAGCGCATGGCCGCTGGTGAAGCGGCCCCGCTGCTCGGGCACCGACGAGATCGGGACAGACTGGATCTGCGTGATCCGCGCCTTTCCCGTGATCGTCACCCGGGCATAGCGAAAGCCCATGAAGGTGAAGACCGGCTGCCAGCTCTCGGCCCCCGTTCCGGCAAGCGTATAGGTCGCCGCACCTCGGGCCGAGCGGTAGTTGCGGTTGTCCCAGACGCGGCCGGGGGCCATGACCTCGGAATGTTCGACCAGGACATGCGCGCCTGCCTCGCCCTCGACGGTGAAGCGGATGAGGGCGCCGCAGTTCTGGCCGAAGTCATGAACGGTTCGCCCCTCGGCGTCGGTCCAGCTTTCCACCGGGTCAAGCGGCGCCAGTTCCCGCACCGTGCCGCATTCCTGCGCGACCAGAAGGGCGGTGTCGAAGGCCTGCACCTCGACCCCCTCTGTCGCCTCGGTCTTGCCCAGGCGCGCGTCATGATCCTCGCCCCAGTAGATGCCGTTCTTGGTGATCGGCAGAAGGCCGGACCGCCAATCGGCATCGGTCGCGAGCACGACGGCCCCGCCCGAGACGATCTCGGCAATGGCCCCGACCCTGTCGCCCCAGCAATTGTAGATCGGTGCCTCGGCCCACATCATCTGCGACCGCCACCAGCCGTCGCCCAGATGAATCTCGATCAGGTTCTCGCCCGGCTGCAGAAGATCGGCCACCGGATAGGACTGAAAGGCGATCCTGTCGTCATAGACGGTCCAGCCCGGCGTCAGCAGGTCACGCCCGACCCGATGCCCGTTGACATAGGCGACATAAAGGCCCTGGGCCGAGATCAGCAAAGCCTCGTCGCCCGCTATGGAGTCCAGCGAAAAGCGCCGCGCCACATAGCTCGCCCGCGTCCCCTGTCCGGCGTCGCAGGCAGGAGCGATCATCTTCCCGCGCCAGTCGCGCGCAGGGGTTCTTGTCGTCACGGTCAGGCCTCCTCCCGACACGCCCGAGGGCGCGTGTATCGTTCTACGTAAATCGTTCTACAAGTTTTCGTTTCACGCAAGGATTTTTTTGGCTAGCCTCCCCGAAGGAGTTGGAGCCGGGACAGGACCGATGGCTGACGGCCGCGATGACAGGCGCGAAAGAGTGACGATCAAGGCGGTTGCGGCCGATGCCGGGGTCTCGGTTGCCGCGGTCTCGAAAGTGCTGCGAAATGCTTATGGCGTCTCGGAAAATCTGCGCGCCGCGGTCCATGCCTCGATCGTGAAGCTGGGCTATCGCCCGAATGTCATGGCGCGGGGCATGCGGGGGCAGACCTACACGCTGGGTATCCTGCTCAATGACTTTGTGAACCCGTTTCTCAGCGATATCGTGGACGGGGTGAACGCGGTGATCCAGCCGCGTGGCTACAAGCTTCTGATCGGCGTGACCGACGAACAGGAGCCCGTCACGGACGGGCTGATCGAATCGATGATCGATCACCGGATGGACGGGCTTGTCTTCGTGGCGCCGCAGATGACCTCGGCCTCGCTGTCGGTCTATTCGTCACAGGTGCCCTTTGTCTGCATCGCGCTGCACGATCCTGCGGTGACGGCCTTCGACACGGTGAATGCGGATGATTTCGAGGGCGCGAGGCTTGTCGTGCAGGCGTTCCGCGAGAAGGGCTACGAGGATATCGCCATGCTCTCGCTGCGCGACTCGGGGGTGACGGCGACAAGCGTGCCGGTGATGCGGGAAAGGGGATATCTCGCGGCCATGGCCGAGGCGGGCCTGTCGCATCGGGCGCGCATCCTGCATCACGGATCGGCGGCGCAACCGGATGGTGCGAACTTCGCACCGCTCCTGACCGCCCCGGACCGGCCGCGCGCGATCTTCTGCTGGTCGGATCTTCATGCCGTGCCGCTGCTCAATCAGGCGGCGCTTGCCGGATTGCGGGTGCCCGAGGATGTTGCCATCGCGGGCTATGACAATTCGCGCGTCGCGGCCCTGCCGCTCATCAACCTGACAAGTATCGACCAGAACGGCCGTGGGATCGGAGAAGCTGCCGCCCGGCTGCTTCTGTCGCGGATCGAGGGGCGAAGCGAGGCCCGCCACGAGTTGCTTGTTCCCCGCCTGGTCCGGCGGCGAAGCTCCTGAACCTGGGTGCCCGAGCCGTCCTCTCCGCCGTCGCTCTCGCCGCAACCGTCATGTCAGGGCTTTGCTGATCAATGAGTCTGGGGCCTGGCGGATGCCCGCAATGCGGGGTGCGAAGGCAGTATGGCAGAACTCGATCCAGTGTCGGCGGTGGACCGAACATGGCGAACCCGTGGTTGCCATCGCATTGGGCGGATTGCCGACAGTCGCAGGCGCGGCGCAGATCGAGAGGTTTCCGACCAAGGCATCCATTCGAAGCGATCATGGCTGCAGTCGGACTGTCGCGTCGACTTCGCAAGAAGCCGCGTGCAAGCACAGTCGCATCACGCCCGGCATCGACACCCAAGAATTCGGCGGCCAGGCTTCCGGTGGTGTGGCGCTCTGCAGGAGGTGGCTGGGAAACCCGGCGGCCGACCTCGAAACTGGACAAGATGCACGTGTGGCGGACCCCTATTCGGCATGGATGAACCGAAATTTTCGACGATAGTCGCTGGGGCTTAGCTGGGTGATCCTGCGAAAGACCCGGCGGAACGCGGCAGGTTCGTCATAGCCGGCCTGCCACGCGATCTCTTCGATCGTTTCCATTGTCTGCTCGAGAAGCTCCTTTGCCTTTTCCACGCGCAACCTCTGCAGATACTCGACCGGCGAAAGGCCGGTTGCCAGCTTGAAGCGCCGGTTGAAGGTCGCCCGCGCCATCCCTGTCGGTTCGACAAGCTGCTCGACCGTGACGGCAAACCTCTCGGCTAGGTGCAGCCGATCCTGCACCTCGCGGATGGCGCCATCGCCGTGATCCATCGGCGGGCTGAATGGCATGAAGGGCACCTGATTGGGCGTGTTCCACTGGTAAAGCAGGAACTTTCCCACGGCCTGGGCCGCACGCGGGCTGACATGGCGGGCGATCAGGAACAGGATCAGATCCTGCCACGAATTGGCAGCCCCGCTCATCACAAGCTCGCCCCGCGCCCCGTCGACGATCAGCAACTCGTCCAGACGCAGCCGCACCTGCGGAAAGCTGCGCCGAAAGGTATCGGCGAAGGCCCAATGCGTGGTCGTGGAACGACCGTCCAGCAGCCCGGTTTCGGCCAGCATGAGCGCACCGGCACAGGCGGTGCACACATCGGCCCCGTTTTCGTGTTGCCGCAGCAGCCAGTCGACGATCTCGGGGTGTTGCCCGTGCATCCAGCCGCTATCGGGCAGGAACATGGATGCAGCGATCACGATGTCGGTCCTTGCCACCTCTGCCACACTGCGGTGGATCTGCATGGGCAGACCGCAACCGCCGGCAAAGATGCCGGCGTCGCGTCCGACGATCTCGACCTCGAATTGTGGATCGGCACCGGATTGCCCGGAGCCAAGGACCGAGTTCCCGATTGCCAGCGTCTCGAACAGGCCATTGATCGGGGTTCCGGCCGACATGTCGGGCAGCGCGAGGATACTGACGTGACGCGGCTTCGGTCTGGCTGTCATCGCAGGCTCCGGTGATCAGGATGGCCCGTTCGTGCCCGAAACGGCTCTGGCCGGGCACCTGATGCGTCCGCTAGCGTTTCTGTCATCCGGTCACGCCAGCCGCCCATCTCGCCGCCGAACGCCCGGCGGCAGGGCCGTCGCCATGGCAGGCTACTACAACTCCGCCACGGCGGCAAATCGGCCCCCGTCCGCGCGCGGCCGGTCGCATGCGAAGGCCACGGAGGACAAGACAATGACAGTTATCACCGAGGAACGGTCCGACTACGTTGCCTTCTGGAACGACACGCTGGCAGCGAAGTTCGACCGCTTCCGGGACATCCTGATGAACGGTCTGAGTCACCATAGCACCGACTGGCTGGACACGGCGCGCATCGCGCCCGGAACGCGCATTCTTGATGTGGGCTGTGGCTGGGGCGATACCGCGCTGGCCTTGGCGCGCCGGACCGGGCCGGCGGGTCATGTGCTGGCGATCGACTGCGTCGAGAGGTTCCTGCGCAAGGGGCGGGCCGATGCTGCCGCCGAAGGGCTGGGCAACATCCGGTTCGTGGCGGCAGATGTGGAACGTCATCCCTTCTCCGGCGACCATGACCTCTGCTTCTCGCGCTTCGGGATGATGTTCTTCGAAAACCCCGTGGTAGCGATGCGCAACATTCGGACCGCCCTCCGGCCCGGGGGTGATCTGGTCTTCATCGTCTGGCGCGACCTGTCCGAGAACCCATGGGTCGGCCTGCCCAAGGCCGTGGTGCAGGACTTCCTGCCGCCCCCGGGCGATCATGCCCGCACCTGCGGGCCCGGGCCGTTCTCGATGGCCGATCCCGAAGTGGTGCGCACCCAGCTTGAGATTGCCGGGTTTGAGGACATCCGCTTCAGGCGCACGGACGGCCCGGTGACGGTCGGCGCCTCGCTGCGCAATGCCATCGACTTCCAGCTGGCCATCGGTCCGGCAGGTGAGCTGTTCCGCGAAGCCGGCGCGCTGGCGCAGGACCAGAAAGCAGAGATCGAAACCGCCTTGGGCATCGCGCTGGCACGCTGGCAGCGGCCGGACGGCAGCATCGTGATGCCATCGGCGTCCTGGCGCGTCTCGGCGCGCAGGCCCGCGTGATTGCGGCTTCGGGTGTCAAATGCGCGGCGCCCCTGCACGGGTGCCTTCCACGTCACGGAACCTGAGGAGGACGACATGAAGGACCACTCCATCGAAACGATGTCGCAGCTGCTGAGGGGCGATGTCATCGGCCCGGACGACCCCGGCTATGCCGAGGCCTGCAAGCTTTACAACGGCATGATCGACAAGCGCCCGGCGATCGTCGCACGCTGCGCCAACGTGGCCGATGTCATCGCGGCAGTGAACTTCGGCCGCGAAAGCGGCCTGCCGCTGGCCATCCGGGGCGGCGGCCACAGCGGGCCCGGCCTTGGCAGCGTCGACGATGGGCTTGTGATCGACCTGTCAGCGATGCGCGATATCCGCGTCGACCCGCAGGCGCGCAGGGTACGGGTCGGGCCCGGCTGCACCTCGGGCGATGTCGACCACGCGACCCATGCCTTCGGCCTCGCGGTGCCGTTCGGGATCATCGCCAACACCGGGGTCGCCGGGCTGACGCTGGGCGGCGGCTCGGGCTATCTGACCCGCCGTCACGGGCTGACCATCGACAACCTGATCGAGGCCGATGTGGTGCTCGCGGACGGCAGTTTCGTCACCACGAGCGCAGATGCGCATCCCGACCTCTTCTGGGCACTGCGCGGCGGCGGCGGAAACTTCGGGGTGGTGACCAGCTTCCTCTTCCGCGCGCATCCGGTCACGACCGTATTCGCCGGGCCGGTCTTCTGGGATATCGCCGATGCGCCGGCCGTCATGCGGGCGTTCCGCGACTTTCAGCCCACGGCACCGCATGCGTTCGGAGGCTTCGTCGGCCTCAAGACCGTGCCCCCTGTCGACCCCTTCCCGGCCGAGCATCAGGGCAAGCGCGCCTGCGCCATCATCGTCTGTTTCGACGGCGATGCCGAAGCGGGCACCGGGGTGATGGCGCCGCTCATGCAGAGGCTCCCGCCGCCTCTGTTCGACTGGCGGGCCGAGATGCCGTTTCCTGCGCTGCAGTCCATGTTCGACCCGTTCTTTCCGCCGGGGCTGCAATGGTACTGGAAGGGGGCCTATGTCAGCGACCTGCCCGACGCCGCGATCGAGACGCATGTTGACCGGATCAGGGCCGCACCAAGTGATCTGTCACTGATGCATCTCTATCCGGTGGATGGCGCGGCGTCCGAGGTCGCGCCGGATGCGACCGCCTGGCCCGCGCGCGATGCCCGCTGGTCGATGGTCATCGCCGCCGTCGATCCCGATCCGGCGAATGCCGGCAAGCTGGCGTCGTGGGCGAAGGGTTATTGGGCGACCATCCGCCCCTACACCCGCGACGGCGGATACGTGAACTTCATGATGGGCGACGAGGACGCGGACCGCGTGGCCGCCGCCTATGGGCGAAACCACGCGCGACTGGCCGCGATCAAGGCCGAATATGATCCGGCAAACCTGTTCCGGGTGAACCAGAACATCCTGCCGGCCTGAGGGCGGGCGGCTGCGGGGGGTCGCTGACCCTGGACAGGGGCAGATGCCGACGCCCGCGCGCCCGCCTTGCCGCCAGACTGAAGGAGACGAAACCGATGACCCGGCCAGCATTCTACCATCAGGAAAGCCGACGGTTGCAGGACGCCTTCGGCAGCCGTGCCTTGGCGGACCGGCTGGAGTCCGTGACGCTGCACACCGAATTCACCGACGAGGATCGCGCCTTCATCGAGGCTGCAGGCTTCTTCCTCCTCGCCACGGCTGACGCGGGGGGACGGCCGGATTGCTCGTTCAAGGGCGGGATGCCGGGCTTTGTGCGGGTCTCCGGCCCGGACGAGCTGACCTTTCCCGACTACGACGGCAACGGCATGTTCCGCAGCCTCGGCAACATTGCGGCCAATCCCGCGGTGGGGCTGCTGTTCATTGCCATGGGAGAGGCGCCGAAACGGATACGGGTGAATGGCGAGGCACGGGTTATGCGCGACGATCCGGCAATGCACACCTTCCCCGGGGCGCAACTCCTGGTCCGGGTACGCGCCCGGGCAATCTTTCCGAACTGTCCGCGCTACATTCCCGCACCGGATGGTCCTTCCCCCTTTGCACCACGGCCCGGCATCGACCCACCCGAGCCGGCCTGGAAGGGCTGGGACGCATTCCGGGACGTCGTGCAGAGACGAGGGTAGATCACAGCCAAGGCGCATCATGCGGGCACGGGCGGCGCGGGTCGGACAGGAAACCCGCGACCCCCGCCGACGGTCCTGGCCCAGCCAAATGCCTCCTTGATGCCTGCATTCTGTTTGCCTTCTGCAGCCTCACCAAGAACCATCTCGATCTGCCGGGATCAGAACGGTCAGATCCCACACGCAACCGGATCGCTATCCGCCAAGCTGATCAGACCGAGCGGAGCGTCGGTCCGGTCGCGCGTCCTAAAGCGACAAACGCCGGCCCGAGACTCACAGGTCTTGGTTCCAGCCAGTTCCACCTTTCGCGGGTCGTATGCCTGTTCTGCGGCCGAATGGCTTCGTGGGCGCGCCTCGAGCAGAAGCCCCACGCTGTAGATCGAATCAGCCACCCGGATCTTCGGAAAGGCCAGACGGGTGTTGGCCCAAGATGCCGGTCAAAGCGAGATCGTCACGATGCCAAGCACACTCGCCCCAAGACCGACGTGCTGCAGGCCGATGATCCTTTCGCGCAGGACCACCACGGCCAGAAGCACGACCACCGCCGGGAACAGCGCGACCAGGGCCGAGGCGACGGCCATGCTGCCTTGTGTGGCGACATGGACATAACTCATGTGGCCGATGGCATCGAGGATTCCCGCCGTCCCGGCCAGAAGGGCCGCGGGGACCATCGCCTTGAGGTGCGGGGGGCGGATCCATGCAACTTTCAGCGGCACGGGCGCCCGGGGTTCGGCGTCAGACCCGAAGCCGCCGCTCCGGAGCAATGCCATGACCAGAAGGCCGAGGGCGATGGCGGCCGCCACGCCACGAGCGACCATCAGGGCCGACGATCCATCCTCGGGCTCCATGATGCCAAGACAAAGATCGGCCGTGCCGTAGCCCATTCCGCTGACCAGCCCCAGACGGAACGAGAAATGGCCCGGCCGCGGCCCGTTCTGCTTTTCCGGCGTGCCGGCCAGCAGAACGATCGCCAAACCGCAGATCGCGATACCGACAAGCTCGTTCCCCGTGATCGCGCGGCCCAGGGTGATGTCTCCACCCAGCGGAACAAGGATTCCGACCACGCCGCAGATCGGCGCGACAACTCCGATACGACCGAGGGCAATACCCTGATAAAGCTTCAGCAATCCGAGGGCATAGGCCGATCCTCCGACCATGCCCCAGACCACGACCTCGGCATCCGGCAGGATCCGCGCTCCGTCGAGAAAGCCAAGTATCGTGATGATCAGCGCCGCACATTGCGCCACGGTGACCGCACCCGAAGGCGACAGCCTCAAGGCGGCACGACCTCCAAGGAAATCGCCGGTTCCGTAGGCAAAGGCACCTATCAGTGCGACAGACACCGCGCCCAGCTCGATGGGAAGAAAGGGCGGCAAATCATCATGTCTCGAAATGTCGTATCAGAAAAGGCAGAAACCGGGCCCGCAATTGCCCGGCTGCTGACACAGCATCGCGCCATCCTGCAAACCGATCAAGCCTTTCCTTCCGTGCCGTCGACGGGCGGCGGCTACAGGTGACGGCTTTGGTCGAGGCCGACAGAGAATCCGCCTGGACCACCAGCGCCATCGTGCGCCTGAACGAGGCGTTCCGGTGGCGCATGAATACCATCGACCTGCTCCCATGCGCCGAGACTGTGCCAATGCTGCTCTGAGCCGGGCGCCAGGCCACATCCGGATGCGCAGGGTCGATGTCCGGGAGACCCTCTCTCAGCCCATCAAGCCGATGCCTCTTGACCTCGCGGCCTGAACAACCCAGCCTTCACATCTCCGCAGCGCGCCGTCAGTGAACTTCCAAGGCATTCGCGGAACGAACCGCGTGAAGGGTTTGTTCAACTCGCGCAGAAGCAGTCCTCGGCGCTTTGAGACAGGACGCCAACATGACGCAAACACCGGACCACACTGACGAATACAACGAAGAGATGGTCGCGTTTCTGGAGTTGATCTGGGGCAAGGGGTTCATGGCGCCGGGCGGAGCGCAAAACGTCCTGAGGCTCACGGATGGGCTGGAAACCAGGGACCGCCATATCCTTGACGTCGGATCCGGGCTCGGGGGTGGGGATCTCATTCTGGCGCGTCAGCTGGGGGCGCGCGTCACGGGGATCGACATCGAGGCCCCCCTCGTGCGGCGCGCCCAATCCTACGCTGCCGAAGCGGGGCTCGCGGACAGGGTGATCTTTCGGCATGTCAGACCGGGCCCGCTGGATTTTCCGGACGGCACCTTTGATATCGTCTACAGTTCAGGCGCGTTCACGCAGATCGCCGACAAGTCAGGGATGTTTGCCGAATGCCTTCGCGTCCTGAAGCCAGGCGGGACTCTGACGACTTATGACTGGCTGCGGTGCGAGGGCCCGTTGAGTGACGCCATGGTCGAGTGGATTGCCCTCGAGGGCCTCACCTACAATCTCGGGACACAGGACAGCTATCGCCAGCTTCTTTTGAACGCGGGCTTCGTCGATGTCGAGGTGGTCGATGACGGGGGCTGGTATGCCGCCGAAGCCCGGCGCGAACTTGATCTGTTGAAGGGCCCGCTCGAAAGGCAGTCGAGAGAACTGATCGGGGACGATCTTCATCGTCATTTCATCGAGGATTGGGCAGCAATGGTGACCGTTCTGGAGCGTGGAGAGCTTGTCCCCGCCTATATCCGCGGCATCCGTTCGGCCTGAGGAACGTCTGACAAGCCTGCCGATCATGGTCAGATCCGGGAGGCTGGGGCGGCGCTTGAGCCCAGCCCTGCCGATCCCGAGACAGGCCGCCATTGCCGGCCCTTGTGGGGCGGTGAACGCGAAGCTGTCTCGGCGCGGTCAGAGCAGGTGGACGGGATCGGGGACGCGAAGATAAGTGGCCCTGGCGATGAGGACGACCGCCTGAAGCCCAAGCCGTGACGACAGGTCGGCCGGCAAGGCGGCGTTGGCGCGGGCCAGCGCCTCTGCGATGCGGGGGGCAAGGTCGGGGGCGGCTGTGATGAAGGGCAGGCCCGGGGTCGGCGGGGTCCAGTCCAACACGCGCAGGTCGACGCTCCAGTCGTCGAACATCGTCATGTGCCGCCATGAGACGGCGTCGATCGCCGCGATATCGGCCTGCCCCGCGGCCACCATCAGCGCCGATGCCCTGTGCGCCCCGCTGATCCGCCGGGGGCCAAAGCGGATGCCGCGCGCCTCGGCCATGACAAGCGGCGCGGCATAGCCCGATTGCGACATCGTTTCGTTGACGGCGAAAGGCGCGCCCGCGAAGGCGGCAAGGCTGTCGCGCGAATCCTCGCGGCGCACGACAAGGGCGCTGCGGTAATGGCCGGGCGGGCAGCCCGGCAGGCCGAAATCGGGCGATCCGATCAGGGCGACCTTGCTATGCAGCACGCGGCGGAAGGGTAGCCCGCAGGTCTGGCTGAACAGCAGGTCGGGGCGCTGCCAATGCCCGATCAGGTCGTCCGGCGCGGGGCAAAGCGCCTCGGGCGCGGCGATCCCGTCGCGGCGCAGATCGTCGCGCATCAAGGCCCAAAGCGCATCGAGGGCGGGGGCGAGTTCGGGGCGGGCATACATCGGCAGGCTGGCGATCCAGCCGGTGGCGCTCACACGTCTGCCCCGAGGCCCCGCAGGGTGGCGGCAAGTGCGGCGTCGACCGACACGCCCTCTGCCATGTGCCGCACGCGGTTGGCATAACGGCGGTCGCCGGGGATGCGCACGCCGGGTTGCGCCGCCATCTCCGACAGCAGATCCTCGATCCTCTCGGCAAGGCCCGACGCGCCCAGCCCACCGGCCCGGATCGCGATGATCGTCTGGCCAAGGCGTGGCGGACCGCCCGCATCGTCGCCCAGCGACGAGGCCTGATGCGAGAAATGCGCCCCGGTCAGGCCTGCTGCCAGCACCTCGACCATGAGGGCCAAAGCCGCGCCCTTGTGCCCGCCGGCGGGTGCGATCGACCCGGCCATGCCCGCTGCGGGGTCGGTCGTGGGATTGCCCGTCGTGTCAAGCGCCCAATGTGCGGGGATCGCCTCGCCCCGCGCGGCCGCATTGGCCAGATTGACGAAGGCGGTGGCCGAGGAGGAGCTGTCAAGGATCAGCGGCGCGCCGCGGCGCGGGGCTGCCATAGACCAGGGGTTGGTGCCGAAGAACGGCACCCGCCCGCCCCATGGCGCCATCGTCGCCGAGGCATTGGCGAACATCAGCGCGACGAGCCCCCGTTCGGCCAGCCGTGCAGTGAACCAGCCCAGCACGCCGCAGGCATAGGCATTGGCAATCCCCATTGCGGCGATGCCCTGCCCAAGGGTGGCCGCCACCAGCGCCTCTTCTCCCGCGACATAGGCCGGATGGGCAAAGCCGTCGCCTGCATCGACGGCGATCAGCGCGGGCGCGGGCGTTGTGACGCGCGGCACCGCATCGCCCGCGATCTTGCCGACCTTCAGATGCCCGCAGTACCATGGCAGATAGCCCAGCCCGATGCCCCGTGTCCCTTCGGCCTCGGCCTCGCGGATCGACAGGGCCACGGGCCCGGCCTGCAGCGGGCTTGCGCCGCTGGCCAGAAGGCAGGCGCGGGCGACCTCCTCCACCCGGTCGAGCGTCAGGATCAGGGCATGGGACATCGGGACACCTCTCCTCAGACCTTGCGAAACCGGCTGCCGTAGGAAGAGCCGCGCGGCGCGCTGGCGCCGGCCGGGAAGGGCCCTTCCGACAGGTAGCGTTCATGACAGCGCCTGAGCGCGACGGGATCGAGAGTCACGCCAAGGCCGGGGCCGTCAGGCAGGGTCACGCCACCGTCTCGCGGCACGAAGGGACCGCCTTCGACAACATCGTCGCCATACCAGCGTAGCAGCGTCTGGCTGGCCCCGTTTACGGGCTCAAGCGCTGCGGTCAGTTGCAGGCAGGCGGCCGTCGCGATCCCGGTCTCGCCGGAATGGAAGCGGAATCCCACGCCCATGGCGGCGCAGGCGGCGACAAAGTCCATCGTGCCCCGGATGCCGCCCAATTCGTTGATATTCGTGACGATCGCATCGGGGCAGCCCAGCCGCGCGGCCCTGGGCAGATCGACGATATGGCTGGAGAAGGAAACCGGGAAATGGGCACGGAGGGCGGCCATCTCCTCATGGGTTTCGCAAGGCTCCTCGAACCATGTCACGCCATGCGGCAGAAGCCGGGCCAGCGCCTCACGCGCCGTGGGCAGGGTCCAGACGCCGTTGGCGTCAAGCTGCAGGGGCCGGTCGCCGATGGCGGCGCGGACTTCGGCCACCATGCGCACCTCTTCTGCAAGAGCGACAGTGCCGACCTTGCCCTCAAAGACCGTGGCGCCATGATCCTCGATCATCCGGGCGCAATAGCGGGCGATGTCGGCGGGGCTGGCTTCGCCCGGCTCTTCCGGCCCAGGCAGGCGGTAGCTGAAATACTCGGTCAGCGGGATGAAGCGCCGCACCGCGCCGCCCAACAGGCGATGGAGGGGCACGCCTTCTGTCCTGGCGCGTGCGTCCCACATCGACATCTCGATCCCGGCAAAGACGCGGCGCCGGCCCAGCACGTTGTCCCAGGGGGTGTAGCTCATCGAGGGGGCACAGGCGGCCCGCGCGCTCTGCAACTCGCGCAGGTCATGGCCGACCAGCCGCGCCCCCATCGCCACCACATCCGCCGCACGGTCGCCATCGGCGCATTCGCCCAGCCCCGTCACGCCGTCTTCGGTGGTGAGTTCGATCACCGTCTTGGTCAGCGACCCGGTCGAGCCATAGCTGAACCTGTAAGGCGCGCGCAGCGGGATATTCACGGGCGTGGCCGTGATCTTGCGGATCTTCATGCGCCAATCCTTTTGCGCGGGGGCATTTCGCAGAGCGTCGGGGAAGTGCCCCCGCCGTAAAGCGGCGGGAGCTTGTGCGATCAGCGGTCGAGCCAGACCGCCTCGAGATGCATTTCCCGCAGCGGGTGGCGCTGGTAGCCTTTCACTGCCTCGACCCGGTGCATGATCAGGTCGTTCCAGTAGGGCTGGATGATGACGCCGCTGTCCTGCAGCATCTTCTGCATTTCGGCCATCAGCGGGCGCCGAAGATCGGGGTCGAAGATCCCCAGTGCCTCTTCCAGCCTGGCATCGAATTCGGGATTGGAATGGCCGCTTTCGTTCCAGGCCTCGCCGCTGCGATAGGCCAGCGCGTAGACCTGCACCCCCAGGGGCCGCCCGCCCCACGAAGTGGTCGAGAACGGGTAGTTCGTCCAGTCGTTCCAGAAGGTATTGCCGGGCAGCACGGTGCGGCGCACCTTGAACCCCGCATCGCGCATCTGCGCGGCGACCACATCGGTGGCGACCGCCATCGTGCCATCGTCGATCGAGATCAGCTCGAATTCGGTGTCCAGATGCCCGGCCTCTTCCATCAGGGCGCGGGCGGCTTCCGGGTCGGCCGGGGGGCGGGGCACATGGGCATATTCGGGATGGACGGGGGCCACGTGATGGTTGTCGGCCGCCGTCCCCAGCCCGGCGACCCCAAGCTCGAGCACGATCTCGTTGTCCACGGCCAGCTGCACCGCGTTGCGCACCCGCTGATCGGTAAAGGGTTCGGCCTGGGTGTTCATCCGCGAGACGATCGTCGTCGCCGTCAGGGCCACTTCGCGCACCAGACCGATGATCTCATGCGCCTCGACAAAGACGGCGCTGGTTTCGTCGTTCATGTCGATCTCGCCTGCGTCGAAGGCCGAGACAAAGACCGACTCGTCCGTGCCGAGGTCGATGAAATCGACCCGGTCAAGCAGCGCCTCGCCGCCCCACCAGCTGCCGTTCTCGCGCCGCCTGAGCACGGCGCGGCGTCCGATCTCGAAGGTTTCCAGTTCGAATGCGCCGGTGCCGATGGGCATATCGGCCAGATTGCCCCCATCGGGAAAGTCGGGATGGACGCAAAGCGCAGGATAATCGCCGAAGCTGGGGATCAGGGTGATGTCGGGCCTGCGCAGGTTCAGCTGGACGGTGAAATCGTCGATGCGCTCGATGGCATCCTCGGCCGCCTTCGGCTCGTCCCTGTCGCGCAGCGCGATCATGCGGGCCGCCATGGCATTGCCTTCGATCGTGGCATCGGCCATGCGGCGAATGTTGAAGATCACATCATCGGCGGTGAAGGCGTCGCCGTTGGTCCAGGTTACCCCCTGCCGCACGCGCAGCACATAGGTCATCGCATCCTCGGACACATCCCAGGATTCCAGAAGCGAGGGCGTGAAGCTGCCGTCAGGCTGCCACCGGACAAGCGGTTCGCAGAATTGCCGCGCGACATTGGCCTGCTGCGGCCAGTCGTAGATCCGCGGGTCGTTGATGTCGAGCACCTGCTGGCCGATCCGCAGAGTGCCGCCGCGTTTGGCCTCCTGCGCCATGGCGGGGGTGGGCGCCACCATCCCCAGCATCCCGTAAGAGGTGGCGCTGGCCACTCCGAAAACGCTCGACAGGGCAAGGAATTCGCGCCGGTCGAGGCGTCCCGCGCGGGTATCCCGCGCCATCCGCGAAAGAAGTTTTCTGCGCTTGGTCGTTAGTCGCTGGGCCATTTGACCACTCCCGTTGGACTGTTGGGTTGAAGGCTTCCTTGCTGCGCCCGTCTTGCGCGGGTCGATGCCGACAGTCTGCCCGGCAGGGCGCCAAAGCCGAATTGACAAGTTGACCGCTCCGCTTTTACTCTGGGTAAAAGAGGACAGGATGCGCCACGCCCCTTCGATGACCGGATTGCGCGTGCTCGAGGCGGTGGCGCGGACCGGTTCCCTGTCGGCTGCTGCGCGTGAGCTTTGTGTCACCCCCGCCGCCGTGAGCCACCGCCTTCGCGCGCTCGAACGTGACAGCGGTCAGGCACTTGTCATGCGGATCGACCGCCGCTTTCAACCGACCGAGGCCGGGCGCGAGATCATCGAGGCGCTTGGCGATGCCTTTGACCGGATCCGCAGGGCCGATGCGCTGATCCGGCCGGACCAACCCGAGACGCTGCGGATCGCCGCGTCCTATTCCTTTGCGGTTCTCTGGCTGATCCCGCGGATCGGGGGTTTTCAGGCGCGCCACCCCGAAGCCGAGCTGTTCATACACCCCACCCACAGGCCTCTGTCGGACGGGCCCGCCGATGTGAGGATCCTGCATTCCGCGCGCGCGCCCGATGAAACGGGCTGGACCTGTCTGTTCGAGGATCGCTGCGCGGCGATGGCACGGGCGGACCATCCCCTGTTCCGCGCAGGGCCGGTGGATCTGGCAAGATTGCCGCAGTCCTCGATCATCCACATCAGCCACGAGAACGGCCCTGACTGGGGCGAATTCAGCTGGGAGAAATGGGCTCGGGCCAAGGGTCTGCCGCCCTTGAGCCGGCGCAAGTCCTCGTCGGTGTCAGCAGAACATCTTGCCGTTGACCTGATCCTGTCGGGGGACGGCCTCGGCCTTGTCAGCGTCGTCAACGCCTCGCTCATGCTGGCGGATGGTCGGTTGAAGGCGTTGGCGGGCAGTGAATGCCAGACGGGCTGCGGTTACTGGATCGGCTCGGAGGCGGCGACAGGGCGCAGCAGCAAGATTGCGGGTGCTTTCGGACGATGGATCTCGCAAGAGCTTTGCGCAGTGTGATCGCAACCGGATGCCACTGGCCCGCACTGGCCCGGCTCTGGCCCGGCCCTGGCCTTTCCGTATCAGCCTATCCGAGTGCCGCCCTGAGATTGGATTCGCCGTAGGCAATCAGGGCCATCATTGCATCGGCCGCCGCCTTCTCGTCATGAGCCCGGACATGCTCGACAATGCGGGCGTGTTCGTCGCACAGCTCCATCATCGCGGCGCGCGTCGGATTCGCCCCGCGACGGCTGATCGAGAAGGCGTCGAGAAGAGCGGATTCCATCGCTTCGAACAGATAGGTCAGCACCGGCACTGTTGCACAAATCGGGTAACGGACAGGTCTCCCCTTTCCCCGGACAGACTTATCTCACGGCTTCTGTTATGGGGATGCCGAGCGCAACGAGAGGACCACCGATGACCACCGACGTGATGAACTTCCGCGACCTCGTGGAGAAGGCCCCCGATGCGACCTGCTGCGCGAGATGATCGGCTTTGCCGCCGAACGGCTGATGGAGCTGGAGGTCGGCGCCGTGACGGGCGCGGCCTATGGTGAGAAAGATCCCGCGCGACGGGCGCAACGCAATGGTTACCGCGACCGGGATTGGGAGACGCGCGCCGGGACCGTCGAGCTGCGCATCCCCAAGCTCAGGAAAGGCAGCTACTTTCCGGGCTTCCTCGAGCCCCGACGGATGGCCGAGAAGGCGCTGACCGCCGTCATCCAGGAGGCCTATGTTCAAGGCATCTCCACCCGTTCGGTCGACGATCTGGTCAAGGCCATGGGCATTTCCGGGATCAGCAAGAGCCAGGTGTCGCGCCTCTGCGAAGAGATCGATGGCAAGGTGAAGGCGTTCCTGAACCGGCCCCTGGAAGGCGATTGGCCGTACCTCTGGATCGACGCCACCTACCTCAAGGTCCGAAGCGGCGGACGGATCGTGTCGGTCGCCGTCATCATCGCCATCGGGGTGAACACGGACGGGCGGCGCGAGGTTCTGGGTCTGGAGATCGGCACATCCGAGGCCGAGCCGATCTTGACGGAGTTCCTCCGCAAGCTGACGCGGCGCGGCCTTCGGGGCGTGAAGCTGGTCATCAGCGACGCCCACGAAGGCATCAAGGCCGCCGTTTCGAAAGTTCTCAGCGCCACCTGGCAACGCAGCCGCGTCCACTTCCAGCGCAACGCCCTTGCCCATGCCGGAAAGAGCGGACGCAGGGTCGTCTCGGCCTTCATCGCCACCGCCTTCGCCCAGGACACCGCCGAGGCCGCCAGCACCCAGTGGCGTGCCGTTGCCGATCAGATCCGACCCAAGGTGCCGAAGCTCGCCACCCTGATGGACAACGCTGAACAGGATGTGCTGGCCTACATGTCCTTCCCGGAGGAACACCGGGCCAAGCTGCATTCGACGAGTGTCGAGCGGCTGAACGGCGAGATCAAGCGCCGCACCGACGTCGTCGGAATATTCCTGAACGACGACGCCATCGTCCGCCTCGTCGGCGCGCTGCTCCTGGAGCAGAACGATGAATGGGCCGTCCAGCGCGCCCGATACATGACGCTGGAAACCATCGCGCCGATGGGCGATGATCCGGTCATCAGCCTGCCCGCAGCGGCATCCTGATCAAGCAGTCCCGCGCCGAGCATCACGGTGACGATCAGCGCCAGCTACACCACTCCACGGGACAGCACCCGTCGCACGCCTTCGCCGCAACCGTCATCTTCTGGCGATGACGCGAGAACGAGTCCTGACCCCAGGGCACCAGAAGCGTCAACCAAACTAAGCCAAGAATCCAATCTTGACCGGGAGATGGGGGTCGAGCCAAGGAAAGCCTGAAAAACCTGCGGTTTCCGGTATGATCTGGTAGGCTGCGGCGACGCTTGGGAGGAGCCCCACCG
>JBHYFN010000060.1:0-20857 GCA_051859505.1 Paracoccaceae bacterium
GTGTCACCCCCAGAATTCACGCGCCCGTGTCCAGCAGTTGATCCCGACCCAGCGCAAAGCCCGAGGCGATCCACCGCCCCTCGAGCACCTTGAGCCGCGCGCCAAGGGCCGGCCCTTGCAGCGCGGGCATCAGGTCGGCGGCGCGGATGGGGAAGGTCTGGGCGGCGCCGAAGCGGCTCTGCTCCACCTCGGCGGGCGCGATCTCGCGCCCCTCGCCGGCGGCGCGCAGGGCCAGCACGTCCAGCGCCTCGTCCGCGCCCAGACGGTAGCCAAGCTCGCCCGGAGCCATCTCCGAAGGCAGGGCATCAGTCAGCCGCTTGAGCCGTGCCGCCTGCGGGTTGCTCAGGCGCAGCCGCGCCGCCTCGCCCCCCAAGCCGGCAAGGCGGCGGAGCGGATCGGGGGCAAGACCTGCCGCACCCTCGACATGGACAAGCACCGCCAGAAGATCCGGCGCAGCCCCCGGCAGAATGCGCCAAAGCACGCCTGATGCCCCCATCGAGGCCACCGCCGGGGCGGGATCGGCGGCCGTGAGCAGCTTGACGACCTCGGCCGTGATCCGCTCGGCCGACAGCCGCTCCAGCCCGTCCAGATGCGCGGCGCAGGCGGCCAGACCTTCGGCGTCGATGCCCTGATCGGGCGCGCCATACCAGGCGTGGAAGCGGAAGAAGCGCAGGATGCGCAGGTAATCCTCACGGATGCGCGCCTCGGGGTCGCCGATGAACCGCACCCGCCGGGCCAGCGCATCCCCCAGCCCCCCCAGCGGATCGGACACCGTCCCGTCGGGCGCGGCATAAAGCGCGTTCATGGTGAAATCGCGCCGGGCGGCATCCTCGGCCATCGTTTCGGCAAAGGCTACGACGGCGCGGCGCCCGTCGGTTTCCACGTCGCGGCGAAAGGTCGTGACCTCGAAGGGCTGGTGATCGACGACCACCGTCACCGTGCCATGCGCCAGCCCCGTGGGCACCACGCGCAGGCCCGCCGCCTCGGCCAGTGCGCTGACCCGCTCGGGCAAGGCCTCGGTCGTGATGTCCACATCCGTGGCCGGCCCGCCGATCAGCGCATTCCTTACGCATCCGCCCACATACCAGGCCTGATGCCCCGCCTCGGTCAGGATCCCGGCCACGGTCGCGGCGGGGCCCTGCAGCCAGTCGGCCGATATCCTCATCGCGCCACCCGTTCGGCCAGGGCCCGCAGGATGCGCGCCGTGGCCCCCCAGATGTAATAGGGGCCGTAAGGAACAGCATAGAAATAGCGCCGCCGCCCCTGCCAGCGGCGCGCCTCGATCCGGAAGCGGGCCGGGTCGGTGACATGGGCCAGCGGCACGCGGAACACCTCATCGACCTCGCCCGCCTGCGCGCGTTCGTCATATGGACCATGCACCAGACCGATCACGGGATGCACAAGAAACCCCGTCACCGTTTCATGCGGCGGCAGGCTGCCGAGACACTCGACCGCGCTGCGGGGCAGGCCGATCTCTTCTTCCGCCTCGCGCAGGGCGGCGGCGGCTGGGTCGGGGTCGCCCGCGTCCTGCTTGCCGCCGGGAAAGGCGATCTGGCCCGGATGATGCTTCAGCCGGGCCGAACGCTTGGTCAGAATCACCTGCGGCACCGCCCCGGCCAGATCGACGCCCACCAGCACGCCCGCAGGCCGCAAGACGCGGCCCGCGGGCAGGCTGATCCCGGGGTTCAGGTCGAAATCCGACGACCCGCCCCCGGGCAGGGACATGGCCCTTGCAAGAAGGGTGCCGGGATCATCCCCTGCCACTCGCGGCCTCTTGCGCCTCGAACCCGAGCGTTGCGGGATCGAATTCGTAATGCGCACCGCAGAACTGGCAATCCGCCGTCACGATCCCGTCCTCGGTCGTCATGTGGCCAATATCCTTGGCGGAATAGATCGACAGGCTTTGCCGGACCTTGTCCTCCGAACAGGAGCAGCCAAAGACGACGGGCTGCGGGTCGAACACCCGCGGCCCCTCTTCGTGGAACAGCCGGACCAGAAGGTCGGTCGGCTGCACTTGGGGCCCGATCAGCTCGAGCTCCTCGACGGTGCTGAGGAGGACATTGGCACGGTTCCAGTTCTCGCCCTCTTCGCCGTCAAGGATATCCCCGGCCTGCAGCAGCCCGCCCTCGCCCGTGCCCTCGACTCCGGCGGCAAAGGGCGAGGCCTTGGGCATGTGCTGGATCATCACCCCGCCCGCGCGCCAGTGCTCGGCCGCGCCGGCAAGGGTCGAGCGGCCATAGGTCAGCGCGAACCGGGTGGGCAGCTGTTCGGACTGCGCGAAATAGGTCTCCGCACATTCCGAAAGCGAGCTTCCGGCGATAGGCGTGATCCCCTGATAGGGGGCCATGCCCGATCCCTGGTCGATCAGGATCGCGAAGTAGCCCTTGCCGATCTGGGTGAAGGGCGCTGCATCCGGGTCAAGCCGGGCCGCGTCATAGCTGGCCCAGGCGCGGATGCGCGCAGGTTCGCCATCTTCGGTCGGGCCATAGTAATCGGTCGCGATCAGCCGCGCAGGGCCATCGCCGCGGACCTGCAGCGACAGTTTCCAGCGCAGCTTGACCGTCTGGCCGATCAGCGCGGTCAGGAGCGCCATCTCGGCCACCAGCGCCTCGATCACCGGCGGATAGTCATGCTGGCGCAGGACGGAGTCGAGCACGCCATCCAGACGCGCGACCCGGCCCCGGATGTCGGTGCGGTCAAGCTGGAAGGGCAGGACGGTGTCGTCCCACGCGATACGGGCGCCAATGCTCATGGCCTATTCCTTGTCTGGACGTGATAGGGATACCGCGTCCATATAGGGGCGGCAAGCAAGGGTCCAAGCGGGGAAGCCATGATCAGGCGGTATGGCGAGTCTGTCCGGAACGGTCAGCGTTACAGGATGCGCCCCGGCGTCTATGCGATCCTGCCGCGCGGGGGCGACCTGCTGCTGACCTTTCAGGAAGAGCCGCTGCCCGAGATCCAGCTTCCCGGCGGCGGCATCGACAAGGGCGAGAACCCGGTCCGCGCCCTGCACCGCGAGGTCTATGAGGAAACCGGCTGGCACATCGCCACGCCGCGCCGGCTGGGGGCGTTCCGGCGCTTCACCTACATGCCGGAATACGATCTCTGGGCCGAGAAGCTGTGCCACATCTACATCGCCCATCCCACGATGCGCCTCGGACCGCCGGCCGAGGACGGGCATACCGCGTTGTGGTGCCCGGCCGAGGATGCGACCCGCCTGCTTGCCAATCAGGGCGAGCAGGATTTCGTCCGGGCCTTGCTGCGCTGGCTTTGACCGACCGGTCCTGCTGTCGTGGGAAATGACGCGACCCGGCAGGCGCGCCGGCCAGCGACTTGCCGTTGCGTCACGAACTCATTTTCAGGTCGGATTTTGGTGGAGCCTAGGGGGATCGAACCCCTGACCTCTTGCATGCCATGCAAGCGCTCTCCCAGCTGAGCTAAGGCCCCATTTGTCGGCAATTCCGCCGGCGTGCCGCTGTCTATGCAGGGTGTGCGGCGGGATCAAGAGGAAAATTCCGCTTGTCCCGCGCCACCTGAATATCAGACCACCCGGATTGCCCTACTGGTCGTCGTCATTCGCCGCGACGTCGCCCAGATCGTCGAACGAGACGGAATCGTCCTCGTCGTCATCCAGCACCTCGTCGCCGATATCGACATCGTCGCCCGAGTCGTCATCGTCCAGCAGCAGATCGTCGTCATCCTCGACGACCTTGAGCTTCTTGGTCTGCGCATCTTCTGCGTCGGCAACCATGGTGCGGTTCTTGCCAAGGTCGATCGTCACCACCTCGCCCGTATAGGGGCTGACGATGGGATCGGCATTCAGGTCATAGAACCTTTTGCCGGTTGTCGGGCAAACGCGTTTGGTTCCCCATTCGGCTTTGGGCATGGGTTGTCCCTTCGGGTCAGTGGTTCGGGCCTCGGCCTTGTGCAGTACCTGCGTGTGCGGGGTGGTGTCCCGCACGGGCCTTGCGGCGGATCGGCGTCCCCTGCCATAAGTGTCGGCGCGTGTCAAAGCCTTTGGGCGGGGCAATACCGGCACGCAGCCAGCAAAGGCAGGTTCGGTGATGGCAGTCTTGCCCGGAACACCTCCGATCGAGGTTACGGTGCGGCGCTCGGGGCGGGCGCGGCGGATGTCGCTCAGGGTGTCGCGGCTGGACGGGCGCGTGACCCTGACCCTGCCGCAGCGCGTCAGCCTGGGTGAGGGGATGGCCTTCCTGCGGGATCGCGAGGCGTGGTTGCGGGGCCATCTCGGTACGGTCGGCGCACCCCACCGGCCGGCCCCGGGCGGGACGATTCCCTTTCGGGGGCAGGGGTTGGTGCTGACGCCGGCGCAGGTGCGCAGTCCCGTCGTCGATGGAGCGCAGCTGCTTGTGCCGCCGGATCCCGACCGGATCGAGGCGCGCCTGCTTGCCTTTCTCAAGCTTCAGGCCCGGGACCGACTGTCAGAGGCAAGCGACCGCTATGCCGCCATGCTGGGACGGCGGTATCGGCGGCTGACCCTGCGCGACACACGCTCGCGCTGGGGGTCGTGCACGGCCCAGGGCGATCTGATGTATTCCTGGCGTCTGATCATGGCGCCGCCCGAGGTGCTGGACTATGTCGCCGCGCATGAAGTTGCCCATCTGGTCGAGATGAATCACTCGCCCGCCTTCTGGGCCGTGGTTCAGGGGCTGTTTCCGGGCCATGAGGCCTGCCGCCGTTGGCTGCGCACCGAAGGCGAGAGCCTGCACCGCCTGCGGTTCGGGGCGCGAGGCGATTGACCGGTCGCGATGGAATGTGATCACATTCCGTCATGTATGGTCCGCGCCTGCCTGATCCCTCTTCCTCGGCCCATGAAAGGGTCTATCGCAACCTTCGCGCCCGCATCCTGCATGGCGAGATCGAACCCGGCGCTGCGCTGACCCTGCGCGGGATCGGACGGGAGTTCGGCGTCTCGATGACCCCCGCGCGCGAGGCCGTCCAGCGGCTTGTTGCCGAGGGGGCGCTGCAATTGTCGGCTTCGGGAAGGGTGACGACGCCGGAACTGTCGAACGACCGGATCGAGGAGCTGGCGACGCTGCGCGCCTTGCTGGAACCCGAGTTGGCCAGCCGGGCCCTGCCGCGCGCGCATTTCGCCCTGATCGACAGGCTGGGCGCGATCAACACCGGCGTGGGCCAGATGATCGCCCGGCAGGATGCCTCGGGCTATATCCGCATGAACCTTGAATTCCACCGCACGCTTTACCTGCGCGCGCAGTCCCCCGCGATCCTGGCCCTGACCGAAACCGTCTGGCTTCAGCTGGGGCCGACGATGCGCGCGCTTTACGCCCGGCTGCGCCGGTCCGAGCCGCCGGTGCATCACCGGATGATCCTGGCCGCGCTCAGGGCCGGGGACGAGCCGGGCCTGCGGCTTGCGATCCGGACCGACGTGACGCAGGGCCTGCGGCTTCTGAAAGGGTGAGGGCACGCGGGGCCGGGCGCGATGGGCCGGGCGCGCTGGGCCGGGCGCGCTGGGCCGGGCGCGCTGGGATTGACAAATCTGATTGTTTAAGTCAGGTTTCTCCCTGCGCCAGCCACCCGCCTGAGGGAAGCCCGAGCAAGACCGCTTTCAGAGGACTTCCCGTGACCCAACTCCAACCCCGACAGTCCAGGACGGAGACGGCCCAGACAGACACGACCCTGACGGCCATCTCGATCCACCGCAGCCCACCGCTTCATGATGCGCGTGACCTTACCGGTCCGCAGGGTCAGGCGCAGATCCGCCTTGACGGTCAGACCTACACATTGCGGATCACGCGCGCGGGCAAACTGATCCTGACCAAATGACTCGTTCCCTTCCGTTGGCCGGGGCGTCGTTTTCCCTTGCGGCCCTCACAGAAGACGACAAGCGGGACGGGGCCCGCGCCGGCCGTGACCCCGCGACCGAACGCGGCGTGATGTTGCTGCGGCTTTGGCGCGATCATGGGGCAGAGGCGGTTGAAGCCGCCTTCATCCCGGCACTGGGCCCCGACTCTGCGGCCCGCGCTGCGGTTGCCTTCGACGATCTGTGCCAGCTTTGCCAGGCGATGGGCCCGGCATCGGAGCCGCGCAATTGTGCCGATTGCCCGATCTTCTGCGGCGACGAGGCGCGATTCGGCGCCCTGCTCGAGAATGCGGCCATCGGAGAGCGAGACAGGGCATTCGAAATCGCACTGGGGCTGGTTCGGGCCGACCGCGCCGCCGAACTCGTCCTGCATGCAACTCAGGCAGGTCTGGCCGTTCGGCGGGCACTTCTGTGCGAGGATCGCCGCAAACGCGCGTTGCATTGAGCGCGGTTTCCCTTCCTGCTTGCACCTCGCGCAAAGCCCGGTAGACCCCTGACGATTGCTGGCCCGGCCCCGGGCCGTCTGCAGGAGAGGTGCCATGCGGGAATGGTGGCGGGATGCGGTGATCTATCAGGTCTATCCGCGATCCTATCAGGATACGAACGGCGACGGGATCGGCGACCTGCCCGGGATCACGCGGCGCCTGTCGCATATCGCGGGCCTTGGCGCCGATGCGGTCTGGCTCTCGCCCTTCTTCACCTCGCCCGACAAGGACATGGGCTATGACGTCTCGGACTATTGCGACGTCAACCCGCTCTTCGGCACGCTGGAGGATTTCGACGACCTGATGGCCGAGGCAAAGCGGCTGGGCCTGCGCATCATCATCGACCAGGTGGTCAGCCATACCTCGGACCAGCATCCCTGGTTTCAGGAAAGCCGCACCAGCCGCGACAACCCGAAGGCCGACTGGTATGTCTGGGCCGACCCGAAACAGGACGGCACCCCGCCCAACAACTGGCTGTCGATCTTCGGGGGCTCCGCCTGGAAATACGACACGACCCGGCGGCAGTATTATTTCCACAACTTCATGACCGAACAGCCCGACCTGAACTTCCACAATCCCGAGGTGGTCGAGGCGATCCTGGGCACGATGCGCTTCTGGCTGGATCGGGGGGTCGACGGCTTCCGCCTTGATACGGTGAACTTCTACGTCCACGACCGCCTCTTGCGCGACAACCCCGCGGGCGATCACGCCATCTGCCCTGTGAACCCCTACGAGGCGCAGACGCAGCTTTTCTCGAAGACCCAGCCCGAGAACCTTGACGTTCTGCGCGCCATGCGCCGCCTTTGCGACGAATATGGCGAGGTGATGATGGTCGGCGAGGTCGGCGAGAACGGCCAGCGCCAGATCGAGATCATGGGCGAATACACCTCGGGCGGGGACAAGCTGCACATGGCCTATTCCTTTGCCATGCTCAGCCACGATCACACCGCCGGCCATTTCCGCCGCTGCATCGAGGGCTTCCTGACCGACGCCCCCGACGGCTGGCCCTGCTGGTCCTTCTCGAACCACGATGTGCAGCGGCATGTCACCCGCTGGACGCCGCCCGGTAGTGATGAAGATGCCGTGGCCAAGCAATCCGTGGCGCTCATGGCCAGCTTTCCCGGCACCCTTGGCATCTACCAGGGCGAGGAACTGGGCCAGACCGAGACCGATATCCTGTTCGAGGAACTGCAGGACATCGCCAACATCAGCTTCTGGCCCGAACACAAGGGCCGCGACGGCTGCCGGACGCCGATGGTCTGGGACAGCTCGAAACCCAATGCCGGTTTTTCCGACGCCAGCCCCTGGCTGCCGGTCAAGCCACCCCAGGCCGCCCGCGCGCTCGACCTGCAGGAGGGGAAGAACGACAGCGTCCTCGCCGCCTATCGCGCGGCATTGGCCTTTCGCAAGCAGCGGGCCGAGTTGCGGCTGGGCACGACCGATTTCCTCGACCTGCCGGAACCCGTGCTTGGCATCGTCCGCAGCCATGACGGGCAGGTGCTGACGGGGCTGTTCAACCTGTCCGACACGGACCAGCGGCTGCAGGTGACGGGCAAGGCCCGCGTCATCGGGCCGCAGAACGGCACGCTGACGGGCCATGACCTGCATCTGCCCGCGCATGGCCATGTCTTTCTGGAAAGCGATACGGCCGTGGAAATCCGTCCGGTCTGACCCACGGCGATCGGGGGCAGGGGCGGTTCGCAAGGCCTTCCCTTCCCCGCGACCCGGGTCTAGCGTCCGGCCATGAGCAAAGAAGCAAACCTCGGTGTCGATATCGGCGGCACCTTCACCGATGTGGTCCTCGAAACCGGGGGGGCCATGTTCTCGACCAAGGTGCTGACCACCTATGCCGCGCCGGAGGAGGCGATCCTCGACGGCATGGCGCAGGTATGTGCCAAGGCAGGACTTTCGCCGGAAAGCCTGACCCGCATCATCCACGGCACGACGCTGGCCACCAATGCGCTGATCGAACGGCGCGGGGCCAGGACCGCCTTCATCACGACCGAAGGCTTCCGCGACGTGATCGAGATGCGCACCGAATCGCGGTTCGAGCAATATGACCTGAACCTCACGCTTCCCCTGCCGCTGATCCCCCGCAACGACCGGCTGACCGTGCGGGAACGGGTCGATGCCTCGGGCAGCGTGTTGATCCCCCTCGACCGGGCCGAGGTCGAGGCTTTGGCCGAAACCTTGGGCGGTTACGCATCGGTCGCCGTGGGCCTTCTGCACAGCTACCTCAACCCCGCGCACGAACGCATGATCCGCGAGGTGATCGCCGCGCGTCATCCGGGGCTGTCGGTCTCGATCTCGTCCGATGTCTCGCCGCAGATGCGGGAGTATGAGCGCTTCAACACCACCTGCGCCAATGCCTATGTCAAACCGATGATGCAAAGCTATCTCGGCCGTTTGCGCGCGCGTCTGGCCGAGGCCGGGGCGGATTGCCCGGTGTTCCTGATGCATTCGGGCGGCGGGATCATCTCTATCGACGCCGCCGCCGAATACCCCGTTCGGCTGGTGGAAAGCGGCCCTGCGGGCGGCGCGATCTTCGCCGCTGATGTGGCGCGGCGCTATGGGCTGACCCGTGTTCTGTCCTTCGACATGGGCGGGACCACGGCCAAGATCTGCCTGATCCGGAACGGCACGCCGAAAACCGCCCGCGTCTTCGAGGTCGCCCGCAGCTATCGCTTCAAGAAGGGCTCGGGGATGCCGATTTCCATCCCCGTGATCGACATGGTGGAAATCGGCGCAGGCGGCGGGTCGCTGGCCCATGTCGATGCGCTGGGCCAGATCCGCGTCGGCCCGGAAAGCGCAGGCTCCGAACCCGGCCCCGCCTGCTACCAGCGCGGCGGCACCCGGCCCGCCGTCACCGATGCCGACCTGACGCTGGGCCGGCTCGACCCGGACGGTTTCGCCGGCGGCGCGATCCCGCTTGATCCCGAAGCCTCGCACTCCGCGCTCACCGCCCATGTCGGCGACCGGTTGAACATGGACGCGCTCACCGCCGCCTTCGGCGTCTCGGAGGTGGTGGACGAGAACATGGCCAATGCCGCCCGCGTCCATGCGGTCGAGAATGGCGAGGATCTGGCCCAATACACGATGATCGCCTTCGGCGGCGCCGCCCCCCTCCACGCCGGGCGCCTGTGCGAGAAACTGGGCATCGACCGCCTGATCGTGCCCCCCGGCGCGGGCGTGGGCTCGGCCATCGGCTTCCTCCGGGCTCCTTACGCCTTCGAGGCGACGCGGTCGGTCTACATGCGCCTTGACGCGTTCGAGGCCGAGGCGGTGCGCGACCTCTTCGCCGCCCTCTGCGACGAGGCCACCGATTTCGTCCGCTCCTGCGATGCGGAGGCCGCCATCGAGGCCGAGTACAAGGTCTACATGCGCTACAAGGGCCAGGGCTGGGAAATCCCGGTCATCCTGCCCCGCGACCTGGCCGAGGCGCCTTCGGCGCAAGGCTATCTCGAACTCTTCGAGGCCGAATACGCCGCCCTCTTCGGCCGCACCGTCGCGGGGCTGCCGGTCGAGATCACGGTCTGGGCCGTGAACGCGACCACGCCGGTCGCCCCCCCCGATCCCGTCCCCCAGGCACCGGCGGGCAAGCAGGCAGAGGCGGCAAACCGGCAGGTCTTCGACCCCGCACAAGGCGAAATGACCACCGCCCACGCCCTTCCCCGCGCGCGCCTCACCAACGGCGCGACCATCCCCGGCCCCGCCGTCATCACCGAGGACGAAACCACCATCGTCCTGCCGCGCGGCTACACCGCCACCGGCCGCGCCGACGGCTGCATCGACATCACGAGGGACGCATGACCACCGTCGCCCATCAGATCATGTGGAACCGCCTGATTTCCGTGGTCGAGGAACAGGCCCAGGCCCTGATCCGCACCGCCTTTTCCACCTCGGTCCGCGAGGCGGGCGACCTCTCCGCCGGCGTCTACGACACCGCGGGCCGGATGCTCGCCCAGGCTGTCACCGGCACGCCGGGCCATGTGAACGCCATGGCCGAGGCGGTGGCCCATTTCATCCAGCATATCGGCGCCGAGACGATGGCGATGGGCGATGTCTACATCACCAACGACCCCTGGATGGGCACCGGCCACCTGCATGACATCACCGTCGTGACGCCCGCCTTCCATCAGGGCCGCCATGTCGGCTTTTTCGGCTGCACCGCCCATGTCGTCGATATCGGCGGGCGCGGCTTCGGGGCCGATGGCAATTCGATCTACGAAGAGGGCCTCCAGATCCCCATCATGCGCTTTGCCGACAAGGGCCGCGTGAACGAAACCCTGCTGCATCTGATCCGCGTCAACACCCGCGAACCCGACCAGCTGATCGGCGATATCTACGCCCTTGCCGCCTGCAACGAGATCGGCCAGCGCCGCCTTTCCGACATGCTTGCCGAATATGCGCTCGCCGATTTGGAAACGATCGCCGCCTTCATCCTCGACAATTCCCGCCGCGCGACGTTGGAACGCATCGCCGCCCTGCCGCGCGCCCGCGCCTCGGCGACGATGCAGATCGACGGCTACTCCACCCCGGTCACCCTTGCCGTGACAGTGGAAACCCATGACGACCATGTCACGGCCGATTTCACCGGCACTTCCGCGCCCGACCCCAAGGGCATCAACGTGCCGATGGTCTATACCCGCGCCTATGCCTGCTATGCGCTGAAATGCGCCATCGCCCCCGACATTCCCAACAACGCAGCCAGCCTCGATCCCTTCCGCATCACCGCCCCCGAAAACACCATCGTCAACGCCGTCCGCCCCGCCCCGGTGGCGCTGCGCCATGTGATCGGCCACCTGATCCCCGACACGGTCTATGGCGCGCTCGACCGGATCCTGCCCGACACCGTCCCCGCCGAAGGCGCGGGCGCGCTCTGCAATTTCCAGGTCTCGCTGACCGAAACCTCCGGCCCCGGCCGGTCCGAGGTGCTGTGCTTCAACTCCGGCGGCACCGGCGCGCGGCCCGGCCTTGACGGGCTGAACGCCACCGCCTTCCCCTCGGGCGTGATGACCATGCCGGTCGAGGCCACGGAACATGCCGGTCCCGTCATCATCTGGCGCAAGGAGCTGCGCCCCGATTCGGGCGGCGCGGGCCGCGTCCGGGGCGGCCTCGGCCAGGTGATGGAGGTGGGCAGCCGCCCCGGCTGGCGGTTCGATTTCTCGGCCATGTTCGACCGCCTCCACCACCCCGCCCGCGGCCGCGCCGGCGGCCAGGACGGAGCGCCGACCGAAGTCACCCTCTCCGACGGCACCCCCCGCCCCGGCAAGGGCCGCTTCGCGGTGCCCGAGGGCCAGACCGTCCGCCTCGCCTTCCCCGGAGGCGGCGGCATCGGTGATCCGAAGGACCGCGCGCCCGAGGCGCTGCGCACCGATCTTGCCCTCGGCTACATCACCCCCGGGGCCGCCCACCGCAGCTACGGTCAGGCCGAATGACCATCTGCCTGCTTCTTTTGTTCGAAAATATCCCGGGGGGAGCCCCGAACGGGGCGGGGGGCAGCGCCCCCCTCCACCCCGCCACGAAGAGCTGCCGATGACCACCAGCCCCGCCCATCCCGCCTACGACCTCGTCATCATCGGCGGCGCGATGATCGGCTCCTCCGCCGCCTGGTGGACGGCCCGCGACCCCGGCTTCCGGGGCCGCATCCTCGTCGTGGAACGCGACCCCTCCTACCAATGGGCCTCGACCACCCACACCAATTCCTGCATCCGCCAGCAGTTCGGAACCGAGATCAACGTCCGCGTCAGCCAGTTCGGCGTCGAATTCCTGCGCAATTTCAGACACTGGATGGCCGATCCCGAGGCCCCCGAGATCCTGCTCCACGCCTTCGGCTATCTCTACCTCGCCGACACTCCCGCCTTCGCCGAAACGCTCCGCGCCAATGCCGCCATGCAGAACCGCCTCGGTGCCGCCACCCGCATCCTCACCCCCGACCAGATCGCCGCCGAATGGCCCTTCTACGATCTCGACGGCATCCTCCTGGGCTCCCACAACCCGGTGGACGAGGGCTATTTCGACGGCGGCACGATCTTCGACTGGTTCCGCCGCAAGGCCCGCGCGCTCGGCGCCGAATATGTCCACAACGAGGTGACGGGCCTCACCACTGCCAATGGCCGCGTCACCCATGTCACCCTGGCCAGCGGAGAGACCGTCGCCGCAGGCACGGTCATCAACGCCTCCGGCCCCCGCGCCGCCACGACCGCCCGGATGGCCGGCCTCGACATCCCGGTCGAGCCCCGCCGCCGCTTCACCTTCATCTTCGACGCGGCCGAGCCCCTGCCGATGGACCTCCCCCTCACCATCGACCCCTCGGGCGTCCATGTCCGCACCGATGGCCGCAGCTACATGGCCGGCTGCCCCCCCGAGGATGGCGACCCGGCTGTCGCCTACGACGATTTCCGCATGGATCACGAGCTTTGGGAGGACAAGGTCTGGCCCGCCATCGCCACCCGCATCCCCGCTTTCGAGCGCGTGAAGCTTCGCAATTCCTGGGTCGGCCATTACGCCTACAACACGCTCGACCAGAACGCGATCGTCGGCCCCCACCCGGACCTGCCCAACTTCCTCTTCGCCAACGGCTTTTCCGGCCACGGCCTGCAACAGGCCCCCGCCGTGGGCCGGGCGCTCAGCGAACTCGTGATCCACGGCAGCTACCAGAGCCTCGACCTCAGCCCCTTCGCCTGGGACCGGATCGCCCGCAACGACCCCCTCCTCGAACGTGCGGTGATCTGACTTTCCGCTTCTTTTGTTTCCAAATATCCCGGGGGGAGGCGAAGCCGGGGGGCAGAGCCCCCCTCCACGACCCTCAAAGGAGAACCCGATGCTCAGCAAGATCGTCCTCACCGGTGCCCGAGGCTCGCTCGGCATGTCGCTGCGCGAACCCCTGTCGCAGATGGCGCGCGAGCTTCTCTCCACCGACATCGCCCCCGCCCCCGAAACGCTCCTGCCGAACGAGACATGGGTCAGCGCCGACCTTGCCGAGATGTCCCAGATCGCCCCCCTTCTGGAAGGGGCCGAGATGGTCGTCCATTTCGGCGCCATCGTCGACGAAAAGCCTTTCGAGGAACTCTGGGGCCCCAATTTCATGGGCGCCTACAACATCTGGGAAGCCGCCTGGCGCCACGGCGTCCGCCGCGTGATCTATGCCTCCTCGATCCATGCGGTCGGCATGTATCCCACCAATGCCGGCATCGACACCGAGGTTCCCCACCGCCCCGACACGTTCTACGGCCTCGCCAAATGCTTTGCCGAAGACCTCGGCCGCCTCTACTGGGAAAAGCGCGGCCTCGAATCGGTCCACCTGCGCATCCTCTCCTGCACGCCCGAGCCGCAGAACACCCGCGCGCTGGGCACCTGGCTTTCCCATGCCGACATGATCCGCCTCGTCACCCGCGCCATCGACACGCCGGTCACGGGCTTCACCGTGGCCTATGGCGTCTCGAACAACACGCGCGCGCCGGTCTCGAACCACCGCGTCCCCTTCCTTGGCTACCGGCCCCAGGACAATGCCGAGACCTGGGCCGAGGCGCTTTTCGCCAAGGCCGGACCGGCCGATCCGCAGGATCCCTCGCTTGCCTGTGTGGGTGGCCCGTTTGCGGCCATTGCGCTGGGCGAAAGCGGGCTGGCCGCGATCCAGGCGATGACCAAGACCAAGACCAAGGCCGACAAGGACTGACACCGGCCCCAATCGCCACGCTTATGCCGCGCTGCGGCATGACGGCGCTTGCCTGCACCCGGTGCGCTTGTGATAGGCTTGCCGCATGGACGCCCCGGTCATCCTGAGCCACCGCCAGATCCTGCCCCCCGGGCAGGCGGTGCATCTCGCCCGGGCGCCGTTGGCGCGCAGCCGCCCCGCGCTTCTGCACGGGCATGATTTTCACGAGCTCTTCTGGGTGCAGAACGGCAAGGTGCGCCACCATCTGCCGGAGGGGCGCGAAGACCTTGTCGAAGGGGATCTGCGCTTCCTGCGCCCCGGCCACCGGCACGCGCTGCAGGGCAGGGGCGAGGCGGCGATCATCGTCTCGATCACCTTCCATCCCGACATCGTCGAAAGGATCGGGCACCGCCATGGCGGCTTGACCGGTCTGATGTTCTGGTCGGCAAAGGACGCGCCCGTCGGGGTGCATTGCGACCCGCGTCAGCTGGCCGAGATCAACCAGGCCGCTCTGCGGCTTGAATCCTCCCCGCGGAGCGCATTGGATGCCGAGGCCTTTCTGCTGCCTCTGGTCGCGCGGCTCTCGGATGTAGGGCCCCGCCTGCCGCCCTCCACCCCCGACTGGCTGGTTGTCGCCTGTTCCGCCGCGCGCGATCCGCGCGTCTTTCGTGACGGTGCGGCCGGCCTTGTCCGCATCGCAGGCAAGGCGCATCCCCATGTCAGCCGGATGATGCGCCGCTATGCCGGACAAACCCCGTCGGATTACATCAATTCCCAGCGGATGGCCTTTGCCGCCCGCAGACTGGCCGGCACCAGCGATCCGCTGGCCGAGATCGCGGCCGATTGCGGCATTCCCAACCTGTCGCATTTCCACAAGCTGTTTCGCGCCCATAACGGCATGACACCCCATGCCTATCGCCGCGCCAATCAGCAGGAGGTGCTTCAGCCGCGGTCGTAAGCCACGGCCCTATCGCCGCGGTTTCGACCGCCATGTCGACAACCAGCGCGACACCCCTTCCCGACGCTCCCCTATCGCCGCATCCATCTCGGCGATCCTTGGCCGCACCCGTCGGTTCAGGAACCGCCTGACCCGCACCGTGATCGCCCAGATGATCGCAAACAGCACCGTCAGGAAGATGATGTTGAACCACGGGATCAGAACCTGGTCCCGGCTCTCGGCCTCGCGCACCGAGACGATGTTGGGAAAGACCGACAGCCACGGGATCCGCCAGCCGTAATAGGTGACGATGGCCCATGTCTCGGGCTCGCCGGGGCGCGAGATCAGGTTGTTCGCCTGCGCCTGAACGTTCGAGGAGGTGTATTTGAAATAGGGCGGCCAGATGAAGCCGGTGTCTTCGTTGCGGAACACGATGACATTGCCGTTGCGGCGCAGGGCGTCGATGAAAAGCACGTCGCGCTGGATGCTCCCGGCCTCGACGCTCGACCCGACATCGGGCGAGGACCAGAAGATCGAGTTCTCGCCGAACTGGACGATACGGTTGAAGGTCCGCGTGATCTGAACCACATCGCGATGCGGCAGGGTATAGTGCAGGAAGGCCGCGAACAGCGTCACGGCGGTAACGGCAAGAGCCCAACCCAGATAGCGCATCGGACCGTCCTTTCGTCAGCTGTAATTCACGATGTAGATGATGATGCTGACCACCGCCACCGGCACGACATAGACACCCAGGATCAGCTTGCGCCGCAGCGACCCGTCGTATTCCTGAAGCCCGGCGCGGATGAAGGCCCGCTTGTCGCCTTCCAGGCCGTCCTCCTCCCATTGCCGCTCAAGCCTTTCGCGCCTGCGTGCCCGCGAATAAAGCGAGAGGCAGACATAGACGATGGTCAGGACAACGAAGCCCACGAAGACAAGGCGGATGAAGGCTCCCATCTAGTCTCTCCTCACTGCGCCCCAGGGGCCGACGCGGGCGATCATCTCTTCCTCCGGGGTGGGGCCGCCCCTCGACCACGGCCCCGGCACCGTTGTGACGACCGGCTCGATCATCCCCTGCTCGCCGCCGAACAGCGCCTCTCGGGTGCCGGCCTTGTCGACCATGTATTCACGATGCAGGAAATCCGCCACATAGGCCTTTTTCGCCTCGGGCCAGGTCCGGTAGGCGCTGTAGAAGGCCTCCTTGTGGCAGATGAACAACTGGCGCACATCCAGCGGCGAGAGTTCCGCCAGAAGCATGTTGACCAGATCGGCATCCGGGCCCGGCGTCGCCCGAAGCGTATAGAAATAGGCCGGGTGGTCCGAGGTGATCTTCGGCCAGGGCCCGTCCTCCTCGGCCCAGCGCACAAGCGCTGCAAGGCCCTGCCAGTCTTCGGGCAGTTGCGGGCCGTAACGCCGGGCCAGGGCGCGCAGGTCGCGGCGCGTGCGCCCCTCGAGCGGCTCGCCCTGCTGGCTGGCGATCTCGGCCACGATGAAATCCATCTTCTGGCGCAGGATCGCGACCGCATCCACGCCGCGCGCCTTGACGATGGGTTCGACAAGGTCGTTTTCGTCCAGAAAGCGGGCAACGGCGTTTCTTTGCTGAAAGCCGATGACAGGCAGGTTGCGCAACTTCTTGCCCTGCAGGGTGTCGCCCCCGGTCAGGATCGCGGGCTTCGGCTGGGACCGGAAGACATACAGCCCGCCGAAATGCGAGGTCCAGAAATTCTCCTGCACAAACTCCTTCTGGCGCAGCGACACCGGGTTGCGGGTCAGATCGCCGGTTTCCCGGGCCAGCCCGATCATCTCGGCGATCAGCACATCGTCCCACCAGGCATCGTCCTCGGTGCGGAACCGGTCGATCAGCCCGGTCAGCTTCGCGGCGGTTGCCACGGTGCCCGTGGTGGTATCCGCCTCGACCGTGATCCGCCGGATATCAAGCAGCTGTTCCGGCCCGTCCAGCGTGAAGACCGAATTCACCAGCTCGCCCGCCACGGCATCGCGCGCCGTCAGCGCGAAAAGGGCCGGTTCATTGGCCGCGATGAACTGCCGCAAGATCCCGCGCGAGGTCGAGAACCGCGCATTCAACAGCGGCGCGCGCTTCTGTTCGGTGGTCAGCAGGATGAACTGCCGGTTCACCCCGGCATGGTTTAGGTAAAGGTCGTCGCCGAATTCATCCCCGATCTCGGGCGAATATCCTGAAATGTCGATGTGGAAATCCGGCAGGGCGGTCATCCGGCCGGTCAGATGCCTGAGCGCGCGGTTGTAGCGCTCGATCAGGGCCGGGCTTTCGACCGCGATCAGGTTGCCGAACATCAACCCCTTTTCGATCAGCCGCTTCATCCTGCCCCCCCGGCCCGGCTGCGGGTCGCGCTGCCAGAGGCGCGCAGAAGCATCACCACGATGATCCAGCCGATCATCATGATCCCCAGATTGAGCGCGAGATACATGAGCACGACCGCCCCGGCATGGGTCAGATCGCCCGAGGGCTGCAATGGCATCACGTCCCACTCGAGCATGGCAAGAATCGTCGTGTAGCCAAGCACGAGGATGGCCGCCACCTGCACGAGGCTTCGCCACCAGCCGCTGTCGCTGCGCCGCGCGACCAGCCAGACAGCGGCAAGTGAGGCGACCGAAAGCACCACCGCGAACACGGCCAGGACGCCATCAAGATCGGCACCCGTCCCTTCCATCACCAGGTCTCCTTCACCCAATGCCGGGGCAGCCCCGCCACCGAAAGCACCATGATCGGCCCCCAGAGAAGCGAAGAGATCAGGCCCAGCCTGAGGAAATGCGCCAGCCCCGCAACGGCCCCCGCCTCGAACAGGGTCGCCAGCGGCACGCCCTGCCAGACATAGAGCAGGATGAAGAAGCCCGTTCCCACCGCCAGCATGATCAATGTGGCCACAAAGGCCAAAAGCAGGAGCGGCCGCACCCCTTCGGGAAAGACAAGGCTCAGGCCCCGGGGCACCAGCCATCCGACCAGCGCAAGCGCCAGTGCGGGAATGAACAGGCCGTCGGACAGAAGGTTCATGATTTCGAGGCCAGATAGCGCCGTTTCGCCTCTTCCATGCGGCCCATGTCGCGCACGGCGTTCGCGATGGCGGCTTCGTCGGAATTGTCGGCGTAGCGGAATTCGCTGTCGGCGTAGCGGTTGACTTCCTGGATCACCATTTCCACCGTGATCGGGCGGCGGAGTTCCTCGATCATCGCCTTCTTGGTGTCATAGTCCTTGAACAGGAACAGTTCCGGGTTTTCCATCCATTCGTCGGGCAGTTCGAAATCCATCGCCCGGACCTTGACCGCATCGGTGATGTTCTTGATCGCGCGGCCGGTGAAGCGGTGATCGGCCTCCTGGATCCCCTTCAGATAGGTGCCGATCTTGGCGATGGTGTCGAGCTTGCCCAGTTCCTTCTCGGTCCGTTCCCAGACCCGGATCAGCCCGTCCTCATGCGGGCGGTTGTGGCTTTCGAAACTGGCGGCAACCATCTTCTGGATCTGCTGGGCGGCGAAAAGCTCGTGCTCGCCCAGCGGGATGGAGTGATTGCGGCCCAGAAGGAGCGAGAGGATGTCGATGTAATCCTCGCGCGTTTGCGGCCCGTCGACAAGGAAGCGCGCACCGGCGCGCTGGCGAAGCGCGTCGTCCACATTCTCGGGGTAGTTCGAGAACATCCCGAAGGTGCAATTGCCCCGCACCACCGTATTGGCGCCTGCGAAGCTTTCCATCAGGACGGCCGTGATCTCCAGCTGTCCGGCGCTTGATTGCCTGTCACCGCGCTTGCCGGCCAGCGTGTCGATATCGTCGATCGTGCCGAAGCCGATCACGCCCGGGTCGATGATGTTGTTGATGAAGGCCTTTGCGTTCTGGCCCGACTTGCCCTGATAGCTGTCGATATTGTCGGTCGACAGGTTCTGGTACCGGAAAGTATAGCCCGCGACCTGGCAATAGTCGTGGATCAGTCCGGCCATCATCTGGATCAGCGTCGTCTTGCCCGTGCCCGGCGCGCCGTCACCCATGAAGGTGAAGATAAAGCCGCCGAGTTCCGCAAAGGGGTTCAGCTTGCGGGTGAAATCATAGGCCATCAGCATCTTGGCCAGCCGCAGAGACTGATACTTGGCGATATGGTTGCCCACCACCTCATGCGGCTGCTTGAAGGTCATGGTCAGAGCCTGACCGCGCGCCTTGCGGGCGGGGGTGAAGCCCTGGATGGTGAACTGGTCCGCCTCGACCCGCCAGCTTGCGGCGTTGAACGGCTCGAGCCTGCCGGCATGGGTCGCACGGGCGGCGACCTTGGCCATCAGCGCCTCGGCAAAGGCCAGAACGGTGGCAACAAGGCGGGGCTCGGTCGTGGCGAAGGCGGCAAGGTCGTGGTCCAGCTCCCACAACACGCCGTGGAGGGCCAGTTGCGCATTGTCGGTCAACACCTCCTCGACATCGCCAAGCTCGACCGTTTCCTCGGAGGCATGGGCCGCCAGAAGAAAGGCGGTGGCATTGGCGAAAGTGTAGAGGGTGACAAGTGCTTCGGCGGTCAGAAGCTCGGAAAACTCGGTCCGCTTGTCGCCGGCCAGCGATCCGGCAAGGTTGGCGCGCTTGAGATCGGCCAGCCCGGTGCGGTCGGCATAGGTCTCGCCCACCGCGAGCGCGATGGCGATGGCGCGGCGCAGGCCCTGGGCGACATGGGCCTGAAGCGGCGACATGAGGCCATCGGCCCCGTCAGCACCGTCGATCCGGGCAAGAACCTGCACGCCTTCGGGCCGGGTGGTCTGGCGGGTGACAAGGCCGGGGGTCGTGGTGCGGAACGTCCGGCGCACGCCCACGCCGGGCGACCGCTCGGCCTGCGGATCGGGGGCCGTTGCCTTGGCGATGCGCGGCGCGTGATCCACCCCCTGCAGCATGGTCAGCGCAGCCGGGTAATGCTTGCGGATATCCTCTTCCCGCAACTCCATCTGATCGGCAGTCTGGCTCATCACGGTTTCCTGTCAAATTGGTCCAAGATACGAAAATCCCGGCGCATCATCCATCCCCTGGCCTGTGCGGGGTGGGTTGACCTCACCGATAGCTCAACAATCGCCCTTCGGGGCTGACGACGAATTTCTGCACGCCGCGAAACCCCGGTGGGTCAAGTTCGGCCAGGGACTGATACGGCCGCTGCGGCAGGATGATCGCGCGGGACATCCGGGTCGCGCCGGTATCCGCCACGGTGTCGAGGTCATAGATCTGCCGCTCGACCGTGCCGAACCAGCCCGACTTGACCCGTTCCGACCGGTCGCTGACCAGTTCCTCTTCGGTCCAGGCCAGTGCCCAATCCTCGCCCTCGCCGGCCATCGCCTTGTTCAGCACCTCGCGGATCGGCCCTTCCTGCAGGGTGAAGGCGTGGGAATACATCGGCCCGATGTGGAACCGGCGCAGCCGCACCGGGTGCAGGTCGGCGAAATCGGTGTCGAAGCCCGTCGCGATGGTCACAAGCTTCAGCCCGCCCACCGCCTGCGCCATCAGATGCGCCTGCACACCGGGCCAGCGCCTTTCATCCTTGGGCAGGCCCGCACGGCCGCTGTCCAGCAGCTCCATCAGATAGACGGTCGGCAGGTTCGTCTGGCTGTCATAGACGGCCCAACGCAAGAGATAGCGCCGCCGCTGTCCCTGATCGCCCAGCCAGACCGCCTCGGGATCGTTGCGCGCCCAGAACAGGCCGCCCTTCTTCAACTCGGTGTAGTAAAGCCGCTGGCTCAGGGCATATTGCAGCTGCGTCGGCACGACCTGTTCCGACAGGATCGTGCGGACCATATCGTCCTTGAGCTGCATCTCGCCGGGCAGGCCGGCAAGGTGGCGGTCGGCCTGGGCCGCGTCATTGGCCATGTTCATGAGTTCGGCAAAGGTGGGAAAGCCGCTGTCCACCCGGTCGAAGGTCAGCTTCCCCGCATGCGGCAGCCGGCCCGAGAAA
>JBHYFN010000061.1:0-20288 GCA_051859505.1 Paracoccaceae bacterium
CCGTGCCCCCCGCGGGGCGCTAGTAGTCGCGCTCGAAATAGATGCCGATCGAGGTCTCGCCCGAGGTCGAGGCCGAGCCCTTGACCGTTATGTCCTCGGTCAGATCGAGGTTGAGGTTGATCTGCGTCTCGGTGGTGCCGACGGTCACGTCGGTATAGATCTGCTCGGTCAGATAGGTGCCCAGCCTGAGCGCCGCATTGCCTTCGGAATCGGCGGCAATGTCGAAATCATCCACGCCCAGCTGCTCGCGGAAGCCATCCACAAGCCCGCCGCCGCGCCCCGAGAGCGTCGCCACGGCCGAGGCCAGTTGCACCGCCTGCAGCGGGCTGATCTGGCTCAGATCCCGGCCGAAGATCAGCTGCGCCAGAACCTCGTCCTCGGGCAGTTCCGGCTGCGAGCGGAAGGTGACCTCCGGCCCGGTCGCGGGCCCTTCGATGGTCACGTCGACGATGGTTCCGGTCTGCGCCGTGGTCCGCGCGACCAGACGCAGGAAGGGCACGAAATCCCCGACCAGGGTGGCAGATCCCTCGGTCAGGTCGAACCGCTGGTTCAGGATATCAAGCCGCCCGCGGATCAGTTCCAGCCCGCCCGTCGGGATCGGTTGCGCCGTCGTGCCGCGGATCGCCAGTTCCCCGCCCAGTTCCGCATCCAGCCCCCGCCCCCGGATGAACACCCGCGACGGCGCCCGGATCACCAGATCCAGCAGGAAGGCACCGCTGCCGCCGCCCCCCTCGGCCTCGATCTCGCGCCCCGCTTCGGTCAGGCCCGCGCGGGCGAGCGTCTCGCGCACCGGGGGCGGGGCGCTGACATGGCGCACCTCGGGCAAGGAGCCAAGCGCCCCCACGGGCGATGAGGGGATGCGGATCTCGACCGGGCCAAGGTCCACGGTTCCCGCGATCCGCGCGCCCCCGGCCAGGGGGCCGGTGACGGTGATCGCCGCATCGGCCGTGGTGGAATAGAGAGACGGGTCGCGCAGCACGAGCCCCCGGCCGATGAGGGAGAGATCGGCAAGGAAGGGGGCGCCAAGCCCGACCGGGCCGCTCAGGGACAGCCGTCCACCGGCCTCAAGCCCGCTTTCAAGCGCAAGCTGCGCGCGCCCTGCGGTCAGGGTGATCGTTCCGGCAAGGCCGGTCAGCGCCTGCTGCAGCGTCGGATCGGTCAGCCGGCCGTCGGACAAGGTCACCGCTCCCGACAGCGCTTCCAGGGACGCCTCCCCCACCAGCCGCAGGTTGAACCCGGCGCGCCCTTCGATCCGGCGCGGCTCGATGAACTGATTGGCAAAACCCAGCGGCGCCGCGCCGTTGATGGTCAGGTTCAGCGCCCCCGGTCCGGCAACGATCCCCGAAACCGTGGCCGATGTGCCGCCGGGGCCGGTGGCATCGGTCTGCACCTGCCAGTTGCCCGCCGCGTCAAGCCGTGCCGTGCCTGTGGCGGTCAGCGGGCCGGGGAAATCCGGCGCGAAAAGCGCCACATCGGCAAGGCGGGCATCGAAACGGGCGGTGCCGGCACTGTCGCGCCCCGACAGATCGCCGGTCACGGTCAGATTGGGAAAGGCAAGCCGTAGCCCATCGACCGAAAGCCCGCCTCCGCCCTCGCGCCGAAGCCGCGCGTCCAGCGTGCCCGACCCCCGCAGAAGGGTGGCCAGCGCGGGAATGCCGGCATCGGGATTGGTCGCCCGCCCGGCAAGGGTCAGGTCAAAGGCGCTGGCATCGGGCAGGAAACTGCCGGTCACAAGCGCGCCCGCCGATCCCGACAGCGGCCGCCCCGCAAGGGTCGAGAAGGGCGCGAGGCTGGCCGCCTCGGCCTCGAGCCGCAGTGTGGTGCGGCGCGCCTCAGCAGCGCTGGCCACCGTCGCGGCCAGCGTGGCCGAGGTGCCCGGCGCCGTGGCCCGCGCCTCGAGCGTGATGCGGTCGGCATCGTCCAGCACGGCCGTTCCGGTGATCCGGGCCGGTCCGCTTAGCCCGGGGGCCAGCGGCGCGACATCCGTCACCGCCAGATCGACCTGCGCCGACCCCTCGCCCTCGGCGATCCGGCCCTCGGCGGCAAGCGTCAGCCCCGGCGTGGCGATCTGCAATGCCTCGAGCGCGCCCTCTTCCGGGCCGGTCCGCAGCGCGCGCAAGGACACCGTGCCCTCGCCCGCAAGCAGCGGGTCGACCTGCGCGATGCCGAGCCGAAGGTCGCTTGTGGTGCCGGCAAGGGTCAGGTCAAAGAGCGAAAGGTCCGCCTCGATCCGCCCCGTCGCCGTCAGATCCAGCCCCCCGGTCGCCGGCGCGCCAAGAAGAGGGGCCGTCAGCGCCCCGAAGGCCTGAAGCGCGGGCACGCTTGCCCCGACTGTGCCTTCGAAGGCCAGCCCCTGTTCCGGCGGGGTCAGCTGCCCGTCGATCCGCGCCACGGCACCAGCATGACCGGCGCCAAGGTCAAGGGTCAGCGTGCCGTCGGTGTCCCGCGCGGCGCTGCCCGTCAGGGTCACGGGGCCGGAGAGGCCCTCGACAAAGGGCGCCACATCGTTCAGCCGGCCGTCCAAATCTCCGGCCAGCCGTCCGTCCTGGGCGGTGAAATCACCGCTCAGGGCAAGGGCGCCGGTTGCGAGGTCTAGGCCCTGGACGGCGAAGGTCGCAGGCCCGCTGCGCAGGACGCGGGCCTCAAGCCCGCCGGTCCCGGCCAGCAGCAGATCCACCTCGGGCTGACCGATGGCCAGATCCCGGGTCGCGGCCGTCACGGCCAGATCGAACAGGCTGCCGTCCTGGGCGACGCTGCCTTCGACGCGGGCCTCGGCCGCTCCGGCAAGCGGCAACCCGGCCAGATCGGCAAAGACGGAAAGGTCGGCAATCGCGGCCGTGACAAGGGCCAGCACCGGCCCTTGGGCCGTTTCGGTCCGGGCCTCGATCAGGGCCTCGGTTCCGGGCAGGCTGGCCGTGGTGGCCAGCGACAGAAGGCCCGCCGCATCGCGCGCCGCCTGGCCTCGCAAGAGCGCGGGGCCGGACAGGCCGGGCAGGGCAAGGCCGGTTTCCCGCAACGAAAGCTCGAACACGGCGCTGCTTTCGCCGCTGGTCACATCGGCACTGCCGGTCAGCGACAGCTCTCGGGTCGCGATATCAAGGGCCGGGACGCGCAGGCCGGCCTCATCCCGCGCGGCGAGGAGGGTGATCTGTCCTTCGCCCGCCAGAAGCGGGTCGAGCGGGGCAATGCCGAAGGCCAGGTCATTGGTGCCGCCGGTCACGATCACGTCGAACATGCCGTCCAGCGGGCGGATGCTCGACACGATGGTCACATCGGCCGAACCGCCAAGGTCCAGCCCGGTCAAGGGCCCGAACCGCGACGCGTCAGAGGCTTCGAGCAGGATCGAGCTCTGGGTCAGGAACCGGTCTTCGGCGCCAAGCACCGTGCCTTCGGCGGCGATGGTGATCCCGGGCCCCTCCATCGTCAGCCGCGCGATGCGCAGGATCCCGTCATCCTCGCGCGTGATCCGCAATTCGCCCGAAATGTCAGAGCCAAGCGCCTCGGCCAGGGCGGGGTCGTCGGGCCGCAGGCCGGTTGCGGCATAGTCGATATCGGCAAGGAACCGGCCCGGCATGCCGGGTGTCGCGGCGACGATCACGCCGCCGCCGTCGATGGTGAGGCTCGGGATCTCGATCCCCGGCCGTTGCATGTCGGACAGATCGAACCGGCCGCTCCAGGCATCGCCCTGATCGGCGTCGAAGGTCATCTCGAGCGTGAGGCTGCGAACCTGCGTCTCGCCGCTGCCGAAGGGCAGGGTCACGGGCGCCCCGTCCTCGCCCGCGATCCGGCCCTGAAGCTGCAGCCGCTCGGGCCAGCCGTCGGGCGCGATCACCGCCTGCCCCTGCAGGTCGAGCGAGGCCGTCTCGACCTCGAGCGCGCGCAGGGTCAACCGCCCCTCGCCGTCGCGCCCGCCCTGAACGTCAAGCCGGGCGTTGTTGCCGAAGAAGGGTTCAAGCGACGGGTCGGTCAGGGCGGCCACATCGCCCTGAACATTCAGGCGGAAATCCTGTCCGGGCGGGCCGCCCTCGGGATCGGGAAGGGTGACGAGCCCCGCCTCGCCGGTGATGCGCGTCACGCCGTCGGTGGCGATGACAAGCGTCGCGGTATAGTCGTCGATCGGCCCGGTGCCGACCAGTTCCAGATCCACCGAGGGCTGCCCGGGCAGGCCAAGCACCCGCGCCGCGATGCCGCCCGGTTCTTCGGACAGGACAAGGTTCAGGCCAAGGATGCGCGTCGTGTTGGAATAGCTCGCGTCGATCAGGAACCGTCCCTCGGCCCCGTCCAGCCTGTCGGCGGTGATCTCGGCCGCGCCTTCGCCGCCGTCCAGCTCGGCCGAGCCGGCGATCCGCAAGATGACCTCTTCGTCCAGGAAATCCGGGCCGAGGCGCAGTTCCCCGATCAGCATTTCCTCGATGTCGATCGAGAGCGGCAGCTCGGGCAGGGCAAAGACCGTCGCCTCGGGCGAGGGCGGTTGCGGTTCGGCAATCGGCGGGCGCAGGATCGAGATGCGTTCGGCCCCAAGCTCGCGGATGCGGATATCCCCCCGCAAAACCGCCGCCCGGTTCCAGTCCAGCACCAGCCCCTCGGCCACAAGCCAGACGCCCTCTTCATCGGCGATGGTGATCGAGGTCATCGTCGCGCGCGACGACAGGGCGCCGCGAAAGCCGTTGATCTCGACCGTGCGGGACACGGTCGAGAGGTTGTCCTCGATCATCCGCGACAGGAAACCGCTGTCGCGATCCTCGTCGGCGGTCTGGGCCGTGGCGGCCAGCGGCATCAGGCCAAGGCCGGCGATCGCCGCCAGATGAGAGAGCCGCCGCATCAGAAGGCCTGCCCGATACCGATGTAGAATTCGACCCTTTCGCCGATGCGATCCCCGCTGGCGGGGGTGGCCACGTCCAGACGGATCGGCCCGATCGGCGTGTTGTAGCGCACCCCCAGCCCCACGCCCGCGTGCCATTTGGCGGTGTCCGACGGCAGGCTGGCATCGTCGATCATGCCGAAATCGTAGAAGGCAACGCCGCTGAAGCTGTCGGTCACGGCCAGTCGCCCTTCAAGCTGGGTTCCCACGAATGAGGCGCCGCCCAGACGCGCGCCGGCACCGGGAAGGTCGGCGCGCGCGAATTCGATCCCGAGAGATTGGTAGGGCTGGCCCCGCACCGTGCCGCCGCCGCCGGAATAGAACAGGAAATCAGCGGGCGCCTCGAGGATCGAGGCCCCCTGCACCGACCCGAACTGCCCCCGCGCGGCCAGCGTCAGGCTTTCCCCGAAGGTATGATAATAGCGGCCATCGGCAAAGATCCGAACGCCGTCCCCCCCGCCGATCAACCCCAGGAATGGGGTCAGCTCGAGGTTGAGGTAGAACCCCTCGCGCGCGTTCAGCGGATCGTCGCGCTGGTCCAGGGTGCCCTCGAGAGGCAGGGTCAGAAGCGTATATTCGCGGCTGCGAAACGCCGTCTCCTCGCGCGCGGTCAGGAAACCGATCCCCGCCTTGTAGGTCAGGTCGTCGCGCACATACTGGGTAAAGCCGATGGATCCGGTCAGCTGGTCAAGCGTGTAGTCGGGTTCGTCCAGATGGACGAAGGCGGTGTCGATCAGCAGGTCGATATCGGGATTGAACGTGCCGGGCCGGGCATAGGACAGGGCCAGCCGATAATCCGGCCCCCCGTTGTCGCGCCCCGGGATGGCGGCCTCGATCCCGGTGATGGCGCCTTCGACGCGAAACCGCTCCATCCCGCCAAAGAGGTTGCGGTGCAGCCAGAAGGCATTGAGCCCCAGGCCCTCGGTCGAGGAAAGCTCGGCCCCGAAGCCGATCCGCCGGGGCGGCAGTTCGCTGACCTGGATGGTCAGCGGAAGTCGGAAGTCGGGGCTGAACTCCTCTGCCTCGACAATGGCGACCGAGCGGAAGGTACCGGTGCGCCGCAGCCGCAGGGCGGCCTCTTCGATATCGGCGGGGTTGAAGGTGCGACCGGGCGACAGATTGGCAAGCTCCTCGATCCGCGCGGTGCGGACACGCTCGTTGCCCTCGACCGTGACCGTGCCGAAGGACAGCCGCGGGCCGGGCCGGATCTCGACCTCGGCATTCAGCCGGGTCTCGGGATGGACGGCCACGATGTTCTGCGCGCCCGGCGTGGCCTTGGCATGGCCCGCGTCGCGCCATGCCGAGATGGCGGCGAGCGTGGCGCTGCGGATCACCTCGGAGCGGGCGATTTCCCCGGTGGCAAAGCCCTCGGGTAGGGCGGTTTCGGGGGCCAGCGGGCCGATGGAAGCCGTGCCGAAGGTGAAGCTGGGGCCGGGATCGACGCGGATGACGATGCTCTCGATCCGGGCAGGCGCATCGAGCGGCTGGATATCGGCCGCCTCGCGCCCGTCGATGCGGATCGAGATCGAGCCGCCGTAATACCCCGCCCCGTAAAGCGCCGTCAGCAGGCGCCGGTAATCGGCCCGCGCCGCCGCGACATAGTCTTGCGGATCGCTCAGCTCCGAATCCCGCAGGTCGTAGGTCAGCGAGTTGCTGCGCAAAAGGCCGCGCAGCCCGCTCGACCCATCTGTCAGGTCAAGCTCAACGGTCTGCGCGCTTGCCTGAAGCCCGAGAAGGGCCAGAGAAGCGGCCAGAAAGGAAACCGTTACCGGGGGAAAGATGGACAAGTAAACCTCGGGCTTCATGAGCAGGGTTGCGATCCTTCCCCCTGTCTATCGCAATATCTGGTAGGTTCAAATGCCCTGTCGTCGAACCGGCGGGAATGGGCGGCGCGGCGCGGTTGCCCTTTGCTGCCCAAGCCTTGGGCAACGACGCTCCCGAACCCGCGTGACCTGCAAGGCGGCCATGGCGGTTGCGGATCAACTGTGAAACGCTCGGCTCAGGGGAAACAGACCGGATCAGACATGTCGATCACCGCCGCCATCCATCACCTGACGCATTACCGCTATGACCGCCCGGTCAGCCTTGGCCCCCAGATCATCCGCCTGCGCCCCGCGCCGCACAGCCGGACGCGCGTGATCTCGCATTCGCTGAAGGTGGGCCCGCAGCCGCATTTCGTGAACCACCAGCAGGATCCTTATGGCAACTGGCTGGCCCGCTTCGTCTTTCCCGAACCCGTGCGCGAGTTCCGGATCGAGGTCGATCTGGTCGCCGACATGACCGTCTACAACCCGTTCGATTTCTTCGTCGAGGAAGAGGCCGAACACTGGCCCTTCGACTATCCCGCCGATCTGGCCCCCGATCTGGTCATCTACCGCCGCGCGGAAGAGGCCGGGCCGCGTCTGCAACGTTTCCTCGATGCGGTGCCGAAGGGGCGGCAGCGCACGGTCGACATGATCGTCGCGCTGAACGCCCGCGTCGCGGCCGAGGTGGGCTATGTCATCCGGCTGGAGCCCGGCGTGCAGACGCCCGAGGAAACGCTGTCCCATGCCAAGGGATCGTGCCGGGATTCAAGCTGGCTTCTGGTGCAGGCCCTGCGCCATCTGGGCTATGCGGCGCGGTTCGTGTCGGGCTATCTCATCCAGCTCAAGCCCGATCTCAAGGCGCTCGACGGCCCGTCGGGGACCGAGGTCGATTTCACCGACCTCCACGCCTGGGTCGAGGTCTATCTGCCCGGCGCGGGCTGGATCGGGCTGGACCCGACCTCCGGCCTGCTGGCCGGCGAAAGCCATATCCCGCTGGCCGCGACCCCGCATTACCGCAACGCCGCCCCGATCAGCGGCATGGCCAGTTTCGCCGAGGTCGATTTCGGCTTCGACATGACCGTGACCCGCACCGCCGAGCATCCCCGGATCACCAAGCCCTATTCCGACGAGTCCTGGTCCGCGCTCGATGCGCTGGGCCGCAAGGTGGATGCGGCGCTTGAGGCGGGCGACGTGCGGCTGACCATGGGGGGCGAGCCGACCTTCGTCTCGATCGACGATTTCGAGGCGGAAGAGTGGAACACCGCCGCCGTCGGCCCCACCAAGCGCAGCCTTGCCGACCGCCTGATCCGCCGCCTGCGCGACCGCTTCGCGCCCGGCGGTTTTCTTCATTACGGGCAGGGCAAATGGTATCCGGGCGAGACGCTGCCGCGCTGGACCTTCTCGCTTTACTGGCGCGCGGACGGCAAGCCGATCTGGAAGGACGCCGCCCTGATCGCCGAGGAAGGGGCCGAGACGGGGGTCGCGCCGGCGGATGCCGAGCGGCTGTTGCAGGAGATCGCGGCGGGGCTGGGGATCGAGGGCGACACGATCCTGCCCGCCTATGAAGACCCCGCCGAATGGCTGGTGAAAGAGGCGAACCTGCCCCCGAACGTGACCCCCGCCAATTCCGAGCTTGAAGATGCCGAGGCCCGCCACCGCCTTGCCCGCGTCTTCGACCGGGGGCTGACCACGCCTTCGGGCTATGTCCTGCCGGTGCAGGCCTGGCAGGCGCGCGACGGCGGGCGGCGCTGGAAGACCGAGCGCTGGACGCTCCGGCGCGGCCATGTGTTCCTTGTGCCCGGCGACAGCCCCGTGGGCTATCGCCTGCCGCTGGGCGCGCTGCCGCATGTGCCGCCCTCGCAATACCCCTACATCAACCCGATGGACCCGTCGGAACCGCGCGGGAACCTGCCCGACCCCGCGCCGGTTGCCGAAGACCCGCCCGGCCGCGCCCAGCCCGCCGCCCATTTCACCGGCACCGGCCCGCAGGGCGAGCGGGTCGAGCAGGGTGGCGATGGCGGCGATCTGGACGGCGCGGTGCGCACCGCGCTCTCGGTCGAGCCGCGCGACGGGCGGCTTTGCGTCTTCATGCCCCCGGTCGAGCGGGTCGAGGATTATCTTGACCTTCTGCAGGCGGCCGAGGCGGCGGCGAAACGGCTGGGCCTGCCGGTTCATATCGAAGGCTACGCCCCCCCGCACGACCCCCGCCTGAACGTGATCCGCGTCGCCCCCGACCCCGGCGTGATCGAGGTGAACGTGCATCCGGCGGCCAGTTGGGACGATTGCGTCGCCATCACCACCGCCGTCTACGAGGAAGCGCGGCAGACGCGGCTTGGCGCCGACAAGTTCATGATCGACGGCAAGCATTGCGGCACCGGGGGCGGCAATCATGTCGTCGTGGGCGGCCGCACGCCCGCCGACAGCCCCTTCCTGCGCCGGCCCGACCTTCTGAAAAGCCTGATCCTGCACTGGAACCGGCATCCGTCGCTGTCTTACCTCTTCTCCGGCCTCTTCATCGGCCCCACGTCACAGGCCCCCCGCATCGACGAGGCGCGCCACGACAGCCTCTACGAGCTTGAGATCGCGTTGGCCCAGATCCCCGGCCCCGATCAGCCGCAGCCGCTGCCGTGGCTGACCGACCGCCTTCTGCGCAACATCCTGACCGACGTGACCGGCAACACCCACCGGGCCGAGATCTGCATCGACAAGATGTTTTCGCCCGACGGCCCCACCGGGCGATTGGGTCTGGTCGAGTTCCGCGGCTTCGAGATGCCCCCCGACGCGCGGATGAGCCTTGCGCAGCAACTGCTCCTGCGCGCCCTGATCGCGCGCTTCTGGGCCAGCCCGGCCACAGGCGCGCTCACCCGCTGGGGCACGGCGCTGCACGACCGGTTCATGCTGCCGCACTACCTCTGGGAAGATTTCCGCGAGGTTCTGCGCGACCTTGCCGACCACGGTTTCCCCCTGCGCGAGGAATGGTTCACCGCGCAAGCCGAGTTCCGCTTCCCCTTCTGCGGCGAGGTCTCGGCCGAAGGTGTCACGCTGGAACTGCGGCAGGCGTTGGAACCCTGGCATGTGCTGGGCGAAACCGGCGCGATCGGCGGGACGGTGCGCTATACCGACTCGTCAACCGAACGCCTGCAGGCCAAACTCACCGCGCCCGACCCGGCGCGCTATACCGTCACCTGCAATGGCCGCGCCCTGCCGATGGCGCAGGCGGGGGGCGGCGTGTCGGTCGCGGGGCTGCGCTACAAGGCGTGGCAGCCGTCGAGCGCGCTCCACCCCGTCCTGCCCGTCGACGCACCGCTGACCTTCGACATCTTTGACACCTGGTCGGGCCGGGCGCTTGCGGGCTGCGTCTATCACGTGGCCCACCCGGGCGGGCGCAATTACGAGACCTTCCCCGTCAACGGCAACGAGGCCGAGGCCCGCAGGCTGGCAAGGTTCGAGGCGCATGGCCACCGCCCCGGCACCTACACGCCGCCCCCCGAACGCCAGCACCCCGAGTTTCCCATGACCCTTGACCTGCGCCGGCCGCCCGGTCTTTGACTGGGCGATGACCCAACCCCGACCCGTCCCCGACCCTATCCCCGCGCTGCTGGCGGGCTATGCCCCGCCGCCCGGCGTCGCGGACGAGATCCTTGATGCCGCAGGCCAGGTCCGCCCGGTCTGGCAACCCTTCCTGCGCCATCTCTCGGGGCTAGGGGCCGAGGATCTGGCCCAGCGTTTCGCGCGCGGCGACCTTTACCTGCGCGATCAGGGCGTGTTCCTGCGCCAATACGGCGCCGGCACCTCGACCGAGCGGGAATGGCCGCTCTCGCATGTTCCCGTCCTGATCGACGAGGCCGACTGGTCCGGGATCGAGGCGGGGCTGATCCAGCGGGCCGAGCTTCTGGAACAGGTGATGGCCGATCTGTATGGCCCCGCCCGGCTGGTGGCCGAGGGGCATCTGCCGCCGGGCCTGATCGCGGGCAATCCCGAATGGCTGCGGCCGATGGTGGGCGTGACGCCACGCGGCGGGCATCACCTGCATTTCATCGCCTTCGAGATCGGGCGCGGCCCCGACGGGCGCTGGTGGGTGCTGGGCGACCGGACGCAGGCCCCTTCGGGCGCGGGGTTCGCGCTGGAAAACCGCGTCGCCTCGGCGCGGGTGTTTTCGGAATTCTACCGTCAGGCGCATGTCCACCGGCTCGCGGGCTTCTTTCGCGCCTTCCGCGACCGGCTGATCGAGATGCAGGAGGACGGCGACCGGCAGGTGGCGATCCTCACCCCCGGACCGCATACCGACACCTATTTCGAACATGCGTATATCGCCCGCTACCTCGGGCTGCCGCTTCTGCAGGGCGAAGACCTGAGCGTTTCGAACGGTCAGATCATGGTGCGCAGCGTGGCCGGGCCAAGGCCGGTCAGCGTGTTGTGGCGCCGGCTGGATTCGACCTATGCCGACCCGCTGGAGCTTGACCCCGCCTCGCGGCTGGGGACGGCGGGGCTTGTCTCGGCGCTGCGGCAGGGGCGGGTGACGATGGTCAATCCGCCCGGGTCGGGCCTGCTCGAGACGCGGGCGCTTCTGGCCTTTCTGCCGCGCATTTCCGAGGTGCTGACCGGCGCGCCGCTGGCCCTGCCCAATGTGGCCACATGGTGGTGCGGCGCGCCCGAGGCGCGGGCGGCCGTCGCGGCCAATCCCGAAGGCATGGTCCTCAGCCCCGCGATGACCACGCGCCAGCCCTTTGACGACACCGCCCCGGTCACGCTCAGGGGGCAGGCGCTGGACGACTGGCTGCGGGACGCGGGCGCCGGGATGGTCGCGCAGGAGGCGGTGACGCTTTCGACCACGCCGGCGCATCAGGACGGCGCGCTGGTGCCGCGCCCTCTCAGCCTGCGGGTCTTTGCGCTGCGCACCGGCTTGGGCTGGCAGGTGATGCCGGGCGGGTTCGCCCGGATCGGGCAGGGCGCGGATGCGGCGGCGGTGGCGATGCAGCGCGGCGGGCGGGCGGCGGATGTCTGGATCGTCAGCCCCACGCCGGTGCCTTCGGCGACGATGCTGCATGCGACCTCGGGCCCCTACCGGCGCCCGCTTCCGGGGATGCTGCCGGCGCGGGCGGCCGACAACCTGTTCTGGCTTGGCCGCTATGTCGAGCGGACCGAGGGCATCCTGCGCCTTCTGCGGGCGCATAACGCCCGGCTGGCCGAGGCCGATACCGAAGAGGTGCCGCTTCTGACGGCGCTCGAGCCGCTTTTCGCCGCGCAGGGCGTGGGGGCGGGCGAGGGGATACCCGCGGGGCTGATCTCCACGCTCTCGGCGGCGATCGGGGCGGCGGGGCAGGTGCGCGACAGGTTCTCGCAGGACGGCTGGTCGGCGCTGGCCGATCTTGACAAGACGGCGCGGCGGATGGCCGAGACGGTGCAGCCCGGCGATGATGCGGCGCGCGCGACCGGCGCGCTTCTGCGCAAGCTGTCGGGCTTTTCCGGGCTGGTCCATGAGAACATGTACCGCTTTCTCGGCTGGCGCTTCCTTGAACTGGGCCGCCATATCGAACGGGCGATGGGCATGGCCGCAGTTCTGGCGCATCTGGCCGATCCCGAAGCGCCGGACGGCGCGCTCGACCTTGCGGTCGAGGTGGGGGACAGCGTGATGACCCACCGCCAGCGCTTTGCCGTGGCCACCACCCGCGAGACGGTGATCGACCTTCTGGCGCTGGACGACATGAACCCCCGGGCGATCCGGTTTCAGCTCGATGGCATCCGCGAGCAGGCCGGCCTCTTGCCCGGGGCGCAGGCGGCCGGCCAGCCGGGGCCGCTGATGCGGGCGGTGATGCAATGCCATACCGAACTGGCGCTGGAGCGGCCCGAGTCGCTGGGGCGCGAGACGCTCTGGGCCTTCTGGTCAAGGATCGGGGCGCTGTCGGATCTGCTGACGGACAGCTATCTGCGATGATCTACGATATCCGGCTGTCGATCCGCTATGACTATGACCGCCCCGCGCTTGAGGGGCGGCATCACCTGCGCCTGCATCCGATGCAGATCCCCGGGGTCCAGCAGGTCGAGACGATGAGGCTCGACGTGACGCCCGAGCCGACGGAACGGGCCGTGTTTCGGGATTTCTTCGGCAATGAGGTGACCGAGGTCGTGCTGTCGGGCGGGCATCTGGCGGTGGCGTTCGAGTTGCAGACCCGGGTTCTGCGCTATCGGCCCGGCTGGGATCGCGCGGGCAGCAGCGCTCTGGCCGAGCTGGCGCAGGAGGTGGCGGGGCTGCGCAGCCTCGCGGCCGAGAGCCCGCATCACTTTCTGGGCCCGTCTCCCCGGATCGAGGCGGACCGGGCGATCGAAGACCACGCCCGGGCCGCAGTGGAGGGCGCGGGATCCGTGGTGGATGCGGTCGAGGCGCTGGGCCGACAGCTGCACCGCGACATGGTGTTCGACGATCAGGCGACGACAGTGGACACCGCCCCCGCCGAGGCCTTTGCCCGGGGGCGCGGCGTCTGTCAGGATTTCGCGCAGGTGATGATCGCGGGGCTGCGGGCGATCGGCATTCCCGCCGGATATGTCAGCGGTTTTCTCAGGACCGTGCCCCCGCCCGGGGAAGCGCGACTGGAAGGGGCCGATGCGATGCATGCCTGGGTCAGGGCCTGGGCCGGGGCGGGGATCGGCTGGGTGGAATATGATCCGACCAATGCGCTTTTCGTGGCCGACAGCCATGTGACATTGGCGACGGGGCGGGATTATGGCGATGTGTCGCCCGTGTCCGGCATCCTGCGAAGCTCGGGCAGCCAGTCAAGCCATCAGGCGGTCGATGTGATCGCGCAGGGTGGGGCGGGGCAGGAATTTGGCCAAATTCCTGCCGGCCGATAAATTTGGCCAAATTTATCGGCCCCCCCCTCAGACCGGGGCCGGGTTGCGATGGAAACCCGATTGATGCCAGTTCGGATAGATCGGTGTCACCGCGCTTGCCGCATCCAGCCGGGCGATCTGGTCTTTCCCGAGCGCCCAGCCCACCGCACCCAGATTGTCGCGCAGCTGTTCGGGGCTGCGGGCCCCGATGATGACGGTCGAGACCGAGGGCCGCTGCAGAACCCAGTTCAGCGCGATCTGCGGCACGGTCCGGCCGGTCTCTGCCGCCAGCGCGTCGAGCACGTCCATCACCGCGTAGAACCGCTCGTCCGGCACCGGCGGGGCGGCATCCAGCGTGCGGGCGACGCGGGCCTCGGGCGGGATCGGATTGCTCCGGCGGTACTTGCCCGAGAGGCGGCCCCAGCCGAGCGGGCTCCAGACCACCGCGCCGACACCCTGATCGAGGGCGAGCGGCATGAGATCCCATTCGTAATCGCGCCCGACGAGCGAGTAATAGGCCTGATGCGCCACATGGCGCACCAGCCCCAGCCGGTCGGAGGTGGCGAGCGATTTCATCAGGTGCCAGCCCGAGAAATTGGAACAGCCGATGTAGCGGATCTTGCCGGCCGTCACCAGCGCATCGAGGGTGGAGAGCACCTCCTCCTGCGGGGTGAGCGCGTCGAAGCCGTGCAGCTGGAACAGGTCGATATGGTCGGTTCCGAGCCGGGCGAGGGCCGCATCGACCGCCCGGATCAGCCAGTGGCGCGAGGAGCCGACATGGTTGGGATCCTCCGACATCGGGAAGGTCGCCTTGGTCGAGATCAGCACCCGGTCGCGGCGGCCCTTGATGGCATGGCCCAGGATCTCTTCGGCGCGGCCGGCGGAATAGACATCGGCGCTGTCGAACATGGTGAGCCCGTGGTCGAGGCAGATATCGACCAGGTCGCGGGCCTCGGCCTCGGTCGTGGTGCCCCAGGCGCGGAAGAATTCCTCGCTGCCGCCGAAGGTTGCGGTGCCAAGCGTGAGGGCCGGGACCATGAGGCCGGAGCGGCCCAGTCTGCGATGTTCCATCGTGGCTCTCCTTTGCGGGGTCGGAGCGGGGGTTTCACACCCCCGCACCCCCGTGGGATATTTTTGAACAAAAGAAGCGAAGGCGTGGATCAGGCATGGATCGGTCCGTCGCCGCAGGCGAGGGCGGCTTCGCGCACGGCCTCGGAATAGGTGGGATGGGCATGGCAGGTGCGGGCGAGGTCTTCGGCGGCGGCGCCGAATTCCATCGCGACGCAGATCTCGTGGATCAGGTCGCCCGCCATGGGGCCGATGATATGGGCGCCGAGGATGCGGTCGGTCGTCTTGTCGGCGAGGATCTTGACGAAGCCGTCGCCGGCGAAATTGGCCTTGGCGCGGCCATTGCCCATGAAGCTGAACTTGCCGGTCTTGTAGGCGCGGCCGTCTTCCTTGAGCTGTTCCTCGGTCCTGCCGACGCTGGCGACCTCGGGATGGGTGTAGATCACGCCGGGGATGACATCGTAATTCACATGGCCGTGCTGGCCGGCGATGATCTCGGCCACGGCCATGCCTTCATCTTCGGCCTTGTGGGCGAGCATGGGGCCGGCGATGGCGTCGCCGATCGCGTGGATGCCGGGGACGCTTGTGGCGTAGCGGGCGTCGGTCGCGATCTGGCCGCGGGGGGTGGTCGCGATGCCGAGCGCGTCGAGGCCGAGGCCTTCGGTGTAGGGTTTGCGACCCGTGGCGACGAGGACAGTGTCGGCCTCGAGGGTTTCCTCGCTGTCGGACTTGCGGAGCTTGTAGGTGAGGGTCGCCTTGGCGCCCTTGACCGTCACGCCCTGAACGGCGGCGCCGAGGATGAAGGTCAGGCCCTGTTTCTGCAGGAGGCGCTGGAAGGTTCGGGCAACCTCGGCATCCATGCCGGGCGTGATCGCGTCAAGATATTCGATCACCGTCACCTTGGCGCCGAGGCGGGCATAGACCGAGCCAAGCTCGAGCCCGATGACGCCCGCGCCGATCACGGCGAGGTGCTTGGGGATCTTGGGCAGGGTCAGCGCGCCGGTGGAAGTGACGACGGTTTTTTCGTCCACCGTGACGCCGGGCAGGGCGGTGGGTTCGGAGCCGGAGGCGATGACGATGTGTTTTGCCTCGTGGACCGTGTCGCCGACCTTGACCTTGCCGGGGGCGGGGATGGAGGCCCAGCCCTTGATCCAGTCGATCTTGTTCTTCTTGAACAGGAATTCGATGCCGCCGGTGTTCTGGCCGATGACCTCGTCCTTGTAGACGAGCATCTGTTTCCAGTCGGTCTTGGGCGTCACGCCGAGGCCCATCTTGCCGAAATTGTGCTGCGCCTCGTGCAGCATGTGGGTGGCGTGGAGCAGCGCTTTCGACGGGATGCAGCCGACGTTGAGGCAGGTGCCGCCCAATGTCTCGCGCCCTTCGACAACGGCGGTTTTCAGGCCAAGCTGGGCGGCGCGGATGGCGCCGACATAGCCGCCGGGGCCGGCGCCGATGAAGATAACGTCATAGGTCATGAGGGTCGTCCTTCGGGTGGGGCCGGTCAGAAGAGGGCGGCGAGGAGCATGAGGAGGGTGGCGAGCCAGCCCAGGGCCCAGACGAGCGAGCGCCAGGGGGCGAGGGCGTAGAGATAGCAGGGGATATAGGCGATCCGCGCGGCGAGATAGGCGAAGGCGCAGGCGGCGGTGACGGGGCCGGACTGGCCGGTGGTGTGGATCACGAGGGCGGCGATGGAGAAGAGGATCAGCCCTTCGAAATGGTTGTTCATCGCGCGCTGGGCGCGGGCGGCGCGACCCCTGAGCGTGACGGGGGTGTCGCGGGGGCCGAGGGCCTCGGCCGGTGAGACCTGACGGTTGGCGAGGACCGAGTAGAGAGCCATCTGGGCCATCTGGAGGAGGGCTGCGAAGGTGAGGGCGGTGAGTTCGGGGGTCATCTCTGATGGCTTGTCGGGGGCACGTGGGCTTTGCCCACCCTACGGTCAGTCGGCGAGGGCGGCTTCGATGGCCTGGGGCAGGATCGTCATGCGGTACTGGACAAGCTGGCGCATCCAGGTGGGGTTGTCGTTGCAGAAGGCGATGACCTCGGCGAAGGGGGTCTCGGGGGGCAGGCGCAGGGCCTCGGGATCGGCGGCCTCGGCGAAGGCGTCGCGCATCGCGGGGGGGAAGCCGGCCGTTTCGAGATAGGCGAGCGTGTCTTCGGTCATGCTCTGCCAGCCCTGCAGAAGAAAGCCATAGCCCTCGGGATCGAGCACGCCGCAGGTGTGAAAGACGCGTTGCTCGGCCAGGGCGGTGTTGAGCACGCGCTGCACGGTGAGGGTCTGGCCCTGTGCGGCGGCGGGGGAGGCGAGGGTTGCGGCGGCAAGGGTAGCGGCTGCGAGGAGGCGGGTGGCGCAATGGGCGTGGGGCATGGGGCTGTCCTTCGTTGGAGGGGCGGGGGCGGGGGAACCCCGCCCTGCGGTAGGGTGGGGGTCACCCCACCCTTGCTACAGATCCATCAGGAGGCGCCGCGGATCCTCGAGCGCCTCCTTCACCCGCACGAGGAAGGTGACCGCGCCCTTGCCGTCCACGATCCGGTGATCGTAGCTGAGCGCCAGATACATCATCGGCCGGATCACGATCTGGCCGCCGACCACGACGGGCCGCTCCTGGATCTTGTGCATGCCGAGGATCCCCGATTGCGGCGGGTTCAGGATCGGCGAGGACATGAGCGAGCCATAGACCCCGCCGTTCGAGATGGTGAAGGATCCGCCCTGCATGTCGGCCATCGACAGCTTGCCGTCGCGCGCCTTGAGGCCCAGTTCGGCGATGCCCTTCTCGATCTCGGCAAAGCCCATGCGGTCGGCATTGCGCAGGACCGGCACCACGAGGCCGGTCGGCGTGCCGACCGCGATCCCCATATGGACATAGTTCTTGTATACGACCTCGTCGCCGTCGATCTCGGCATTGACGTCGGGCACTTCCTTCAGCGCATGGACGCAGGCCTTGGTGAAGAAGGACATGAAGCCCAGCTTCACCTTGTGCTTCTTCTCGAACAGATCCTTGTATTCGTTGCGCAGGGCCATGATGCCGGACATGTCCACCTCGTTATAGGTGGTCAGCATGGCCGCCGTGTTCTGCGCTTCTTTCAGGCGCCGGGCGATGGTCTGGCGCAGGCGGGTCATCTTCACCCGTTCCTCGCGGTCGGCGTCGTCGGCAGAGACGGGCGCGCGGGGGGCGGCGGGCCTCGGGGCCTCGGCGGCCTTGGGGGCTGCAAGTGCGGCGAGGACATCTTCCTTCATCACGCGGCCGTCCTTGCCGGTCGGCGTCACCGCGTCGCGCGAAAGATCGTTGTCGGCCATCAGCTTTTTCGCCGAGGGCGCATCCTCGACATCGCGTTTCGCCTCGGCCTTCGGTTCCGGCGCGGGCGCGGGCGCGGCTTCCGGCTCCGGCACCTTCTCGGCCGCCTTGGCGGGCGCTGCCTCGGCACCACCTTCCGCGATCTGCGCCAGAAGCGCGTTCACGCCCACCGTCTCGCCCTCGGCGGCGACGATTTCAGAGAGCGTTCCGGCGGCGGGTGCCGGCACCTCGACCGTGACCTTGTCGGTTTCCAGCTCGCAGAGCATCTCGTCGGCGGCGACGGTATCGCCGGGCTTCTTGAACCAGGTGGCGACCGTCGCCTCGGTGACGCTTTCGCCAAGCGTGGGGACGCGGACTTCGATGCTCATGTCAGTTTCCTTCGATACCGAGGGCTTCGAAAACGAGCGCCTCTTGCTGTTGCTTGTGCTGGCTGGCCAGCCCCGTTGCGGGCGAGGCGCTGGCCGGGCGGCCGGCATAGGCGGGCCGGGTGTGTTTCGCCTCGATCCGGGTCAGAACCCAGTCGAGATTGGGTTCGATGAAGGACCAGCCGCCCTGGTTCTTGGGCTCTTCCTGACACCAGACCATCTCGGCCTGGGGGAAGCGCTGAAGCTCCTTCACAAGGGACAGGGCCGGCACCGGATAGAACTGCTCGATCCGCAAAAGATAGACATCGTCCAGCCCCCGCGCGTCGCGTTCCTCGAGAAGGTCGTAATAGACCTTGCCCGAACACATGACGACGCGGCGGATCTTGTCGTCGGGGCGCAGTTGCAGGGTCGAATTGCCCTTCTCCGCATCGTCCCAGAGGACGCGGTGGAAGCTTGACCCGGTGGTGAAATCCTCGGCCGAGCTGATCGCCATCTTGTGACGCAGAAGCGACTTGGGCGTCATCAGGACCAGGGGCTTGCGGAAGGTCCGGTGCAGCTGGCGGCGCAGGATGTGGAAATAGTTTGCGGGCGTGGTGCAGTTGGCCACGATCCAGTTGTCCTGCCCGCACATCTGCAGGAAGCGTTCGAGGCGGGCCGAGGAATGCTCGGGCCCCTGCCCCTCGAACCCGTGGGGCAGCAGCATGACAAGGCCCGACATGCGCAGCCATTTGCTTTCGCCCGACGAGATGAACTGGTCGAACATGATCTGCGCGCCGTTCGCAAAATCGCCGAACTGCGCCTCCCACATCACCAGCGCGTTGGGTTCGGACAACGAATAGCCGTATTCGAAGCCCAGCACCGCATATTCCGAGAGCATCGAATCGATGACCTCATACTTTGCCTGCCCCTCGCGGATGTGGTTCAGCGGATAGTGGCGATCCTCGGTCTTCTGGTCAATGAAGGCGGAATGACGCTGCGAAAAGGTGCCGCGCGTGCTGTCCTGCCCTGAGAGGCGCACCGGATAACCCTCAAGCAGGAGCGAGCCGAAGGCCAGCGCCTCGGCCGTGGCCCAGTCGAAGCCCGTGCCCGTCTCGAACATCTGGCGCTTGGCCTCGAGCAGGCGGTCGATGGTGCGGTGCAGGTTGAAGCCTTCGGGAACGGCCGTCAGGGCGCGGCCGACCTCGGCCATCGTCTCGGGCTCGATCGCGGTCTGGCCGCGCTGGTAATTGTCGCCATCCTTGCGGTCCAGATGCGACCAACGGCCATCCAGCCAGTCGGCCTTGTTGGGGCGGAAGGTCTTTCCGGCCTCGAATTCCTCGTTCAGATGGGCCTGGAAGGCGGCCTTCATATCCTCGATCTCGCCCTCGGGGATCAGGCCGTCCTTCACGAGGCGTTCGGTGTAAAGCGACAGCGTCGTCTTGTGCTTCTTGATGCTCGTGTACATCGCGGGGTTGGTGAACATCGGTTCATCCCCCTCGTTATGACCGAAGCGGCGATAGCAGAAGATGTCGATCACCACGTCCTTGTTGAACATCTGCCGGAACTCGGTCGCCACCTTGGCGGCATGAACGACCGCCTCGGGATCGTCGCCATTGACGTGAAAGATCGGCGCCTCGACCATCAGCGCGATATCGGTGGGGTAGGGGCTTGAGCGCGAATAGCTGGGCGCGGTGGTGAAGCCGATCTGGTTGTTCACGACGATGTGGATCGTGCCCCCGGTGCGGTGCCCGACAAGGCCCGAGAGGCCGAACCCCTCGGCCACCACGCCCTGCCCGGCAAAGGCGGCATCGCCATGCAGCAGCACGGCCAGCACCTTCTTGCGTTCGGTATCGTTCTTCTGGGCCTGCTTGGCGCGGACCTTGCCCAGAACCACGGGGTTCACCGCCTCGAGATGGCTGGGGTTGGCGGTCAGCGACAGATGCACCTTGTTGTCGTCGAAGACCCGGTCGCTTGACGCGCCAAGGTGGTATTTCACATCGCCCGATCCGTCGACCTCGTCCGGCTTGAAACTGCCGCCCTGAAACTCGTTGAAGATCGCGCGGTAGGGCTTGCCCATCACATTGGCCAG
>JBHYFN010000062.1:0-18956 GCA_051859505.1 Paracoccaceae bacterium
ATAGCCAACTCCTCCTGATCCTGCATGGATCACAGTGGCACAAGTGCCGTCAGGAGGGGCTACCCAACCCATCATCAATGCCTATCACAGCCGAAGTCGCGCTGAAATCAAGATGCACAACATCAAGCTCGTCGGCGCAGCGTCTGTCCGCACGGGACTGAGACCGTCAGGTCGCGGAGTTCCAGATGCCTGTGATCGTTCTGAACGGCGTCACGGCACTCGGGATATGCGGGCAAGATCCGTGTCAATTGCATCTGCCCCAGTGCCGTGCGCACCTCGATGCTCGAGGGCTATGCGGCTCCGGGAGATGATGTCGAGGCCCTGGTGCATGACCTCGGCCGCATCCATCCCCTTCACGGGTGGCTGGCCTTCCAGCGCGAGATCGCGGATGCCGTCGTGTTCCTCGCGTCCGACGACGCATCGCTGATGACGGGGGCTGCGGTTCTTGTTGACGGGAGTCTGGTCGCCGCCGGAGTGTAACGGGCGAACTCTTGACCCCATGACCGGCCCTCACCCCATGACCGGCCTTCCGATGCATCTGCGACCTTGCTCTGTGTTCGATTTTGGTTATCTTGAATACAGCCCAGATGGAGGCAGGCCATGTCCCGCACCACCACCATGACAGTCCGCGTAAGCGGCGCCCTCAGCGAGTTCGTCGCGACCAATGTCGGCGAGGACGGCGCTTACGAGAACGTCAGCGAGTACATCCGCGACCTGATCCGCCGCGACAAGGAACGCGCGGAGCGCGAAGCCTTCGCCCGTCTGAAGGCGGAACTGAGCCGGGCCTTCGCTGCACCCGAGGACAGCTACAGGCCTCTGACCGCCGCCGAGGTGATTGCCCGGAACCGGACCTGATCGGATGGCGATCCGCGTCCAGGAGGCGGCCTCGCTACGCCTCGACGAGATCTACCGCTACACCCGCGACCGCTGGGGCGAGGCGCAGGCCGAGACCTACATCACCGGGTTGTTCACCGCCTTCGAACAGATCGAAACGCGGGGCGTCGTGTCGAGGCCCGTACCGGCCGAGTTCGGGGTGGAGGGGTACTTCTTCCGCTACGAGCGCCATTTCGTGTACTGGCGGCGGCTTTCCAACGGCGACATCGGCATCGTCACCGTGCTGCACGAGCGCATGCACCAGATGACACGGCTCAAGGACGGCTACTTCTCGTAAGTCATTGCAACTTCTTCTATTGGCCCTGTCGGGCGAAACTGTCTGAGGTGGAGAACGTTCGACGTCAGACCCATCCCCTCCGCCACTTGCCCTCGCGAAAGCGTTGTCCTGATCGCTATGGTCGGATTTACTTCTAGTTTTCAAGGTCTATGCGGCAGGCTTGCCGACCAGAAACCGCCTGCGTTCCACCTGGCGCGACACAGCTGTCTGCAACTCGAGTCTAGCCACAGGGCGGCCGACGCGCCATTCTGGACCTCGATCGCACCGGCATCGCCGGCCGCCCGGGCCGTGCGGATGCGTCTGGATCAGGCCCTTGCATCGGCAGGCATGTCGCCGACCGCGAGACAGGGAAAGGATGACGCGCATGAGCTGGAACCCGGCACTTGACCCCGGCTGCCCCGATGAGGTGGGCGTTGATGCGATCGAGACGCTCATCGTCCCGCGGGCCAGAGACCTGGGCGGCTTCGAGGTGCGGCGCGCCCTGCCCGCGCCCAAGCGGCAGATGGTGGGGCCGTTCATCTTCTTCGACCAGGCGGGGCCGGCCGAACTGCTGACCGGCCAGGGCGTCGATGTCCGGCCGCATCCGCATGTCGGGCTTGGCACCGTCACCTATCTGTACCAGGGCGATTTCCATCACCGCGACAGCACCGGCGCCGATCAGATCATCACCCCCGGCGCGCTGAACTGGATGGTCGCCGGGCGCGGCGTCACCCATTCCGAGCGCACCTCGGCGGCGGCCCGCAACGGGCCGAACAGCCTGTTCGGGATCCAGACCTGGCTGGCCCTGCCCGACGCCCATGAAGACATGGCGCCCAGTTTCGAACATCACGGCAAGGAGGCTCTGCCGATGATCGAGGATCACGGCGTCTCCGTCCGGCTGATCCTTGGCACGGCCTATGGCCAGACCGCGCCCGCGAAGATACTGTCAGAGACCTTCTATGCCGACGTGAAACTGGCGCCGGGCAGCCGGCTGCCGCTGCCGGACGATCACGAGGACCGGGGTATCTATATCGTCGACGGGTCCATCTCGGTGGCGGGGCAGGCGTTCGAGGCGGGTCGGATGATGGTCTTTCGCCCCGGCGACCGGATCACCGTCGCCGCCGGGGATCGGGGCGCACGACTGATGATCCTGGGCGGGGCCACCTTCAACGGGCCGCGCTACATCTGGTGGAATTTCGTGGCCTCGTCACGCGAGCGGATCGAGGAGGCCAAGGCCGAATGGCGCGCCGAGAGATGGGGCAAGGGGCGCTTCGACCTTCCCGTCGATGACCGCCACGAACACATCCCCTTGCCGGATTGACCGATGATGCGGGGGGCGTTGCCGGTGGGCAAAGCCGGCGGCTCGTCACGCCAATGACCGGCGCCCGCTCGGGAAGGATGCTGGAGGGAGACAACCCGCGATGAACACGACCTGGCCCAAGCTCGACTACCTTGATTGGCGCGAGACCTGTTCCGCCCTCCATCTCTATCTGCAGATCGTCGGCAAGTACCGGCTGGCGCATACGCCCTGGCTCAATCATTCGTGGAACGCGACCTTCCATGTCACCCCGACCGGCCTGACGACCTTGCCGATACCGGACGGTCCCGGGATCGAGATCCGGTTCGACTTCCGCGAGCACAGGGTCGTGGGCAGCTGCGGCAACGGCCGGGTGGAGGGCTTCGCGCTGGGGCCGACCACGGTCGCGGCGTTTCGCGCGGATTTCGTGACACTGATCGGCGATCTTGGCGGCACGCCGACCTTCAGCGACATGCCGAACGAGGTGCCCTACCCCATCCCCTTCAGCGAGGATCACCGCGACCGGCCCTATGATCGGGACGCCGTGCACCGCTACCATCAGGCCCTGGTGGCGGTTGACAGGGTCTTGGGCAGGTTTCGGACCTCGTTCCTTGGCAGTTCCAGCCCCGTTCACCTGTTCTGGGGCGCGATGGACCTTGCGGTGACCCGTTTCTCCGGGCGCCGCGCGCCGCTGCATCCGGCCGGGATCCCTGCGCTGCCGGACGATGTGGCGCAAGAGGCCTATGACCGCGAAGTCTCTTCGGCCGGGTTCTGGCCTGGTGGCAACGGGATCGACTATCCGGCCTTCTATGCCTATGCCTATCCGGCCCCCGGCGGGTATCGCGCCGCGCAGGTCCGGCCCGATGCGGCCTTCTGGCATGAGGGCCTTTCGGAATTCCTGCTGCCCTATGATGCCGTCCAGACCGCCCCGGATCCCGACGAGGCGCTGATGGCGTTCCTCGTCTCGACCTACGAGGCTGCGGCCGATCTTGGCGACTGGGACCGCGACCTTCTGGACTGCGCTCTGGGGCAGCCACGCCAGGTGCGCCGGCCCGATGCGGGCGGGACGGATGCAGCGCCAGACAGCGCTGAGACCGACCAGCAGGTAGAGCGCGAAGACGGCGCATCGAAGGGGCGCTATCGCCTCGTCATCAATGGCCACGAGGCCGAGATGACCTACAGCCGCGCCGGTGACGGGCTGATCATCATCGACCACACCGACGTTCCCGCGGCCCTGCGCGGCCGCAGGGTGGGTGAACGACTGGTGCGCCAGGCGGTCGAGGATGCGCGGCGCGAGACGGTGGTGATCGTCCCGCTCTGCCCCTTTGCCAAGGCCCAGTTCGAACGCCATCCGGAATGGCAGGACGTGTTGCGCCAGGTGCCGTCCTGAAGTTCGACGGCCCGGGCCTTGCGGTGGTCGAACCGATGGCCCCTTGGTGCCGGGGCTTTTCACCGACCCCGATAGGATCCTGCAATTCGCGGAACCGGGCGTGGTCCTGTTTCTGGTCGTGATCGGACTGGAACTTTCCAGCCCTGCAAAGGGATCGCGCCGCCATCGACATCGGGCTTGCGCGGTCGACGGCCAGGATTGAGCTGCGCCTCTCCTACCTCGGCATCGGCATCCGCGAGCCTCAGGCCAGCTGGGGCAACCTCATCCAGGCCGGGCGGACGGCGCGGGCCGAGGCGGTGCGGATGCTTGACCGGGTGCGCATCCCCGATGCGGCCAGCCGCGCGCGGCGCTATCCGCACGAATTCTCGGCCGGGATGCGGCAGCGGGTGATGATCGCCATGGCCCTGCTGGTTCAGCCGCGCCTGCTTTTGCTGCTGGATCGCGGGGCGGGGGATGCGCTGCGCCCGCTGACGGCGCTGCAGCGCGACCATTACGTCTATGGCGGCCGCTTTTCGCCCGATGGCGGTGCCATCAGCTATATCAGCGATCTGGACGACGAGAGCGGCGAGGTGATCGCCGGCGCGATCCTCTATCGACACGACCTTGCCTCCGGGGAAAGGCGTGTCCTGTAGCGCACGCCCGACCCTTTTGGCGGAGGGCAAACTGCGCGAAGCTTTTCGGGGCCAGGCAAGCATAAGGCTTGCCATCTGCGCCGGACCTGCACAACTGGACGGGTCCGGACCAACGCCGGTGGGGAAGCGCCTCATGATCCTCTATATCTGTCGGGCACGACACCGATATACCATCGACCGGTTCCTTGCTGCCCTGCCGCCCGGCACGACCGGCGTTCCAAGCGTGCTGACCTATGAAGAGATGTTCGCCGCCCGCGCGCTTCCTCCGTCGAACCTGATCTTCACCGATTTCGACCGGCTGTCGCAATTCGAACTCGAGATCGCGGCGGGCGCGGCCGAGGCGATGCGGCGCGCGCGGCCCCATGCCTCCATCCTGAACCACCCCGCGCGTTTCCTGCAGCGCCATGACCTGCTTGAACGGCTGTGGCAGGAGGGGCTCAACCCGTTCCGCTCGGCCCGGCTCGAGCTTCCCTTGCCGAAGCTGCGCTTTCCCGTCTTCATCCGGCGCGAGGGCGATGCGTCGGGGCCCGAAACCGCCCTGCTGGAGGATCAGCCTGCTCTGGACCGTGCGATCCAGGATCTGCGGGATCGCGGCATACCGCTGCGCGGACGGCTGGTCGTGGAATACTGTGCCAAGGCAGATGCCGAGGGCTTTTACCGCAAATACGGGGCCTTTCGCATCGGCGACCGGATCCTGCCCCAGCATCTGCAGATCTCGACGGACTGGAACGTGAAGAGAAACTCCAACACTCTGAGCGAAGCGCATATGACAGAAGAGTTGGACTATATTCAGGCCAATCCGCACAGCGAGACGCTCTTGCAGATCATGGATATGGCCGGGGCGGACTATGGGCGGATCGACTACACGATCATCGACGGCCGGCTTGTGGTCTTCGAGATCAATTCGAACGCCACGCTGCCGGGGAGCGGGCAACGCCCGCAGCGGAAGGAACGCCGCGAGATCGTCTTCGATCGGCTGGTCGCCGGCTTCAATGCAATCGACAAACCCGTCAGGCCGGGCAACCCCGTGCGCATCCGTCTGCCGCAACCCATAAGCCATGATCTGCCGGTGCCCGTCGTGGCTCCTCCGCCCGCGGAACCCGAGGTCGAAGCCGCCGCCGAGACCGCACCACCCCGGGGGGAGCCTGCCGAGGGACGGGGCCGGATGCTGGGTCGGATGATGGAGTGGTCGTGGTGGCGCGGGGCAAGGCGGTGAGAGCGCGCAAGACAAGGCCCCGCGTCCCTTTCCGCCATCAGCACGGCCCGGCCCCCCGCAAGGACAACCAACCTTCAACGACACAGGCAGCCCGATGACCGAAATTCCCTCACGCGCCCCGCGCGCGCGCCTATTGGCGGAACCGCTGGCCCAGCTGGCGGATTTCACCTTCGAACAGGCCGCGCAGCTTTGCGACCCGGCCCATGACTGCTGCCGCTATCACCGGGCCTGGAGCATGATCCGCTTTCTACTTCTGGATGGTGCCTTGCCAGAGGGGGCAGACCTGCTCTCGGAGGGGCTCGCCGAGCTGCAGAGGGAAGGGCGCGTCCGCGTGCTTCTCTCGGGGGCGGCGGATACCGGTCTGGCGGCGCTTGTCCTTGCCGTTGCCGCAAAGATCGGACAGGAGGTCGAACTGGTGCTTGCCGAGCGTTGCGCCACACCCATCGCGCAGAACCGGCGCTTTGCGGAAGCGCTTGGCATCGGGATCGAATTGCACCAAGGCGATATAAGTGCGCTGGATTGCGCCCCGGTCGATGTGGTGATCGCCCACAATTTCCTGACCTTTCTGCCGCCAGACGCGCGGCCGGGCGTCGTGGCGACCTGGGCCCGGGTTCTGCGTCCCGGCGGGCTGCTTCTCATGCGTCAACGGTTTGCGGGGCAGAACCGGAAAGCCGACCCGGGTGTCAGCGAAGCGGACCGCTCTCGGCTTGAGGCAGCAGCACGTGACCACGGCTACGCAGCCGAGAAAGCCCGTGAGATAGGCCTTGCGGGCCAGGATTTCTGGATGAACCGGTATCAAAGGTTCGAATTTGGCGAGGGGACGTTGCGCGACCTTCTGGCCGGGGCGGGGTTCGAGCTTGTGTCGCTGCGGGCTACGGAAGGGCAGACAATGACTTCGCCGGCCCATTTCGGACGCACCCGGGCGGATACTCCCAAGGCTTCGGTGATCGCCCGCAAACCGGGCTGATCCGTCAGAGGCCGAAGAGACCTGCAAACAGGGGAACCGGCAGGTCGAACGTCGCCACGCGCGCCAGATAAAGCGCGGTCGCCGCGCCGGTCGCCACAGCCGCCCCTCCCGCCACGAGAAGAGGGCCGGGCGCGGGCCGCGATCCCGCCAGCAGCCAGATCGCCACCAGCCCGCCCAGGGCGACGGGCAGCCCGAACAACAGGACGGCAACGGGGCAGCCCGCGACAAGGGCAAGCGGCAGGCGATGGGCGGCCGGAATGACCGGCCTGTGATCCTCGGCCGCGTCGGGCCGGCTGGCCCGCCTGCGGAACCCGGTCAGCATCAGTCCCAGCAGAAGAACCAGCGCCACGATGACAAGGATCCGGGGATAGAGCGAATAACCGGGGGCGCCCGAAAAGCTCTCGACCGCGAGCAGCACCAGAAACGCCGACAGCCCGAGGATCAGCCCCGTCTCTGACGCGGGGGGCGCGGTGGGCGTCACACGGATCGCGCTGCGATAGAGCATCCAGACCAGCGACAGCCCGATCAGCGCCATGATCACAAGCGCTGCCGGACGCTGGAACGGGGCAAGGCGACCGACCTCGTACAGCTGGATCGACAGCGCAAGATTGCTTTCCAGAAAGCCGCCCAGCACGAAGGCAATCACGAAGGGAACCCGGGGCCAGCCATATTGGCGCAGCAGATAGCCGAAGACGGCAAAGGCAACCGCCACATGCAGATCGACCAGCATGCCGTTGATCTGCAGGATGCTGACGAGGCTGACCACCAGAACCGGCAGCGCGATCCTGTCGATCCGCACCCGGCCCAGCCGCGCCAGTGACGGAGCAAGCGCAAGACCGACGCCCGAGGTCAGCAGGTTCGACAACAGAAGCGCAAAGATCAGCGTGTAGGTGAAGGCCAGTTCGGTCGTGAGCATCGGAGTGCCCGGCACAAGGCCGTGGATGGCCAGCACGGTCAGCAGGATCACCCCGCCCCGGCTGCCCGGCAGCCCGAAGGCCAGCACCGGCAGGAGCGACCCCCCGTCCTTGGAATCGATGGCGGCCTCGGGCCCGATGAGGCCGCGGATATCGCCCTTGCCGAACCCGCTGCGGTCGCCTTTCGCGGTCAGGACCGCCTGCCCGTAGGCGACGAACCCCGCCACCGCGCCGCCAACGCCGGGTATGATCCCGACCACGGTTCCGATCAGGCCCGAACGCAGCGTCAGGGGCCAATGCGTAAACACGCTGCGGATGCCCGCCATGGTGGAATCCCCGGCGGCATTCGACGCAAGTCCGCCTTGCAGATCATGGCTGCGGCGCCACGAGATGATCTCGGCCAGGGTGAAGAAACCCAGCAGCATCGCGATATGGCTCAGACCGTCGCTCAGCTGGTAGGATCCGAAGGTCCAGCGGGGCTGGCTTGTCACGGGATCCGACCCGACCATCGCCAGCAAGAGCCCCAGAAGCGACACCACCACCGCCCGCATCGGAGAACCGTCCAGCACCGCCACGATCGTCGTCAGCCCCCAAAGCGCAAGCAGGGCGCGCTCGAACGGGCCGAACTGCAAAAGGATCGGCTGCAGGAACGGCAAGATCGCGATCAGGACCGCGACACCCACCAGCGATCCCGCCGCCGAGGCCGCCGCCGCACAGGCGATGGCGGTCCGGGCGCGTCCGGCCCGGGCCATCGGATGACCGTCGATCAGGGCGGCCGCGCTCGAGGTGTTGCCGGGGATGTTGAACAGGATGGCCGTGACCGACCCCATGAAGGTCGCCCCGCCGGTCAGCGCGCCGAACAGCAGCAAGACGGACACCGGATCCCAGTTCAGCGTGACCACGACCATGATCGCCGCAAGGCTCGCGCCGCCGACGCCGGGCAGGAACGATGCCACCATGGCCAGCGCCGTGCCCAGGACAGGGATCAGGATGTTCGGCCAGCTCAGGACATTGGCAAGACCGATGCCGATGGGGGCAAGATGATCCACGATCCGATGCGTCCGAAGGTCAGGTCACTGCCCGGAAGCGGCGGCAAGATCCCTCAGGATCGGCGCAAGCATGTCATGCGTGGCCACTTTCAGGTCAAGCACCGCGCGGGCCGCCTCGGTGCCCTCTGCCGCGACCGGCCGCCCCTGCGCCTCTGCCGCGTCACGAAACGACGGGTCGAGCACCGCGGCCTCAACGATCGGGGCGAGGCAGTCGCGCAGATCGGGATCCATCCGCGCCGAGGCAAGGACAAGCCGCTCGGAGACCGAAAAATCCGCCGCGAGCCTGGCCAGATGCCGGCGTTCCTCGCGTTCGGCCTCGGGCAGATCGGCGGTCAGGGACCACAGAAGGCCCCCGTCACCCAGAAGATAGGGGGCCGTCGGCGCTTCCTCAGATGGTCCGTCCGACAGCACCAGCAGCAGTTCCACATCCCCCGAACGGATCGCGCGCAGCGAGGTTCCCATGGATTTCGACGTCAGATCCGTTTCGCCCCGCAGGACAGAGGCGATCATGTCGCTCGACCCTTCATAGCCCGAGACGTAGGCGACCTCGCGCCCCAGTGTCATCGCGACCAGCGAGACCGACACCAGATTGCCTTCCACCGAAGAGGCCGCGACGATCATCGGGGCGTCCGTCTCTTCCGTCAGATCAAAGCCGGGTCGCCCCAGCCAGGTCTCGGGTTCGGCATGCACCACGGCAAGTGCCTGAAAATCATGAGGCTCGTGGCCCAGGCTCTCGTTATCGCCCAGCATCAGGATCATGTTGGTGCTATGGACAAGCACAAGGGCCGCGTCCTCGGGCTGCGCATTCAGCACCCGCAGCAGGGACGCAGCCCCGCCACCGCCGGGCAGGTTGGACACGCGCACCCTGGCCCCGCTGATCTCTTGCAGGACGGGCGCAAGGCTGCGGGCATAGATGTCGAACCCCCCACCCGCACTGTTCGGCACGGCCAGTGTGATCGTCTGCCCCTGAAGGCGCGCCTCGCAGGGGTCGCCGTCCTGCGCCAGCGCCACGGCCGGAAGGGCCACACACAGCGAAGCGATGATGCAGATCGCGTGTTTGCGCATCAGAGTCCCCCAACTCCCAGGTCGCGTCCGGTGATCTGTTCACAGTTGTCAAGGCAGATCAATCCGCATCTGCACCAGCGCCGCCCGCCCAGCGCCCCTTCGGAAGGGCGGAGGCGCGGGGTCATGAGGTCAGAACCTCGGTCAGGCGGTCGCGCGCCGCCGTGGCCCCCGCCCGGTCGCGCCCGAGGGTGAAACCCGTGACCTGGGATTGACCTTCGGCGGCGGGAATGAGGGCGGCGTCGAACAGGCGGGTGGGCAGGAACCAGCCCTCCGCCACGGGGCCGCGGATCAGGTCGAGGATCCGGTCCATGGGCAGGGGTGACACGACATGAGCCGAGAGCGTCACGGGCAGACTCGCGCGGGCGCTGGCCGCATCAGAGAACATGACCTGCGACGTCGAGGCGGTCAGGCGAAAGTTGGGGTCAAAGACGATGAGCCGCCCGTCCGGCGCAAGGCCGATATCAAGGCCGGCAAGGCCACGAAACCCGCGGACGCGGGCGGCATCGCCGATGGCCATGGCAAGCGCGGGGTCGGGAAAGGGGTTGGCCGGGTCGACGAGCGTCCCGTTCTGCAGCCCGGGGCGGTTGAAGAGCTGCTCGGACGCGCCTCCCCAGGCGGTGCCGGCATCGGTGATGCCAAGCTGGACGGCCCAGCAGCTGACGACGGGGATATCCTCTTCGATCACGACGGGGCCGGGGTCGCCAAGCGCTGCCAACTCGTCAAGCGCGGCAAGATAGGCCGCGGCATCCACGGCGCGGCGCACGGCAAAACCGCCCGCAGTCGGCAGGGTTCCGCCGGACTTGACCCAGACCGGACCATCGAAGACACGCCGGCGGGCGGTGGCAGGGTCGGCCACCTCGCGCCGGGGAAGCCGGTCGGGGGGAACGAGATCCGCGAGGCGGCCCTTCGAGTTCAGATCCAGCCAGAGCGGCGCAGGCACAACCTGGGCTTCGGCCGGCCAGCGCCCTTCGGGAAGCGGATAGGGCGAGGTCAAGCGAAAGCCCGCGGCAACAAGGCTTTCGGCATGGGCCTCGGCCTCGGCGAGGGTGGTATAGCTGCGCGTCTCTTCCTCGATCGGCAGGCCCGCCTCACGGAGGGCGGCGAGGATCGCCGGGGTGGCGCCGGCAAGATGACGCACGGCGGGCCGATGCCCGAGAAGCCCGAAAAGATGCGTCGTGACCGTCTCGAGATTGAGCGCCTTCAGGCCCATGAGCGCAAAGGTCGCTAGGTCGGTCCGCGCGAAATAGGCGGCGTCGGCCGGCCAGATGTCATCGGGTGAAAGGAGGGGGCGCAGGGAGGTCAAAGGAAGTCTTCGATGCCGTAGCTGAGGTCGATCAGCCGGGGTGACGTGCTGTCGCCCGGATTTGTCGGGGTCTTGTTCAGGTCGAAGACGATGATCTGCCCGTCATGAACGACATAATCGAACTTCCCGTAGTCGAAGCCGTATTCCTTGCGGATGGCGACAAGCTCGTCCGGAACCTCGGTGATATAGGAATAGTCGACCCGGGTGCCGGCCTTGACCAATGGGTCGGTCGACCGAAGGCGCCAGCCATAACCACGAGAGCCGAAGAACAGCCAGCCGCGCAGGCAATACAGATCGCCATCGCGTTCGGGCATGAAGCGTTCGACGACAAGCTCGTCGTCCTCCCAGACCCAGCCGGGAACGAGGGCGATGCTGTCGAGGATGGGGTAGTGCTTGGGCGGCAGGCAGCGGGCCGAGCGCCATGACAGCTCGGCCATCCGAAGGCGGTTGCGCTCGGCGGTGGTGAGCTTGCGTCCGACCTCTTCGGGGGAACCGAAGTGGTTGCGGTTGGTCTTGACGATCACCGGGCCGTCCCAGCTGTCGCCGCGGGTCACGAGGCAGGGCGATACGCGCCGTTTCGAGATATCGCGCACCGCCCAGTTGACGACCGGCCGATCATTGGCGCGATCGGGAAGATCCGCGTCGGTGATCTGCGTCTTGTCGATATGGAGGATATGGGCATCCGCCTCGGGCAGGAAGTCGCGGCCGAAATGGGCGGTGATTCCGCGTTGCTGCCATTGCTGCGCAAGACCACGCACAACGAAATAGGATCTGATGTCGGGCTTGCCGCAGGCGATGCTGATGGTGGGCATGGGTCTTCCGCTCCGTCGTCAGCGAAGGCACGGGCGAGGTGCCGCTCAACTGTGCCGCCGGCATAAGTGACCTGCCCGGACCTTCATCCGGGCAGCCTGATACTCGGTCGGAAAATTGCCCAAACGGGCCCGTTGAACAAGCGGATATTGCCCCGCGCAGTATCCGCAACCGGGGCACACTGCAGAACCGGGCGGATCAGGGGGCCAAACCGCTGACGGCCAACTTCGTGCCCCCCCCGGTATCGCGGCCGCCTGAAGGTCGCGCGCCCGGGTCAGGACCGGCGCACCCCCGCGCGGGGGGCGGCTGAAATCCAGGCCGCCGGCGACGCCTGTTTCAAAGGTTGTCCCCCGGGAACCAGTGGTTTGCCCAGCGCGCGTCGATCTGGCTGTCGATATCCTGAAACCGGATGTCGATCGAAAGGCGGATGCGGCCCGTCTCGCTGACATTGTCGGTGGATGCGTGGATCATGAACGGGCTGTGCAGCACCACGTCGCCGGCCGCGTAATCCGCGATCAGCCATCTGGCGTCGAACTTTTCGGCCATGTCCGGCAGATCCTTCGAGACCCAGCCCCCTTTCGACATGTTGACGTTATAGGCGCTGATCCGTTCCTCGGGGCTGAGGTCCGCGTTCTTCGCCGCAAACTCCCGCTCCATGGTTTGCCCAAGCGCATGCGAGCCCTCGAGATAGGCAAGACCGCCCTCGGCGACCGAGATATCGCCGACCGGGATCCAGGCCGTGACAAGATCGCTGCTGCCGCCGCGCAGATAGATCAGGTCGTAATGCGCGGGCGTCGCGACACCGGACCCGGGCCGGGTCAGGCGCATCATCTTGCGCTTGAGCAATGTGGATGATCCGCCGATGAAGGCATCGACAAAGGCGGTGAGCCGCCGGTCGGCACAGAACCCCTCGAACCGCGCGGTCTGGACAAGCCGGGCAAGACGGCGGTCGATGTCTGACCGGTCCGGCTCTGTCGCACCGGCCAGACCCGTTGCCGGTTCGGACCCGGGGCGAAGAAGGCCGGTTTCCTCGAGGCCGGCAAAGACCCAGCCGCGAAACGCATTCACCTCGCGCGGATCAAGCAGGCCCCGGAGCCAGAGATAGCCGTCGCGCGCATATCGCGCGCGCAACTCCCCCATCGGGAGGGTGGGGTCAGACGGCAGGAGGCGGCCGAGCCGGTTGGGTGTTGTCTCCAGCGATTTGCCCGCGGCTGTCAGACGCATCGCCACATCTTCGATCTGCATGACCGGCCCTTTCCCGAATGTGCCTTCCCCCGACCCCTGGCCAGCAACTGCAAGCGGGTCGGTGGCAACAGATTACAGCGAGGGGCGGGTCAGTGTCATGGCCGAAACCGCAGGATCATGACCCGGCACCTGTCGCAGCCCCTGCCGGGGCATCCTGTCAGAGCGCTGTCCGCAGTCTTCGGCGTCAGAGCGATACCCCCTCGAGGTCGCGCATGGTCACTTCGGCCAGCGGGCGATGGATCGTCAATGTCAGGCGGCCCAGATCGAGGCAGAGGATCGTGACCCTAGTTGCCGGACCGGGACAGGCGGGATCGGGGCACGGCAGTTCGACCACGGTCAGAAGGCTCTGCGCCCCCAGCCCCAGCCGCTCGCGCACCAGCCGCCGCACGCGCCCCGCGTGCCAAAGCGTGCGGGTCCGGTCGCAAAGCAGTGCAGCGGCGCTCATAGCTGTGTCGGGTTGGGCGCGTCGCCATAGACGGCGACCGGATCGAAGACGCGGGCCGCCTCGGTATAGCGCAGCGGGCCGTCGGCCCCTGCCCCCGTCGGCACCGCGCGGTAGAAGCACGACCGATAGCCCACATGGCACGACGCCCCCGCACCGGCGACCCGCACCCGCAGCCAGAGCGCATCCTGATCGTCGTCGATCCGCGCCTCGACGACCCGCTGCACAAGCCCCGAGGTCGCCCCCTTGCGCCAAAGCGCCCCGCGCGACCGGCTGAAGTAATGCGCCTCGCCCGTGGTCAGCGTCAGCCGCAGCGCTTCGGCATCCATCCAGCCCAGCATCAGAACCTCGCCGGAGGCCGCCTCGGTGGTCACACAGGGCAGGAGGCCATCCGGCCCGAACTTCGGGGCGAGGCGGTCGCCCTCTTCGACCTGCTCGACCGTGTCGCGCGGGTGGAATGCCGGGAAGGGTCTGGACATCCGGGGCCCTGCTCTTGTTGCGGGAAGTGTTATACTATAACAATCATGCCATCCGACCCCCCGCAACCCGAAAGTCCCCGCCATGCTCCCGCCCGTACCCGTTCCCGTCACCCTCCTCACCGGCTTTCTGGGTGCGGGCAAGACGACGCTTCTGAACCACCTGCTGCACGATCCCTCGGCCGGCCGGGTGGCCGTGGTGGTCAACGAATTCGGCGAGGCGGGGCTGGATCACGACCTGATCGAGGAGGCGGCCGAGGATGTGATCCTGATGGGGTCGGGCTGTCTTTGCTGCTCGATCCGGGGGGATCTGTCGAAGGCGCTGATTTCCCTGTTTGCACGCCGCGTGCGGGGTGAGCTGCCCTTCGACCGGGTGGTGATCGAGACGACGGGCCTGGCCGATCCCGGCCCGATTCATCACACGCTCCTGGTCGATCCGGTGCTGGCGCCGAACTATGCGCTCGACGGGATCGTGACGGTGGTGGATGCCGCGCTGGGGGCCGCGACGCTGGACCGTCAGGCCGAGGCGCAGGCCCAGGTCGCCATGGCCGACCGGATCGTGCTGAGCAAGCGCGATCTGGCCGATGAGGCGGCGATGGCGGCGCTGAACCAGCGGCTCGACCGGCTGAACCCGGGGGCGGCACGGATCACCGCCGATCATGGCGCGGTGCCGGCCGGCGCGCTTTTCGGGCTGGGTGCGCTGCGCAAGCCGATGGCGCATGACCACGCCCTCAGCTGGCTGGCCGCGCCCGCGCCCGATCCGCTGGCCGACAGGCTGGCCGGGCTCTCGGGGCTGACCCTGCCCAAGGCGGGGCCGGCGGTCGATCTGGCGCGGCCCTCGCATCACGCGACGGACGACCGGATCGCCACCGCCTCGATCACGCTGGACGCGCCGGTCTTGCAGACGATGTTCGATTTCTGGCTGGATACGCTGATCGCGCTTCGGGGGCCGAACATCCTGCGGGTCAAGGGGATCATCCACCTTGAAGACATCCCCACACCCTTCGTGTTCCACGGGGTGCAGCATATCTTCGATCCGCCGGTGCCGCTGGAGGGCTGGCCCGAGGGCGACCGGACCAGCCGCATCGTGGTGATCGCGCGGGATGTGTCGAAGGCCGATCTTGAACAGAGCCTCGCCGTCCTGCGGATGCGCCCCCGGGCGCAGGAGGAGGATGACGACGAGGTCGCCGTCCACGATCTTCACGCGCCGTTCTGAGGAGACCCGGATGAGGCGCGGGGGGCTGGGCGCGAGGGGGCGGCGGACTTGTCGTGCCGCAGGATCGTGCGCGGATCCTGCGGCCCTGCCCTGCCCTACTGCCCGAAGTCCAGCTGGAACTCGTCTTCATAGTAGGTGTGGACCGAGACGAAGTTCCGGTCCCCCTCTTCCTCGAAGACGAAGATGTGCAGCGCGTCGCCGTTCATCGTGATCCGGCAGAAGACATCCCCCTCGGCCAGCCCCTCGGGACAGGTCTCGAGGTCGATATGCGGGATCGAGACCTCGAAATCCGTATAGCTGAACGCCGCGTGGTCGTGTGCCAGCGCCGGTGCCGCCAGAAGCAGCGCGGCGGCGGTGATCGGGAACAATGCCTTCATGGTCGTGGTCCTTCGTTTGGTGCCGGTTTCTGACCGGGCAGGTTGTGAAAGGAGGGGGGCGGCTTGAACCTGCCCCGTCGCACCCTGTGCCGGATCGGGATCGGCAGGCTGCGCGCGGCGCCCCCCTCTGCCCCGATCAAGGAGATGCGCGACAAGCTGCGGTTCTGACCCGCAACGCGGATCGCTCACTGGTTCGGCAAGGCTGTCATGAAAACCCGGTGTCATCGGCGCGTCCTGTTGAGGAAAAGTATGCCGGGTTGACGCCATGGCACGGCAGGCGCTGACTGGGTGACACTATCCTGACATAATTTGTCGGATATGCAAGCCCCCCCTTTCGCTTTGGCCGCTTGGCGCAGAAGGGATGGCTGCCGCCTTGCATTTCCGACAGATTCACTTAGTCTTTCTCGGGCCAAGCCAGCGCTGCCGCTCATGCCAGGCATGTCCCGTTGCATGAGAGGTGGACCGCATGGAGCCAGAGACCGCAATCGCGCCCGCAGGCGAGGCGAACGAGCGTCTGGCGCGGGCGATTCACGCCTTGCCGTCACAAGACGCCTGGGATCCGCGATGCCGCCTCGGGGCGCCTCCGCCGGGTGCGGTCGGGCTTGACGCGCTTTGCGATCCCGAGGGGCCTGCGCTGACCGCGCATCTGGCGGCCGAGATCGCCGATTGCGCGGGGGCCGACCTCAAGGTCGCGGCGGCCTATGTGATGGATGGCCTGTCCTGGGTTGTCGGCCGCGTGCTGGGGCATCTCTACCTGTCGGGCCTTGCGCTTGACCTGCCGGCCGCCGCCATCGCGCTGAGCGCGCGCGATGTGCCCTGGACCCATGGCGCGGAAAGCGGGATCGGGCGTGCCTGGACCCTGCATCTTGATCCCGGCGCGGTCGTCCTGCACCTCGGCACGCCGGGCGAGGCGGGCTTGCGGGCGCGGTTCGTGGATGGCTTCACCGATCTGATGCGCCCGCTGGTCGAGGCGCTGCACGGAGCCAGCCGCCTGCCGCGCGCCGCGCTCTGGCGGTTGGCGGGGGACGGGCTGTCGGGGGGGATCCTTTCGCCGGCGATGGCCATCAACCGCCTGCCCCTGATCGAGGCCGAGGCCGAGGCGATCTTTCGCCGCAAGGGCCATCCGCTCTTTGCCCGGGAGACGCGCTACGTTACCCTGACCTTGCCCGAAGGCGCCCCGCCCGCGGTGGCCCGGATCAGCGACACGTTCCGCGCCCGCGGGGGGTGCTGTCGGGCCTATACCTGGGGTGAGGGGAGTTATTGCACCAGCTGCGTCCTGCGCAAGCCGGAGGAACAGGAGGCGCGCTGGCGGGACTGGCTGGCAGAGTGCCTCGCCGAGCGGGAGGCGGCGGGGGACGGGGGTGTTTCGGGGGGTGCTTCGGCAGACGCTTCGGGGGACGCTTCGGGGGCACTTGCCGGAGCGGCCTGACAGGGCGGCCTGACGGGCCAGCACGACGGGCCAGCACGACGGGCCAGCACGACGGGCTCACGCGGTTCCGCGCCCGGCGGGCGACAGGCGGGTGACAGGCACATGGGAAAGGACAAGGCGGAATGCCCGGCGTTTCGGACGAACAGACGATCACGCAGCCCGGCGGGACGGGCCCGCAGGACCTGTCCCGGCCCGAGGGGCCGGCCCGGCTTCTTCTGCGCTTCACCCGGCCCTACCGGCGCACCGCGCTGGCGGTGGTCCTTGCGGTGCTTGTGGTCACGGCGACGGGGCTTCTGGGGCCCTGGCTGATCGGCGCCATCGTCCGCGTGATCGAGACGGGGGGCGAAACCGCGCCCCGCGACCTTGGCCTGATCGCCCTGGCGCTGGCCGTTGTTTATGTCCTGCGCAGCACGGCCACGGGGGCGGTGTTCCATTTCTCGCATGTTGTCGCCTTTTCCACCGTGCGCGACATGCGCGACGCGCTGCAGGCGCGGCTGCAGACCTTCTCGCCCGCCTATTTCGCGACCCGCGCCTCGGGCGATATCGTCAGCCGCATCATGCGCGATACCGACGAGATGGAGCCGCTTCTGGCCGATGCGGTCTATGGCTTTGTCGTTTCGGCCCTCGTGGGCCTTGGCGTCTTCGTCATCTTGATGACGATCTCGCCGCTTCTGGCGGTGCTGGCGGTGCTGCCGCTGCCCTTCGCGCTTTGGGGGGTGTGGCGGCTGGGGCGGACCGCGCAGACCGCCTTCGACCGCGAGGGCAAGCTCTTCGGAGAGACCTCGGCCCTGGCGCAGGATCAGGTCGCCGGCATGCGCGAGATCCAGATCTTCAACCGCGAAGCGGCCGAGCGTGGGCGCTTCGGCGGCATCTCGGCCCGGCTGGCCGCGGCCCAGATGCGCGCGCGGACGGTGATGGCGGGGTTCACGCCGGTGGTCGAAGGGGCGGCGGGCCTTTCGACGGCCGTGGTCGTGCTGGCGGGCGGGCGGATGGCGCTGACGGGCGAGATCGGGGTCAGCGATCTGGTGACCTTCGTCCTTTACATCGCCGCGATCTACATGCCGCTGCACAGCATCGCCGATGCGGCAGAGGCCTTCCAGAAAAGCCTCACGAGCCTTGGCCGCATCGGCGAGGTGCTGGCCCATCACCCCGAGGTCGCCGACCCGCCCGACGGCATCGCCCTGCCCCGCGCAACCGGCGAGATCCGGATGGAGGGGGTGAATTTCGCCTATCCCGGCCAAAGCCTCGTGATCGCGGGGATCGACCTGACCGTGCCGGCGGGCACGACGCTGGCCCTTGTCGGCGCGACCGGGGCGGGCAAATCCACCATCGCCAACCTGATCGCCCGCTTCCATGACCCGACCAGCGGTGCGGTCCGGCTGGACGGGCATGACCTGCGCGCCATCCGGCTGGGCGATCTGCGCGCCAATATCGCGATGGTGCTGCAGGATGTGTTCCTGTTCAACGACACGATCGCCGAGAACATCCGCTTCGGCCGCCCCGGCGCCACCGATGCCGAGGTCGAGGCCGCCGCGCGCACCGCCCGCGCGCATGAGTTCATCGCCGCAATGCCGCAGGGCTATGCCACGGTGGTGGGCGAACGCGGCGTGCGGCTGTCGGGCGGGCAGAAGCAGCGGCTGTCCATCGCGCGGGCGGTGCTGAAGGACGCCCCCGTCCTGATCCTGGACGAGGCGACGAGTGCGGTGGATACCGAGACCGAGCGCGCCATCCAGGAGAGCCTGTCCGAACTCATGCGCGGCCGCACCTCGGTGGTGATCGCGCATCGCCTGTCCACGATCCGCGAGGCCGACCAGATCGCCGTGCTGGACGGCGGGAGCGTGATCGAACTGGGCCGCCACGCGGCGCTGATGGCGCGCGGCGGCACCTATGCCCGGCTGGTCGCGGCGCAATCGGGCGAGGATCTGCTGGCGTCCTGAACCGGGGCCGGCAAAGGCCGCCCCCGGCTCAGGACGCCCCG
>JBHYFN010000063.1:0-18713 GCA_051859505.1 Paracoccaceae bacterium
GACCGCCTCGACGAAGCGAAAGACCTTCTGCGTCTCGGTCAGCGAGAGTGCGGTGGTGGGTTCGTCCAGCACGATCACATCGGCCTTGTTGTAGAGCGCGCGCGCAATGGCCACGCCCTGCCGTTCCCCGCCCGACAGGTGGCCGACGGTCGATTCCGGGTTGAACACCTTGGAGGTGAAGCCGATCTCGCGCATCAGGCGGTTGGCCTCGTCGATCTGCTGCTGAACCTTGAGCAGGCCGATCCCGTTGGTGATCTCGCGCCCCATGAAGATGTTGGTCACGATGGAATGCTGCGGCGCAAGGGCACGGTCCTGGAACACCGTCTCGATCCCGGCGTTGCGGGCCGCCATCGGCGTCCAGGGGCTGACCTTCTGGCCGCGCACGATGATGTCGCCCTCGTCGGGGTCGTGCACGCCGGCCAGCGTCTTGACCAGCGTCGACTTGCCCGCGCCATTGTCGCCCAGAAGGCCCAGAACCTCGCCCTGCCGCACCGTCATCGACACGCCCGAAAGCGCCTCGACGCTGCCGAAGCGCTTGACGATATTGCGCATTTCCACGATCGGCTGCTTCGCCGTCATGCCCGCCTCCCTGTTGTCGAGAATGGGTCGGGGCGCGGCACCGAGGCACCGCCCCCCGCACCGCCTAGCGGATGCCTTCCTGCGCCAGCGGCACGACATCCATGTAGTTGTCGGCCGTGACGAAGCCCGCGCCGGTATCCACGTTCAGCGGCCCCATCTGGTAGACGATCTGCTGGCACAGCGACAGCACCGGCATGTAGCCCTGCAGGTAAGGCTGCTGGTCCGAAGTCACCAGGACATAGCCCTGCTCGAACGCGGCCATCACGCCCTGCCCAAGGTCGAAGCCCACGCCGATGATCTCGTCGGGTTCCTTGCCGATGGACTGCATGAAGACCGGCGCCGCCGACAGCCAGGGCCCGCCCGGATAGCCGATCAGCTTGACCTCGGGGTTGGACAGAAGCGTCGCTGTCAGGGTGGGCAGCTGGATCATCTGGTCGGCCGAGGCGCCCTCGGCCTCCTGCAGCTTGATCACCTCGATCCCGGCCTCTTCCAGCACCTCGACCAGGCCCAGCTCGCGCATGGCGCGGTTCTCGCTTTCCCAGCGGCTCATCACGATGGCCTTGTCGCCGGGGCCGATCTGGTCACCCGCGATGCGCAGCGTCTCGACACCCAGGGCACGGCCCTGATCGTAAAGCTGCGCGCCCACATAGCCCGACCCGAAACGGGCGCGCACTTCGGGCACGTCCACGTTCATGTACATCATCTTGATACCGGCTGCATCGGCCTGTTCGGCCAGCGGCATCAGGGCGGCATCCCCCGGATGGCCCATCATCGCGATGCCGTCGGGGGCCTGGCCGATCATGTCGCGCAGCTGCGTGACCATCAGCTCGAAGTTCCAGTCGGAATAGATGATGTTGACATTCGCGCCGGTATCCTCGGCCGCCTGCCGCGCGCCCCGGTCGATGATCGAGTTGAAGGCCCCGCCCGCAGGCCCGCCCGAAAACAGCGTGATGTCCACGCCCTCGCACCAGCCGTCGGCCAGCGCGGCCCCGGTGGTCAGGGCAAGCGCCGCTGCGCCGCCCAGAAGCGTCGTTCTGATTCCTCGCATATCGTCCTCCCTTGTCGCGCGAGCACTGATTGCCACGCGCTTCCCGTTCGGCGGGTTTCCAAAAACGTTTCCGCCCTGCTTGCGATAGTCATCGGGTAACTTCGCGCAAGTCAAGCCCGAAATCGGCGAAATCGGGACGCAGGACTGCTTGAACCAAGAGTCACTTGACGAAACTACAAAAACGATTTTGACTTCGCTTCAGGGGAGGTGTCGACCAGTGGATGAAGGCGCAGAGCGGTTGCAGGGGATAAGGGCGGTCGCTCGCGAGGCGGGCGTCTCGACCTCGACCGTCAGCCGCGCCCTGAACGGCTATACCGATGTCAGTGCAGAAACCCGCGCCCGGATCGTCTCGGTGGCCGAAGCGCTGGGCTATCGCCCGTCGCATGCAGCTGCAACGCTGCGCCGCAACGCGACCCGAACAGTCACCTTCATGGTCTCGAAACCCTGGACCAAGTTCGTCGACCCCTATTTCCTCGGCGTGCTCGACGGGCTCGAGATGGCGCTCTCGGCTAAGGGCTATGACCTGCAGGTGACGCTGGCGCGCGAATTCGACCGCGAGCTTGACACGATCCGCCGCATCGTCGCCTCGGGCCGGTCCGACGGGGTGATCTTCGGCCGCACCCGGCCCAGCGACGAACGGATCGACTGGCTCAAGGCCGAGGGCGTGCCGTTCCTCACCGTCGGCCGCGACGCTCTGGGCGATCACGACTGGATCGACCGCGATCAGGCGGCTATCGGGCGGCAGGCGGTGGAACGGCTGCTGTCGCTTGGTCACAGGCGGATCGCCCTTCTTTCGGCGCCGCTGCGCTATACCTACGCGACGCTCACCCGCGACGGCTATCTTTCCCGGCTGGCCGAGGCGGGGATCGATCCCGACCCGGCGCTGCAGGTGGAATGCTATCTCTCGCATTCCACCGGGGCCGAGGCGGTGGGCCATCTCTTCTCGACCGGGGCCGATCCCACGGCGCTTGTCTGCGGCAACGACATGATCGCCATGTCGGCGATGGAGGGGCTGCGCGGGCTCGGCCTTGCGCCGGGGCGCGACGTGGCGGTGATCGGCTCGGACGACATGCCGCAAGCCTCGCTCATCACCCCGGCGCTCACCACCTTCGGCCAGAACCTCGAGGCGATGGGCCTGCGCCTTGGCCGGATGATGCTGATGAAGCTCGACGGCCAGCCCGGCCCCTTCCGCGAGATCGTGGAAAGCCGCCTGATCGTGCGCGAAAGCGATTGCCCGGTCCCTTCGGGCACCGAAGCCCGGACCTGGGCCTGAGCCGCATGACCGACCTCTGCGCAGATGCCGTGATCGTGGGCGCCGGCCCCTCCGGCGCGGTCGCGGCGCTGGAACTGGCACGCGCGGGCATGTCGGTCGTGGTGCTGGAACAGGGCGGCTGGGTCGCGGCGGAAGAATTCGACGGCGCGCGCCCCGAATGGGAACTGACCCAGCTCACCAGATGGCACCCCAACCCCAACACCCGCGACCGCCCCGAGGATTACCCGATCGACACCGCGACCTCGGACGTGAACCCCTTGATGTTCGCGGGCGTGGGTGGGGCGGCGCTGATCTATGGCGCGCACTGGATGCGCTTCCTGCCGTCCGACTTCCGCGTCCGCACGCACGACGGCGTGGCCCGCGACTGGCCCTTCACCTATGGCGACCTCGCGCCCTTCTATGCCTATGTCGAGGATCAGATGGGCGTCTCGGGCGAAAGCGGCAACCCCGCCTATCCCGACGGCGCGCCCTGCCCACTGCCACCCCTGCCGATGGGTCGCGTCGGGCGCAAGGCGGCCGAAGGGATGGACAGGCTCGGCTGGCACTGGTGGCCCGGCACCAATGCCATCCCCTCGCGCCCCTGGCGGGGCCTGCAGCCTTGCGTGCTGCGCGGCACCTGCGGCACGGGCTGTTCCGACGGCGCCAAGGCCACGCCCGACCGCACCCACTGGCCCGAGGCGATCCGCGCCGGCCTCCGCCTGATCACCGGCGCGCGGGTCGCCCAGGTCACGACCGACGGCCGCGGCCGCGCCACCGGCGCCGAATGGATCGACCGGCAGGGACAGCGCCACCACGCCAGGGCCCCCGTGACCATCCTCTGCGCCAACGGCATCGGCACTCCCCGCCTGCTCCTCATGTCGGGCCTCGCCGCCCGCTCGGGCCTCGTCGGGCGCAACCTGATGACCCATCCCTTCGCCACGGTGACCGGCGTGTTCGACGACTGGCTCGAAAGCTGGGTCGGCCCGGCGGGCCAGATCCTGACCAGCCTGCAATTCTACGAATCCGACCCCGCCCGCGGCTTCCTGCGGGGGGCAAAATGGAACTGCATGGCCGCAGGCGGCCCGCAAAGCTTCCGCGCGGGCTATGGCAACGGACCGCTCACCGATGCCTGGGGCGCCAATTTCCACGCCCGCACCCGCAAGAGCTTCGGCCGCAGCTTCGAATGGGGCATCATCGGCGAGGACCTGCCCGACCCCGACAACCGCGTCCTCCTCTCCGACAGCCTGACCGACAGCGACGGCCTGCCCGCCCCCCGGATCGACTACCGCGTCTCGGAAAACACCCGCCGCCTGCTCGATTTTCACATCGCCCGCGCGCGCGAGGCGATGGAGGCCTCCGGAGCCGTGGAAATCACCGAGACCTCGCTGATCCGCGACTGCGGCTGGCACCTCATGGGCACCGCCGTCATGGGCGATGATCCCGAAACCAGCGTCACGGACGAATACGGCGCCGTCCATGACGTGCCGGGCCTCTGGATCATGGACGGGTCCACCTTCCCCACCTCCTCGGGCATGAACCCCACCGCCACGATCATGGCCGTCGCCGCCCGATCCATCCTCAACCTGATCGAAACCCGCGCCGGGATCGCCGCATGACTCCGCCCCCTGCTTCTTTTGTTTCCAAATATCCCGGGGGGAGGCGCAGCCGGGGGGCAGAGCCCCCCTCCACGCCCGGGTCCCCGAGATGACTCCCCTGCAGCGCGCGACCCTTGCTCGCCTCGCCGATCTGATGATCCCGGGCGACGGCACCATGCCCGCGGCCGGTGCAGTCGATGCAGCGGGTCATGGGGCTGACCGGGTCCTGACCATCGAACCCCGCCACCGCGCGCCACTGCAGCGCTTTCTCGATGCGGCAACCGGAGTGACCCGCCTCACCGCACTCGACCCCCTTGCCCAAGCCGATCCGGAGGGGTTCCGGGCCCTCGGGATCGTGCTGGCCAATGCCTATTTCATGCAGCCCGCCGTGCGCGCCGCCATCGGCTATCCGGGGCAGGAGGCGCGAGATGCCACGGTCGGGCTTTCACCTGCCGATCACGCGCTTCTTGACAGAGCGCGCCAGCGTCCGTTTGCGCGGCGTCCTGTGTGAGATCAGATCAAGCGGCAGCATCACTGGCATTTGGCTCCGAGTTGCCACGCTCCTCTGCGCAAGGGTCGTCGGGCATCCGGGAAAGGCGTTTGCAGACGGCCGCGACACCTCGCCCCGCGCATAACCGTCCCGGCCAGCAGCCTCAGTTGCGCGTTGTGTCGCGGCATGAAGATCTGGTTCAGGAAGACCAGAAGCAGGGACAGTGTCGATTTCATCTTGCCGGGCTCTCCCAAAGCCTCCAGAAAAATGCCGCGACGTCAATGTGATGGACCTCGCTGACATTTTGGTACCCCTCTCAGGGAAGGCCAAGAACGCCGAAGCCGGCAGATGGCCGTCATCAAGCCCCGGCCAGAGGTGTGGACTGGCCTTCCCTGCCCCGCCGATGCAATCAACCGCGGCCCCGCGAGCGCGTTTCGCTGCCAGTCGCGATTGAACCAGATGACCATCCAAACCATCAGCCGAATCAATTAAAACAATGCATTAGGGGGCGTCGAAGGTTGTCTTTCAGGCCCATGCCCTCCGGGCCTTCTGTGCCAGCTTGAACGCTGCCGAAAAGGCAGCCAAATCATCGAACCGGAAACTCTTCGGTGAACCCGGCGCGGTTCACCTTGTTCGATGGTGCCTCCTTCCATTCCTGCGACAGGATCGCACCATCGAACGGTTGGATCCAGCAGCTAGCGATAGGCGATTTCGACCATCGCATGCCCGCGCAGGTCCGGCACGGTAAAGGCCACCCGACCGTCGTCGATCCGATACTCCAGCGCCCGGCCCTCGGGCACCAGCCGCACCCCGGCGATCGGGCCGGTCGCGGCAAGGGTCACCGCAATGCCCGACAGGGTGATCAGGTCCTGGATCGGCTGGATCGGCGCGCCGCCCAACGTGCCGCGCAGAGCGGGGGTCGCATGCAGAAGGTGCAGCACATCGGCCTTCTTGCCGGGTGAATGCCGCAGGGTGGCCCGTCCCGCGCGGGGCAGCGTGGTTTCGATCATCTTGCGCTTGTTCAGCGCAAAGCCGATCAGCCGCTCGGCAATCTCGAGCATCGCGACGGCACCGGCCGTGTAGTAGCAGGTGAAGACCGGATGCGCGAACCAGGTGAAGCGCCCCTTGGCGCTGCCCGCCACGAAGCCGGTCGGCTCGGGCTGCGAGGGGGCGTTCACATGGCCCGAGAAATGGCGCGGAGTGCGGTCGAAATAGGGGTCGAAGACTTCGCCCAGGGATTCGCCATCCGTCAGCCGCGCCTGTTCCGAGGGCAGATACATGAACAAGGGATCGTTCACCGCCTCGGCGCGGATCGCCGGGATCGGGAGCAGGTAATCGCCCCCCGTCATGGGCGAGGTGCCGACATGTTCCGCCCCCAGATCGAAGGCGAACCCGCCCTCGGGGCGCAGCCCGCTCTGCCCGGTCAGAAGCACGTTACCGCCCTGCGCTGCATAGGCTTCGATCTTCGCGGCAAGGGCCGCATCGACCGTGATCTCGTCGGGCAGGATCAGCAGGCGGTAGGGGGTGAAATCCCGGTCGCGGTCCAGCACATCGAAGGTATATTGCCCCTCCATCAGCACCCGCACCACGCCTTCGTCGGCCTTGATGCTGCGGTCGGGGCGGCGGCCAAGGGTGGGAGTCTGCATCGCCTCGACGCTCAGCACCCCGATCTCGGCCCGGTTGACCGTGCCCTTCACCCAGTCCTCACGCTCGGCCACCCATTTGTAGGCGGGGCGGATGATGTCCATCGTCGTGGCATCCACGGCCGCCGTCGGGTGCAGATGGTCGCCGATGGAACAGGCCGCCCCCTGCGCGATCATCGACCCGCACTCATAGATCAGCGCCTCGGATTTCTTGTAGCCGCCGACCTCGCCCCAGAGCCAATGAAACTTGCCGGTCATGCCCAGATAGGGCAGCCCGATCCCCTCGGCATAACGCGCCGAAAGGGGGAAATGTTCGTAGCCCCAGCCACCCGTGGGTAGGCTTTCCAGTTCCAGATGCGAATAATGGCGGCGGTAGTGATCCGCCATGCCCCGCCGGATATGGCCGGTGTTGAAGAACAAGGGCATCTTCGGGTCGTGCCCCCGCACCGTATCGGTCACGCGGTCAAAGAAATTCTGCACCGTCTCGGCCCGGAACGCCTCGCGCTGTGCCGGGTCGGTCCAGTCCATGCCGCGGGCCTCCATCCCGGCTTTCACCGCTTCGGAAACCGAGTCGATCTGGAACGAGATATCCACGAAGATCCCGTCCCCGTCCGGGTAGCGGCGCATGATCTCGTCCACTTGCGCGCAGAGGTAATCGAGGTAGCCGGAGGCGAAATCGAGGTAAGCCCAGCCCGGATCGCCCGGAGTGCGCGACACATGCGGCAGCGACCCATCGGCCGAGACGATCCGCCATTCGGGGTGCTCGATGGCCGCAAGTTCGTCCCATTGCGCGGTCGTATAGATCGGGGCGTTGATGCCGACGGCATGCAGCGCGTCGATCTGGGCGCGGAGCAGGTCGAAATCGAGGCCGGGGTGCATCTTGCCCACCTCGGTCGGGTGGTAGCTGTATCCGTGATGGCATTTGGAAAACACCGTCACGCTGTCCACATGCGCCTCCTTGAAGGCCTTCCCGAAGGCCTCGGCATCGAAGGCCGAGCCGATGCCGGGGATGCGGCCCGAGGTGTGGAAATCAAGGTGGATCTGGCGGTAACGCATCTGTTCGGCCCTCAATACTGGATCTCGACCATCTGGTGGCCGCGCAGGCGTGGAACGGTAAAGGTCAGCCTCTCGCCCTGATCGAAGGCGATCGCCTCGCCCTCGGGCACCAGGCGCACCGATTTGACCGGGCCGCTGGCCTCGACGCTGACCGCGATGTCGGACAGGGTCACAAGATCCTGAATCGGCTGGATATTCGCGCCCCGCAGGTTGCCGCGCAGCGCGGGCGTGGCGTAAAGCAGGTGCAGCACGTCGCGCCCCTGCCCCGGCTGATGCCGCAACGTCACCCGGCCTGCACGCGGCAGCGAGCTGCGCACCATCGGCTCGGCCCCCAGCGCGTGGCGGATCACCTTCTCGGCGATTTCGAGCATCGCGACGGCACCCGCCTTGTGGTAGCAGGAAAAGATCGGATGGGCGAGCCAGGTGAAACCCCCCTTCGTCACCCCCGCGGCAAAGCCGGTCGGCTCGGGCTTCGAGGGCGCGTTGACATGACCCGAGAAATGCTGCGGCCGGCGGTCCATGTAGGGGTCATGCACATCGCCGAGCGAGGTGCCATCCGTCACCCGCGCCTGCTGCGAGGGCAGATACATGAACAGCGGATCGTTCACCTCCTCGGCGCGCAGGTCCACGACCGGTAGCAGGAAATCCCCCCCCGCCATCTCGGAGGTGCCGACCCAGTCCGCCCCCAGATCGAACAGGAACCCCTCCGGCCCGATACCGCTTTTCCCGGTCAGCAGCACCCGTCCACCACCCGCGACATAGGCGTTCAGCTTGGCCCGCAGCTCCTCATCCACCGCGATCACATCCGGCAGGATGACCAGCCGGTAGCCGTCCAGTTCGCTTTCCAGGTCGATCACGTCGAAGGCGAACTGCCCTTCCAGAAGCACCCGCACCCCGCCCTGATCCGGCCCGTCGGTCGGGTTGTCCTGATGCACCGTCATGCCCACCAGACCGGGGCGCGAGGCGGCCTCGGCACTCAGAAAGGCGATCTCGGCGCGGTTCTCGGTGTCTTTGGCCCAGGCCTCGCGCTCTTCCACCCATTTGTAGGCGGGCGCGATCACGGCCATCGTGCTGTGGTCAATGCTTCCCGTGGGATGCAGGTGGTCCCCGATGGAACAGCGCGCGCCATGTGCCAGCATCGCGCCGCATTCATAGACCAGCGCCTCGGGCTTCTTGTAGCCGCCGACCTCGCCCCAGTGGAAATGGAACTTGCCGGTCATGCCCAGGAAGGGCAGGCCCAGTTGCTCTACATAGCGGGCTGACAGCGGGAAATGGTCGTAGCCCCAACCGGCGGTCGGCAGGCTTTCCAGCTCGAGATGGGTGTAGTGGTTGAGGTAATGCTTGCGGTCCCCCCGCCGCACATGGCCCGAGTTGAAGAACAAGGGCTTTTTCGGGTCATGCTTCCTGACCGTGTCGGTGATCCGGTCGAAGAAGCGCTGCACCGACATGCCGGTGAAGCGGTGCACATGCTCGGGGTCGGTCCAGTCCAGCCCCTCGGCCTCCATCCCCTTCTGCGCCCAGACCGAGACCGAGGGCAGCTGGAAACAGATATCCACGAAGATCCCGTCGCCATCCGGATAGCGCGTCAGGATCTCGTCCAGCTGCGCCGTCAGATAATCGAGATAGGGCGAGGCATAGTCGAGGAACGCCCAACCCGCCCCGTTGGGCGTGGTCAGGTAGCGCGGGCTGCCGCCTTCGGGGCTGACCGCGCGCCATTCGGGGTGGTTATGGGCGGCAAGCTCGTCCCATGTGGCGGTGGTATAGATCGGCGCGTTGATCCCCACCGCATGCAGCGCGTCGATCTGCGCGCGGAGCAGGTCGAACTCCAGCCCCGGATGCATCTCGCCGGTGGTGACGGGATGGTAGCTGTAGCCGTGATGGCATTTCGAGAACACCGTCACGCTGTCGACATGCGCATCCTTGAAGGCCTGGCCAAAGGCCTTGGCATCGAAACGCGACCCGATGCCGGGAATGCGGCCCGAGGTGTGGAAATCAAGGTGGATCTGGCGGAAACGCATGGGATGCTCCTTCGGGCGTTCGGTCAAATGTCGACAAGCGGTTCAAGATCGGCGACCAGCGCGACGATCGCGGCGCGCTGCCGGGCCGGATCGGGCGGGCAGTTGGTCAGGATCGTTTCGATGCGGGCGGCAAGGTCGGAGGGCTGGACGGGCAGGTCACGGGCAAGCGACAGGTTCCAGCCATCGCCGGGATAATAGGTCCGGTTCACGGCATAGACGACCTGCAGGATCGCATGGACAAGGCGGGCGGCCAGGCTGGCAAGAAACACCGTATCCCCACGCTGGACCTTGCTTTCATAGTGATAATCCTGCGCCCAATAGCGCAGAAGCGCCATGTTCCGCGTCAGGATCGCGACCCGCATCGCCTTTGGATACGGGGTCAGCCGGGCCTTCCAGCCTGCCATCACGCCGTCCGGGTCGTGCAGGATGCGCTGGTGGAACAGGTCGGTCGGCAGGTGATAGCCCCAGATCGCCCAGTCAAGATCGGTCGCCCGCCCCCGGCCCGCGCACCAGTCGTCAAGCTCGGCATCCATCTGCCCGATCAGGCGCGGCCAGGTGCCGTCGATATGGATGCCCCGCGCCTCCCATCGTTGCATCACTTCCGAGAATGCGGCGTATTCGGGCGTGGCGTGGACATCCGGGCCCGCGAAGGCATCGGCATAAAGGCGGAAGTCATAGTCCGACAGCGGATCGGTCCGCCCCTTGGCCCGCGATCCGCCGATGCCGATGGCGATACGCCCCGGCCCGGCCAGAGCCGCGATGACGGGCAGGAAATCGGCAATGACCGTATCCTCGGTCGGCGGGGGAAGGGACATGCAGGATCCGCCTACTCCGTCACACCGTGATGATCCGGCCAGGCAATCGCCCGGTCGCGCTTGTCGAACAGATAGACCGCGCCGGGCTTGATCCCCACCCGCACCGGATCGCCGTGACGCGCGGTGATCTGACGGGTCCGGTGGACGGCGAAGAAGCCCTCCTGCGATTCGGAATCGACCGACCGCAGGCCGCCCCCATCGATGTAAAGCAGCGTCTCGCGCCCCAGGCTTTCGATCACGGCGATGGTGCCGTCCAGCGTCCAGCCATCCACCGCCTCGCCTTCGGAAAAGGCCTCGGGGCGGATGCCGACCATCACGTCGTCGCCCTGCCGGGGCACGTCCTCGACCGCCACGGTCAGGCTGCCCGCCACCCCCTCGGCCGTCAGGGTGACGCTGCCCTGACGCGCCTCGGCCACGCGGGCCGTGATGAAGTTCATGCGGGGCGACCCAAGGAACCCCGCGACAAAGCGGTTCACCGGCCGGTTGTACAGGTCCAGCGGCGGGCCCACCTGTTCGACAATGCCCTCGTTCATGACCACGATCCGGCTGGCCATTGTCATCGCCTCGGTCTGGTCATGGGTGACGTAGACCATCGTCGCGCCCAGTTCCGAATGCAGCCGCCCCAGCTCGATCCGCATCTGGCTGCGCAGGGCGGCGTCAAGGTTCGACAAGGGCTCGTCGAACAGGAACACATCCGGCGCCCGCGTGATCGCCCGCCCGATGGCGACGCGCTGCTTCTGCCCGCCCGAAAGCGCCTTGGGTTTCTTCTCCAGCTGCGCTTCGATCCGCAGGATCTGTGCCGCGCGGTTCACCGCCGCGTCGATCTCGGCCCGTGGCCGTCCGGCGATCTTCAGCGCAAAGCCCATGTTCTGCCGTACCGTCATATGCGGATAAAGCGCATAGTTCTGGAACACCATCGCCACACCGCGGTCGGACGGTTCGTCCTTCGTGATATCCCGCCCGTCGATGCGGATCGCGCCCGATGTCACCGTCTCGAGCCCCGCGATGGACCGCAGCAGCGTGGACTTGCCGCAGCCCGACGGGCCGACCATGACCACGAATTCCCCCGATGCGGCGGAAAAGGACACGTCCTTGATCGCCTTGAAGGATCCGTAGTCCTTGATGAGGTTGCGGATTTCCAGTTCGGCCATGTCAGCCCCTATTTCCCGAGCCCGGCCAGCGACCGGACGAACCATTTCTGCGCCAGGATGAAGATGATCAGGATCGGCAGCACCGCGATGGTCAGCCCCGCCATCAGCGCGGGCCAATCGGCCGTGTATTCGCTGCGCAACTGCAGGATGCCCACCGGCAGCGTCTTGACGCCGGGCCGCGACAGCATCAGCAGCGCCAGGATGAATTCGTTCCAGATGAACACCGCCTGAAAGATCGCGGCCGAGGCGATGGCCGGCCCCGACAGGGGCAGGATCACGCTGAAGAAGGTGCGGATGCGCGAACAGCCGTCCAGCCGCGCCGCCTCTTCCAGTTCGCGCGGAAAATCAAGGAAGAAGGCATAGAACAGGATCGTCGTGAAGGGGATGCCATAGGCCGCATAGGGCAGCGTGATCGCCAGAAGCGAATTCAGCATCCCCGCACCCGAGACCATCTGGTAAAGCGGGACCAGCACCGCCTGCACCGGGACGGCGAAACAGGCCACGATCAGCAGATAGACCGCCTTCAACGCGACGCTGTCGGAGCGCGCCAGCACATAGGCCGCCATGCCGCTGGCCATCAGGATCATGGCCACCGACACCAGCGTCACGAAGGCCGAGTTGAACAGGAACACCCCCATCCCCGTGGCCCAGGCGCGCTCGAAACTGTCGAATTCGAAGGACGAGGGCCAGCCCAAGGGGTCAAGGAACATGTCGCGCCGCGTCTTGAACGACGCCAGCACCATCCATGTCAGCGGCAGAAGGACGAACAGGCTCCAGAGGCTGACGAAGCCGTAAAGGATCACGTTGGCAAGGCGGAAGTTGCTCATCTCAGGCCCTCCGCGAAATCTTCATCTGGACCCAGCCCAGCGCCACCGCGATGGCCAGCAGGATGACCGAGATCGCATTGGCATAGCCCATGTTGCCCAGCGTGAAGGCCTGCAGATAGATATAGGTTCCCATCACCTGCGTCGCATTGGCCGGCCCCCCGCCGGTGGTGGCGAAGATCAGATCAAAGACCTTGAACCCGCCAATGGTGGTGATCAGCACCGCCACGATCACCACGTTGCGGATCGAGGGCAGCGTGATGTGCCAGAAGGCCCGCAGCCCCTTCGCCCCGTCCAGTGCCGCCGCCTCGTAAAGGTCCTTCGGGATGGCCTGCAGCCCGGCCAGGATCAGCACCATCATGAAACCGGTATATTGCCAGCAGGCGATCACCAGCACGACCCAGATCGAGATATTCGGATCGCCCAGCCAGCCCAGCGTCGGCGGGGTCAGCCCGATCTTCTGGATCAAGGCGTTGAACGCGCCGACATTGGGGTCGAGCAGCACCTGCCAGATCACCGCCACCGCGACGGCCGAGACGACCATCGGCGCGAAGATGATGGTGCGGAACACCGTGCTGCCCTTCGGGATGCCCCGGTCGAGGATCGCGGCCAGGATCGTGCCGAAGCCCACCTGCAATGCGATGGAGCCGAAGACGATGATCAGATTGTTGCGCAGCGCGATCCAGAACACCGGATCGTTGAACGCGCGCGTGTAGTTCGCCGTGCCCACCGGCGTCCATTCGCGCGAAGTGATGCCGAAGGAAAAGAACGACCCATAGATCGCCAGGATCGCCGGAATGAAGATGAACACCGCGCAGAGCCCCAGCGCCGGCGCCAGCAGGATCAGGGCCGAAGCCTTGGCACCGAACTGCGGGCGGCGTGCGCCGGTCGCGCCGGCGCGGGAAAGGGCGGTGTCGGTCATCTTCGGTCTCGGATCAGGGCCAAGAATTCGGGCCCGGCGGGGAGAACGTCGCCGGGCCCGGGAAGCGGTCAGGCCCTCAGAGGCCCATTTCCGCCTTGGCCGCCAGAGCGGCGGCGCGGATCGCCGCCATCGCCTCTTCCGGCGTCATCGTGCCGTTCAGGATCTCGACGCCCGCATCCAGATAGGCCTCGGCGACCGAACCCTCGAGCTCCACGTCGATCACGTTGAACTGCCGCGCGAGCGAGGCCATGTCCTCGGCCATCCACTCGAACTGGTCGGTCACCTCGATCGTGTCGAACAAGGCCGGGTTGGACACCAGCGTCCGCGTCATCTCGGCCCGCTTCGCCGCCATCTCGGGTGTCACCAGCCACGAGGCCCAGGCAACAGCCGCCTCGGGATGGGGCGAGGCCGCCGCGATCTGCAGGCCCTCGGGCACGACCATGTTGGAATTGCCGTCCGACGCCCCGCCCCCGACCGGTGGAAACCGGAACAGCGCATAGTCGGTGAAGCCGTCGCTGTCGAAGATATTGGCGCACCAGGACCCGCAGAAGATCATCGGCGATATCTCGGACGAAAAGAGCGACCGGCTCACCTCGGGCGAGGTGGCGTTCGGCGCATCCTGGAAGCAGCCCGCACCCTGCAGCTCGAGCACCTTTTCCCAGGCGGTGACATAGCCTTCCTCGGTGAACAGATCCTCTTCCGAGGCGGTCAGGGCATAGTCGTCACGCAGCGACTCAACCCCCAGCACACGTTCGTTCAGGACGGTGCTGTCGTGGTTCAGCTTCCAGCGTTCGGAATTGCCCAGCGGTATCGGCACGATCGACGGGTCGATCTCGCGGATTTGCTGGCACAGGCCCAGAAGTTCGTCGAAGCTGGCCGGTTCCGACAGGCCGTTTTCATCGAAGAAGGCGGTGTTGTAGTAGAAATACTTGGTCACCGCATTGGTGGGCACGCCGTAGATACCGTCCTCGACCCGGAAGACATCCACCCAGCTTTCCGACAAGAGGTTGCGGAACATCCCCTCGCCCGCGCCCAGATCGCCGATATCAAGCGCAAGCCCATCCCGCACGAGGCGCGTCGAATCCTCACCGATCCAGTTGAAGAACACATCCGGCGGGTCCGAACCGACAAGGGCGACCTGGATCAGGGTCTTGTAGGCCTCGTTCGGATGCAGCTCGATGTTCACCGTTATGCCGGGGTTCACCTCCTGGAAGGCGGCGGCGGCCTGGTTCAGGAAGTCCTGGTAATTGGCATCCTGCAGCGCCCACATCGTGATGCTGATGTCATCCTGCGCCGACAGGCTGGCAGGGATTGCAAATCCCGCTGCAGCCAGCGTGCAAAGCGCGGTCGCGGTCTTCTTCAGTGACTTGGACAGCATTCGGTTCCTCCCCGGAAATGCGGCTTCCTCCAAGGCGGCCGCTGCGGCCACCTCCCGACCGCCGCACCGCCATCGCCGTTCGAGTCATCGAAACGGTTCGACGCGGTCACGTTCGCCGCAGACCGCGCCCCGAGTCAAGCATTGTTCCATGCTGCAGATGCACGATCTGCACGCGTTTCGATGTTGCAGCGCGGCAAGAACGGGCCGGATGCATGGTGGCCCCACCACCTGGCGTCATGCAGTCTTGACATCGCCCGCCTGCGTCTGGCCACTTGCGCGGCAAGGGAATTTCACGAAAGGTTTCGATCCCATGTCGACTATCCGGGACGTGGCGCGGCTGGCCGGCGTGTCGATCTCGACCGTCTCGCTCACGCTCAACACGCCCGAGCGCGTCGCGACCGAAACCCGTCGCAAGGTGGCCGAAGCGGCCGAGGCCGTGGGCTATTCCGCCGATCCCATCGCCCAAAGCCTCAAGCGTGGCCGGTCGCGCCTGATCGGCATGGTCGTGTCGGATATCACCAACCCCTTTTTCGGCCGCTTCCTGCAAGAGATCGAGCGCCACGCCATGGCCGCCGATCACCTTGTCATCGTCAGCGACACCTCGAGCCAGATCCGCAACGAGATCGCGATTCTCGGGCATCTTGCCGCGCAGCGCGTCTCGGGCATCCTGTTGCAGCCGACCGGCCCGATGACCGGCCCCGCCGACCATATCCGCAGACTGTCGATGCCCTTCGTCCTGTTCGACCACCGGGTCGACGGGGTCGAGAGCGATTTCGTGGGGGCCGACAATGCGCTGGCCAGTTCCATGCTGACCGAGCATCTGATCCGCCTCGGCCACCGGCGCATCGCCTTTCTGGGCGGCACCGCGGGCCTTTACACCTCAGAAGAGCGGCGGCGCGGTTTCCTGAACACGATGGCCGCCTCCGGCCTGCCGGTCGATCCTGCGCTGGTGGTGGATGCGCGTTACGACGGGCGGCACGGCTATGAACAGACGATGCGCCTGATGACGCAGCCCGACCGGCCCACCGCGCTGATCGCGGCCAGCAACGTGATCGCGCTCGGGTCGCTTCAGGCCTGCAACGAGCTGGGCATCCCCTGTCCCGACGCGGTTTCGCTGGCCGGGATCGACGATGTGCCCTGGTCCGCCGTGGTCCAGCCCCGGATCACCACTGCAGCGCAGCCGATCGAAGATCTGGCCCGCACTGCGAGCAAGCTGCTGATGCGCCGCATCACCGCTTCTCCGGGCACCGTTATCGACCGCTCCGAGATCATCCTTGCCCCCGAGCTTCGCCTCGGCGCCTCGACGGCCCGCCCCGGCTGACCGAGCCAGGACGCTCAAACACCCCCCTCCCGAGCGCCGCCCGGGCACCGCTACCTGCGTGTCTTCGTCGTGAACCGGTTCAAGAAGCGGCAGATGCTCAGGCCCTCTGAGTTCAAGGGGATCCGCAATTCCGTGCGAAAGCGACGGTCCGGCAGGTCCGGGCCGTCCAGTGCGGCCGGATCAAGGAAGACTATGCCGCTATGCGCAGCGACATCCTTGGGCGCGTCGCCGATGGGAAGGCCATCCTGGGCGCACAAGGGTTAGCGGTTGGCCCGATCGATGGCTGGGACGCGATACTCTCTGGCCCCGTTTCCAGCCTGATGCTGATTTCCGATGCCACGGCATCCTGACAAGTCCGACGCTCCGGGCAATCCGAACCGCTGCATTGGTGGTGGCTACCATTCCCTATCCGAGTGCCGCCCTGAGATTGGATTCGCCGTAGGCAATCAGGGCCATCATTGCATCGGCCGCCGCCTTTTCGTCATGAGCCCGGACATGCTCGACAATGCGGGCGTGTTCGTCGCACAGTTCCATCATCGCGGCGCGCGTCGGATTCGCCCCGCGACGGCTGATCGAGAAGGCGTCGAGAAGAGCGGATTCCATCGCTTCGAACAGATAGGTCAGCACCCTGTTGCCACCGGCAAGCGCAAGTGCCTGATGGAAGCGCACATCGGCGCGGTCGAAGGCGTTTTCACCCGCCACATCGTGACAGGTCTCGTCGCCAGCAGCCGCGCGCATCGCCTCCAGCGCCGCTTCCACTGCGGCCAGGCCGGACTTGCTGGCATTGCGGCAGGCGAGCGTCACCGACTGGACTTCGAGCGTGCGTCGCACCTGCACGAGATCGAAAACGGCGCGCGGATCGGACTGGATCAGGCTGCCGAGGAACGTCCCGAACATAGCGCCATCGGGCTGGGTGATGATGGCCCGGCGCCCCCTCGACAGGCTGACCAGCCCCCGCCCCGCCAGAATCTTCAGCGCCTCCCGCACCGTTACCCGCGAAACCCCGAAGGCCTGCGCAAGCTCTGCTTCCGAGGGCAGCCGTCCCCCGATCTTGTAGTTCCGGGCGATCTGCCCGGTCAGTCGTTCGGCTACCGACCGGGCGGCAGGGATACCCGTTGAAGGATCGGATGCAGGGGCGGGGGTGGGCAAGTGCTGCAACTCATTCATGCCCAAAGGTGTAGGACAAGTTGCCTGTCAGGTAAAGCCGTACGGGGATGCAGCGCCAGACAAGTCGCAATGGCCTGCGTTCTGGCAAGGTCAGATAAGTAAATGTATTGAAAACGATTTTGCCGGCGCGCGAACGCCAATGGGCAAACCTGCCAGATACCCGAACGCAAATCCGCAGCTCAAGTTGAGAGAATCCTTTACAGGCTTGTAGGACTTACCTACGTTTTCTTGAGGTTAGCTGGCTCTACCGGGGAGGGTAGAGGCAGAGGCCGCTTTTCTGGGAGGAATGCGAACATGACTTCTGCAAGATTCTGGCTTACGGCAGTTGCAGGTGCCTCGGCGGCAGTATTGGCGTCGGGCGCTCTGGCCAACCCCACCGAGAAATGGTGCGAGGGCGTGACGATCGCGGCCTTCCCCGGTGGCCCACAGGGCGGCGTCTTCGCCAACAACGTGCTCAACGGGTTCCGGCAGGCCGAACTCGATCTCGGGCCATCGGTGACCTATTACTTCTCGAACTGGGACCCCAACCTGATGCTGCAGCAGATCCAGCAGGCGGTTGCGACCAATGTCGACGGCATCGCGACCTATGGCTTCGCGGGCGAGGATGCGACCGGCCCCATCGTCCAGCAGGCCCGTGCGCAGGGCATCATCTTCACCACGCTGAACACCGCCCTGCCCGAGAGCCAGGCCCGCTTCGGGCCCGAGGGGTTCGGCTTCGTCGGCGCTCCGAACTATGACGCAGGCTACGCACTGGCGGCAGAGGCAGTGGCGCGTTCGGGCATCGAGCCGGGCGAGAAGGTCTTTGTCTGGGGCCTCAGGGCCCAGGGTGGCGACCGTGGCCAGCGCACTGTGGGCGTCGTCGATGCCTTCGAGGAAGCCGGCCTTGAAATCCTCTATCAGGAGATCGACCCGGCCACCAATGCCGATCCCAACGCCGGCACCGCGACCTTCGTGGGCATCATGGGGTCCAACCCCGATATCAGGATCGTCGTGACCGACCATGGTGGGCTGACCTCGAATGTCGGCGTCTATGCGACGGCCGCCGGGCTCGAAGCCGGGCAGGTCTATTTCGCGGGCTTCGACATGTCGCCCAACACGGCGCAGGCGATCGAGGCGGGCTACCAGAACCTGGTGATCGACCAGCAGCCCTACCTGCAGGGCTACCTGCCGATCCTCAACATCTGCCTGACCAAGAAGTTCGGCTTCTCGGGCCTGCATATCAACACCGCCGGGGCCTTCGTCGATGCCACGAATGTCGAGGCCGTGGCACCGCTGGCTGCGGTCGAGATCCGCTAGACAGGCAGCGTCCCGGCGGCCCACCGTGCCGCCGGGGCCCTCTCCGAACGAGAATCCGCATGACCGAACCTGATCCAAGGACGCCCACCGGCACGCCGGTGATCGAACTGCGCAACGTCTCCAAGACTTTTGGCGAGGTCCGCTCGCTCTCGGACGTC
>JBHYFN010000064.1:0-17487 GCA_051859505.1 Paracoccaceae bacterium
CACGCGCCCCCGTCACGCGCCCCAGTCACGGCCCCCGTCAACCGGCCCCCGTCAACCGGCCCCCTGAGCCGCCCCTTGATGCACTCCCGATCCGAAGCCCAACCGCAACCTTGCCCAAGGCGCGAGGCCCCTCGCGCTAGATCGCCGGCGATTGCGCCAGCCGCCTTTCGACAAGGCTGGTCAGCCGGCTCAGCACCGGCTCCGGCGCCGCTCCGCTGCGCCGGGTTTCGGCCAGCGCCTCCACCACTTCGCACAGGCCCAGATCCCCCGCGCTCTGCGCCACACCGCCCAGGAATTGCGTCAGATAGTCGATCCGCGCCTCGCCCGGAAGGGTGCCGGTTCCCAGAAGGATCCCCGCCGCATGGGTCAGGTCGTCGCGATAGGCCAGCGGGTCGGGCTGGATCCGGTCATCGGTGAGGGGATGGGGCTGCGGAGGGCGGCGCGAGGGGGGCAGGTGCCGCAGGATCAGCGCCTGAAACTCGGCGATGCGGGCGATCGGCTTGGCGATGAAGCCATCGGCACCGGCGGCCATCGCCGCCTCCTGCCCGCCGGGATCCCCGCTCATCCCGAGGATGACATCGATCCGGGGGTTGGCCCCGGCCAGTTCCGCGATCAGATCCGCCCCCGAGCCATCCGGCAGCCCCAGATCGACAAGCAGCGCGCCGGGGCGATAGACCATCAGATGCCGCCGCGCCGCGAAAAGCGTGTCGGCCCGCCGGATCCGCGCGCCCGAGCGCAGGCACAAAAGCCGCATCGCTTCGGACGCATAGCGGCTGTCCTCGACGATCAGGACGGTCAGGCCCAGAAGCGGGCGCGCCGCAGTGGGCGGGCGATGCGAGATATAGTCGTCCAGCGTGTCCATCGGCAGTCCCCCATGTTGCGCGGCCGTCAGGAGATTCGGTGGCCTTCCCCGTCAGAATGGCCCACGATGGTGAATGGCCGGTTAACGGCCGCGACCTTTCGCCCCCGCCCCTTGCAGGCGGGTAACGGTCGCGGGATAAGCGGGCCTGACCCCGCCGCCCGTCGCGGCCCCAAGGACCGGAGCCTTGCCATGATCGGCCGTCTCAACCATGTCGCCATCGCCGTGCCCGATCTCGAGGCGGCCGCGGCCCAGTATCGCGACACGCTTGGCGCCACGGTCAGGCCGCCGCAGGACGAGCCGGACCACGGCGTCACGGTGGTTTTCATCGATCTGCCCAATACCAAGATCGAACTGCTTTACCCGCTGGGCGAGGCCAGCCCGATCGCGGGCTTCCTCGAAAAGAACCCGGCCGGCGGCATCCATCACATCTGCTACGAGGTCGAGGATATCCTTGCCGCGCGCGACAGGCTTCTGGCCGCCGGGGCGCGCGTCCTTGGCTCGGGCGAGCCGCGCATCGGGGCGCATGGCAAGCCGGTGCTGTTCCTGCATCCCAAGGATTTCAACGGCTGCCTTGTCGAGCTTGAACAGGTCTGAGCGGCCGGTGGCCCTGATCCCAACCCGAAGCCGCAGGCAGGAGAGACAAAGATGACGATCACCGCCGCAATTGTGCTCTTTGCCGTGCTCTGGTTCCTTGTCTTTCTGGTGGTCCTGCCCTTGCGCGTCGTCTCGCAGGGCGAGGCGGGCGAGGTCGTGCCGGGCACGCATTCCTCGGCGCCCGCGGATGCGCAGGTGGGCCGCAAGGCGCGGATCACCACGGTCTGGGCGGCCGTGCTTTGGGCGATCATCGCGGGGGTGATCCTGTCGGGCATGATCACGGTCCGCGACATCGACTGGTTCAACCGGATGGCCAGCCCCTCGAGCGTTCAGACGGCGCCCTGAGGCCGGGCTCTCAACCGGGCTGAGAGACCGCCAGCCTGTGATAAAGATGGGTGAAGGTCGCGGCCCCCAGCACCGGCACCAGCAGGTTGATCAGCGGAAAGGACAGGGGCACCGCCATCAGGCATCCCGCCGCCCAGATCGTCGCCCGGTGCCGGCGGCGCAGCGCCCGCGCGCCGTCGCGCCCTTCGCGGCGCATCGCGGCGATGGTGAAATATTCCCGGCCCAGCAGATAGCCGTTCATCCCGTAGAAGACGAAAGGCGTCACCGGCGGGAAGGACACATAGAGCACCAGCGCAAGGATATTCGCCCCGATCAGAACGCCCAGGAAATTGATCGTGTCGATCAGCGCCTCGGAAAAGGGCAGGGCAGGGGGCGGGGGTAGATGGGGATAATGCCGGTCCTCGACCGCCTGGGCCACATCATCCAGAAACAGCGAGGTGATCGCCGAGGCGACCGGGATCATCAGGAACATCGAGAAGAAGATCATCAGGAAGAGCGAAGCCCAGCCCAGCAGATCGCCGATCCATGTCACTTCGCCGATCAGCGGCAGGGTCACGCTGCCCGGATCCAGCGCCTGCAGCGCCCAGAGAAACAGCGCATAGGCCGCCACCAGAAGCGCCAGCGTCAGCGCGATCCCCAGCCAGAGGACGCGCCGGAACCGGCGGTCGGGCAGCTGCGCCAGCGCCCGGGCGAAATCGACGAAAATCATGCGGGGATCACTCGGGGTTCACTCGGTCATCCGGGTAGTGATCGCGTCGATATCGGGGCGCGGGCGCTCGGGCGGGGCGGCGGTCTCGGTCCCGATATGGATCAGGCCGGCAACGCTCTCGCCCGGCTCCAGTCCCAGCCCGCGGGTCAGGAAATCGGCGTCATAGACGGGCCAGCCGCTCAGCCAGTTGGCTCCCCAGCCGGAGGCAAGGGCCGCGTTCAGAAGCGACAGACAGACCGCACCGGCGGAATAGGTCTGCTCGATCAGCGGGATACGGTCGGTCGGGCGGGGCACCTGCACCACGGCGACGGCAAGGTCGGCATCAGCGAATTGCGCCACGGCCTTGGCGCTCTTGTCGGGATCGATCGCCAGCGCCGCGCCCCGTTCGGCCACAAGCCCGGCCAGCCGCGTCAGGGCCGCCTTCTCCAGCACGACAAAGCGCCAGGGTTCGAGCTTGCCATGATCCGGGCTGCGCGCGGCGGCGGTCAGGATCACGCGCAGGGCGGCGGCGTCGGGCACCGGCGTGGTCAGGCTGCGGGCCGGGCGCGACCGCCGCGTGAGCAGGAAGTCAAGGGCGGCGGGGTTCGGGGCGGGCATGGGCGGATCCTTCCGGCTGGTCTTGCGGTGAACCTAAGGATGCAGCGGCGGTTTCGCCAGTGGTCGGGCGGCACCTGCGGCGACCTGGCCCTTCGGCCCGCCTCATGCCAGACTGATGCGCTCCTGATGCGCACCTATGACCCGGCCAGCGCCTCGGCCATCTCTTCGATCACGCCGTCAAGGAAGGCGTCGAAAGCCGGGCCGGGCTGGCGCGCGGCAAAGACCTCGGGCATCGGCTCGGGCGCCCGGATCGCGCTGCCCGACATCTCTTCAAGCACGGCATGGCCGCAGAAGGGCACATAGGTCTCGGAATAGCCGCCCTCATGCACCAGGACGAGGCGCGCGCCGCAGATCTCGGCGGCAAGGTCGCGGACGGCTGCGGTCATGGTGCGGAAGGTCTCGGCCGTGGCCAGCATCCGGCCCAAGGGATCGTTGATCGCCGCGTCATAGCCGCAGGCCACGATCAGCACATCGGGCCGATAGGCCCGGATCGCCGGCAGGGCCAGCCGCTCCATCGCCGCAAGATAGCCCCTGTGCCCCGTGCCGGCGGGCAGCGGGATGTTGAGGTTGAACCCTTCGCCCGGCCCCGTCCCCCGGTCGGCGAAGGCGCCGGTATCGACCGGATAGTTCCGCTCCTGATGGATCGAGACGGTCAGGACATCCGCCCGGTCATAGAAGATCGCCTCGGTCCCGTTGCCGTGATGCACATCCCAGTCAAGCACGGCGAAACGCTCTGCCAGCCCGGCGGCGCGGGCTGCCTCGATGGCGATGGCGATATTGGCCAGAAGGCAGAAGCCGTTGGGGAAATCGGGCAGGCAATGATGCCCGGGCGGGCGCGACAGGGCATAGGCATTGTCCATCCCGTCGCGCAGCACCGCGTCGAGCGCGGCCGTGGCCAGCCCCGCCGAAAGGGCCGCGATCTCGTATCCGCCGGGGGCGAAGGGGGTGCGCAGACCCAGCTCTCCCCCCCGATCCTGCGAGAGGGCGCGGAACTCCGCGAGGTAAGAGGCCGGATGGATCCGCCGCAGATCCTCCTCGGTGGCGGGGGCCGCGCCCGACAGGATCAGGTCGCGCTCCAGCCCGGTGACGGTTATGAGGTTCTTGAGGCGGCGCTTGGTCTCGGGGTTCTCGGGCAGGCCGCCCGTCGCGGCCGGCTGAACAAGGCCGCCGATCGGAAACATGCCGGCATAATTGCCGCCGCCATGCCAGAAACAGCGTTCGTCCCAGAAAAAGCCGGTCCGTGCCATGCGCCCCTCACGCCCTTGCGCGGCCATAGCGGCGGCGCGCCCGGAACCGTCCTATCCCGCAAAGCGCGCGCGGGGAACGGGGCGCATGCGGAAATTTGGCCAAATTTCCGCGTCCCCCGGCCCTGCGCTCGTCTGGCCCTTGCGGGGCTGCAGCGGTGGCGCGCCCGCAACCGTCCTGTTCGGCGAAGCGCGCGCGGGGACTGACGCCGGACGGAAATTTGGCCAAATTTCCGCGTCCCCCGCCCTGCGCCCGTCAGGCCCTTGCGCGGCTACAGCGGCGGCGCGCCTGCAACCGTCCTGTTCGGCGAAGTGCGCGCGGGGACCGGCGCCGGGCGGAAAATTTGCCAAATTTACGCCTCCCCCCGACCACCGTCCGTAGGCGTGAGCCGAACGATCCCCTCGGGCAGGCCAAGGGCCGCCTGCAATTCCCGCACCTGCCGGATCGAGAACGTCACCTTCACCACCTCGTCGCGGCGCGGGTCATATTGTTCGACCGTGACGCAATCCTCGAACCCGCAGACGGTGATATCCTCCTGCAGCGGGGCAGGGCCCTCGTCCACGAGGGTCACGACCGTTGCGTCGAATTCATGTTCGATACTCAGCATGCCTCCAGCCTAGCCCCCGCCGGCCCGCCCGGCAAGTCGCCAGCTTCCAACCCACCCACCGCCAAGCCTGCCCTCTCCGGCGGGTCGCCCGCCGCGAGGGTGCCCGCTAGCGTGAATGTCACTGGCAGCCATCTGGCAGGGCGCTTACACTGCCGTTTCACCAGCCTGCGCCACGACCCGCCCGACGACCCGCCCCGCCTTTCGGAGACCCGATGCACCTGCCGCTCAAAGCCCTTGTCCTGCTGCTCGCCACCGCGCTTGCGGGCTGCGCGGTTCCCGGCGCGGTGCTGGGGCCCGGCCCGGCCGAGAGCGGCCGGCCGACCGATGCCGCCTCCCGCCTGCCCGCGCCCCCCGGCCTTCCCCCCGGCCTTCCCGGCGCCCCGCCCGATTTCCGCCAGCAGGCGCGTATGTTCATCGCGGTCGTCGATGCCGTCGAGCCCGTGGCCGAAGCCGAATGCCGCGCCCGCAGCCCGCAATACAACTGCGATTTCCGCATCGTCGTGGACGACCGCCGCGGCATGCCCTCCAATGCCTTCCAGACCCTCGACAGCAGCGGCCGCCCGATGATCGTCTTCACGCTGGCCATGATCGGTGATCTGCGCAATGCCGATGAAATGGCCTTCGTCATGGCGCATGAGGCGGCCCATCACATCGCCGGCCATCTCGACCGGCAGGCCCGCAATGCCAACATGGGGGCGGCCGTCTTCGGCCAGCTCGCCGGGGTGACGGGCCAGACCACGCCCGAGGCGATCCGCACCGCCGAGCAGCTTGGCGCCGCCGTGGGCGCGCGCAGCTTCTCGAAGGAATTCGAGCTCGAGGCCGATGCGCTGGGCACGGTCATCGCCGCGCGGGCGGGCTTCAATCCGCTGGTGGGGGCCGAGTTCTTCGGCCGCATCCCCGACCCGGGCAACCGCTTCCTCGGAACCCATCCCCCCAATTCCGAGCGGCTGGCCGTCGTGCGCCGCGTGGCGGCGGATCTGGGCTTCTGACCCTGCAACCGGGCCACGGGCCCGAACTGGCTTGCCCCCATGCCGCGCTCCGGGCCATATGGCCGGTGAGGGAGGCGCCCGCCTCCCAGAACCTCCGCCGATCCGCGCAGTCCGGCGCGCGACCGGCCAGACGCGCGAGGCGCCCGTGCCCGAAGACGAACCCCAAGGCCAAATCGAACACCATGCCGAGGGCCGGCTGACCCTGACCGGCGGGTCGATCGCGACGCTGACCCTGAACGCGCCCGCCAGCCGCAACGCGATGACCCGCGCCATGTGGGCCGCCCTGCCCGAGATCTGCGCCCGGATCGCCGGGGACGACAGCATCCGCGCCCTTCTGGTGACGGGGGCGGGCGGGGCCTTTTGCGCCGGGGCCGATATCTCGGAATTCGAGACAGTCTATCGCAGCCCGGAGGCGGCGCGGGACTACAACGGTCTGGTGCGCGCCGGCCAGCAGGCGCTGACCGATCTGCCGCGCCCGGTGATCGCGGTGATCGAAGGGCCCTGCGTCGGCGGCGGGTGCGGCCTTGCGCTGTCCTGCGACCTGCGCTTCGCGGGCGAAGGCGCGGTCTTCGCCATCACCCCGGCCCGGCTTGGCATCGCCTACAGCCCCGCCGATACGGCGGCCCTTGTCGACAAGGTCGGTGTGGCGCGCGCCAAGGACATCCTGTTTTCCGCCCGCAAGCTCGACACGGATGAGGCCGCGCGGATCGGCCTGATCGACCGCACCTGCCCCAAGGGTCAGGCGATGGAGGCGGCCCGCGCCTATGCGGCGGGGCTGGCCGAGGTCTCTCCCGCCTCGCTGCGGGCGACCAAGGCGATCCTCAACGGGCTGGCCGCCCGAGAAGCCGATGCACTCGACCCCGGCTCGCGGCTGCAGGCGATCTTTGAAGAGGTCTTCTCGGGCCCCGATTTCATCGAAGGGCGCCGCGCCTTCCTCGAACGCCGCCGCCCCTCGTTCTAGGGCCCCTCGTTCCGGGCCCCGCACCTCGGATCGCCCTGATCCGATCCCCCGATCCGATGCCCTGATCCGATCCCCCTAATCCGATCCCAGGGCCTGCAGGATCGCCTCGGCGCAGCGCAGATCCGTCACCAGCGCGCTGATCAGCCTGGCCCGGGCGGCACCGATGACGGGGCCGGCCTTCGCCTCGCCCGCGGCAACCCCGATGCTGAGCCGCGCCTGGGCCAGTTGCCGCGGCGCCACCGCGATCAGGCGCTCGGCGCCCTCCCAATGCAGGATCCGTCCGTTGGCGTTGAAATAGTGCCGGATCACATCGCCGGCCACGGCCGCCAGATCCTGTTCCATGGCCGTGGCGACCCGGGCCTCGGGCGGGGCAAGGGCAGGGGGCAGCCCCACGCCCAGCACGGCAATGTCGATCCTGTCCCACAGGGCAACGGACGAAGCGATGGCCGGATCGGCCAGGAACAGGTCGCGCGCCCCCGGACCGGCCAGATAGGGCGCGTGGATGAAATGCGCCCGGCCTCCGGTCTGTTCGGCGGCACTGCGCACGAATTCGTTGATCTGGAAATGCGGCGCCTCCTGCGAGAGGCCCCCGGTTGCGGCGACGATCTCGAGCCCCGGCAGCGGCGGCAGCCCCTCTTCGATCACCGCATGGATCGCCCGCCCCCAGCCCAGCGCCAGCACCGACCCCGGCGCCGGAGCGGCGCGGCGCAAGAGGCTCGACAAGGGCGCGGCAAGGGCGCCCGGCAGGCCGGCGCCCGGCGGCAGGTCCGCCACCTCGACCTGGCGCAGACCCAGCCGCGCGCCGATCGCCTCGGCCAGGGCATCGGGGCGGGCGGGTTCGCGGACCTCGATCCGCACGATCCCCTCGGCCCGCGCCCGCGCCAGCAACCGCGAAATCGTCGCTGTCGAAAGCCCGAGCTGGCGGGCGATCTTCACCTGGCTCAGATCGCTGACGTAATGCAGCCGCGCCACCCGATAGAGCAGGGCACGGCTTTCGTCAGACTCGTTCGGCGGGGCGTTCGACAGATTGCAATTCCTTTCTGCAACGTGTTACAGGGCGGCGATCACGGTCGTTATCGCCGATCCGGCGCGACCTGGCAATCGACATGACCGGGGCCCCGGGCCCCCCGGCCCCGTCGGGGCGGATCGGGCAAATGGAAGGCGGGCGACAGCATGACAGGCATGACCACGGCGGAACGGCGCGGATATCAGCAGATCTGCGGCGCGAACGGGGCGATGATGGTCATCGCCTGCGATCAGCGCGGCGGCATGCGCCAGGTCCTTGCCGAGACCGAGGAGGCGCGCAACGCCATTTCGAACGCGGTGCTGGGCCTGACCAAGATGGATATCGCCGCACATCTGGCGGTGCATGCCGGCTGTGTCCTGGTGGATCCGGTCTGTGCCGTGCCGGCGATCATCGACGAGGGGGTTCTGGACCGGACCACCGCACTTCTGATCGGGATCGACGCCTCGGGCTTTGATCTGACGCCCGAGGGCTACCGGATCTCGAACATGGTCGAGGGGATCACCGCGCGGCGGGTGCGCGAACTGGGCGGGACGGGGGCCAAGGTTATGGTCTATCTGCGCGCCGACCGGCCCGAGGCCAATACCCGCAACCTCGAGACGCTGCGCGAGGTGATTGCCGACTACCGCGCCGAGGATCTGCTGCTGGTCGTCGAATTCCTGACCTATGCGCTGCCCGACGAGGCGCCCGAGGCCTATCGCGCGCGGATCCCCGAACTGATCGAGGGCGGTGTGCGGCTCTGCCTCGATCTGGGGGCCAAGGTGCTCAAGATCCCCTATCCGGGCACGCCGGAGGCCTGCGCGAATGTCACCGCCATGGCGGGCGAGGTGCCCTGGGCCGTCTTGTCGGCGGGGGTGGATCATGCCACCTTCCTCGGGCAGGTGGAGACGGCGATGGAAAACGGCGCATCGGGGGTGATCGCGGGGCGCTCGCTCTGGAAGGATTGCATCTCGCTGGATCGGAGGGTGACGGCAGAGCGGCTTCGGACGCTGGCCGTGCCGCGGTTGCGGGAACTGCAGGCGGTGATCGCCCGTCACTTTCCCGGCTGACGGATTTGGCGCAGGCGCGCGGCCCGGGGGGGGGGGCGTAATTTGGCCAAATACCGCCGGCGCCGGCCCCGGCGATCGGGATCGACATCGGCGGCACGCATATCCGCGCGGCCCGCGTCGACGGGGCAGGGCGGATCCTCGCCCGCGCCCGGACGCAAAGCAGCCCCGATCCGGAAGTCGTCCTGCAGCGTTGCCTTGATCTGATCGCCCGTCTGCGCGGCCCCGAGGTGGCAAGCATCGGCATCGGCATTCCGGGCCAGGTGGATGCGGACCGCAGGGTGGCGCTGTCGGGGGGCTATGTAGACCTGTCCCGACTGCCCTTCGTGGACCGGATCGAAGCGGCGACGGGCCTGCCCGTGGCGGTCGAGAATGACGCGGCCATGGCGCTTCTGGCCGAGGCGGCCTTCGGCGCGGCACGGGGGCGGCCGAATGTCGTGATGCTGACCATCGGCACCGGCATCGGCGGGGCGGTGCTCGAACGGGGCCAGCTTCTGCGGGGCAGGGCAACGGCGGGGCAGTTGGGGCATGTCGTCGTCGATCCGGGCGGGCGGCCCTGCGTCTGCGGACGGCGCGGCTGCGTCGAGACCGAGAGCGCCGGCACCGCCTTCGCCCGGCATCTGGCCGAGGCGGGCCTTCCCGCCGGAACCCCGGCCGAGGCGCTGCTGGCGCGCAGCGATCCGCAGGCGTGCCAGGTGATCGAACGCTGGGCACGGCCCCTGCGTGCCGCGATCGACAGCCTGATCACGGTCTGCGCGCCCGATGTGGTGGTGATCGGCGGCGGCGCGGGGGCTGCGATGTGTGCCGCGCTGGAGCGGTTTCCGCCGGAGCGATCCTGGTTCGACGCGCCGGTTCTTGGGGCGCAGCTTGGCGATGATGCCGGCGTGATCGGGGCGGCGCGGGCGGGGCAAAGCGCGGGGCAAGGCTCGGGTCGGGGGGCGGGTCAAGGCTCGGGGCAAGGCTCGGGCGCCCGCGCCAGGGCCAAGCGGCTGGTGATGATCAACGGGGTTCCGGCCAGTGGCAAGAGCGCGGTCGCGCGCAGGCTGGCCGAGGCGACGGGCTGGCCGCTTCTGACGTTGGACAGCGTGAAGGCGCCCTTCCTTAAGGAACTGGCTCCGGTCGACAGGGCGTTGAACCGCAGGCTGGGCGGGGCGAGTTACGAGGCGATCTTCGATCTGATCGGGGATGCCTCGGGGGGCACCTTCCTGATGGATGCCTGGTTCGGCTTCCAGCCGGTCGAGCGGCTGCAGGCCGGCCTGCGCCGGGCCGGGGTCGAGCACCTGTCCGAGATCTGGTGCCATGCCCCGCCCGAGGTGGTGGGCGCGCGTTACGCGGACCGGGTCGCGGGGCGGGATCCCGGGCATCCGGGGATGGACTATGTGCCCGAACTGATCCGGCTTGCGCAAGTGGCCCGGCCGATGGCGCTGGGGCCGGTCTTCGAGGTAGAGACGACAGGGGCGGTCGCGCTCGGGCCGCTGCTGGAGTGGCTGGGGGTCTGAAGGCGGGCGCGGTGGGGGCGGCGGAATTTGGCCAAATTCCGCCCGCGTCCGGGCGGCGCGGGGGGGGAAGGGCCACCGGAATTTGGCCAAATTCCGCCTTGGGCCCGGCGGCGGGGCGGTGCGGGGGGAAGCCGGAATTTGGCAAATTCCGGCTCTGGCCGCCGACCGTCAGACCCCGATATGCGCCGTCAGCCCGCCGTCGATGCGGAAATCCGCCCCGGTGACAAAGCTTGCCGCATCGGAACAGAGATAGGCCACCATCTCGGCCACCTCCTCGACCGTGCCGACGCGGCCCACCGGATGGGCCGCGCCGAAGGTGGCGATCATGTCCTCCATGCTCTGCCCGTCCTTGGCCAGCTGCGCCGCGCCATATTCCAGCAGCGGCGTGCGGATCGACCCAGGGCTGATCGAATTCACCCGCACCCCGTGTTTCGCGCAATCCACCGCCATCGCCCGCGTCATCGCATGGACCGCACCCTTGGTCGTGGCATAGCCCAGAACGCCATACTGGTTCGTATGCCCCTGGACCGAGCTGATATGCACGATCGCGCCCCCCCGCCCCTTCATATGCGGCCAGGCGTAATGGCTGGTCAGGAAACTGCCCCGCAGGTTGACATTCATCACCCTGTCCCAGCCCGCCACGGTCGTCGTCTCCAGATCGCCATAGGTCTGGATTCCGGCGGCATTGATCAGGAAGTCGATCCCTGGCGCGGTTTCCATCACAGCCGCGACCCAGGCCTCGACCTGCGTCTCGTCGGCCACATCGACATGCGCGACCTGCAGCCCCGCGCCCGCCTCTTCCGCCGCCCGGTTGGCGGCCCGGTCGATGCCGCAGAGATGCACCCTGGCCCCGCCACGCGCCAGCCGCAGCGCCGCCGCAAGCCCCATCCCGCTTGATCCCGTGACCAGCGCCGTCTTGCCGGTGAACTCCATCCCTTGCCCCCCTTAGTTGACCGACGGATGCGACAGGGCTGCGATCACCCCGCGCAATTCGGCCAGACCCTTCAGCCGGCCGATGGCAGAATAGCCCGGCTGGGTCTGCTTGTCCTGATCGTCCAGCAGCAGATGCCCGTGATCGGGGCGGAACGGGATCTCGGCATCCGCGCGCCCGGCGGCCCGCCGCCGCGCCTCTTCCGCCAGAAGGATCCGCAGGACGGCGACCATATCGGTATCCCCGGCAAGGTGATCGTCCTCGACAAAGGATCCGTCCTCCTCGGTCGTGACATTGCGCAGATGGACGAAATGCACCCGCTCCGCGAACTCCTCCAACATCGCCGGCAGGTCATTGTCCCGCCGCGCGCCAAGCGAGCCGGTGCAGAAGGTGATCCCGTTCTCGACCTCGGGCACCGCCTCGAACAGCGCCGCGTAATCCTCGCGGGTCGAGACGACGCGCGGCAGCCCGAACAGCGGAAAGGGCGGGTCGTCGGGGTGGATGCACATGCGCAGGCCCTCTTCCCGCGCCACCGGGATGATCGCCTTGTGAAAGGCCGTCAGGTTGGCGCGCAGATCCTCGGGGCCCGTGTCCCTGTAGCGCGCGATCACCGCGGCGATCCCCGCCCGGTCGTGGCTGTCCTCCGACCCCGGCAGGCCCGCGATGATCGTCGATTCCAGCCGGGCGATCTCTTCGCCCGACAGGCCCTTCACGAAGCCCTCGGCCTTCGCCACCAGATCCGCCGGATAATCCTCTGCCGCACCCGGCCGTTCCAGTACGAAGACGTCATAGGCCACGAAGCCCACCATATCGAAGCGCAGCGCCAGCCCGCCCGAGGGCATCGGGTGGCGCAACTCGGTCCGGGTCCAGTCCACCACCGGCATGAAGTTGTAGCAGATCGTCCGCACCCCGGCGCGGGCCAGCCGGCGCATCGTCTCGGTGAAGGCGGCGATCGCACCGGCCGCCTCCGGCCCGCCCAGCTTGATCGCATTGGGGACGGGGATGCTTTCCACCACCGACCAGCGCAGCCCGGCCGCCTCGATCACGGCCTTGCGCTCGGCGATATCCGCCTCGGGCCAGACCTCGCCCCGGTAATGCTGATGCAGGGCCGAGACCACGCCCGTCGCCCCCGCCTGCCGCACATGCGCAAGGCTGACCGGATCCTTCGGCCCGAACCACCGCCATGTCTGTTCCATTCCGTCCTCCCTCGTCGACCGTTCAATCATTGGACCAGTTTCCTTGGTCAGGTCCAACAAGATCCGCTTGCTCGCCTTCATATACCCGAGTTTCGGCGCTTGCCAGATATCTGGTACTACCTTTATCATCGGGTGGTCCAATGAATGGAATCGTCTGATGCCTGCCCTCGCCGCCCTTGCAGCAGAGCCTTCGGCGGAACCGCGCCAGGGCGCCGTGCCGCAGCTCGTGGCCGACCTGCGCGAGATGATTCGCGCCGAGGGCCTTGTCACCGGCGACAACCTGCCCACCGAGCGCGAGCTGGCCGAGCGCTTCGGCGTGGCCCGCAACACCGTGCGCGAGGCGGTGGGCGTCCTGCGCGCCTATGGCGTGGTCGAGGTGCGGCCCAAGGTCGGCGCGGTCCTCATCAACCGCCACCTTTCGGCGGCGCTTGATGTGTTTTCCTTCCAGCTCACCATCTCGCCCGAGACTTTCGCCGATATCCAGGGCTTCCGGCAGCTGGTCGAGCTGGGCCTTTACGACAGCCTCGCCGCCCGCGTCACGCCCGACGACCTTGCCGCGCTCGAGGCGCATAACGCGGCCATGCTGAACGCCGCCACCGTGCCCGATTGCGCCGCCGCCGATTACGCCTTCCACCACCGGCTTGTGACCATCGCGGGCAATGCCACGCTGGCCGATGTGTTCCGCATCATGGAGCCGGTGATCCTGCGCCTGATGGAGACCGGAAAGGAGACGCGGGGCCGCACCCTGGCCCATCGCAGCCACGAGGAGATCATCCGCGCCCTGCGCGATGGCGACAGGCTCGCCTATCAGTATTTCATGGCCGATCACCTGCGACAGGGGCTTGGCTTCTTTGATATGGCAAAGGGTGCCGAGACGGGTTGACCCGGGGACTGCAAGCCGGGGTCTGCGCTGGTTCGGCGCAGAAATCTCTTGCAGAAAGGAATTGCACTTGACGCCCCCACGGGGCAGAAGTGTTATCGCGACATCGAAACCGGCCCTGTCATCCACCGCAACGAGGTGCAGGGGGCCACTCTGGGAGGAGAGAGAATGAAGCGCCGTTCGATTCTGGGGGCAGCCGCCCTCGCAGCCCTGACCACCGCGTTCAACCCGGTGGCAGCCCTGGCCGACGATCACGAATTCACCATCGCCCTGATCCCGGGCCTGACCACCGACGCCTTCTACATCACGATGGAGCGGGGCGCCCGCGCCGCCGCCGATGCGCTGGGGGTCGAGCTGGTGTTCCAGGGCGCACCCGATTTCAACCCGGTGACGCAGGTGCCGGTGCTTGATGCCGTCATCGCCCGCGCCCCCGACGCGATCCTGATCGCGCCGACCGACACCGTCCAGCTGATCGAGCCGCTGCGCCGTGCCCATGACGCCGGGATCCCCGTGATCACCGTCGACACGTTCATCGGCTCGGGCGTCTATCAGACCGGCGCAGGTGACGCCGATTTCCCGCTGTCCTACATCGCCTCGGACAACATCCTGGGCGGCCGGATCGCGGCCCGCGCGCTGGCCGATGCCATCGGCGGCGAGGGCAAGGTCTATGTGTCGAACGTCAACCCCGGCATCTCGACCACCGACCAGCGGGAAGAGGGCTTCAAGCTTGAAATGGCCGAGAACTTCCCCGGCGTCGAGGTTCTGGAAACCCAGTTCAACGAGAATGACGCCAACAACGCGGCCAGCCAGCTTCAGGCCGTCTTCGCCCGCAACCCCGATCTGGCGGGCGTCTTCGGCGCCAACCTGTTTTCGGCGCTTGGCGCGGCCAATGGCGTGCAGCAGGCGGGCCAGACCGGCAATATCCGGGTCGTCGCCTTCGATGCGCCGACCTCGATCGTCGACAACATCCAGACCGGCCTTGTCGATGTGGCCATCGCCCAGCACCCGGCCGAGATCGGCTATTTCGGCGTCGTCGCCGCCTATGCCCATCTGACCGGCCAGTCGATCCCGGTCGCCATCGGCACCGGCTTCACGATCATCGACGCCGGCAATGTCGACGATCCCGAGGTTGCGCGGTACATCTACTCCGACTGACGCCGCGCCTCGGGGGCCGGATCCGGCCCCTCGCATGACAGCCGCCGCCCGGTTCCGCCCGGGCGGCACAGGGCCGGACCCGAAGCCCGGGTCCGGCCTTCCCTTCCACAGACGGGATGCAGATGACGACCAGCCCCAAATCCCCCGGCGACGAGATTTCCGTCGCGCCGCCCGCCGATCACGCCGCAGGCCGGCTCTCGCTGCTGCAGCAGATCGCCATGCTGCGGGCCTGGCTGTTCCTTGCCGCCCTGATCCTCGGGTTCGAGATCTGGGCCCGCGCCGATTTCGGCGGCACCTTCATCCTCAACCCGTTCAACCTGCAGTCCATCGCCATCTTCGCAGTGGTCCCGCTGCTGCTGGCGGCGGGGCAGACCTTCGTCATCATCTCGGCCGGGATCGACCTGTCGCTGGGCTTCATCATGGGGCTGGCCGCGGTCGTCGCCGCCCATACGGTCAACTGGGCGGGCGGTTTCCTGTCGCTGCCCATGGCGGTGGTGATGGGCATGTGCGCCGCGATGGCCGTGGCGACCATCCCCGGGCTGATCAACGGCCTGCTTGTCGCCCGGCTGCGCGTGCCCCCGTTCATCGGCACACTCGGTATGTTCGGCGTCTGCCGCGGCGTGGCTTTCCTGCTGGCCAACGGCACCACCGTCCCGGTGCGCAACAGCGCCCTTTCGGCGCTTGGCAACGGCAAGATCATGGGCGTGCCCTATATCGTCATCATCGCCGTCGTCTTCGTGCTGGGCCTGCACTACCTGCTGAGCCAGACCCGCTTCGGCCAGCACAACTACGCCATCGGCGCCAACGAACAGGCCGCCCGCCGCGCCGGCATCAACGTCAAGGCGCATCTGACGAAGCTCTACGTCCTCTCCGCCGTCTGCGCGGGGCTTGCCGGGTTCCTCTACACCGCCCGCTTCAGCGCCGGCGCCGCTCAGGCGGGCGAGCCGCTCCTCCTCGATTCCGTCGCCGCCGTGGTGATCGGCGGGGCCAGCCTCTTTGGCGGCTCGGGCACGATCCTCGGCACCGTCGCGGGCGCGCTGGTGATCGCGGTGATCCAGTACGGCCTTGTCTTCCTCAACGTCAAACCCTTCTGGCAGTTCATCTCGGTGGGTGTCGTGATCATCATCTCGGTCCTGATCGACCAGGCGCAACGCAACTACGGCGGGGGACGGCAAAGTGAGTGAGCCGCTTCTCGAAGTCCGCAACCTCTCCAAGAACTTCGGCGCGGTCGAGGCGCTCAAGGGCGTGTCCCTCGCCGTCGCCCCGGGCGAGGTGGTGGCGCTGGCCGGCGACAACGGCGCGGGCAAGACCACGCTGATCAAGGCCATCTCCGGCGTCTACCGCCCCTCCTCGGGAGAGATCCTGCTCAAGGGCCAGCCGGTCGATTTCGGCAGCCCGCAAGAGGCCCGCGAACAGGGGATCGAGACGATCTACCAGGACCTCGCGCTGGCCGACAACCTCTCCATCGGCGCCAACATCTTTCTGGGCCGCGAACCCATGCGCCGCGCCTTCGGCTTTCTCCCCGTGCTCGACCGCCGCAAGATGGCCGAGGCCGCGAAAGAGACCATGGCGCTGCTCGATTTCCACGTCAGCCGGATGGAGGCGCCGGTCTCCAACTTCTCCGGCGGCCAGCGCCAGGCCGTGGCGATCGGCCGCGCGGTCTACTGGAACGCCCAGATCCTGATCATGGACGAACCCACCGCCGCCCTCGGCGTGCCCGAACAGCGCAAGGTGATCTCGCTGATCCACCAGCTCAAGGCCCAGGGCCGCGGCGTGATCTTCATCAGCCACAACCTGCAGGACATCTTCGCCGTCTCCGACCGCATCGTCGTTCTGCGCCGTGGCGTGGCCGCCGGCGAGCGTCGGATCACCGAGACGACCCATGACGAGGTCGTCAAGCTCATGGTCGGCGGCTGAGTGCCATGCCCGCCCCGACCAAAGCCCCCCTCATCGCCTCGCTGGGCGAGCTTCTGGTCGAATTCGTCTGCACCGCGCAGGACACCCACCACCTGACCCCCGTCGCCTATGCCGGTCCCTTCCCCAGCGGCGCGCCCGGCATCTTCATCGACCAGGCGGCGCGGATCACCGGCCGCGCGATCTTCGCGGGCGCCGTGGGCGATGACGCCTTCGGCCGCGTGATCCTCACCCGCCTGCGCCAGAACGGCGTGGATGACCGCCTGATCCGGGTGATCCCCGGCCTGCCCACCGGCACGGCGCATGTCGCCTACAATACCGACGGCAGCCGCGATTTCGTCTTCAACATCGCCCAAAGCGCCGCCCGCCACTTCCCCCACGGGGACAAGGCCGAAGCCACCCTCCGCACCGCCGGCACCCGCCTCCTCCACATCTCCGGCTCCACCCTGGGCGATCCGCAGATGGCCGCCCATGCGCTCGACCTCTGCCAGCGCCTCGCCCGCCACGGCATCCTCATCTCCATCGACCCCAACATCCGGCCCGAGCTGATGGCCGACCCCACCTATCTCGACACGCTCCGCACGCTCATCGCCATGGCCGACTACGTCCTGCCCTCTGATGCCGACGCCGCCCTCCTCTGGCCCGACACCCCCTTCGCCCTGTGGTCCGCCAGCCTCCCCCGCGCCCGCGCCGTGGTCCTGAAACGGGGCGAAAACGGCGCCACCGCCCGGATGGGATCCGAGATCCTCTCCCTCCCCGCCCTCCCCGCCACGGTGATCGACCCGACCGGCGCGGGCGATTGCTTCTGCGCCACCTTCCTCGCCCTCACCCTGATGGACCACCCCCTCCCCGAAACCCTTGCGCTCTCCACCGCCGCCGGAGCCCTCGCCGTCGCCGCCCTCGGGCCTATGGAAGGCAACGCCCCCCTCCCCG
>JBHYFN010000065.1:0-17349 GCA_051859505.1 Paracoccaceae bacterium
CCCAGGCCTTGGGAAGATACAGTCGGCGATCAACCAGCGCATGGCCCCAGCGGCTGGCATAGCTCGCGAAGACGCCAATCTGACTGTTCTCAATCCGCCCCGCCGTGCCGGAATACTGCCGTGCGACGCCGACGGAGTGTCTACCCTTCTTCAGAAAACCGGTCTCATCCACGACCAGTACTCCATCCGGATCGCCAAGCGCCTCAAGGGCATAGCTTCGAACCCGCTCGCACAGCGCGTCCGCCGACCAGGACGACCGACCCAACAAGGACTGGATCCGATAGGGCCGCGCCATCCCGGCTTCTTCCGCCAGCATCCAGCCCGTCTTGCGTTCCGCTCCGGACAAAAGGCCATCAATGAAAACCCCGGCAGAGGCGCGTTGCTCAGACCGGTTGAAAGCTGGGGCGATGAAACCTTTCAAGCCAACAAGCGCATGCGACCAATCTGAAACGCTGCTCGCCCAATCCACTACAGACATGACACACTCTCCCAATCCCAGAGAAAGATGAATCAGAAATGGGCCATAAATGCAACTGTAGTATTAGCAAGCTCACGCTCAATCCCGCCCTGCACGACTACGTGCAGGATCGGCTGTCCGGCCTCATCGCCACACCAGACGGCATCGCCTTCGATGGGCCTGTTGTGGTATGGAAAGGGCGACGGGCCGTTCACCGGCAAAGCCGTCGCTGGTCGTCTGCCTGGAGCCCGGAACAGATTGCGCAGCGCCTGAAGGTGGACTTCCCCGAGGATCCGACGATGCGCATCAGTCACGAAGCCATTTACCAGGCCCTCTACATTCAAGGACGCGGCGCGCTGCGGCGAGAGCTCTCCGCGTGTCTGCGGTCCGGCCGCGCTCTCAGATTACCGCGCGAACGCGCACGCAATCGCGGCAAGTCTTTCCTCACTGATGCGTTGATGATCAGCGATCGCCCGGCAGAGATCAGCGACAGGGCGGTTCCAGGTCATTGGGAGGGGGACCTCATTCTCGGACTGGGTAGTTCGGCGATCGGCACGCTGGTTGAACGCACAACCCGCTTCACCATGCTCCTGCACCTGCCACGCATGAAGGGGCACGGGGCAGGCAAACCAGTCAAGAATGGACCTGCCTTCGCCGGTCACGGTGCCGAAGCGGTCCGCGATGCCATCGCAGAGACAATCAGCAGCCTGCCTGTCCACCTGCGTCGCTCGCTGACCTGGGACCAAGGCGCCGAGATGGCCCAACATGCGCAATTGCGGATCGATACCGGTCTCGAGGTCTACTTCTGCGATCCACAGAGCCCCTGGCAGCGCGGCAGCAATGAGAACACCAACGGTTTGCTCCGCCAATACTTCCCCAAGGGGACAGACCTCAGCAAACACGGGGTCGACGAGCTGAACGCTGTTGCACATGCTTTGAATACGCGACCACGTAAAACTCTAGGGTGGAAAACACCAGCTGAAGCTATCGACCAGCTGATCAAAAACGATAAGATAGAACCTGTTGCGACGACCGGTTGAATCCGCCTTGCGATCCGCGATCCGAGTGGTGCACCAGTTGATCCTGTGCGGGCCTGCGTTGATGAATGGCTTGCTCCAAAGCATCGAGGACAAATCCGGCAGTGGCGGTGCGACTGACACGCCACCCAACGATGCGGCGGGCAAAGACATCAATGACGAAGGCCACATAGGCAAAGCCCTGCCATGTCGCGACATAGGTAAAATCGCTGACCCAGAGCACGTTTGGCGCCGGTGCATGGAATTGGCGGTTCACCTTGTCCAGGGGGCACGGCAACGCCTTGTCTGGGATCGTTGTCTTTGGTTTCTTGCCGCGCACATCACCTTCAATCCCAATGTCCTTCATCAGCCGGGCGACAGTGCAGCGTGCAACATCAAAGCCTTCTCTGCGCATCTGGTGCCAGACCTTCCGCACACCATAGACGCTGAGATTTTCCTCATAGACCCGTTCGATCTCGGGCTTGAGTTCAACATCGCGCTTGGCACGGTCCGAAAGCCGCGACAGGTCTCTCCGCTTTGCCAAGTTGTCATAGAACGTCGCAGGGGCAATTGGCAGAACCCTGCAAATCGGCTCGACCCCATGATCCGCACGGTGATCCTCTATGAACCGGATCATCGTTTCAGTGGGCGGTCGAGCTCCGCCTGGGCAAAATATGCGGACGCCTTGCGAAGGATCTCATTCGCCTGTTTGAGTTCGCGCACTTCGCGTTCCAAAGCCTTCATCTTCTCAGCTTGTTCAGTCGTGATGCCGCCGCGCTGGCCCGTGTCGATCTCAACCTTCTTGACCCACTCGTTCAGCGTTTGCGGCGCACAACCGATCTTTGCTGAAATCGACAGGATCGCAGACCAGCGGCTTTCATGCTGCCCTGCGCCATCCAACACCATCCGCACCGCACGTTCGCGGACTTCCGGTGAATATTTGTTTGTTGTCTTTGTCATGATGCTCCATCCTACTCATGTGTTGGAGCCTCCGGCAAACCCGGCGCGGTTCAGTCAGGTAGGCTTTGCCCGCGTGCGGGATGTCGAAGCCCGCATCGGTCAGGGCGTCGAGCATGCTCGCGCGGTCGGTGATCAGGCCGACGCTAACCTGATCCAGAATCCACGCGTGCAGCTCGTCGCGACCTTGCGCGCGGGTCGGGGTCTCTATCGTGTCGCGGACCTCTTGGGTGCGTTCCAGCTCCATCGGATCGGCCCTGCCGTGGCGCTGGTTCATGACATCGCGCAAACTGTCGAACGCGTCTTGGTAGCCGGGCGGCGCGATGTTCAGGCTGCGCCCCGAGGTCAGTTCCAAGCGCGGTGTGCAGAAGTGGAGCTCGACGCGGGCTTCGTGGGTATGTCGGACCCAGAGCACCTCATATTGCTCAGGGTCCAGCCCCTCGAAGGCCAGTTGTTCGAACCCGTCCATAACCTCGGCCTGCTGTTCCTCGGTTGGGGCATCGGTGGCGGCAAAGCTGATCACGCCTGCGCGATAGGTCCATTGGTGGCGGCTGGCGTCAATTAGGGCTTCGGTTCAGTCGGTATTGCCGCGCAGGACCTCGGGCAAGGGTTCGCGTGTGACAGTCATCGGTTGGCCGTCTGAATCGCGGATCAGGTCGCGGTTGTCGTCGTAGGCCAGCACCATGTCCGCGACGAGGTAGCCGACCGGACCAGCGCCCGCGCCTTTGCCGTTGCGAAAGAACTTGATCAGCTTCGGCGCGCGGCCTCGACGATCTGGGCAAGCTGACGCTCGATGGTCAGCAGGCGGCGGGCAACGGTGAGCGCGTCGAGGTCAGTGCGGCCAGCCAGCATCGCGCGGTTCAGCCAGCGTGCGATCTGGTTGAGGTTGCCGCCGATGCGCCCGACGGCCAGCACCAGCGCCGGATCGACGCGGGGAGTGGGCTTGCGACGGCGGGCCTCGGTCAGGCCAAGCGCCTCCCGTAGCAAGGTCGCGGCGGGCAAACCAGCTGCCTCAGCCTTGGCGCGCGGCTGGGCCTTCTCGGACGCGGTGCAGCGGAAGACGAAGGTCTCGGTCAGCGGCTCTTTGGTGCGGGTGTTACCCGCGCCGGTGGGGTTCGAAGGGGAGGCCGGCCGCCCCTCGCAAGGTCCCGTGTCATCGGCGCAGCCGTATGACATGGGTCGCCTTGCTGTTTGCGCTTCGGTCGGATCAATGGTGCTCATGATCTGAGGCCTGCCGCCTGAATTTGCGCCTGTGTTACCAGCTCTGCGGCGAGCAAAGCTCGATCTGGCCCGGCGTGATGTGGCGGCATAGAGGATGACGATCTGCGACCCAACCCGCCAAGCCTGCCAGCATCTCGGCTTCTTTGGCTTTGGTTTCTTCTCGCCCTTTGGCAATGTCCTCGATGTATCTCCGCCATCGCCCCGACTTGAACCAGTTGTCTGAGAAACTGACTTTCGACCGCGTGAAGCCAGCACTCGCAGTGTCGTAGGCCTTCACGGCCTGCAACAGGTCCTCAACCTCTGTCCCGTCATCCAAAGCCTCCCTGATCCGCCTGAGACTGTCTGCCCTCCCGCGCACTCGGTCGGGCGGATAGGTGGCCAAAATCTTCTCAGCCTCTTCATCCTCCGCCGCCTCGCGCTCGCGCGTAGGTGGTTTATGGATGGTTTTAGGATGGTTTGGGGGCCGTGGTGGCCCCGGTACCCCAGCCACTGTGGCCCCCGTTCCGGGTCCAGTCTGGACGGGGTCCACTGTGGCCCCCGTCTCGATATCGGGTTCGGCGGTCAGTTCCAGCGCCTCGACCTTCGCCAGATCGATCCGACAAACGACGGTGAATCCGTTCTTACACCCGCGTGCACCGGTCTCGACCAGAATGCCTTCTTTGAGAAACGCCCGGATCGATCACTTGACGGTGGTTTCCCCTAGCTCGGTGTGCCGCTGGATAGTGCCCTTGGAACACCAAATACCTGATCCATCGTCGCTCGCCTTGTCGGCCAAGAACATGATGATTTGCTTGCGCGCGGCGCTCCCGAACTTTCGTTCAGCACACGCATTCGCCACCCGCCAGCTCATTGGAGCACCTCGAAAGACGCACGGACGTGCAAATTTTGTACAGGTTTTGTACGAGATTTCCGTCGTTTTCGGGGAATCCGACGGGAAACCAAACGGGCCTTTCTGCAAGCTTCTGCAGAACTCCTTGCGAATAAGCCATATTTTTCAGTTGGTTTTGGCGATCCCGGCAGGATTCGAACCTGCAACCTGCCCCTTAGGAGGGGGCTGCTCTATCCAGTTGAGCCACGGGACCACGCCTGACAGGCATACTGATACAGCGCGGGGTTGTCATCTCTTCAGTCGATTTTTCATAAAGAGCGCAATCGCTTGCTGGTGTACAAGAGATTGGGATAACATCCAGCCGACAGCTTTAGGATGACGCTCTTGGCCAATGACGATACCCGCCCCCTCACGCTCCGCGATGTTTCAGAGGCATCCGGCGTTTCAGAAATGACGGTCAGCCGTGTTCTGCGCAATCGCGGGGATGTATCCACGGCAACGCGCGAACGGGTGTTGTCGGCTGCGAAGACTCTGGGCTATGTGCCGAACAAGATCGCAGGCGCTTTGGCCAGTCAGCGGGTGAACCTTGTTGCGGTGATCATTCCCAGCCTGCGCAACATGGTATTTCCCGAGGTAATGTCGGGGATCAGCGCTGTACTGGAAGAAACGGAATTGCAGCCTGTGGTCGGCGTCACCGACTATCTTCCCGAAAAGGAAGAGCGGGTTCTGTACGAGATGTTGTCGTGGCGTCCCTCCGGCGTGATCATCGCGGGGCTTGAACACACGGATGCGTCCCGTGCGATGTTGAAAGCAAGCGGTATTCCGGTTGTCGAAATCATGGACGTGGATGGCACTCCGATCGATTCCATGGTCGGCATTTCGCATCGTCGTGCGGGCCGCAAGATGGCCCAGGCCATTTTGAAAGCCGGCTACGAACGGATCGGCTTTCTTGGCACCAAGATGCCGCTGGATCATCGGGCGCGCAAACGGTTCGAGGGCTTTACCGAAGCCCTGGCCAAAGGCGGTGTCGAAATTGCGGATCAGGAATTCTATTCCGGCGGATCGGCTTTGGCCAAGGGCCGTGAAATGACCGAAACGATGCTGAAACGCGACCCTGACCTAGATTTTCTTTATTATTCCAACGACATGATTGCCGCAGGTGGACTCTTGTCGCTGCTTGAAAAAGGGATCGACATTCCAAACCAGATCGGTTTGGCCGGCTTCAACGGGGTCGAGCTATTGGAAGGGTTGCCCCGACAGTTGGCCACGATGGACGCCTGTCGCGCCGCCATTGGCGAGAAAGCCGCCGAGATCATCGCAGAGCGGGTCAATTCACCCGATGCAGGCACACCCTCGATCATCGAACTGACCCCCAAGATCAGCTATGGCGATACCTTGCGCCGATAAAAAGAAGGGCCGCAATTGGCCCTTCCTTGCTTCATCAAAAGGTGACTCGCCTCAGTTCAGAACGTCAGACACCGCATGCGTCCAGGCACCATCACCCGGATCAGCCGTGATCACCGGATCAGACCCACCTGCCAGCAATGTCTGGACCGTGCGTTCGAAATCCGCTGGATCAAGAGCCCCGTTCGACCCGGCCGTCAGCTTGGCAACTTCGCCCATCATCCGCTTTTGATGTGTCTCTGTCTGCGCGCCGGTCTGGTCATAGTCCAGAACGATCATCGCGGCTGCATCCGGGTTTTCTTCGGCCCATTTCCAGCCCTGCATCGACGCATCAACAAAGCGCTGCATCTTGTCGACAAATGCCGGATCGGACAGGTTGTCTTCCAGAACGTAAAGACCGTCCTCAAGGGTTGCGACACCCTGGTCTTCGTATTTGAACGTGATAAGATCATCCGGGCTGACACCCGCGTCGATCACCTGCCAATATTCGTTATACGTCATGGTCGAGATACAGTCCGCCTGACGCTGTAGCAGCGGATCAACGTTGAAACCCTGCTTGAGAACCTCAACCCCGTTCTCGCTCTTGCCATCGGTCGAAATGCCCATTGAACTCATCCAGGACATGAACGGGAATTCATTGCCAAAGAACCAGACGCCGAGCGTGCGGTTCTTGAGGTCATCCGGTGTTTCGATGCCCGCATCCTTCCAGCACGTGAGCATCATGCCCGAGCTTTTGAACGGCTGCGCGATGTTGACCAGCGGAAGTCCCTTTTCCCGCGCGGCCAATGCGGCCGGCATCCAGTCGACCATGACATCCGCACCGCCACCTGCGATGACCTGCGTCGGTGCGATGTCGGGACCACCGGGTTGGATCGTGACGTTCAGATCGACTTCATCGTAGTAGCCGTTTTCAAGCGCCACATAGTAGCCCGCGAACTGGGCTTGCGTGACCCATTTCAACTGAAGCGTGACATCGTCCGCTGCCCAGGCGGGTGCGGCCAGACCTACGGCGGCAAGTGCGCCAAGAATTTTCGTTTTCATGTAGTAACCTCCTTGTTGTGGATTATTTTTGTTTACTGTCCGCGATGCGACGGGTGCCAGAACGTCACACGCTTTTCGAACCATGCCACCAGACCATAGAACGCCGTGCCAGCCATCGCGGCAACCGCGATCTCGGCCCAGACCAGATCAATCGAGAGGCTACCGACCCCAGTTGAAATCCGGAATCCCATGCCCCGCGTGGGTGATCCAAAATATTCAGCAACAATTGCCCCGATCAATGCAAGCGTTGTCGCAATTTTCAGCCCGTTGAACACGAAAGGCAGAGCTGCGGGCAGGCGCAATTTGATCAACGTGTCGAAATAACCTGCAGCATAGGTGCGCATCAGGTCCCGCTGCATGGCATCGGTTTCGCGCAGGCCTTGGACGGTGTTCACGAGGATCGGGAAAAACACCATTACCACGACGACGGCCGCCTTGGACTGCCAGTCAAATCCAAACCAGCTGACAAGAATGGGTGCGATCCCGACAATCGGCAAAGCCGCCACAAAATTCCCGATGGGCAGCAACCCACGGGTCAGGAACGCAGATCGGTCGATCAGGATCGCCGTGGCAAAAGCTGCCAGCACCCCGATCACAAACCCGGACAGCGCGCCTTTCAGCACCGTCTGCCGGAAATCCTCCCACAGGATTTCGGTCGAGGCGGCAAAGGTTTGCGCCACATTCGACGGCGCGGGCAGGATCACCGGCGACACGCCGAACCCGCGCACGATACCTTCCCACAGCACGATCAGCGTGACCCCGAACAGCACAGGAATGGCCACACGCACAACCACCGATCCCCGCCACGGAGAATGCGCCAGATAGGTGTTGAGCGCCCAGGCACCGGCCCAGAAAACAAGCGCAAAGATCAGCCAGGTCATGCCTGCATCCCCATCCGTTTCAGCGTGACCCGCTGCATCAGGTCAAGCAGAGTCACCAGAACGCCCGCGAGGATCGCCGCCGCAAACAACGCCGCCCAGATCGCAAGCGGTGTGCCGAACTGATCCCCGATCAGGATACGCGCACCCAGACCGGAAATTGCCCCGGTCGGCAATTCACCCACGATGGTCCCGACAAGCGCCGCCGCAATCCCGATCTTAAGCGAGGTGAACAGATACGGCATCGACGCGGGCAGGCGCAGTTTGAAGAACGCCTGCAATCCCGAGGCTGAATAGGTTCGCAGCAGATCAAGCTGCGCCGCCCCCGGCGACCGAAGGCCTTTCACCATGCCGACCAGCACCGGAAAGTAACACAGATAGGCCGAGATGATCGCCTTGGGCACAACACGCCCTTCGATGCCCACCTGGCTGGACAGCACGATGATCATAGGAGCAAGCGCGACAATCGGCACCGTCTGGCTGATGATCGCCCAGGGCATCAGGCTCATGTTCACGACGCGGCTGTAGACGATGGCAATGGCACCCGCCATGCCCAGAACAGTGCCGAGCGCAAAGCCCCACAGCGTCGACTGCAGCGTGATCCATCCGTGATAGATCAGCGACCGTTTCGACATGGGCCGCCCATTGAGCGCCATTTCACCCGTCGTTTTCCACAACTCGGACCCCACTTGCCCCGGCGTCGGCAGGCGTGGGCGATCAAGCGAATAACCACCACCGATGTATTGCGGGTTGTTGACCATCAAACGCCAGATAGACTGATCGAACCGCGCGCGGGACTCGGGTGGGATCACCTCAGCCCCGGCCCGCTCCGCCACATCCAGCGCACCGCGAATGTTCATCGGCGCAACGGCGGCGTACCAAAGCGCGACAATCGCCGCGAGCACGGTCAGGATGGGCAACAGGTTCCTCATGGCGCGTCAGTCGTCATAGGCATGCCCCGCCCGCAAACCTTCGCGCACCCGATGCGCAATGGCCAGGAATTCGGGTGTGTCGCGAATGTCCAGCGGCCGCTTTTTGGGAAGAGGAGACTCGATCACATCCGTGATCCGCCCCGGTCGCGGACTCATCACGACGATCTTGGTCGACAGATAGACCGCCTCCGGGATCGAATGAGTCACAAAGGCAATTGTCTTTTCGGTCCGCGCCCACAGTTCCAGCAACTGCTCGTTCAGGTGATCGCGCACGATCTCGTCCAGCGCCCCGAAGGGTTCGTCCATCAGCAGGATATCCGCATCAAACGCCAGCGCGCGGGCAATCGACGCCCGCTGCTGCATCCCGCCGGACAATTGCCACGGGTATTTCTTGCCGAAACCCGACAGTTCAACAAGGTCCAGCACTCGGTTTATCCGCTCACCCTGCTCCGCCTTGGAATACCCCATGATCTCCAGCGGCAGCGCGATGTTCTTTTCAATCGTGCGCCACGGATACAGCCCAGCCGCCTGGAACACATAGCCATAAGCCCGCGCCCTGCGCGCCTCGTCGGCGGTCATGCCATTAACTGTCAGCGTTCCCCCCGTCGGCGCCTCAAGCGCCGCGATGCAGCGCAGGAACGTGGTCTTGCCGCAGCCCGACGGACCGATGAAACTGACAAATTCGCCTTTGGTGATGTCCAGATCGACGCCGGACAGGGCATGCACTGGCCCATCATTGGTCTGAAAGGTCAGGTCCAGCGATGTCGCGGAAATCACAGGTGTCGTCGCGCTCCGGTCCGTTGCCGGTGCCACTGCCGTGTCTGACATCAAACCCCCGTCGCCGGAATCCCCGTCCGCTCCACTGGACGCGGTGCAGTCAATTCCTTCCACGTCGACAGGGCGCGGTTCACCGTGCCATTGCCCGGACGTTTGACAAACTTGCCGTGGCCTTCCTGCGTGCGCACCTCGCCATCATGGATCGCCACATGCCCACGGGTGAGCGTAAAACGCGGCAGGCCTTTGACGTGCTTGCCCTCGAACACATTGTAATCAATCGCGGATTGCTGCGTGCTGGCCTGAATGGTCTTTTCCTTTTTTGGATCCCAGACCACCAGATCAGCGTCCGCCCCAACCAGAACCGCGCCCTTCTTCGGGTAACAGTTCAGGATCTTGGCGATATTGGTCGAGGTTACGGCGACAAATTCATTTGGAGTCAGCCGACCGGTCTCAACCCCATGTGTCCAGAGCATCGGCATCCGGTCCTCAAGCCCACCGGTCCCGTTCGGGATCTTGGAAAAGTCGCCGACGCCAAACCGCTTCTGATCGGTAGAAAAGGCGCAATGGTCCGTCGCCACAACCGACAACGACCCCGATTGAAGACCCGCCCAAAGGCTGTCCTGATGTTTCTTGTTGCGGAACGGAGGCGACATCACCCGCCGCGCTGCATGGTCCCAATCGGCGTTGAAATACTCGCTTTCATCCAGCGTCAAATGCTGAATCAGCGGCTCGCCCCAGACCCGCTTGCCCTGTTGTTTGGCACGGCGGATCGCCTCATGTGCTTCCTCACAGGACGTATGCACAACATACAAAGGCACACCCGCCATATCGGCAATCATGATTGCGCGATTGGTCGCTTCACCTTCCACCTGCGAAGGCCGGGAATAGGCGTGCCCCTCCGGCCCGGTGTTGCCCTCGGCCAGCAATTTGGCAGTCAGTTCCGCCACAACATCGCCGTTCTCGGCATGCACCATCGCGATCCCGCCCAGTTCGGCGAGGCGGTTGAAAGACGCATACATCTCATCGTCATTGACCATGAGCGCGCCTTTATAAGCCATGAAATGCTTGAACGTGTTGATTCCGCGATCCTTGATCACGCTTTCCATCTCGTTGAAGACCTGCTCCCCCCACCAGGTGACGGCCATGTGAAACGAGTAATCGCAATTGGCGCGCGTCGATTTGTTGTCCCACATCTGGAGTGCATCGAACAAACCCTGCCCCGGCGACGGCAGCGCGAAATCCACCACCATCGTGGTCCCGCCAGCAAGCGCGGCGCGCGTGCCCGATTCAAAGTCATCCGTCGAATAGGTGCCCATGAACGGCATCTCGAGATGCGTATGCGGATCGATTCCACCCGGCATGACGTAACAGCCCGTCGCGTCCAGTTCCTCGTCGCCTTTCAGGTTCGGACCGATTTCGGTGATGACGCCGTTCTCGATGGCGACATCCGCCTCGTAGGTCAGGTCCGCTGTGACGATCGTTCCGTTCTTGATGACTGTGGTCATGGGTCTCCGCCCCTTCGTGTTCTGTAAGTTGCGTGTTTCAGTCCAGTGCTACGACGATTTCCCGCAGGCCAGACGCCGCGATATCTTTGATCTTGATACCACCTTTTGCCAAACGCCGTTTGATCTCGTCGTCCAGCCCACCTGCAAGCGTCGCGACGAACAATGCATCCGCCGCGTTCAGGTGACCCGTTCCCTCAAAATGAAACGTGACTGCGGTGCCGGGTTTCTGCGTCACGACACAATCTCCGCCGTCTCGACAACCGCATGAAACAGAACATCCGTCCCCGCCGTCGCCCAGTCCCTGGAAATGTCCTCCGCCTCGTTGTGCGACAGCCCGTCGACACAGGGGCACATCACCATCGCAGTGGGCGCGACATCGTTGATCCAGCAGGCATCATGCCCCGCCCCCGAAACGATATCCATGTGGCTGTACCCCAACCGCTCGGCCGCATCGCGGATGGCTTTGACGCAAGTCTCGTCAAACGCAGGCGGATCGAATTGGCCAACAATGTGGGAGTCGAAACTGACCCCGATCTCTTCACAGAGCTTCGGCGCACGCTCCAGGAATTCGTCGACCATCGCATTCAGCTTGTCCAGAAGATGCGTCCGCATATCGACGGTAAAGACCGCCTTGCCCGGAATGATGTTCCGGCTGTTGGGATAGATGTCGATATGCCCGATGGCCCCCACCGCGTTGGGCTGGTTCGCCATCGCGATCTCGTGCACCAGTTCAGTGATCAACGCCAGTCCGCGACCCGCATTCTTGCGCATCGCCATCGGCGTCGATCCGGTATGGCTTTCCTTGCCCGTGACGGTACATTCGATCCAACGCAGACCCTGCCCGTGGGTCACCACACCAACATCCTTGCCTTCCGCTTCAAGGATCGGGCCCTGTTCGATATGCAACTCGAAGAACGCATGCATCTTGCGGTCCCCAACCTTTTCCGCGCCTTTCCAGCCAATCCGCTCCAACTCATCCCCGAATGTCTTGCCCTTCGCATCTACGCGGTCATAGGCCCATTGCAGGTCATGCTTGCCTGCAAACACCCCCGAGGCCAGCATCGCCGGCGCGAACCGCGTGCCTTCCTCGTTGGTCCAGTTGGTCACCACGATGGGGTGTTTCGTCTTGATCCCCAGATCATTGAGAGAACGCAGGATTTCCAAGCCGCCCAGCACCCCCAGGACACCGTCATATTTGCCACCGGTCGGCTGCGTGTCGAGGTGCGACCCGACATAGACCGGCAGCGCGTCCGGGTCGGTCCCTTCGCGCCGTGCGAACATGTTGCCGATCTCGTCCAGCCCCATGGTACAGCCCGCGTCCTCGCACCATTTCTGGAACAGCGCGCGCCCTTCGGCATCTTCATCGGTCAGCGTCTGGCGGTTGTTTCCGCCCGCCACGCCCGGACCGATTTTTGCCATTTCCATCAGGCTGTCCCACAGGCGGTCGCCATTGATCCGCAGGTTTTCACCGGGTGCTGCCATTCCAATTCCCCTCGCCGCTGGTCTTCCGCGTAATGCTTGTGCGGCACCCGCAGGTTTTTTACCATTTGGTAAAGTTACGATTGCAACGCGTCCCCAAGCTGTCAAGGTATGTTCTGGAATGAGTTTGTTTGGACTGGCCCCAGCCGTCGGTCTTGCCCGTAAATGAAGCATGAGAGACACTGCCCTTGACCACCGTAGTCCGCAAGCCAAGCCGCATCCAGACCGAGAACCGTCAGCGCATTCGTGATGCTGCCCTTGGACTCTTTGCAACTCACGGGTTTCGGGGCACCACGCTTGACCAGATCGCCGAAGCCTGCGGCATGCACAAACCCAACCTGATCTACTACTACGAGAGCAAGGAGGCGATCCATATCGACCTTCTCAACACGCTCATGGAAGAATGGCTCAGCCCGCTTGACGCGATGGATCCAGACGGAGATCCGCTTGAGGAGATGCTTGGCTATATCCGCCGCAAGATGGAGATGAGCCGCCTTTATCCGCGTGAGTCCCGGTTGTTCGCAAATGAAATCGTACAGGGCGCCCCCCGGATGCTGCCCCATCTGGAAAGCACGTTGAAACCGCTCTTTGACAAACAATGCGGGATCATCAATCGTTGGATGACAGACGGCAAACTGGCGAAGCTGCACCCGGCGCATCTTATCTTTTCGATCTGGGCCGTGACCCAGCACTACGCCGATTTCGAGGCTCAGATCGCAGTGCTCCTGCCAGGTGATGACAAGCGCGCGTGCGGCGCAGAATCCTTTGTCGAAGGGATGTTCCGAAAAGTGTTGATGCCGTAGACCTGTTTACCGATCCTTAACCGCGATCAGCGAATCCTGTGGTCATGACAGAATCCTCGATATTTCCCGACTCACCCCGATTGAATGCCCCATGGCGCGATCAGTTGTTCAACACGCGCGCCGCCAAACACGGTGGCATCCTGCGGCGCAACAAACACAGCATCCAGCGCGAAATCGGGGTCAACCTGCTTGTCGTCGAGGTCCGTGCCCGTGGATTTCGGCTATACGAGGTCGGCGATGACTATGTAATCGTCTGCAATCGCCGACCCATTCGACAACTTTGCTAGACTGCCAGAAAATTCGTACGAATTTTCTGCCGCCCGAGATTATTCGTACGAATAATCTTATTCCGCCGCCTGTGCCACTGCGGGGTTGTTCGGATGGGTCGTCCAATCGCCATGCTCGTCTTCAACGGGCAGACCTGTCCGCTCATCCATTGCACCAGTGGGCAACTCTTCCATCGTGATGCAATCCTCGACGGGGCAGACATTGACGCACAGGTTGCACGCCACACACTCGTCATCCTTGACGGTGAAAACCCGGTCCTCGGACATGGCAATTGCCTGATGGGACGTGTCCTCACAGGCCGCATAGCAACGTCCACATGAGATGCACAAGTCCTGATCAATGCGGGCTTTGGTGACATAATTCAGGTTCAGGTTCTGCCAGTCGCTGATATTCGGCACAGCACGTCCAACCAGGTCCGAGGTCGCGCTCATACCTTTTTCGTCCATGTAGTGTGACAGGCCGGAAATCATCTCCTGCACGATCTTGAACCCATAGGTCATGGCCGCCGTACAGACCTGAACGTTCCCAGCGCCCAGCGCCATGAATTCTGCTGCGTCTTTCCACGTCGTGACACCGCCGATGCCGGAAATCGGCAGACCGCGCATCTCGGGTGATCGGGCGATCTCGGCCACCATGTTAAGCGCGATCGGCTTTACGGCAGGACCACAATAGCCCCCATGTGCGCCCTTGCCGTCAATCGTCGGTTCCGGCGCGAAAAGATCCAGGTCGACAGAGGTGATCGAGTTGATCGTGTTGATGAGGCTGACCGCATCCGCGCCACCCTCGTGCGCCGCCATCGCGGGTTTGCGGATGTCGGTGATGTTCGGTGTCAACTTGACGATGCACGGCATGCGTGTGTTCTGCTTCACCCAGCGGGTGACCATCGAAATATATTCCGGCACCTGGCCGACCGCGCTTCCCATGCCGCGCTCGGACATGCCGTGGGGACACCCGAAGTTGAGCTCCACCCCATCCGCGCCGGTGTCTTCGACAAGCGGCAGGATCGCCTTCCACGCAGCTTCCTCACACGGGACCATCAGCGAAACGATCATGGCCCGATCGGGATAGTCGCGCTTGACCGCCTTGATCTCGCGCAGGTTCACGTCAAGCGGACGGTCGGTGATCAGTTCGATATTGTTGAGACCCAGCAATCTGCGATCCGCCCCCCAGATCGCGCCATAGCGCGGGCCGTTGACGTTCACGATCGGTGGACCCGCCTCGCCCAGGGTCTTCCAGACCACGCCGCCCCAACCGGCTTCGAAGGCGCGGCGCACGTTGTATTCCTTGTCGGTCGGCGGAGCCGAGGCAAGCCAGAACGGGTTCGGGCTTTTGATGCCCACGAAATCAGTTGTCAGGTCAGCCATGTCAAACCCTCCTGTCAGCTCATCAGAGCAGTGTGAATATCTTCGGCAGCGTCGCGCCCTTCGGCGACCGCCGTCACAGTCAGATCGTCGCCACCAGCGGCACAGTCCCCGCCGGCCCAGACACCCTTGACCGAGCTACGGCCCGGCCCCGTCACAGCGATCTTGCGACCATCGAGATCGGGCAGACCCTCCCCCGTCAGCGTCTGGCCAATGGCCTTGAACACCTGGTCAGCGGCAAGACGGAAGGTCTGGCCAGTGGGGTTCAACGCATCATCCGTGAACTCGAACTCGATCTCTCGCACAGCCCCATTGCCATGAACTGCGACAGGTGAGGCATTGGTGATGATCCGCACGCCCTTTGCGGCAGCCAAATCCTGTTCCCAGACCGAAGCATTCATCCGGTCGCGCCCCCGGCGATAGACGATGGTGACGTTCAGGGCGCCAAGCAGTTTCGACTGCACGGCCGCATCCACCGCCGTCATGCCTCCACCGATGACCACCACATCCCGACCCACCGGAAGGGCGCTCAGATCCGTGGCCTGTCGCAGGTCCGCGATGAAATCGACCGCATCCAGAACACCTTCCTTGTCTGCACCCGGCGCTGACAGCGCGTTCACGCCGCCAAGGCCCATGCCAAGGAAAACAGCATCGTATTCAGCCTGAAGATCGGCCATGAACACATCGCGACCCAGCGCCATTTCGTTGCGGATTTCGATGCCGCCGATCTGCAACAGCCAATCGACTTCGCGCGCGGCGAAATCCCCGGTCGTCTTGTAGGCCGCAATCCCGTATTCGTTCAGGCCACCAGCCTTGGGACGGGCATCGAAGACGACGACATCGTGCCCATGCATCGCAAGACGGTGTGAACAGGCCAATCCAGCCGGACCGGCCCCGACAATGGCGATACGCTTGCCAGTCGGGACCGCCCGGGAGAAAGGATGCACCCCCTGAGCCATCAGCGTGTCGGTTGCGTAGCGCTGCAACCGGCCGATCTGCACAGGTTCGCCTTCTGCCGCTTCGCGCACGCAGACTTCTTCACACAGGGTTTCCGTGGGGCAGACGCGGGCGCACATGCCCCCCATGATGTTCTGGGTCAGGATCGTCTTGGCCGCCGCTTCGGGCGTGCCGGTGGCGATCTGACGAATGAACAACGGGATGTCGATATCCGTGGGGCACGCGGTAATGCAGGGGGCATCATGGCAGAAATAACACCGATCTGCCGCCACAAGGGCCTCGTGATCGCTCAGGGGCGCGTGCAGATCGGTGAATCCGGCGCTTAGCGCATCGGAGTCCATCCGGCCCGAAACAATCCCTTCTTTCAAAGCTCTGGCGTCCATCTTCACACTCCGAAGTCAGCTTGAACATTTCTCAAACGGTCTCACGGGGCAAAAATTTTATCAACTGGTAAAATTTTGAATGTGCCGCTTTTCAGCCAATGCTGCACCGCGGCGTTATGCGCTCAGTGTGTAACGGGTATTCCGAACCGGAGCTACTCGGCGCGTTTTCAAGGACTTAGATAGGGGTGTAGAAATAATGAGCAAAGCAAAGGCACAACATGGCACTTACACAGTCATATCACGACGAAAAACCCGGCTTTTTCTCCAGCTTGATTGATGGATTGACCCGCGGTTTTACCCAGGTGGCGGAAGCAAATTCGCGGATTCGCGAAGTTGAGCGGTTTCAGGCCATGTCCGACACGGCACTCGCAGCCAGAGGGCTGAAGCGCGAAGACATCGTGCAGCACGTCTTTCGGGACGTATTCTGGCTGTAATCGGTTTTCACAGAACCTACTGAAAAAAAGGCTGCGCACATTGCGCGGCCTTTTTCTTTTGGCCAAGCACCCCAAGAAAAAAGCCGCCCCCAAGGGACGGCTTTGAATTGGTAGCTTCGTACTGTTGAACCGTACGGACGCCCAGATCAGTTCTGAGCGTAATATTCGATGACGAGGTTCGGTTCCATCAGCACCGGGTACGGCACATCGCTGAGGCCCGGAGTACGCACAAAAGTCGCTTTCATCTTGGAGTGATCCGCCTCGACATAGTCGGGCACATCGCGCTCGGGCAGTTGAACCGCTTCGAGAACAGCCGCGATCTGCTTGGACTTATCGCGCACTTCGATCACGTCACCTTCCTTGACCCGGTAGGACGGGATGTTGACGCGCTCGCCGTTGACCAGAACGTGACCGTGGTTCACGAACTGACGCGCCGCAAAGACGGTTGCCACGAACTTGGCACGATAGACAACGGCGTCCAGACGACGCTCGAGCAGGCCAATCAGCTGTTCACCGGTGTCTCCGCGCTGACGCTCGGCCTCGGCAAAGATGCGGCGGAACTGCTTTTCTGTCAGATCGCCGTAATAGCCCTTGAGCTTCTGCTTGGCGCGCAGCTGAAGGCCGAAG
>JBHYFN010000066.1:0-15739 GCA_051859505.1 Paracoccaceae bacterium
CGGCCAGTTCTCGACCAGCCAGGGCCGGGGCGTGTTCATGGATCAGGCCTTGTCGATCCTGCCCGCCGATTACTGGCGCTGGTGGCTTTTGTCCCATGCGCCCGAGACGGCCGACAGCGAATTCACCTGGGAGAATTTCCAGGCCAGCGTGAACAAGGATCTGGCCGATGTGCTGGGCAATTTCGTCAGCCGGGTGACGAAGTTCTGCCGCTCGAAATTCGGCGAGGCGGTGCCCGAGGGCGGCGCCTGGGGTGCACGGGAGGAGGCGCTGATCGCTGACCTCGAAGCGCGGGTCAGGGCCTATGAGGGCCATATGGACGCGATCGAAGTGCGCAAAGCCGCGACCGAGCTGCGCGCGATCTGGGCGGCGGGGAACGAATATCTGCAGGCCGCCGGGCCCTGGACCGTGTTCAAGACCGATCCCGAAACGGCCGCCATGCAGACGCGGCTCGCGCTCAACCTGATCCGGCTTTATGCGGTGCTGTCGGCCCCCTTCATCCCCGATGCCAGCGCCGGGATGCTGGCCGCGATGCAGACCGATGACGCGGCATGGCCGGGCGCGATCGGCGCGGCACTGACCGCCCTGCCCCCCGGCCATGGCTTCACCGTGCCCGAGGTCACCTTCGCCAAGATCACCGATGACCAGCGCGCCGAGTGGGAACAGCGCTTTTCGGGCCGGCGCGACGGCTGATCCCGCTGGGCCCGACGCGCGGGCCCGGCACGAGGGCCGGCGCGCGGGCCCGGCACTCGGGCCCGGCACGCGGGATTGTGACCCGGGGTCCGGGCAGGCGAAAGGCGTCAGGCTTGCCCCATCAGGGCGGATCGTGTTGTTATGGCGACAATGTGACCCATTTTGAAGGAATGTCCCCTTGTCGCGACTGACCCGTCTGCTCGCCGCCCTGACCTTGGCCCTGCCGATCGGGCTGGCGGCCATCCCGGCCTCGGCCCAGCTGCCCTGCGGCAATGACGCCTCGGGATTCGAGGCCTGGAAGGCGCAATTCGCGCAATTCGCTGCGGCCAATGGCGTGGGGCAACGGGGCCTCGATGCGCTGGCGCAGGCGCGCTATTCGAACGAGACGATCCGGCTGGACCGCGCCGTGCAGCGCGAAAGCCGCACCATAGACGAGATCTGGCGGATCCGCGGCGGCGATCAGCTGGGCCGGCAGGGGCGCGAGCGCTACAATGCCAACCGCGCCTTCTTTGACAATCTCGAGGCGCAGTTCGGCATTCCGGGCCATTACCTCGTGGCGATCCATGGGTGGGAGACGAATTACGGCGCCGATCTGCGCTTCGTGAACCTGCCGATCATCTCGGCGATCACCACGGTGGCCTATGATTGCCGCCGGCCCGAGCTTTTCACGCCGCATGCCCTTGGCGCGCTGATCCTGGTGGACCGCGGGATGATCAGCTCCAGCTCTCTGGGCGCCGGCCATGGCGAGATCGGGCATACCCAATTCCTGCCGGGCCATGTCGTGCGCTACGGGATCGACGGCAATGGCGATGGCCGGATCGACATGAACGACTGGCCCGACGCCATCGCCACCACGGCGAATTTCCTGTCGCAGCACGGCTGGGTGCGCGGTGCCGGCTATCAGCAGGGACAGCCGAATTTCGAGGTCATGTACCACTGGAACCGGGGCACGAACTATCGCCTTGGCGTCGCCCGTCTGGCCGATCTGATCCGCGGCTGATCCCGCGCGCGGCACGAATTTGGCCAAATTCGTGCCGCCCCACCCCCGGCGCAAGGTGCCGGCCGGTGAGGCAGGGTCGATCCTGCGAGATGACGCGCCGACTTCTTTTGCAAAACCAGCGAATTCAGAGGGTTAAGGCCTGCCGCCGAGGGTTTGCCCTTGGCCCGGCGGGGACTGGTGCGGATGAAAGGACTCGAACCTTCACGGGTGTTACCCCACAGCGACCTCAACGCTGCGCGTCTACCAATTCCGCCACATCCGCACGTGTCTTCAGGTAGGCTGGCGGGCGTATAGACGAGGGCCGGGGCGATGCCAAGAGGGGCCGCGCAGAAAGCGCGCCAAAAGCTCTGCACGGGGGAGAAGTTTCGGGAGAGGTTTCGATCTCCCCCCCTCTCGCCTCAGGCCCGCTTCGGCGCCTGACGCTGCAGGATGGCCGCCGTCAGGCCAAAGGCCGCCGCCACGGCCAGAAAGCCGGTCAGCGGTGCGGCCGGGAACAGGGTCTCGCTCATCAACCGCCCCGGCAGGAGGGTGAACAGCCCCGGCACCCCGATCCCCCAGATATAGAGCGCCCGCATCGTCGTGGCATGTTCGCTGCGCCGCCCGGCGCGAATCGCCCGCACCCCCGCCACCAGCGAGACCAGCACCAGCCCCGACAACAGGTGGATCGGCGACAGGCCCCAGAGCAGCTGGTAGCCATGGATCCAGAAAGACGACAGCGCCGTCAGCGCCATCGCCATCACCCACAACCGGCCCGCCAAACGGTGCAGCCGGTCGCGGCTTCGGCGCAAAAGCGCCACCGGCCCCAGCAGGATCGCCGCGACCGCGGCCAGAACATGCAGCTGGATCACGAAACCGGCGGTCATCAGCGGGTCGAGCGACATCGGGAAACTCCTTTTCGGGTCTCTGTGGCCCGCTTTCGTCGGCTGCGGTTCGGCAAGGGCCGACAGTTGGCGAGAGCGGGGTGGCTGTGCTAGCCAGAGGGTGAGATTTGCGGTGGCCCTGGCCTGTGGCCGGAAGGTCCGCCCGCTGGTGGCGCAAGGCCCGGCCGGCAGGCAACCGCAGCTGCGTGAAACGGGAGAGAAATTCGTGACCGACAAGGACCTGCAATTCGCGCTTCGTGAATCGCGGGCCCATCTGGGCAGTCCGGTGGTGCTGGGGGTGATGGTCGCCGTCTCGGTCGTGCTGGGCCTGTCGGGGCCGTTCTCGACCTATGAGCTGCTGCGGGCCGGGCCGCGGCTGGCCTATTGGACGGTCGTGGTCTTCGTGACCTATGGCGTGGGCACGGTGGTGACGCATCTGCTTGAACTCCATCTGCTGCGGCAGGGCCGGGGCCTGTGGCAACGGGCGGTGCTGATGGGTCTGGCGAACGGAGCGCTTGCGACCGGGCTTCTGCTGGCGATCAACTGGTTTGCCTTCGGTGACCGGCCGCGGCCCCTGTCGGATGTGGCGGGCCTTTACCTTTTCGTGACCACGGTTTCGCTTTGCGTGGCGGGGCTTCATGCGCTGATCGAACAGCGCGGCGCGGCCGAAGAACGGGCGGCCGAAGAACGCGGGGCCCCCGCCCCGCCGCCGATCCTGTCGCGCCTGCCGCTGGACCGGCGGGGGCAGCTTGTCGCCCTCACGGTGCAGGATCACTATGTCGAGGTGCAGACGACCGCGGGCAGCTCGACGCTGCTCATGCGGCTTTCCGATGCCATCGGCGAGACGGCGCCCGAGGCGGGGCTGCAGGTTCATCGCTCGCATTGGGTGGCGCTGCGTCAGGTCAGCGCCGCGCGTCGGGCGGGGGATGCGGCGGTGCTGACCCTGTCCACCGGGCAGGAGGTGCCGGTCAGCCGCGGCAAGCTGGCCGCGGTGCAGGCCGCGGGGTTGATCCCGGGCCGGGTGCAAGGCGTGGCGCCTGCCTCCGGCGCGCGGCAAGAGGCGCAGCGCGGTTGATCGGACGGGAGTTGCCTCAGGTGAAAGCGCGTCACGGATGATCGACTGGATCCAATCGGACGGTTTGACCGATTACCTCCCGGCGGTGGCCTTCATGGAGGAGAGGGTCGCCGCCATCGCCGCCGGCACGGCGGCCGAGGCGATCTGGCTGGTCGAGCATCCGCCGCTTTACACCGCCGGCACATCCGCCAAGGGGGGCGATCTGGTCGATCCTGACCGCTTCCCGGTCTTTCCCTCGCAGCGCGGCGGGCAATATACCTATCACGGGCCGGGGCAGCGGGTGGTCTATGTCATGCTGGACCTGAACGCCCGGGGCCGGGATGTGCGCTGCTTCGTGCGGGATCTGGAAGCCTGGGTCATCGCTACCCTCGCCGAATTCGGCGTGAGGGGAGAGATCCGGGCCGGCCGGGTCGGTGTCTGGGTCGAAAGGCCCGACAAGCCCCCCCTGCCCGACGGCACCCCGCGCGAGGACAAGATCGCCGCCATCGGGATTCGCCTGCGCCGCTGGATCAGCTTTCACGGGCTGTCGATCAATGTGGAACCTGACCTCGCGCATTTCGACGGGATCGTGCCCTGCGGCATCCGCGATCATGGCGTGACCAGTCTTGTGGACCTGGGCCTTCCGGTGACGATGGGCGATCTCGACCTCGCCTTGCGCACTGCTTTCGAGCGCGCGGGCGGCTCTCTGGCGCGGCAGGGGTAAGGCGCAGGTAGGGCGGGGGTGAGGCGCAGGCAAGGTGGGGCAGCCTCCGGCCCCGATGTGCCAAAATACCGCCCCTCGAACAGGCGCTGGCAACTTGCCCCCGGCCGGACGAGTGAGTAGAAGCGAAGCAAAGCGGGACGCATGCGCCGGTATACGATCGGGGTTTGCCAAAACGCGTTGACCGAAGCCACTTACCGGGAGATCCCCATGGCAGACGCCGCAATCCAGGGACAGGATCACGAAGACACGCGGGGATTCTTCACCCGCTGGTTCATGTCGACCAACCACAAGGACATCGGGATCCTCTACCTGTTCGTATCGGGATTCGTGGGGTTCATCGCCGTCGCCTTCACCGTCTACATGCGGATGGAGCTGATGGAGCCCGGCGTGCAGTACATGTGCATGGAGGGCGCGCGCTTCATCGCCGCCGCGGCCGAGGAATGCACCCCGAACGGGCATCTGTGGAACGTCCTGATCACCTATCACGGCGTGCTGATGATGTTCTTCGTCGTCATTCCCGCGCTGTTCGGCGGATTCGGCAACTATCTGATGCCGCTGCAGATCGGCGCGCCCGACATGGCCTTTCCGCGGCTGAACAACCTGTCGTTCTGGCTCTATGTCTCGGGCGTGGCGCTGGGCGTGGCCTCGATGCTGTCGCCGGGCGGCAACGGGCAGCTGGGTTCGGGCGTGGGCTGGGTGCTTTATCCGCCGCTGTCGACGACCGAGGGCGGGATCTCGATGGATCTGGCGATCTTCGCGGTCCATGTCTCGGGCGCCTCGTCGATCCTTGGCGCGATCAACATGATCACCACCTTCCTGAACATGCGCGCGCCGGGCATGACGATGCACAAGGTGCCGCTGTTTTCCTGGTCGATCTTCATCACCGCCTGGATGATCCTGCTGGCCCTGCCGGTGCTGGCGGGTGCGATCACCATGCTGCTGATGGACCGCAACTTCGGCACGACCTTCTTCGATCCGGCCGGTGGCGGTGACCCGGTGCTCTATCAGCACATCCTGTGGTTCTTCGGCCATCCGGAGGTCTATATCATCATCGTGCCGGCCTTCGGCATCATCAGCCACGTGATCGCGACCTTCTCGAAGAAGCCGGTCTTCGGCTATCTGCCGATGGTCTATGCGATGGTCGCCATCGCCGTTCTGGGCTTCGTCGTCTGGGCGCACCACATGTATACCGTGGGGATGAGCCTGACGCAGCAAAGCTACTTCATGCTGGCGACCATGGTCATCGCGGTGCCGACGGGGGTCAAGATCTTCTCCTGGATAGCGACGATGTGGGGCGGCTCGGTCGAGTTCAAGACGCCGATGCTCTGGGCCTTCGGCTTCCTGTTCCTGTTCACCGTGGGCGGCGTGACCGGCATCGTCCTCAGCCAGGCCGGCGTGGACCGGGCCTATCACGACACCTATTACGTCGTGGCCCATTTCCACTATGTGATGAGCCTTGGCGCGGTGTTCGGCATCTTTGCGGGGATCTATTTCTACTTCCCCAAGTTCACCGGCAAGATGCTGCCGGAATGGGCGGGCAAGGTCCACTTCTGGACCATGTTCATCGGGTCGAACCTGACCTTCTTCCCGCAGCACTTCCTGGGCCGTCAGGGCATGCCGCGCCGCTACATCGACTACCCCGAGGCCTTTGCCTACTGGAACTATGTCTCGTCGATCGGCGCCTTCATCGCCTTCGCCTCGTTCCTGTTCTTCATCGTGATCCTGTTCTGGACCCTGGCCCGCGCGCCGAAGACGGCTCCGGCCAATCCCTGGAACGAATGGGCCGACACGCTGGAATGGACCCTGCCCTCGCCGCCGCCCGAACATACGTTCGAGCAGCTGCCCAAGCAGTCGGACTGGGACAAGGGTCACGCGCATTAGGCAGCCATGCCATATGAATGGGTGACAGACAGGCAGGCGGCCCCGGGGGAACCCGGGGCCGCCTTGCCTTTGGCCGAGCTGCATCTCTGGCCCTACCGGTCCCTGCCCAAGCGCGGCTTCGTGATCTTCATCGCGATCACCTGCGGGCTGATCCTCGTGCCGCTGATCGGGGTGATCGGCACGCCGGTCCTTTGGGCGGTGCTGCCCTTCTTTGTGCTGACGGTGGGGGCGGTCTGGCTGGCGCTGGGGCGCAGCTATCGTGACGGGGCGGTGCTCGAGGAGCTGCGGCTCTGGCCCGACCGTCTGGTACTGACCCGCCACGACCCCCGCCGCCCGGTGAGGGAATGGGAAGCCAATCCGCATTGGGTGCGCGTGGCGATCCATCCGACCGGCGGCCCGGTCGAGCATTACGTGACGCTATCGGGCGCCGGCCGAGAGGTCGAGATCGGCGCCTTCCTCAGCGAGGACGAGCGCAAGCAGCTTTACGCGGAGCTGCGCGAGCGGCTGCGGCGGCTGGAGTAACCGACCCCACGCGGGCGGTAGAGAGGGGGCGGCACGGAAGCCCGCGCCGCCCCTTCTGTTCAGCCGAACATGTCGGTGGTGATGCCGTCGTACCAGCCAAGGCTTTCAAGGAAGGTCTCGCGGCGCAGCTCGTCGCTTTCGCCGGTCTGGCTGACGAATGTGTCGGTGGCGGCGATCTTTTCCTCGGTCGGCTCGTAGCTGGCGCCGATCTTGACGCCATCCTCGGTGGCCAGCAGCGACCAGCAGGTATTGGCATAGCGCGCCGGAAAGACGCGGCTGCCGGTCAGCACGCCCCGGATCGCATTGGCCGCGACCTTGGCCTGGCTGTTGGCCGAGAAGCCGGATTTCGGCATGTCGCCCTGCAGCGCTGCATCGCCCAGCACCGTGACGCTTTCATCAAGGCGCGAGGTCATGTCGAACGGGTTGACCGGGGCCCAGTTGCCGTCGGTCACGCCGGCCAGTTCGGCAATGGCGCCGGCCTTTTGCGCCGGGATGATGTTGGCGGCATGAACCTGCGTCACCTCGCCCGCGATGGTCACGGTCATGGCGGCGGGATCGACGCTGACCTCCGTGCCGCCATCATCCGGGCCGATACGGGTGATCATGCCGGGGTAATGGCGGTTCCAGCCTTCCTCGAACAGGCCCTGTTTCGAGAAGCTTTCCTTCGGGTCGATCAGCAGGATCTTGGCGGTCGGGTTGTTGACCGACAGCAGGTGGCCGACCATCGAGATCCGCTCGTATGGCCCCGGCGGGCAGCGGTAGGGGTTGGGGGGGGCGACCATGGCGAAGACGCCGCCTTCGGGCATGGCAAGGATCTGGTTCTTCAGGATCTCGATCTGGGTGCCGCCCTTGTAGGCATGGGGCATCGCCTCTTCATCCGCGACCGACCAGCCCGCGACCGCACCTTCGACAAAGTCGATCCCGGGCGACAGGACCAGATGGTCGTAGGACAGCTCATCACCGCCCGCCAGCGTTACCGTACGGGTATCGCGGTCCACGCCGACGGCCGTGTCATAGGCCATCTCGACCCCGTATTCGCTGGCCAGCCTCTCGTAGTTGTGGGCGAGGCTTTCAAGCTCGCGGAAGCCGCCCAGATAGAGGTTGCCGAAGAAACAGGTGTGGTAGGTGGGGCTGGCGTTGACCAGCGTCACGGCCACCTCGCCCGCGCTGTCGCGCGCGATATAGCGGGCGGCGGTCGCGCCTCCCGCGCCCCCGCCGATCACGACGACGCGGGGGGCGGCCTGGCCGAGGACGGCCGGGGCGGCAAGGATGCCCGAGGCGGCAGCGGTGGCCCCGAGGAAAGTGCGGCGGTTCAGTTTCATCTTGCGGTTTCCTTCACAAGGGTCAGTCGAATTGGGCGAAATAGGCGGCAAGCGAGGCGATCTCTTCGTCGTCAAGGGCACGGGCCTGAACCTGCATCACCTCGTTGACGCGCGATCCAAGGCGGTATTCATGCATCGCAGTCACGAACCGCTCGACCGGCCAGCCGGTGACCTTGGGCACGCCCGCCGACTGGCCCGAAAGCTGGTGGCAGCCGATGCAGCCCCCGGCGAGGTATTCGCCATAGGCGATATCACCCTCGATCGCCAGAACCTCGTCCGGCAGGACCAGCGTGCCGGGGGCGGGCGGCGGCGGGGTGGCGGTGACGCGCATGTAGGTCATCAGGTTCATCCGCGTCAGCTCATCCGCGATGCCGTCGAAATTCATCGTGGTGCCGGGGACATGCGCCTGCGGATCGGTCAGATAGGCGTGCAGCGTGGCACGTTCCCAGATCATCCCCTCGTCCCCGGCCGCGCGCATCGCATCCGAATAGGCAAAGCCCTCGACGCTGCCCGCGACCCGCCCGAACAGGCCGTATAGATGCGGGCCAACGTCATTCTGCGCCCCCTCGCCGATCTGGTGGCACTGGGCGCAACTGGCGGCGAAGATCGGCTCTCCGTCCGCCATGTCGCCGCCGCAGATCGCCGCGATCTCGTCGGGATCGGTGACGGAAAGGTCAAGCTCCTGCGCCGTCGCATCCAGGATCGCAACGGCGGCCACGGCTGAGACGGCCGCGAGCGGCCAGAACCTCGAGGATAGCATGCAAACGTTCTCCCGGTCGGATCGCTGCCGCAGGTGAGGCTATCGGCGCGACCTCATGTTTGGCCCAGCATGGCGAAGCACGGCCCGGAAATCAACCGTTTCCGGGCCGCGCCGCCGATCAGGGACCACGGGCCCCTGGCCTGTCAGAGCGCCGCGCGATAGAGCGCGAGGGCGTTTTCAGGCGTCAGCTTGACGGGATTGCCGCCCGCGGTCGGGTCTTCCACGGCCATGGCGGCCAGCTCTTCCAGACGCGCCTCCTCGACGCCCATGGCGGCAAGCCCCTTGGGCATGTCGAACAGGTCCAGCAGTTCGGCCACCCGCGCCGCAAAGCCGTCAAAGCCGCCCGCGATGCCCAGATAGGCCGCAGCCCGCTCGATCCGCTCTTCGATGGCGGGGCGGTTGAAGGCCAGGACGGCGGGCATCACCACGGCATTGGTCGTGCCGTGATGCGTGCCATAGATCGCGCCGACCGGATGGCTGAGGGCATGGATCCCGCCAAGACCCTTCTGGAAGGCCACCGCCCCCATTGCCGCGGCCGCCATCATCTGGCCCCGCGCCTCAAGATCGGTGCCATCGGCATAGGCGCGCGGCAGGTATTCGTTGACCAGCCGCAGCCCCTCCAGCGCGATGCCCTGGCTCATCGGATGGAAGAACGGGCTGCTGAAGGCCTCGAGGCAATGGGCAAAGGCGTCCATCCCGGTGCCTGCGGTGATATGGCGGGGCATGCCGACCGTCAGTTCGGGATCGGCGATCACCACCGTGGGCAACACCTTGGGGTGGAAGATGATCTTCTTCACATGGGTTTCGGAATTGGTGATGACGCTGGCGCGGCCCACTTCGGACCCGGTGCCGGCGGTGGTCGGCACGGCGACGATCGGGGCGATGGCGCTGTCATCGGCCCGTTTCCACCAGTCGCCGACATCCTCGAAATCCCAGACGGGGCGGGTCTGGCCGGCCATGAAGGCCACCATCTTGGCCAGATCAAGGCCCGAGCCGCCGCCGAAAGCGACCACCCCATCATGCCCGCCCGCCTTGTAGGCGGCGATCCCGGCGGTGAGGTTCACATCGGTGGGGTTAGGATCCACATCCGCGAAAAGCGCGCGGCCCAGCCCACCCGCCTCGAGCAGGTCGAGCGTGGCGGTGGTGATCGCCATACTGCCAAGCCCCCGATCCGTGACCAGAAGCGGCCGGGTGATGCCGGCCTGCGCGCAGGCATCGGCGATCTCGGCGATGCGGCCGGCGCCAAAGCGGATGGCGGTGGGATAGGACCATTTGACCGAAGCGGTGGCGTTCATGCCTTTGCCTTTCTGAGATGATAAGAGCGCGGCCGCGTGACCGCCTGATAGCCGAGCGGCGACATCGCCCCGCCCCGGCCGGTATCCTTGCAGCCGGTCCAGCAGATCGCCGGATCGACGTAATCGGCGCGGTTGAGGAAGACGGTCCCCGTCTCGATCCTCCGGCCCAGCGCAAGCGCGCGCTCGGGATCGGCAGTCCAGAGGCTGGCGGTCAGGCCATAGGGGCTGTCGTTCATCAGGCGCAGCGCCTCTTCATCGTCGGCCACGGGCATGATGCCGACCACGGGGCCGAAGCTTTCCTCGCGCATCACGCGCATGGAATGATCCACATTCACAAGGACTTGCGGCGCAAGATAGGCGCCACCGTCATCCGCAGGGAAGGCCGCCGGGTCGATCAGCTTCTGTGCTCCTGCGGCCACCGCCTCGGCCACCTGATCGCGCACCACCTGCGCGAAACGGGCATGGGCCATGGGCCCGAGCGTCGTTTCGGCGTCGAACGGATTGCCAAGCCGCAGGGCATTGACCCAGGCCACGGCCTTTTCGACAAAGGCGTCATAGAGGCTGCGGTGCACATAGATCCGCTCGATTCCGCAGCAGCACTGACCGGCGTTGAACATCGCCCCGTCCATCAGCACATCAACCGCCCAGTCCAGATCGGCATCCGCCATCACATAGCCGGGATCCTTGCCGCCCAGCTCAAGCCCCAGCGCGGTGAAGGTGCCCGCCGCCGCGCGTTCGATCGCCTGCCCGCCCGCGACCGAGCCGGTGAAATTGACGAAGTCGAAGGCCCGCGCGCCGATCAGCCGCTCGGTGCCCGCGTGATCCAGAACGATGTTCTGGAACACATCCTCGGGCACCCCGCCCTCGTGCAGCGCCTCGGCGATCCGCTCGCCCACCAGAAGCGTCTGGCTGGCGTGTTTCAGCACCACCACATTGCCCGCGATCAACGCCGGCACGATGGTGTTGAGCGCGGTGAGGTAGGGGTAGTTCCAGGGCGCGATGACAAAGACCACGCCCAGGGGCGCGCGTTCGATCATCCGGGTGAATTGCGCGCTGTCCTCGGCCACCAGAGGGGCCAGTGCGGCCTCGGCAATGCCGGCCATATGGGTGGCGCGTTCGTTCACCCCGCCGAATTCGCCGCCATAGCGCACCGGGCGGCCCATCTGCCAGGCAAGCTCCTCGACCACGCGGTCCTTCATCCCCTCCAGCGCGGCGATCCCGGCCAGCACCTTTTCGCGCCGTTCTGCCAAAGGCCGCGCCGCCCATGCGCCCTGCGCCGCGCGGGCGCGGGCCAGGGCGGCATCGGCCGCCTCGGGCGCAAGCGCCGCACGCTCGGCATAGACCCGCCCGTCGACGGGCGAGATGCATCTGATTGTCGTCATTTTCTGTCCCTCACAGACGTTCGAAGCCGCGCCGCAGATCCCAGTCGGTGACGGCGCGGTCGTTCTCGGCAATCTCCCACTGGGCCGAATGGTGGTAATGGTCAATCACCTCGTCGCCCATCGCGGCGCGCAGCATCTTCGAGCGGTTCATCGCCGCCGCCGCATCGCGCAGGTTGCCCGGAATCGCGCGGGCGCGGCGGGCCTGATACATGTCGCCCTTCATCTCGGCCTCCAGCTCCAGCCCCTGCTCGATCCCCGAAAGGCCCGCCGCCAGCTGGGCGGCCAGCGCCAGATAGGGGTTGAGATCGGCCCCACCGACCCGGCATTCGACGCGCACCGCCTTTGTCCCCGCGCCACAGACGCGGTAGCCGGCGGTGCGGTTGTCGGTCGACCAGACCGCCTTGGTCGGCGCGAAAAGGCCCACGGTAAAGCGCTTGTAGCTGTTGACGAAGGGCGCAAGGAAATAGGTCGTCTCGCTTGCATGGGCCAGAAGGCCGGCCAGATACTGCCGCATCAGCGCCGACATGCCGTATTCGCCTGCGGGGTCGAAGAAGGCCGGCGCCCCGTCGCGCCAGAGCGACTGGTGGATATGGCTGGAGGATCCCGCCTTTTCGGTCGCGTATTTCGCCATGAAGGTGATCGACTTGCCGTTTTCTTCGGCGATGACCTTGGCCGCGGTCTTGGTGATCGCATGGCCGTCCGCGGTGGTCAGCGCATCGGCATAGCGGATGTTGACCTCGCACTGGCCGGTATCGGCCTCGCCCTTGGTGTTCTCGACGGGGATGCCCGCGCCGAAAAGGCCGTTGCGCAGGGCGCGCATGATCCCCTCTTCCCGCGCGGTGCCGACGATCCCGTAATCGTTGTTGTAACGCACCACGGGCGTGAGTTCGCGATACCCCATGTCGCTGAGATCGCGGTAGCTTTGCTCGAAGAGGTAGAATTCAAGCTCGGTCGCCATCATCGCATCCAGACCCATCGCCTTGGCCCGCGCGATCTGGCGCTTGAGGATGGCGCGGGGCGAATGGGGCACCTCTTCATGGCTGTGATGATCCAGAAGATCGCAGATCACCATGGCGGTGCCCGGCTCCCAGGGGATGCGGCGCAGCGTGGCAAGGTCGGGCTTGTGGATATGGTCACCATAGCCCCGCGCCCAGTTCGAGGTCTTGTAGCCCGGCACCGGCGTCATATCGACATCGACGGCCAGCAGGTAATCGCAGCCATGCGTCTCTTCATGGCCGCTGGCCAGGAAATGGGCCGCGTGGAAGCGCTTGCCGCAAAGCCGGCCCTGCATGTCGATCACACAGGTCAGGACAGTGTCGATCTCACCGGCCTCATAGGCGGCGCGAAGGCTTTGAAGGGTCAGATGGCCTGTCATGGTTCTTGCACTTCTCCAACATCATCTGGGCCGGTTTTCGAAAAGCATCCGGCCAAGGTTTCCATTTTTCAACTTCTCACAGGATTTGCACCCGCGCGGCATCAAGCGCTGCGCGGAAGGCGTCACCGGGTTCCTCTTCGCAGATCAGGAGATCAAGTTCCTCGAGCCGGCAGATCCGATGCGCCCCCTTGCGGCCCAGTTTGGCCACCTGCGCCACCGCGATCACCCGAGAGGCATGGTCGATCATCGCGCGGGCGACCTGTGCCTCGTCGAAATCCACATCCATCGCCCCCGCCGGATCAAGCGCCGCCACCGAAAGCACTGCATGATCGGCCTGAAAGCGGCCGATCTGTTCGATCGCCATGGGGCCAACCGTCTCGGCATTGTCGGCGGCAAACTGGCCACCCAGCAGATGCACCCGGGCCTGCCCCTCGCCTCGGGCAAGAACATCCGCGATGCGCGTCGAATTCGTCACCACCGTCAGCCCCGGCAGATCCGCCAGCGCGCGGGCGCAGAACAGGGTCGTGGTGCCGGTATCCATGAACAGGGTATCGCCGGGCCGGATCACCGTTGCAAGCTTGGCCGCGATCACCGCCTTGGCCTCGGACTCCTCGGTCATGCGCTGCTGAAACGGCCCCTCGGCATGCAGCCGCAACCGCCGCGCGCCGCCGTGGACCTTCTGAAGGGTGCCGTTGGTCGCCAGTTGCGCCAGATCGCGACGGATCGTCTCGGCCGAGACATCGAACCGCGCGGCAAGGTCTTCGACCCGGGCCTCTCCCTCGCGGGCGACCGTGTCGAGGATGGCCTCCTGACGCTGCTTCGGCTTCACCCTGCCCCCCCGCGCTGTTGCAAGGATAATCGGCATGAGGTTGACCGTGTCAACGCGCTATTGGGCAAACCGGGCAGGTTTCCGCCACCAACCCCGCCATTGATGCCCGAACGGTCAGGAGCGCCCGGAGGATGGCGCCCGCTGCCCTTGCCCCGCCCGGATCGGCAGCCTAGCTTCCGGCATCATTGCCCTGACGAGTTTTGCCCGATGAAAATCAATCTCCGCAGCCTGACACCGCTTCTTCTGAGCGCGGCGCTGACGATCGGCGCCGCGCCGACCTTGGCACAGGTCGTGATCAGCCCGGATGACACCTCGGAATCCGTGTTCGACTTCGCCAATACCGACCTGCGCGGGCGGCCTGTCACCGATCTTGCCCTGCTGTTTCTGGAGGATGACTACCTTGCCATTACCCTTGCAGATGTCTCCGAGGGGCAGGGGTCGGGCCTGATCGAGATCGAGGCGATCCCGTCCGATTTCAGCGGCGAGCTGCATCTTGTCCTGACACCCAGGCCGGAACGCGGCTTCACGATCTTCAATCCCCGCTTCGGGATCTTCCTCAACGTTCAGGACGGCATCATCGAAAGCGTCCCGACCGTGCAGCGCATGTCGAAGTAGGGGGCCTCAGCAGGGGCGGGCCAGCACCATCACCCAGATCGGCCCCTGCGCGCCCTGCGCCACGCCGACGCCGTAATGGCGGGCCTGGGCCAGCTGCATGTTCTCGCGGTGCTTGGGCGACGAAACCCAGCCGTTCACGATCTGGTTGGGTTGCGGAAAGCCCCAGGCAAGGTTCTCGGCCGTCAGGCAGGACCGATAGCCCGCCTGCGTCACCCTCTCGTGCGGGCCGCGCTGATCGCGCCCCCGGTGATCGAGATAGCCGTATTGCGCCATGTCGCAGGCATGGGCCTGCGCGGCCGCGTTCAGCCGAGGATCGGGCGCAAGGCTCTGCAGCGACGAGGCCTGCCGCAGCTGGTTGACCCCCTGCCCCACCGCCGCCTCGAGCGCCGCGGCATTGCCCGGCATCGGACAGGTCTGCGACGCAACAGGCGCCGCCCAGAAAGACGCAACAAGGATACCTGCCAGGGCAAGCCCGGCCTTTCGCAGACGGTTCATGTCCCATTCCCCCTTTCGGTCGGCCTCAGGCTGATGCCGAAAACGGGCGATGATGGGGCTGCAATCGGACAATCTTTGGAAAGGTCGGGCGGCGGCCGTTCAACCTGCGGGTTCATCCTGCTGGCAGGCCGGGCACAGCCCCTCGACCTCGATCACCGTCCGCTCGACCCGAAAGCCGGACTGCGCGGCCGAGGCCGCAAGCGGCCCGCCGGGGGCAACCTCGCCCTCGGCCACCGCCCCGCATTTGCGGCAGATCATGAAGGCCGGCGCGTGCTGCCCGCCGGGATGGGAGCAGGCGATGAACTTGTTGAGCCGTTCGATCCGGTGCACGAAACCATGCTCGACCAGAAAGGCCAGCGCGCGATAGGCGACCGGGGGTTTGGAGCCAAGCCCTTCGGCATCGAGCCGCGCCAGCACGTCATAGGCGCCCATCGCGGTATGGGCCTCGAGCAGGATCTCGAGCACGCGCCGGCGCACCGGCGTGAACTGCACCCCCCTCTCGGCACAGGCAGACCGGGCCGCCGCAAGGGCGCTGTGGACACAATCCCCGTGATCATGGGCCGCAAAGGCCCGCGGTTCGCCCTCGTCCGCGGCGAATGCAGCCTTTGCGCGAGGGGTTGCGGGCATCGGTCGTTCCTTTTCCTGACCCGGGGACTATGCCTTTTCCCGACCTTACCCACAAGGCCGACCCGGCCCGGGCGGTCCCGAAGCCGGGCCTCGACGACCTGGGCGAGGCATGGCGCCGCCGGTCACGTTTTGGCTCTGGACAGCCTCGCCCACCTCGCCTAGAAGCACGCCTGCGGTGACGACGACCCCAGACCGCGACAGGGGCCCGGGTAGCTCAGGGGTAGAGCAGTGGATTGAAAATCCTCGTGTCGGTGGTTCGATTCCGCCCCCGGGCACCACTTAACAAGCTGATATGGTTGGTTGTTGT
>JBHYFN010000067.1:0-15337 GCA_051859505.1 Paracoccaceae bacterium
GGTTTGACACGGGCGACCCCGTCATCGGCAGCAATGGCGAGCGGGTTGCTGAGGGGAAGACCGAAGGGTGCGGCCTCGATTTCGAAGAAATCACCGGCTTCGGGTTTCATGCCATCAGCGAAAGACAGGGTTGCGGTGCCGAACATGTGGACATGCAGGTCGCCCGGGTGGCGGAAGACCGGATACTTGAAGTGGTGATGTTCGAGATTGGCGAAACTGTGGCTCATGTTCGCCTCGCCCGACAGGAAGGGCTTTTCCCAGATCACCTGATCGCCGCGACGGATACGGCTGGTGCCGCGAATGTCGGCCGGCAGATCGCCCACGAGGATTTCCGGCCCGAAAGAGGCGGGGCGCAGCTTGGAATGGGCCAGGAAAAGGTAGTTGATCCGCTCGGTCACATGGTCGGAAAATTCGTTGGCCAGCGTCCAGCCCACCCGGAACGGCGTGCCGTCCGGCCCGATCAGGTAGATGCCCGCGACCTCGGGCTCTTCCCCGCCGTCAAGCGCGAAGGCCGGGCTGGTCAGCGCCGCGCCCGGCGCCACCGCGTTCAGGCCGTTGCCCTTGTAGAACCATTCCGGCTGCACGCCCGGAAGCTCGGACGGCTTGCCGTTTTCAAGGCCCATGCGAAACATCTTCATCGAATCGCTGGCATCCTGCGCCTGCGCCTTGGTGTGCATCGCATCGCGCGTGGCGGCGGAACCCAGATGGGTCAGCCCCGTGCCCGTCAGGTGCAGATGCACCGGATCGGGATGGGTGATCGGCAGGGCAAGGCGGCCTGCGGCGGCAAGGGCATGAAGGTCGACCGTTTCGCCCAGTCCATGGGCGGCGATCACCTCGGACAGGCTGCGGCCTGTGGCGATCGCCTCCATAGCGAGGTCATAGGTGCTGGTCGCCCCCGTGACGATGGCCGCACGCTCGCCCTCGCGCGCGACGACAGCACGCCCTTCGGGCCGGTCAATCTGTGACAGATGCATCGAAGTTCCCCCCTCTTCCGGGCGCAGATCACTCCGGATGGCCGGAAAGTTCAACCCGAATACGGCATGTCGGGATTTTCGGGATCCTCGAGGCCGCGCAGGATCGGACACTCCGGCCGCTGATCCCCGGCACAGGCGCCCACGAGGTCCGAAAGCGTGTCGCGCATCGCCGACAGTTCGGCGATCTTCGCCTCGATCCGGGCCAGATGCCCCTGCGCGATGGCGCGCACATCGGCGCTGGCGCGGCCCTGATCCTCCCACAGGGCCAGCAGGTCGCGGCAGTCCTCGATCGAGAAGCCCAGCCCCCGCGCATGGCCGAGGAAGGTCAGCTTGTGCAGGTCGCTTTCACGGAAGCGGCGATAGCCATTGGCACCGCGCGAGGGGCGGATCAGGCCGATCTCCTCGTAATAGCGGATCGTCTTGGCCGGGAGGCCGGTGCGCTCTGCCACCTCGCCGATGTTCATCGTCCCGCCCCCAGCGCCGAAGGAATGCGCCGCAGCCGGAGCGCGTTGGTCACGACCAGAACGCTCGAGGCCGCCATCGCGCCCGCCGCCATGACGGGCGAGAGCATGATCCCCCAGATGGGCCAGAGCACCCCCGCCGCGACCGGGATCAGCAGCACGTTATAGGCGAAGGCCCAGAACAGGTTCTGGCGGATGTTGCGCAGCGTCCGGCGGCTGATCTCGAGCGCGTTGACCACGCCGCCCGGATCGCCCGACATGAGCACCACATCCGCCGCCTCCATCGCCACATCCGTGCCGGTGCCGATGGCGATGCCCACTTCGGCGGCGGCCAGCGCGGGGGCGTCGTTGATCCCGTCGCCGACGAAGGCGAGTTTCGTGCCATCCTCCTGCAGGCTGCGCAGGGCCTCGACCTTGCCCTCGGGCAGGACCTCGGCCACCACCTGCGCAACCCCCAGATCGCGCGCCACCGCCAGCGCCGTGACCGCCGCATCGCCCGAGATCATGGCGACGCCCAGCCCCCGCCCGGCAAGTGCGGCGATGGCGGGGCGTGCGCCGGGCCGCGCCCGGTCGGCCACGGCCAGAACCCCCGCCGCCCGGCCGTCGATCGCGACCATCACCGCCGTGCGGCCCTTGGCGGCAAGTTCGGCCACGATCCCCTGCATGGCGGCGGGATCGACGCCCTCGGCCGCCATCAGCCGCCCGTTGCCCACGGCCACGCGCTCCCCCGCCACCATGCCGGTGATCCCCTGCCCCGGGACGGCCCGCACGGCGCCGGCTTCGGGCAGGGTCAGCCCCTCGGCCTTCGCCCCGCGCAGGATCGCGCCCGCCAGCGGGTGTTCCGACAGCGCTTCAACCGCCGCGACCTGCGCCAGAAGCGCCACCCTCTCGCCCTCCAGCGCCACCACATCGGTCAGGTCGGGTCGTCCCTCGGTCAGCGTGCCGGTCTTGTCGAAGGCCACCAGCCCGACACCCGAGAGGCCTTGGAGCGCATCGCCCCGGCGAAACAGCACACCCAGTTCCGCCGCCCGCCCGGTGCCCACCATGATCGAGACCGGCACCGCCAGCCCCATCGCGCAAGGACAGGCGATGATCAGGACGGAAACACCCGCCACCAGCGCATGCGCGACCGACGGCCCCAGCGCCAGCCAGACCACGACCGTGACCAGAGCCACCGCCATCACCGCCGGCACGAACCAGAGCGTGATGCGGTTCACAAGGTCCTGCACCGGCAGCCGCGCGCCCTGCGCCTCTTCCACCATGGCGATGATCCGTGACAGCATCGTCTCGGCCCCCACCGCCGTCGCCCGCATCCGAAGCGCGCCCGCGCCGTTCACCGTGCCGCCGACAAGCGTGGCGCCCTTCAGCTTCTCCACCGGCATCGGCTCGCCGGTGATCATGCTCTCGTCGACGAAGGAGGCGCCCTCGCGCACGACCCCGTCCACCGCGATCCGCTCGCCGGGGCGGATCAGCAGGATGTCGCCCGCGACCACCTCCTCCAGCGGCAGTTCCACCGCCTCGCCCCCGCGCTCGACCCGGGCCGTCGCGGGGCGCAGCCCGATCAGCCGGCGGATCGCATCGCCCGTCCGCGCCCGCGCCCGCGCCTCCATCCAGCGCCCGGCAAGGATCAGCGTCACGATCACCGCGGCCGCCTCGTAATAGACGGCGCGGCTCCCCTCGGGCAGCACCTCGGGCGCGAAGAGCGCCACCGTCGAATAGGCCCAGGCGGCCGAGGTGCCCAGCGCCACCAGCGCATTCATGTCGGGCGCCCGGCGGATCAGCGCCGGGATGCCCTTGACGAAGAACACCCGCCCCGGCCCCAGCAGGATCAGCGTCGTCAGCACGAACTGGATCATCCAGCTGGCCTGATGCCCGATCGAATGGGCGATGGCATGATGCAGCGCGGGGACCATGTGCCCCCCCATCTCGAGCGCGAAGACCGGCAGGGTCAGCAGGGCCGCCAGGATCACCTGCCGCTGCAGGCCCTTGCCCTCGTCCGGCGCGGCCTCTGCCCTCTCGCCCGTCTCCACCCGCGCGGCATGGCCCGTGCCCGCCACCGCCTCCAGAAGGGCCGCCTCCGGCACCCCGAGCGTGCTGACAGCCGCGCGCCCGTCGGCAAGGTTCACATGGACCGAGACCACCCCCGGCACCGCCGCCAGAGCCGCCTCGACCCGGCCCACACAAGAGGCGCAGGTCATCCCCTCCACCGCCAGCCGCACCCGCCGGACCGCGGCCGGATAGCCCGCCGCCTGCAGCGCCCCGGTCACATCGCGCAGCACGCCCGTTCCGGCGTCAAGCGCCAGGTCCACCCGCCCGCCATGCGTCGCAAGGTTCACCTCGGCCCGCGCCACCCCGGCCACCCCCGCCATCGCCCGCTCGGCCCGCGCGGCGCAGCCGGCGCAGGTCATGCCCCCGATGGGGAAGGTGAATGTCTCCTGTCGTCCCATGGCAAGGACCTCCTGAAGACCACATAGGGCTTCCAGTCACTGGAAGGTCAAGGGAGAAACCCCCAGGACAGGCTTTGCCCTCGCTGCGCTTCTTTTGTTCCCAAATATCCCGGGGGGAGCCCCGAAGGGGCGGGGGGCAGAGCCCCCCTGCCGCGCTGGACATATCGACCCACCCCCACTGGCCCTATTGACCGCGGCCCGCTTCCCATCACACTCGCAGCAGCACCGCTCCTGAGACCGCCCCTGATACCGCCCCTGAAACCACTCACGCCGCCAACCGCCCGAGGCCCCTATGGACACGCTCCTTTCCAACGACCCCCGCACCGTCATCGAGGCCGACCGCGCCCATGTCTGGCACCACCTGATCCAGCACAAGCCGTTCGAGACCATCGACCCCCGCATCATCGTCGAGGGCAAGGGCCTCCGCGTCTGGGATATCAAGGGCAAGGAACATGTCGACGCCGTCTCGGGCGGGGTCTGGACGGTCAATGTGGGCTACGGGCGCGAGAGGATCGCGAAAGCCGTGGCCGACCAGCTGACGAAACTCTGCTTCTTCGCCGGCGCCTCGGGCACGATCCCCGGTGCGCAATTCGCCAGGCGGCTGACCGAAAAGATGCCGGGGCTGAGCCGCGTCTATTACGCGAACTCCGGGTCCGAGGCGAATGAAAAGGCCTTCAAGATGGTCCGCCAGATCGCCCACAAGCATCACGGCGGAAAGAAATCCAAGATCCTCTACCGCGACCGCGATTATCACGGCACGACCATCACCTGCCTCTCCGCCGGCGGCCAGCAGGAGCGCAACGCCCAATACGGCCCCTTCACCCCGGGCTTTGTCGAGGTGCCGCACTGCCTTGAATACCGCGCGGGCGATCTGGGGGGCGAGGGCTATGGCGAACGCGCCGCCCAGGCCATCGAGGATGTGATCCTGCGCGAAGGCCCCGATACGGTGGGCGCCCTCTGCCTGGAACCGATCACCGCCGGCGGCGGCATCATCACGCCGCCCAAGGGCTACTGGCAGCGCGTGCAGGAGATCTGCCGCAAATACGATATCCTTCTGCATATCGACGAGGTCGTCTGCGGTCTGGGCCGCACCGGCACCTGGTTCGGCTACCAGCAATATGACGTGCAGCCCGATATCGTCACCATGGCCAAGGGCGTGGCCTCGGGCTATGCCGCGATCTCGTGCTGCGTGACCACCGACCGCGTCTTCGAGATGTTCAAGGACGATACCGACAAGCTGGGCTATTTCCGCGATATCAGCACCTTCGGCGGCTGCACCGCGGGCCCCACGGCGGCGCTCGAGAACATGGCGATCATCGAGGAAGAGGATCTCTGCGGCAACTCGGCGCGCATGGGCGAGCATCTGCAGATGCGCCTGAACGAGCTGATGGAGAAACACGCTTGCGTGGGCGAGGTCCGCGGCAAGGGCCTCTTCGCCGGGGCGGAACTCGTCGCCGACCGCAGCACACGCGAACCGCTGCCCGAAAAGCAGGTGCAGGCGATCCTCGCCGATTGCATGGCGCAAGGCGTGATCATCGGAGCGTCGAACCGCTCGATGCCCGGGTTCAACAACACGCTGCTGTTCGCGCCCGCCCTGATCGCCACCGCGGACGACCTTGACCAGATCGTCGCGGCGGTGGACGGCGCCATCGGGCGGGTGGTCGAAGGCGGCTGAGGCGCGCGGCGCGGCGGGGGCAGCCTGCCGCGCTGACCGCCGGCCAGCTGATACGGGCCAGCTGATACGGGCCAGCTGACAGGGGCCACCTGACAGGGGCCACGGGCCGCCATCGGCCGTTCCCCGATCCCGATCCCGATCCCGAACCCGTCGGGCAGCGCCTGCATGGCGCGCCCGCGCGATATTGCCGCTTGCCAGAACCCCGCGAATTCGGCCCAATGCGGCCAGAGTGGCAGCGGAGGGATGGCATGATACCCGCGTTCATATCCGCGCTGCCGATCGCGCTGGGCACGATCCTTGCCACGGTCCCGCTGCTCGCGATCCCGCTTCTGCTGGTCACGCGGCCCGACCGGGGGGCGCTGCATGGCTTCATCCTTGGTTGGCTTGCGGGGTTCTACGGGCTCGGCATGGCGACGATCCTGCTGGCCGATACGGCGACACTCTATGACGACGCCGCCGAAAGCGGGCTGATCCTGCTTCGGATCGCGCTTGGCGCGCTGCTGCTGTATTTCGCATGGAAGAAATGGCAGAAACGCCCGCTGCCGGGGCAGGATCCCGAGACGCCGGGATGGATGAAGCGGTTTGATTCGATCTCTGCCCGCGGGGCGGCCGCGATCGGCGCGGCACTTGCGACGATCAACCCCAAGAACACGGTTCTGGTGATGTCCGCCGCGCTGACCATCGCCGCCGCCACCCCGCGCCCCGCGGCCCAGGCCGGGGCGTTCCTGCTGCACATGCTGGTGGCCAGCGCCGGCGTTCTGGCCCCGCTTCTCGCCGTGACGGTTCTGGGCGACCGCGCCCTCGCCCCGCTCGGCAAGCTCCGCGACGGGATCGCCCGCCACGGCAGCACGGTCTTTGCCGTCCTGTTCGGCGCGCTGGGCCTTTACGTGATCCTCAAGGCGGCGATGGAGATCGGCGTATCATGACGCCCGGGGCCACAGCTCCCTGAGCAAGAGGTGACAGATCGTGGGGCGGGGGGCACCCCGCCGCCTGGCCGATTGGCGGGGTGACCCCGGCCCTACGCCTTGCTCCCCCAGAGATCGTATTCCCCCGCCTCTTCGACCTGCACCGTGACGATATCCCCCGGTGCCAGCCCTTCAAATCCCTCGTCGATGAACAGATGCCCGTCGATCTCGGGCGCATCGCCCTTGGTGCGGCAGGTCGCGGCCTCTTCGTCCACCTCGTCGACGATCACCTCGATCACCCGGCCGACCTTCGCCGCAAGCTTTGCCTCGGAAATCGCCTGGGCGCGTTCCATGAACCGCTCCCACCGCTCCTGCTTGACCTCGGGGGCGACGTGATCCGGCAGGGCGTTCGACCGCGCCCCCGCCACATCCTCGTATTGAAAGCACCCCACCCGATCCAGCTGCGCCTCGTCCAGCCAGTCGAGAAGCGTGGCGAACTCCTCCTCCGTCTCGCCCGGAAACCCCACGATGAAGGTCGACCGCAACGTCAGGTCGGGGCAGATCGCGCGCCAGGCTGCGATCTCGTCCAGCGTCCTGGCCGCCGCCGCGGGGCGGGCCATGCGGCGCAAAGTCTCGGGGTGGGCATGCTGGAACGGGATGTCGAGATAGGGCAGCACCAGCCCCTCGGCCATCAGCGGCACGAGGTCGCGCACATGCGGATAGGGATAGACGTAATGCAGCCGCACCCAGGCCCCGAGCGCCCCCAGATCGCGCGCCAGATCGGTGATATGGGCGCGGTGGCCCTTTTCTTCGGCATGGCGGATGTCCACGCCATAGGCCGAGGTATCCTGGCTGATCACCAAAAGCTCCCGCACCCCCGCCGCGACCAGCCGCTCGGCCTCGCGCACGACCGCATGGGCGGGGCGGGAGGCAAGACGCCCCCGCATGTCGGGGATGATGCAGAAGCGGCACTTGTGGTTACAGCCTTCGGAGATCTTGAGGTAGCTGTAATGCCGCGGCGTTAGGCTTACCCCCGTCGCCGGCAAAAGGTCGACGAAGGGATCGGGCTTGGGCGGCACCGCCCTGTGCACCGCATCCAGCACCTGTTCATATTGCTGCGGCCCCGTCACCGCCAGCACGCGCGGATGCACCCCGGTGATATAGTCGGGCTCTGCCCCCAGACAGCCCGTCACGATCACCCGGCCGTTTTCCGCCAAAGCCTCGCCGATCGCCTCGAGGCTTTCGGCCTTGGCGCTGTCGAGAAAGCCGCAGGTGTTCACGATCACCGCCTCGGCGCCCGCATAATCGGGGCTGATCGCATAGCCCTCGGCCCGAAGCCGCGTCAGGATCCGCTCGCTGTCGACCAGCGCCTTGGGGCAGCCAAGGCTGACCATGCCGATCGTGGGCTGTCCGGGGCGCGCGCTCTCGGTCAGGCGGGCGCGCGGGGCGAGGTCGGGGCGAAGCTGGGGCGGGTTGGCGCTCATGGCGGGCATATAGCGGCGCGCGGGCGGCACGGAAAGCCCCGCATCCGCCCTTGCCAGACCCCGGCCCCCCGCGTTTCATGGCGCCAAAGCAAAGGAGCCCGCCCCATGTCCCGAGTGTCCCGCCCCCTCGTCCTCTCCTCGCCCCTGCCGCGCACTCTGCCTCTGATCTTCGCGCCCGACCGGCTGGCCGAGCTTCACGCAAGCTACGAGGTGGTCGAGACGACGGACGAGGCCCTCCCCACGCTCCCCGACGAGACCCTCGCCCGCGCCCGCTACATCATCGGCCAGCCGCCGCTGTCGTCCGAGACCCTGGCCCGCCTCGCCCGCCTCCGCTGCATCTTCAATGTCGAGACGAACCTCTACCTCAACATGCCCTATGACGAGGTTTTCGCCCGCGGCATCCATGTCGTCACCCCCGGCGCGGTCTTTGCCGAACCCGTGGCCGAGATGGGCCTTGGCATGGCGCTGTCGCTTGCCCGCAACATCCACGGGGCCGACGCCGATTTCCGCCGGGGTGCCGAGCTTTGGGGCGGCGAAGGCAACACGACCGCGCGGCTTCTGTCGGGCTCGACCATCGGCATCATCGGCATGGGCGAGCTGGGCCGCGCGCAGGCCCGCGTGCTGTCGGGCTTCCGCGCGCGCATCCTGGCGCATGACCCCTGGCAGGCCCCCTCAACCCTGCGCGCGCTGGGGACAGAGCCTGCCGACCTGCAGACCATCCTGACCAGTTGCGACACGATCTTCTGCACGGCGGCCGTGACCAGCGAGAACGAGGGGTTTCTGGGGGCGTCAGCCTTTGCCGCCATGCGCCCCGGTGCCGCCTTCATCCTTCTGTCGCGCGCGGGCGTGGTGGATTTCGACGCTCTGATCGAGGCCGTCCGCTCGGGCCATATCGTGGCGGCGACCGATGTCTTCCCCGAAGAGCCGATGCCCGCCGACCACCCCTGCCGCTCGGTTCCCGGCCTGCTTCTGTCGGCCCACCGGGCGGGCGCGCTGGATGTGGCCTTCAAGCGGATGGGCGAGATGCTGCTCGAGGACATGGCGCTGCTGGACCGCGACCTGCCGCCCCAGGTCTGCCGCCGTGCGGAGCGCGAGACGGTGGCGAGGATGCGGTCGAAGCCGGTGGTGGTGAATTGAGGGGGCGTCGCAATGCAACCCATGAAGCGAGTCTACTACTTTACGCCACCTGAATACGCCGTGAAGAATCTGGAAAATAGAAGCCTAAAGATTTCCAGGTTCTCGAAGTGCAATGATCCCTTTGAACTCGCGTCCTTCAATATGAGAAACGAGGAGGTTCGGCGCCGGTTCCGGGATTGGCTTTCCTGGATGAACAAGGGGAACGGTTTGCTTTGTTTCTCTAGGAACTGGCAAAATCCCGTGATGTGGTCGCATTATGCGCAGAAACACACCGGCGTCTGCTACGGATTTGATGTGGACCCAGAGACCTTTGTCGATGTTAGGTATGTCTCTGAGCGGTTATACCCTGATCTAACCCCGCAGAACTTTTTCGAGCATATTGGTGAAAATCAGATGGTAGATCTCTTCGCTACCAAATTCATTCACTGGAGCTACGAGGAGGAGGTAAGGTTGCTGGTTTCCTTCTCAACCAGCGTACCTGACGATGAATTGATATTTCATGAGTTTTCAGAGAGCATGATACTGAGACAGGTTATCGTTGGCCCAAATTCAGATATCAAGGTCGCTGACCTAGCAGAAGTCGTTTCGGACACTAACGTCGAAGTTTTCAAGTCTCGGCTGGCATTTCAGACATTCCAAGTCGTTCGCCAAAACAATAGGTCTTTGTGGTAGCATGTTTCGTCTAGCTCTGGCGCTTGGATTCAGGTTACTGTTCCGTTGATGAACGGCCATACTACTTCTTGCGCATGTATCTTTGTGACCTAACAAAAACCAAAATGGCTGCCTGCAACGGCCATCAGAATTTGGCCGCCACCTACCTCCGCCGATCCCGCCTCGCACTCATCGGCTGGAACGCCACCCCCACATGCGCCTCGCAATAGGGCTTGCCCTGCTGCACCGGCAGGCCGCAGAACCAGAAATCCTCGGTCGCCGGATCGCCCACCGGCCATTTGCAGGTCTTTTCCGTCAGCTCCATCAGCGTGAGCTTCCGCGCCGTCTTCTCGATCTCCGAGACCTTGGCCAGCGCCTCGGGGCTGATCTCGTTGGCCGAGGGCTGCGGCGGCAGCGGCTGACCCGCGGGGATGATCGCGCGGCGGGCGGCGCTGATCGGGATGCCGTTCTCGTCCGTCTCGACCTCGGGCTCGGCGGCGGCGGTTTCCTGCGGCTCGGGCGTGGCCTCGGCCTCTTCCTCGGGCGCGTCAAGCGGGTCGGCCGCGGGGGCGCGCGCCTCGCGGGGTGCCTCACTGCGCGGTGCCGCCGGTGCGGCCCCCGGCACAGCCGCCGGCGCGCCGCCGGTGCGGTTGGACAGGCCCAGGCGGTGGACCTTGCCGATCACCGCATTGCGCGTGACACCGCCCAGTTCCTTGGCGATCTGGCTGGCGGACTGGCCGTCTGTCCACATTTTCCTGAGTGTCTCGACGCGCTCATCCGTCCACGACATGCAAACCTCCGGACCCTTGCTTCACAACCGCCGAGCGCGCCGCTTGCGCCTGCTCCTGCCGCTGCCTGGAAAATCTCGGGCATTCTAGCCCCGACGCGCCGAGATACAACCGCGCCCGTCAAAGTGCAAGCTGTGCCGGCGGGGATCCGTGTCAGATGCACCCTTTCCAAGGGCGCCGAATGGGCCTATGCAACAGGCATGAAACGCTGGCTGACTCCCGTCCCCTCGCGACGCTGACGCGCGCAGCCCCCGCCGCACAGGGCGGGGTGATCGGTCCCGTTTCCACCTTCCCCACCTCCATGATTGACGCGGCCCGGCGCTTTGGGCACCAAGTCATCCTGTTTCCTCGAGGAAAGATCCCATGATCCCGACGATCCTGCCGACCTACAACCGCGCGCCCCTGACCTTCGTGAAGGGGGAAGGCTCCTGGCTGGTGGCCGAGGACGGGCAGCGCTACCTTGATCTTGCCGCCGGGATCGCGGTCAATGCGCTGGGCCATGCCCATCCGGCGCTGGTGGCGGCGCTGACGGAACAGGCGGGGCGGCTCTGGCATGTCTCGAACCTCTACCGCATCCCCGAACAGCAGCGGCTGGCCGACCTGCTGGTCGAGCGGACCTTCGCCGACACGGTCTTTTTCACCAATTCGGGAACCGAGTCCTGCGAACTGGCCATCAAGATGGCCCGCAAGTACTGGCACGAGAAGGGCCAGCCCGAACGCAGCCGGATCCTCGCCTTCGAGGGCGCGTTCCATGGCCGTTCCTCGGCCGCCATTGCCGCCGCCGGGTCCGAGAAGATGACAAAGGGCTACGCGCCGCTCCTGCCCGGCTTCACCCAGCTGGGCTGGGGCGACCATGCGGCGCTGGAAAAGGCGATCCGCGAAGCGGATGTCGGCGCGGTTCTGGTCGAGCCCGTGCAGGGCGAAGGCGGCATCCGCCCGCTGCCCGACGCCTGCCTCAAGGGCCTGCGCGACCTCTGCGACGAGACGGGCGTCCTGATGATCCTCGACGAGGTGCAATGCGGCATGGGCCGCACCGGCCGGCTTTTCGCGCATGAATGGGCGGGGATCGCGCCCGACATCCTGATGGTCGCCAAGGGCATCGGCGGCGGCTTCCCCCTTGGCGCGGTGCTCGCCACCGAGGCCGCCGCCAGCGCCATGACCGCCGGCAGCCACGGCTCGACCTATGGCGGCAACCCGCTGGCCTGCGCCGTGGGCACGGCGGTGATGGAAATCGTCGCCGACGACGCCTTCCTCGCCGAGGTCAACCGCAAGGCCGCCCTCCTGCGCCAGGGCCTCGAGGGGCTGGTCGCCTCTCATCCGGGCGTTTTCGAAAGCGTCCGCGGCACGGGCCTGATGCTCGGCCTCAAATGCGCGCTGCCCAATACCGAGATCGTTGGCGCGGCCTATGCGCAAGCCCTCCTCACCGTGCCCGCCGCCGACAACGTGATCCGCCTCCTCCCCGCCCTCAACATCCCCGACGCCGACATCGCCGAGGCCCTCACCCGTCTGGAGCGAACCGCCATAACCTTCGCACCAGCCTGATCTGCTTCTTTTGTTCACAAATATCCTCGGGGGGTCCGGGGGGCAGACAGCCCCCCGGCGTTGCCCGGAAGGAGCCACGCCATGAACCACTTTCTCGACATCAACAAGACCGACCCCACCGCCCTGCGCGCGATGATCGACGCGGGCCAGGCCATGAAGGCCGCCCGCAACGGCCGCCCCAAGGGCATGCCCGACGACGATCAGCCGCTTGCCGGCCGCATGGTGGCGCTGATCTTCGAGAAACCCTCGACCCGCACCCGCGTCAGCTTTGACGTGGGCGTGCGCCAGATGGGTGGGCAGACGATGGTGCTTTCGGGTGCCGACATGCAGCTGGGCCATGGCGAGACCATCGCCGACACCGCCCGTGTGATGAGCCGCTATGTCGATCTGATCATGATCCGCACCTTCGAGGAGGCGACGCTGCTCGAGATGGCCGAACATGCCACCGTGCCGGTCATCAACGGGCTGACGAACCGCACCCATCCCTGCCAGATCATGGCCGATATCATGACCTACGAGGAACACCGTGGCCCGATCCGGGGGCGCAAGGTGGTCTGGTCGGGTGACGGCAACAATGTCTTTGCGAGCTTTGCCCATGCCGCAGGCCAGTTCGGCTTCGATCTGACTTTCACCGGGCCGGAGCCGCTCGACCCCGAGCAGGTCTTTCTGGACGAGGCGCGGGCGAAAGGGGTCCGGGTCGAGATCGAGCGCGATCCTTTCAAGGCGGTCGAGGGGGCGGATCTCGTGGTGACGGATACCTGGGTCTCCATGCATGATCCGCAATCGGCGCGGGAGCGCCGGCACAACCAGCTGCGCGGCTATCAGGTGAACGAGGCGCTGATGGCGCGGGCCAAGCCGGATGCGTTGTTCATGCATTGCCTGCCTGCGCATCGCGACGACGAGGCGACGAGTGCGGTGATGGACGGGCCGCATTCGGTGATCTGGGACGAGGCCGAGAACCGGCTGCATGCCCAGAAGGCGGTGATGCGCTGGTGCCTGGGGGTTTGACCGGGTTCCGGGCGCTTCGGTCGTGCCCGACGCGGGGGGCAGAAATTTGGCCAAATTTCTGCCGGGGGGCGCTGCCCCCCGGTCCGCTGGCGCGGACTCCCCCCGGGATATTTGGGAACAAAAGAAGCAGCAGGCTGTGCGGCGATACTCGGGTTGCCTGACCCCGGGGGCTGGGTTAGCTCCCTCGGACCGGCATCTTGCCGGGATCACGCTTGCGGGAGGGCCGTGTCTTGGCGGAGTTCTTTCGGTCTGAGGCGCGGGCCGCTCTATGGCGCTGGCGCGAGGTTCTTGCCGGGGTGGGCCTTGCGCTTGGCGGGCTGTGGTTCGGTGCGGGGTCCTTTGGCCTGTTGGGCTGGCTTGGCTGGGTCGCGGTGGGACTTGGCGTGGTGCTGGTCTGGACCGGCTGGCAGCGGCTTCGCTTCGGGCGCGGTGGTGGCGGGCCGGGAGTGGTGCAGGTCAGCGAGCGGCGGCTGGCCTATCTTGGGCCCGAGCGCGGCGGGATGATCGATCTGGACGATCTGGTCTTTCTTGATCTGGACGGCGCGCGGGGCAGGGGGGTCTGGGTTCTGGGCGGGCCGGAGGGGGCGGGGCTCGAGATCCCGGTCGATGCGGAAGGCGCGGACCGGCTGTTCGACCTGTTCGCCGCCCTGCCCGGCATCCGGACCGAACGGATGCTGTCGGCGCTGGAGCGCATGCCCGAGGGGCGGGTCCGTATCTGGGCCTCGGCCGGGCAGGCGTTTTCCGCCCTGCCTCCGGTTCGGTGATCCGGGCCGGTTGGTCCTGCGGTCGGCAAGGCGGTTGGTAGAGGGGTCGGTCTGGCCGTCGGTAGAGCGGTCGGTGCATTGACAAGCCGACGGCTTCGCGACACCTGTTGGCGGTCGACCGAGAGGCCGAACGCCAGACCGACAGAACGACCGACGGAGCCGCCTGCCCATGTCCATTCCCCAATCCGGTGGCGGCCCGATCGAGCGGCCCGAGCAGATGGCGGCCTATCTTGCAGCCGGGTGCAAGCCGCGGGAGCAGTGGCGGATGGGGACCGAGCATGAGAAATTCGGTTTCCTGACCCGCAGCCATGCGCCGCTGCCCTATGAGGGGGCGCAGGCGGGCGATCCCTCGATCCGGGCGCTTCTGGAGGGGCTGGAGGCGCGGTTCGGCTGGACGCGTCTGGAAGAGGGCGGGCGCATCATCGGGTTGAAGCGCGGCGCGGCCAATATCAGCCTCGAGCCGGGCGGGCAGTTCGAATTGTCGGGCGCGCCGCTGGCGACATTGGCCGAGACCGAAGCCGAGTTGACCAACCATCTGGCCGAAGTGGCCGAGCTGGCCGGGCCGATGGGGGTCGGGTTTCTGGGGCTCGGGGCGGCGCCGGTCTGGACGCAGGACGAGATGCCCCGGATGCCCAAGGGGCGCTATCGGCTGATGACGGATTACATGGGCCGCGTCGGCACGCATGGGACGCAGATGATGTACCGGACCTGCACGGTGCAGGCCAATCTCGATTTCGCGTCCGAGGCGGACATGGTGCAGAAGCTGCGCGTGGCGCTGGCGCTGCAGCCGGTGGCGACGGCGCTTTTCGCGGCCTCGCCCTTTTTCGAGGGGCAGGTCAACGGGCACCGGTCGTGGCGGTCGCGGATCTGGCGGGGGCTGGACGAGGCCCGCACCGGCATGCTGCCCTTCGTGTTCGAAGAGGGCATGGGGTTCGAGCGATGGGTTGACTGGGTGCTCGATGTGCCGATGTATTTCGTCTATCGCGACGGGGTCTATATCGATGCGCTGGGCCAGTCGTTCCGGGATTTCCTGAAGGGCCGGTTGCCGGCGCTGCCGGGCGAATTGCCGACGCTGTCGGATTTCGCCGATCACCTGACGACGGTATTCCCCGAGGCGCGTGTCAAGCAGTTCATCGAGATGCGGGGGGCCGATGCCGGGTCGCGGCCGATGCTGATGGCTTTGCCGGCCTTCTGGATGGGGATCATGTATGATCAGGGCGCGCTGGATGCGGCCTGGGATCTGGTGAAGGGCTGGGATGCCGAGACGCGCGAGGGGTTGCGGGTGGCGGCCTCGGAGCGGGCCTTGCAGGGCGAGGCCGGGGGTATCGGTTTGCAGGCGCTGGCGCGGCAGGTGCTGGAGATCGCCGAGGCGGGTCTGACGGGGCGGGGTCTTGGGGAGGAGCGTTATCTTGCGCCTCTGGCCGAGATTGCCGAGAGCGGTGAGACCCAGGCCGACCGGATGCTGGCGGCCTTCCGGGGCGCGTGGCAGGGCGATCTGGGG
>JBHYFN010000068.1:0-15134 GCA_051859505.1 Paracoccaceae bacterium
AGAAGCTCGACCGAGCCCATTTCGCGCAGATACATCCGCACCGGATCGTCGGTGCGGTCCAGCTTTTCGGTATCCGAGCCCGCAAGCGCCACATCGCGATTGCCGCCCAGTGCCACCACCTCGCGCGAACCCGCCGGATCCTCGCTTTCCTCGGATTCCTCTTCTTCGGTGACCTGGATGCCCATTTCCGACAGCATCGACATCACATCCTCGATCTGGTCGGACGAGACCTGATCGGGCGGCAGAACGGTGTTGAGCTGGTCATAGGTGATATAGCCGCGCTCGCGCGCATCGGCGATCATCTTCTTGACGGCGGCCTGGCTCATGTCGAGCGCGAGATCCCCGTCCTGATCCACGTCCTTCTGATGATCGTCCGTGTCCTTGGCGGCCATGCAGGGCTCCTTCGCTAAGCTGGGTCGTGGGCGATGTCGTGAGTGACGTCGCAGGTGATGCCGTAAGTGATTCGGTGAGTCGCCTTCGGGCGAATCAATCCGGGTCGCAGGTGATTCGCAAGGCACCCGCACCGATTCTCTGATCCTGTTGCCGTGGCGGCGGTCCGGGTCGGCAGGGGCCAAGTCGGCAGGGGCCAAGTCGGCAGGGGCCAAGCTACGGGTCGCGGCGGCGCGGCCCTTTCCGGGTGAAGGTGATCCCATCGAAAACCGAGCTCGAGCGTTCCAGATCGGCCCTGTCCAGCGCCAGACCGTTCGGCGCGATCACCACATCGCGCGTGTCCTCCTGCTCGGTCCTGCGGGTGGTATCCACGGCAGCCGCGGCCTGGCTCAATCGCGTCGTGACCCATTCGCCTGTCAATGACCCTATCTCTGCGGCCAGTTCCTCGATCTCGGAGCGATGACCCCGCCGCGCGGCCAGCTTGGCCAGCTCTTCGGCGACGGTCATCCGCGCCAGATCGCCATCCCCGGGACGGCGCACCGCCGGTATCAACGCGATATGAGGTGCGCCGAACAGCTTTTCAAGGGCGCCGGGGCCATGGCGGAGGGTCAGTTCGGTGCGCAGATCCGCCTCCGCCTCGCAGGCGCAAAGGCTGTCGCGCAGCGCGGCGTGATCGGGGTCGAGGCAGTCCATGCCTTCCAGCGCGCCGACGAAATCGGGCAGGATCGTGGGGTTGACGATCAGCACCGCAAGGATCGCCGCCTCGCGCAGGCGATCCTCGGTGCCCGTGGGGCCGGCGGAGAGGGCAGAGTTCTTGCTTCCCGCCGAGACCTGCGCCGACTGTCCGTAACGGCTGGGCGGCCCGGCGCGGCCCCCCGGCCGGCCCGCCGCCGCCCCTCCGGGCCTCGGTGCCCCCTTGCGCCCCGCACCGAAAAGCAGGCGGCGCAACTCGCGGATCTCTTCGCCGTAATGGGCGCGGATCGAGGGGTCCTTGATCCGCGCGATGGCGGCGCGCAGGCTTTTGTCGAGCGCCGCCTTGCGCTCGGGGCTGTCGAAATCGCGGCCCTCGATCTCGCGCTGCCACAAGAGGCGCACCATCGGCTCGGCCCGGTCCAGCACGGCCTGCATCGCCCCCGGCCCCTCGGCCCGGATCAGGTCGTCGGGATCCATCCCCTGCGGCAGGATCGCAAAGCGCAGGCCCTTGCCCGCCTCAAGCATCGGCAGCGCCAGATCGATCAGCCGCAGCGCCGCCCCGATCCCCGCCTTGTCGCCATCCAGCGCGATCACCGGTTCATCCGCGATCCGCCACATCAGGCGCAGCTGATCCTCGGTGATCGCGGTGCCAAGGGGGGCCACGGTCGCGCCGAACCCCGCCTCGGAAAGCGCGATGACGTCCATATAGCCCTCGGCCACGATCAGCCGGCCTTCCTTGCCGGCCGCCTCGCGCGCGGGGCCCTGGTTGAACAGCGCCCGGCCCTTGTCGAACAGCGCGGTCTCGGGTCCGTTGAGGTATTTGGCCCGCGCATTCGCCGCCATCGCCCGCCCGCCCAGGCTGATCGCGCGGCCGCGCGCATCGCGGATCGGAAAGATGATGCGGTCGCGGAACCGGTCATAGGGCGCGCCGCCCCCCTCGGGGCGTGCGGCCAGACCCGCCTCGACGATCCGTTCGGGCGCGATGCCCTTGCCCGTCAGATGCCGGATCACCCCCTGCCGGTCGTCAGGCGCGAAGCCGATCCCCCACCGCTCGAGCGCGGCCTCGCTCAGGCCGCGCCGCGCGATGTATTCGCGCGCCGCCTGCCCCTGGGCGGTGCGCAGCTGCAGCCGGTAATACTGCACCGCCTGCTCCATCACATCCGCAAGCCCGCTGCGCACTTCGGCCTTTGCCGCCGCCTCGGGATCGCGGGCGGGCATGGTCATGCCGGCTTCGCGGGCAAGGATCTCGACCGCTTCCATGAAGCCCACATTCTCGGTCTCGCGCACGAAGGAGATGGCATCGCCCTTCGCGTGGCAGCCGAAGCAGTAGTAATAGCCCTTGCGGTCATCCACATGAAAAGACGCGGATTTTTCCTGGTGGAACGGGCATGGCGCCCAGAGATCGCCCTTGCCCTGGTTCGATTTGCGCGCGTCCCAGACGACCTTGCGCCCCACCACCTGCCCCAGCGACAGGCGGCCGCGCAACTCGTCAAGGAATCCGGGGGGCAGCGACATGGGCCGACTATCCCCCAAAGCCGCGACGAATGCCATTCCCTTCCGGGTCCTTCCGGTCCCTTCTGGCCCCTTCTGGCCTCTTCCGGCCCCTCCTGGCGGGGCGCGCCGCTAGAACAGCAGCGTCACCCCCAGCATCGCCGCGAAGGCCGTCACCACGACCGCGCCCAGCCGTTCATGCCCCATGCCCTGGCTTGCCTCGGGCAGCAGCTCGGAAAAGATCATCCACAGCATCGCTCCCGCCGCCAGCCCCAGCCCCACCGGCAGCCAGGGCGCGAAGGCCAGAACGAAGAGGAAGGCCGGCACCGCCAGAAGCGGCTGCGGCAGGCTCGAGACGATGCTCCACCAGGCCGCGCGCGGAACGCCCGCGCCGCGCGGCACCATGATCAGCGCGATGGCCAGCCCCTCGGGCACATTGTGGAGCGCGATGGCGATGGTGATGAAATCCCCCAGCTCGCGCCCGCCGCCATAGGCGACGCCCACGCCCACGCCCTCGGCCGCCGAATGCGCCGTCATGATGCCGATGATCAGAAGAACCTTGGTCGCATCCGCGCCCTGCACATTGGCGATGCTCAGCCCGTCATGCCGCCTGAGCCAGCGGCTTGCGATCATGATCAGGACGACCCCCGCCACCACGCCACCAAGGGTGCGGAGCGGGCTGAACTCGAACCCCTCGACGATCAGGCTGAAACAGGCGGCCAGCATCAGCCCGGCCGCCACGGCATTGCCGATCCCCAGCCAGCGCGCATCGGCCTTGCCCGCCAGAAGCGGCAGGGCGCCAAGCCCGGTGGCCAGCGCCGTGATCAGGGCCGCCACGAAGACAAGCAGGACGGTGGGTTCCATGGGCATGGCGGGGCCTTCGGGCTGGCTGGCTGGCGATCGGCTGGCTGGCTTGCACCATCAAACTTAGAACGATTCTAAGTTATGTCAATCGGCCTTTCCCGCCGCCCCCGCCCCCCCCCCGGCGGCCCAGAAGGCGCGCAGCAGCCCCTCGGCCTCGGGTGCTGCGATACCGTCATAGATTTCAGGCACATGGTGGCATTGCGGATGGGCAAAGACCCGCGCCCCATGCGCCACGCCGCCCGATTTGGGATCCCCCGCCCCATAATAAAGCCGCCCGATCCGCGCGAAGGAAATGGCCCCGGCGCACATCGGACAGGGCTCGAGCGTCACGTAAAGGTCATGCCCCGGCAACCGCTCGGACCCCGCAGCCGTGCAGGCGGCGCGGATCGCGAGGATCTCGGCATGGGCGGTCGGGTCGTTCAGCTCGCGCGTGCGGTTGCCGGCGCGCGCCACGATCCGGCCTGCGGGATCGACCACCACCGCGCCCACCGGCACCTCGCCACGCCGCGCGGCGGCCTGCGCCTCGTCCAGAGCGGCCGACATGAAGGAACGGAAGGTCATGGCCCTTCATCGCCCTCCCCCATCGCGCTGGCAAGGGGGGGCAAAGGCGTATAGAGGGGCCGCATGAACAGCACATCGAATGACGGCGAGCGGATCGCCAAGGCCCTGTCGCGCCGCGGGGTCGCCTCGCGCCGGGATGCCGAGCGGATGATCCTTGACGGCCGGGTCAGCGTGAACGGCAAGGTCGTCACCTCGCCCGCGCTCAACGTCACGGCCACCGACCGGCTGGCCGTGGACGGCAGCCTCGTGCCCGAGCCCGAGCCGACGCGGCTCTGGCTCTATCACAAGCCGCCGGGCCTTGTGACCAGCGATCAGGACGAACAGGGGCGCGCGACGATCTATGACGGCCTGCCCGAGGGGATGCCGCGAGTGATGTCGGTCGGGCGGCTGGACCTGACCTCGGAGGGGCTGTTGCTGTTGACCAATGACGGCGCGATCAAGCGGCGGCTGGAACTGCCCGAAACCGGCTGGCTGCGCCGCTACCGGGTGCGGATCAAGGGGGCGGTGTCCGAGGCCCAGCTTGACCGTCTGCGCGCCGGGATAACGGTCGAGGATGTGCACTACCAGCCGATGGAAGTGACCTTCGACCGCCAGCAGGGCGCGAATGCCTGGCTGACCGTCGCCCTGCGCGAAGGCAAGAACCGCGAGATCCGCCGCGTGATGGAGGCGCTGGGCGTGACCGTCAACCGGCTGATCCGCGTCAGCTACGGGCCGTTCCAGCTGGGAAAGCTTGCCGCGGGCGAGGTCGAAGAGATCCCCAGACGGCAGGTCCGCGACCAGCTTGGCCTTGACGGCGCCCGGCCTCAAATCCAACGCAGCCGCAAGCCGATGGGCGGCAAGCCGGGTGTCGGTAAGGGCGGTGAAGGCAAGGGCGGTGGCGGCAGACCGGGTCCGGCCGCCGAAGCCGATGACGGGCGCCCGCCGCGGGCCGCCGGGTCTCGCAGCGTCAGGGCCGCCGCTTCTCAGGACCAGTCCACGCGGGCGCGCGCCCCGCATCCGGGCGGCCCGCCGCGCGCGCGCCCGGTCGAGGCGACGGGCGCGGCAAGGCCCGCACCCAAATCCCGCGCACCGAAACCCCGCCCCCTTGTCCCCGACCGGGCCGCGCGGGAGGATCGCCCCAGAGGCGCTGCCGGAGCGACCGGCACAGAGCGCGGCCCGCGGCCCACAGACAAGCCGGCACGCTGGACGAAAGAGCGCCGCACGTCGGGATCCGCCGTCGCTGGCCCGTCCGACAGTCGCGGGGGCAAGCCGGGCGGCCGGTCCGACAGCGCCGGTCGTGGCGCAAGGGAGGCGGGCAAGGGTGGCGCGGCCGCGGGTCGCTCCTGGAGCAGCCGAACCACGGCCCAGACCTATGACGGCCCCAAAGGGCCCCGCCCCGCTCGCGGGGAAGGCCCCGCGCGTGAGGGCCACCGCTCGGAGCCGCGCGGTGGCGAAAAGACCGGGGGCAGGTCCGGGGCGGGGTCTTACGCCTCCAAGACAGGGGCCAAAGCCGGGGCCAAAGCAGGGGCCAGAACCGGGACCAGATCCCATGGCCCGGACGGCAAGCCGCCCCACAAGGGACCACCCCGGTCCGACAGCAGGCCGGCGGGTAAGCCGACGGGCAAGGCGACGGGCAAGGCTACGGGCAAACCGGGGGGCAAACCGGGGGGCAGACCCACAGGCAAACTGGCAGGCAAACCGGGGGCGCCGCCCCGCGGGCGCAAGCCCCGGGGCTGATCCCGAGCGCGGGTGGCCCGACTGGCGGCCCGACTGGCGGTCTTTCCGACCCATTTTCTCCGGCCCGGCCCTTAAAATCGCCGGCCAGCTTTCCTATTGTTAACTTCCTGTGCCTCTGGAAAGATAAGCCATGGTCCGATTGATCCTTCTGTTGCTGATTGTCGCGACGGTCGTGGTCGTCGTCGGGGCCATACAGTCCGTTTTTGCCCCGGCCAGCGCCGCGCCCGCACCCAAGAGGACCGACCCGATGCCAGCAGCCCTTCGCAACGTGGCCTTCGCCCTTCTGATCGTGCTCATGTTCGGTGTCGTGACCGGCTGGATGGTGCCGGGCTGATGGCAAAGCAGTTCGGCGGCAAGCACAGCCCCGAGGCGCGCAACGCCTCGCCCACCGACAAGGCGGCCCGCGCCGTCATCGCCGAAGAGCGCACGGTCGATGCGGCCGGGGCGAAATCCAACGTCATGTTCGTGCCGGCCGTGGTGCTGGCCTTCACCTCGCTGAATGGCGGGCCGGTCGTGCTGACCACCGGCCTTGCGGGGGCGGCGGTTCTGGCGCTGGGGGCCTGGCTTCTGCGCGAGGGACTGCGCGCCGAGGCCGCTTTCAACGCGCGCCCGATCGCCCGCAAGCCCGCCCTGCCGCGCAAGATGATCGCCGCCGCGCTGACCGGGGTCGGCGTAGCCGTCGCCGCTTCGATGAAGGCGGGCGATGTGCTGGGCGGGGTGCTTTACGGCATTGCGGCGGGGGGGCTGCATCTGGTGGCCTTCGGGCTTGATCCGCTCAAGGACAAGCGCGTCGAGGGCGTGGACACGTTCCAGCAGGATCGCGTGGCCCGCGTGGTGGACGAGGCCGAAAGCCATCTCGACACGATCCGCGACCAGATCGCCCTGATCGGCGACCGCACGCTTGATAGCCGCGTGACGGGGTTTCGCGGCCATGTCCGTCAGATGATCCGCAGGGTCGAAGAGGATCCCCGCGACCTGACCCAGGCGCGCAAGTATCTGGGCGTCTATCTGATGGGCGCGCGCGACGCGACGGTGAAGTTCAGCGAGCTGTATCGCCGCACGCAGGATGCCTCGGCCCGCGCCGATTACGAGGCGCTTCTGACCGATCTCGAGACGAATTTCGCCGCCAGCACGCAGAAGATGCTCGAAGGCGGGCGGACCGACATGGATATCGAGATCAAGGTTCTGCGCGACCGGCTGCAACGCGAAGGCGTGCGGCCGGAACAGTGATTTGACCGGAAGAAATCTGGAGAGGGAAGACATGTCCGATGATGTGCGCGAAGCGGCCCAGGCCGCGCTGAGCGAAGTTGAAAAGGTAACGGCGGTCATCCTGCCCGAACCCTCGACCGAGATCGTGCCGCTGGACGCGGCGCCGCCCGAACTGGGCGAGGATATCCGCAAGCGGATGGCCGAGCTGGACATGGCCAGCACGAATTCCATCGTCGCCTTCGGCAGCCGCGCCCAGGCGGAATTGCAGGTGATCAGCCAGTCGATGCTGGCCGGCGTGCGCAACAAGGACGTGGGCCCGGCGGGCGACAGCCTGCGCGGCATCGTCGCCACGATCCGCGGCTTCTCGATGGACGAACTTGACGTGCGCCGCGAACGCTCGCTCTGGGAAAAGCTGACGGGAAGGGCGGCGCCGCTGGTGCGCTTTGCGGCGAAATACGAAGAGGTGCAGGGCCAGATCGACAAGATCACCAGTGACCTTCTCAAGCATGAACATGTGCTTCTGAAGGATATCGAGGCGCTCGACCAGCTGTATGACAAGACGCTCGCCTTCTATGACGAGCTTGCCCTCTATATCGCGGCCGGAGAGGCGAAGCTGGCCGAGCTGGACAGCGAGACGATCCCCGCCAAGGAGGCCGAGGTGCAGGCCGCCCCCGAGGATCAGGGCGTGATGAAGGCGCAGGAGCTGCGCGACCTGCGCTCGGCCCGCGACGATCTTGAACGCCGCGTGCATGACCTGCGGCTGACGCGGCAGGTGACGATGCAGTCGCTGCCCTCGATCCGGCTGGTGCAGGAAAACGACAAGAGCCTTGTCACCAAGATCAACTCGACGCTGGTCAACACCGTGCCGCTTTGGGAAACCCAGCTGGCGCAGGCCGTCACGATCCAGCGCAGCGCCGAAGCAGCAGCGGCGGTGCGCGATGCCAATGACCTGACGAACGAGCTTCTGACCGCCAATGCCCAGAACCTGCGCGACGCCAACAAGGTCATCCGCACCGAGATGGAGCGCGGCGTCTTTGATATCGAGGCGGTGAAATCCGCCAACGAGAACCTGATCGCCACGATCAACGAAAGCCTGCAGATCGCTGACGAGGGCAAGGCCAAGCGTGCCGCCGCCGAGGCCGAGTTGCAGAAGATGGAGGCCGAGCTGAAATCCACCCTCGCCAGCGCCCGCGCGCGGTCGACCGGCACCGGCGAGGCCATCGGCGGCGCGACCGGAGCGTAGCGACGAGCGTGACGCACAAGGCAGCAGGCAGGCCCGGGGCCTCGGGCGACGACGGGACCGCACGGATCGGTCGCTTGAGGCGGCCCCGGTGAGGCAGGCTGCACCAGGACACGCGCGCTGGGCGGCGGCGGCGGCTGCCGCCCTCCTGCTGGCGGGCTGCGATCCCCTGGGGCCGGACCCGGGCGAGGCGCCCCCGCCCGCCCCCCCGCCCGAAATCCAGCCGCCCGAGCCGCCGCCGGTGCCCGAACGCTCCGAGGCGAGCCGGGCGCTCTCGGTCCATTACCAGCGCTTGCAGAACGACCTGCTGGCCCAGGGCCTTTTGCGCGGGGATGGCGGGGACGAGGATGCGCCCTTCACCGATACGATGCTGGCGCGCAACTTCATCCGCATCGCGCTTTTCGACGAATATGTCACCGAGGACGGCCGCATCCGCGCCGAACAGCGGATCAGCCGCCTGCGCCGCTGGAACCAGCCCATTCGCATGAATGTGGAATTCGGCGCGACCGTGCCCGCCGATCAGGCCGCCCGCGACCGCGCCTCGATCAGCGCCTATGCCGCGCGGCTGTCGCGGCTGATCGACCTGCCGATCACCCAAAGCCCGGCCGAGGCCGCGAATTACCACGTGCTGGTGCTGAACGAGGATGACCGGCTGGCCTCGGAGGCGCGGATCCGCGAACTGGCGCCGGGGATTTCCGACTCTACCCTGCGCGCGCTGATGGGGATGCCGCGCTCGACCCTTTGCATCGTCGTGGCCTTCGCCGAGGAGGGTGGCTATACCTACACCCGCGCGCTTGCCATCGTCCGGGGCGAGCATCCCGATGTGCTGCGCCTGGCCTGCATCCACGAAGAGATCGCCCAGGGCCTTGGGCTGGCCAATGACCATCCGCAGGTCCGCCCCTCGATCTTCAACGATGACGAGGAATTCGGGCGGTTGACCACGCATGACGAATTGCTGCTAAGAATGCTCTATGATCCGCGCCTCCGGCCCGGCATGACCGCCGCCGAAGCCGCCCCCATCGCCCGCCAGATCGCGACAGAGCTGATGGGCGGGGCCTCGTGACACGAAAGGATTGATCGAATGGTATTCAACTTCATCAAGGGCCAGTTCATCGACGTCATCGAATGGACCGATGACACCCGCGACACGATGGTCTGGCGGTTCGAGCGCTATGGCAACGAGATCAAGTACGGCGCCAAGCTGACCGTGCGCGAGGGGCAAACGGCCGTCTTCATCCATGAGGGCGTGCTGGCGGATGTGTTCACCCCGGGCCTTTACATGCTCGAGACGAACAACATGCCGATCCTGACCACGCTCCAGAACTGGAGCCACGGGTTCAACTCGCCCTTCAAGTCCGAGATCTATTTCGTCAACACCACCCGCTTCAACGACAACAAATGGGGCACCAAGAACCCGATCATGTGCCGCGACCCGGAATTCGGCGCGGTCCGGATCCGGGCCTTCGGCACCTATTCGATGCGCGTCACCGATGCCGGCACCTTCATGACCGAGATCGTGGGCACCGATGGCGAATTCACCCGCGACGAGGTTTCGACCCAGATCCGCAACGTTCTGGTGCAGGAGGTCAGCCGGGTGCTGGCGGGCTCGGGCATCCCGGTGCTCGACATGGCGGCGAATACCGCCGATCTGGGCAAGATCGTGACCGAGGCGATCTCGCCCACCATCGCCAATTACGGCCTGTCGATCCCGGAATTCTATATCGAGAACATCTCGCTTCCGCAGGAGGTCGAGAAGGTGCTGGACCAGCGCACCTCGATGGGGATCGTGGGCGATCTGGGCAGATACGCCCAGTTCACCGCGGCGCAGGCCATGACCAAGGCGGCCGAGAACCCCGGCACGGCAGGCGCCGCGATGGGCATGGGGCTGGGCATGATGATGGGCGGCCCCGCCGGCCCCTGGGGCGCCGCGCCCGCAGCCGCCCCACAGGCCGCCCCTCAGGCCGCCCCCGCCGCCCCCGCCGCCGCCGCCCCGCCGCCGCCGCCCCCTCCCCCGGCGGAGACCGTCTGGCATGTGGCGGCCAACGGCCAGACCACCGGCCCCTTCAGCAAGGCCGATCTGGGCCGGATGGTGACGGACGGCAGCTTCACCCGCGACACGATGGTCTGGAGCGCGGGGCAGGACGGCTGGAAGCCCGCGAATGACATCGCCGAGCTTGCGCAGCTTTTCACCGTGATGCCTCCGCCCCCGCCGCCGGGTGTGTGACCTGACGGGCGGCGGCGAGAGGGATGGCATGGTGCCTCTCGTTCCGCCCCGCAGCCCGAAAGACCGCCGGTCCAATCCGGCGGGTTTCCCTTGCTGGAGCCTATCATGAGTGCCCCCTCCCGTTACTCCGCAACCCAGATCGCCCTGCACTGGTTGACCGCCGCCCTTGTCATCGCGGCCTTCGCCAGCAGCGACGCGATGGAGGATGCGTTCGAGTCGCGGCTTGAGGGCGCGGTCGGCGGCCCGCCGCTTCACGCCTGGTTCGGCATCGCCGCCCTGGTGACGGTGCTGACCCGGCTGGCGCTGCGCTACAGGCTGGGCGCACCGTCCCCTGCGGCGGCCTTTTCGGGTGCAAGGGCCGCTGCGGTCTGGGGACACCGGCTTTTGTATGCGCTGCTGGTGATCGTGCCGCTCGGGGGCATGGCGACATGGCTCACGGTGATGGAGGGCTCGCCGCATGGCTTTCTCGGGCAGGCATTGCTGGTGCTGGCTTTGGGCCATGCGATTGTCGCGCTGGTGCATCATTTCCTCCTGAAGGATGACACCTTGCGCCGCATAACGCGGCCGGGCGCCTGATGCGCCGCCGGGCCGTCATCGCGCTGCACTGGAGCACGGTCTTCCTGCTGCTCGCGCTGATCAAGGGCGGCACGCAGGATGCGCTTTGGCGCGGGGCCTTTGTTCTGGCGGGCGGGGGCTGGCTGGTCCTGATGGCGGCCGGCGGCCCGCTGGGGCGGCCGGGGCCAAAGCTTTCGGGCTGGGCGCAGGCCCTCTATCACCCGGCGCATCTGGGGATCTATGCGCTTCTGGCGGGCGCGGTGGGGCTGAACCTTGCGGCGCTCCTTGGCTATGCCCCTCTTGAGGCGGCCTGGACCAGCCTGATCCTGCTGCTTTGCGCCGCGACCTTCCACGCGATCTTTCACCTCTGGCGCCACACCACGTTGAACGACGGCGCGTTGCGCGCCATGACCCCCCGCATTGCCCACAAGTATCTTTGACGAAGGCGCTTCACGATGTCCGACACAACCACCCCCGTCAGCCCCGAAGAGGAATACCGCTTTCCCTGCGAACAATGCGGCGCGAACCTGCGCTTCACGCCGGGGGCCAAGGAACTGACCTGCACCCATTGCGGCCATGTGCAGGAAATCGACCTTGCCGCCGAGGGCGTCGATACCGAGGCCCCCACGCGCGAGCATGACTATACCGCGATGCTGGCGCAGCTTGCCCAGACCGCCGAATACGAGGAAACCCGCACCGTCGCCTGCCCCTCCTGCGGGGCGCAGACCGAGTTTCACGAATCCTCGCAGGCTGCCCGCTGCCCCTTCTGCGACACGCCCGTCGTCAAGGACACCGGCACCCATCGCCATATCAAGCCCGCCGCCGTCATCAGCTTTGTCCTGAACGAGGATGCTGCGCGCGAGGCGATGACGAAGTGGCTGGGTCGGCTGTGGTTCGCGCCAAATGGCCTCAAGGAATATGCGCGCAAGGGCCGGCAGATGACCGGGATCTACGTCCCCTACTGGACCTTCGACGCCGATACCCGCACGCAGTATCGCGGCCAGCGGGGCGATGCCTATTACGAGACCCGCACCGTCACCCGCAACGGCAAGACCCAGACCCAGCGCGTGCGCAAGATCCGCTGGCGCTCGGTCTCGGGCCGGGTGGCGCGGTTCTTTGACGATATCCTCGTGCTGGCGTCGAAATCGCTGCCCAAGCGCTATACCGACGCGCTCGAGCCCTGGGACCTGACCAAGCTGGTGGCCTATCAGCCCAGCTTCCTTGCCGGGTTCGATGCCGAAGGCTATCAGGTCGAGCTGCCCGACGGGTTCGAGGAGGCGCGCCAGATCATGGACCGCATCATCCGCCAGGACATCCGCCGCGATATCGGCGGCGACGAACAGCGCATCAGCATGGTCGACACCGCGATCAGCGACGTGACCTTCAAACATGTGCTGCTGCCGGTCTGGATGGCGGCCTACAGGTTCAAGGGCCAGACCTACCGCTTCGTCGTCAACGGCCAGACCGGCAAGGTCCAGGGCGAGCGGCCCTGGTCCTGGGTCAAGATCGGCTTCGCCGTGGCGATCGCCGTGATCGCGATCGGGGTTGCGCTCTATCTGGGAGACGCGTTCCAGTAGCCGCGGCCATCACCTCAGGCCACCACCTTTGGCCACCACCTCTGGCCACCACCTCAGGCTTGACGCCGGCGCGGCTTCGGGTGAAGCCCCGTTCCGACAGTTCTGCGGTTCCTCCGAAAGGCCCCCGATGATCCTGACCTGTGGCGAAGCCCTGATCGACATGCTCCCCCGCCGGACGGTGGCCGGGGAAGAGGCATTCGCCCCCTATGCCGGCGGCGCGGTGTTCAACACGGCCGTCGCTCTGGGGCGGCTGGGGGCGCCGGCGGCGCTGTTCACCGGGCTGTCGTCGGATTTCTTCGGCGATCTGCTGCGCGGCGTCCTCGATGCCTCGAACGTGTCGCATGCGCCCGCCCATGTCTCGGACCGGCATACGACGCTTGCTTTCGTGCGGCTGGTCGAGGGGCAGGCAAGCTATGCCTTCCATGACGAGAATACCTCGGGGCGCATGCTGACCGAGGCCGACCTGCCGGTTGTCGGGCCAGAGGTCGCCGCGCTGTTCTTCGGCGGAATCAGCCTTGTCGGCGAACCCTGCGGCACCGCCTACGAGGCGCTTCAGGCGCGCGAGGCGGGGGCAAGGGTCACGATGCTCGACCCCAACATCCGCCCGGGCTTCATCACCGACGAGGCCGCCTATCGCGCCCGGCTGGGGCGGATGCTGGCGCTGGCCGATATCGTCAAGGTCTCGGACGAGGATCTGCGCTGGATCCTTGGCCCGGGCGCGCTGCCCGATCTGGCCGGGCAGTTGCTGGCCATGGGGCCGGGGCTCGTTTGCGTGACCGAAGGGGCCGAGGGGGCGACGGGCTATACGCAGCGTTTCGCCGTGAAGGTGCCCAGCCCGCGCGTGACCGTCGCCGATACGGTGGGCGCGGGCGATACGTTCAACGCGGGCCTTCTGGCAGCACTCTGGCAGGCCGGCGTGCTGAACAAGGCGGGCCTCGCCGCGCTGGACGAAGCAACCACCCGCGCGGCCCTGTCGCTGGGCGCGCGGGCGGCGGCTGTCACCGTGTCGCGGGCGGGGGCCAATCCGCCATGGGCTGATGAGGTGCCGGGCGAGGGTCTGGCATGAAGGCGCTCGTCCAGCGCGTGACCGAGGCCGCGGTGAGGATCGACGGCAAGGTGGTGGGCGAGATCGGCCCGGGCCTTCTGGTGCTGGTCTGCGCGATGCAGGGCGATGACGACAGCCTCCCCGCCCGGCTGGCGGCCAAGGTCGCCCGCCTGCGCATCTTCCGCGACGAGGCGGGCCGGATGAACCGCGCGCTCCTCGATACCGGCGGCGCGGCGCTGGTGGTCAGCCAGTTCACGCTTGCCGCCGATACTGCGCGCGGCAACCGCCCCGGATTCTCGACCGCCGCCGACCCCGAGACGGGTGCGAGGCTCTACGAGGCCTTTGCCGAGGCGCTGCGGGCCGAGGGGATCACGGTGGCCACGGGCCGTTTCGGGGCCGACATGCAGGTAAGCCTTGTGAACGACGGCCCCGTCACGATCCCGATGGAGCTTCTGCCCGCCGGGTGAAAAGGGCCATCTGGCTGGCACCCCCCAGATCGGGATGACAGCCGGCCAGATCGGTGAAGGCCAGGTCATAGCCCCTTGCCCCTGCCCCTGCCCCACTTCCTGCCCCGGCAACGCGCCCCGCCCAGCGGCGGAACTCGGCGCGTGTCCATTCGAACCGGTGGCCCGGATGGCGAAAGCGGTGCGCGGGCACGCCCAGAAGCGGGTTGAACTCGGCATTGGGCGTGGTGACGATCACGACGCGCGGCCGGATCGTGCCAAAGACCGCGCGCTCGAGCCTGGGCAGGTCGACGGGGGAAAGATGCTCGATCACCTCGATCAGCGTCACGCAGTCGAACCCGGCCAGCCGCCGGTCGGGCGAAAGCACCGACCCCTGCCACAGATCGCACCGCCCCGCCCGAATTTGGAAAATTCGGGCCAGCCGGAGGCGGAGCCGCGCCAGCGCCTCGGCCGAGACATCGACGCCCGCCAGCCGCGCGATCCCGGGCTCTTCGGCCAGCCGCAGGAACAGATCCCCCCCGCCGCAGCCCAGATCGGCAACGCTCGTCACCTCTGCCGCCCGGATCGCCGCCAGCACGGCGCCCAGCCGCTCTTCATGCAGAACCGTCGTCACAGCGGCCAGACCAGCAGCAGAAGCGGCAGGCTGACCGCCACGACCAGCGCCTCGAGCGGCAGGCCAAGGCGCCAGTAATCGCCGAAGCGAAAGCCGCCGGGGCCAAGGATGATCGTGTTGTTCTGATGCCCGATCGGGGTCAGGAAGGCGCAGGAGGCGCCGATCGCCACCGCCATCAGGAAACTGTCCGGGTTCACCCCCAGCGCTGCCGCGATGCCGATGGCCACCGGGCACATCACCGCCGCCGTGGCCGCGTTGTTCATCACATCCGACAGGAACATCGTGGTGATCAGGATCACCGCCAGCGCCGCCACCGCATTGCCCTGCGCCACCGTCTCGACCAGCCCCTGCGCCAGAAGATCGGCCGCGCCCGTGTCCTGCATCGCGCCCGCGACCGGGATCAGGGCGGCCAGCAGCACGATCACCGGCCAGTCGATCGCGGTGTAAACCTGCCGCGGCGGCACGGTGCGCAACAGCATCGAGGCCAGCACC
>JBHYFN010000069.1:0-14494 GCA_051859505.1 Paracoccaceae bacterium
GAGCGTGCCCCGCACCACGGCCTCTTTCGCGGTCTTGCCATCCATCGGGTAGAAGGCCAGAAGCGCCGATCCCCCCATCTCGATCGTGGCGGCGCGGGCAAGGCGTTCGGTCCAGCCGTTCGACACGGTGTCAAGCACGATGGAATTGCCCTTGTCGTCGCAAAGCACCATCGGCGTGGCCGAGACGCCCGAGAGGGTGAAGGTCACCATCTGCAACTCGGGGAAGGCCCGCCCCATCCCGTCGCCATCGACCAGCGGCAGGCCGGAGCTTGCGGCCACAACGAAGGGCGTGGTCGAGTTCACGCCCCCCGCCTCGCCGCACAGCACCGCGTCGATCTTGCGGCCCATGACCTTTTCAAGCGCGGTAAAGGCGTTCATCAGCTCGTCGCCCTGCGGCAGCTTCTCGGTCATCACGGTGGGCGCGCCCATCATGCAGACGGGCACGACAAGGGCATCGTCGGCCAGTTCCGCCACATCGACCAGCTTGACCGGGCCGTGTTGGCGAATCGCCTGCTGGGCCATCAGCTTGCCCACGTAAGGGTCGCCGCCGCCGCCGGTGCCAAGGACCGCGCCGCCGATGGCGATGTCTTCCAGATCGTCCACACCGATCGTGCGAAGGATTTTCATGGCAGTTCCTTTCAGGGGCCAACCGGGCCAAGGGCCAGGGGCGAGAATGTCAGGTCGGGATAGCCGAAGGCGGCGGGGCCTACGACGGCCATCGCCTCGGGTGTTTTCATCAGGTCATGGACGGGCAGGCCAATCACCGCGAGGCGCTGGCCATAGCGCAGAACCTCGGTCGTGATCGGCTCTCCGGTCTCAAGATCAAGGTTGATGATCAGGTCGGGCACCATGATCACGGGCTTGCCGTCGACCCAGAGGACAAGGTTCTCGTTCTGGATGGCGATGCGCCCTTCCGAGCCCTGCCAGTCGCCCGAGCCTGCGATCTGCGCCTCGCCCCGCGAAAAGCCGCCCGTAAGCTCGCGGCGGATATCCGTCACCTTGCCGGTGAAAAAGAGCGTCGCCCCGGTGGTGGCGATGATCCGGTCCACGACGTTCTGCCGTTTCGCGCGGGCGTCAAGGATCGTCCGGCCTATGTTCAGCGCCTGGGTCATCGTCCCCGGCACCGCCGTGCGGCGCACGAAATCGGCGCGCATCGGCGCGATGGCAAGGCCCGCGCCCGCGCCCATCGCCACCGCCGTGTCGCGGGCGAAGCGTTCGAGCCAGTACATGTCGAGCACGTCACGGAAGATGACGGTGTTGCCCTTGTCATCGGCAATCGCGGCCGGCGCGGCCTTGGCGCCGTAGATGAAGAAGGTGGTCATCTGCACTTCGGGGAAGGCGCGGCCCATCCCGTCGCCGTCCAGCACCGGCAGCCCGGCCTGGGCCGCGGTGATGACCGGTTCCATGGAATTTGCCCCGCCGATTTCGGCGCAGATGAGGGCCGACATCCTGACGCCCGCGACCTCTTCCACCGCGCGCATGGCGCGGAAGCATTCCTCGCCCTGTTCGATCTTCTCGACCCCCACGACAGGCGCGCCGATGCCGCCGACCTCGCCCACCCAGGCGTCGTCGGGCAGGGCGTCAAGCGGCAGGATCTCGACCGTGGCGCCCTTGCGGAGCAACTCGCGCGACCGCAGCATCCCCACATAAGGGTTGCCGCCCCCGCCCGTGCCCAGCAGCGCCGCCCCGATGGAGAGCGGGAGCAGGTCCGCTTCCGTCAGCGGGTAACGTCCGTCATCCAACATGAAGTTCCCCCACCGCCTTGACGCGGACCCGCGTCGCATTGCCGGGCAGATAGGCCAGCGGCACGTCTTCGACGTCGACGATCTCGATACTGTCGGCGCGGGCGCCTGCGGCGATGGCGGCCTCGGTCGCCTGTGCCTTGGCATCGTCAAGTGCTGCCTCGCGCGTCATCTCGGCCAGGGCATAGACGCGGTCCACCTCGCCGCTGACCTGCGCGATGGCGGCGCCCACGGCGTTGGCGACGGCGAAATGGTCGGGCTTGATCAGCTCCAGCCCCGCAATCGGCCCCTCCACGAGGATCGAGCCGCCGCCCACCACGATCACCGGCAGCGGTTCGGCCGAGATGCGGGCGCGTTCGACGCAATCTTCAAGCATGAAGGCGATCCGGTCGCGTGCGCGGCGGATCAGGTCGGGGGTCAGATGCGCGACCTTGGCCTTGTCGCCCAGATCCGCCCCGCCATCGGCCACCACAACGTCCGAGGTGGTCAGCGTCTGGCCGCCGAAGATCAGCGCCTCCTCCACGATCCGGTAGCCGACCGAGCGCGGCCCGACCGTCACCCCGTCCGGCCCGTCCACGACGAGCGAGCCGCCGCCAAGGCCGATGGAGAACACGTCGGGCATGCGGAAATTGGTGCGCACGCCCCCCACCTCGACCGCGACGGTCGCTTGCCGGGGAAAGCCCTTTTGCAAGGACCCCACATCCGAGGTGGTGCCGCCGATATCCACCACGATGGCATCCTTGACGCCCGACAGGAAGGCCGCCCCCCGCATCGAGTTGGTGGGGCCCGAGGCGAAGGTCAGCACCGGGAAGCGTTCGGCGAAATCGGCATCCATCAAGGTGCCGTCGTTCTGGGTCAGGTAGAACCGCCCGGTGAAGCCCACATCGGCCAGCGCGCCGCGGAAGGCGGCCACCACCTCGCGGCTCAGATCGCGCAGGCAGGCGTTCATGATCGCGGCGTTTTCCCGCTCCAGAAGGCCGATCCGGCCGATGTCGGAGGAGAGCGTGATATGCGCCTCGGGCAGGGCCTCGGCCAGGATCTGGCCCGCCTCACGCTCGAACTCGGTCGAGACGGGGGAAAAGACCGAGGTGATGGCGACCGAGCGGATGCCACGCGCGCGGATCTCGGCGGCGATGCCGCGCAATTCGTTCGCGTCGAGTTTCGAGATCACCCGCCCGTCGAATTCGTTGCCGCCATGGGCCAGCCACCAATGGTTGCCGATCACGTCGCGCAGATCCTCGGGCCAGTCGACCATCGGCGGCAGGCTGGCCGTGGCGGGCAGGCAGAGGCGCACCGCGGCGGTCTGGGCAAGGTCACGGCGCTGGACGACGGCGTTGGTGAAATGCGTGGTGCCGATCATCACCACATCCACCTTGTCGGCACCCATTCCGGCGGCCTCGAGCACCTTGCGCAGCGCCTGCACCACGCCGGTCATCACGTCCGCGCTGGTCGCGGCCTTCACGCCCGCCAGCACCTGCGTTCCGTTCATCAGAACGGCATCCGTATTGGTGCCGCCCACGTCGATTCCGATGCGGATCATGTCTTTGCTTCCTTGGAATTGGCCTGCTGACGCAGGGCGAGAAGGTCTTCGGCGGTGGGGATTTCGCCGTTGATAAGGGGGATGACGGGGCGCATCGCCTCTTCCTCGGCCGAGATGACCGGGACAGAGGCGAGGAGGAGGCGGGTATAATCGTGCTGTGGCGCGCGAAAGACCGTTGCCACGGGGCCGGTCTCGACGATCTTGCCGAGGTAGAGGATGCCCACCTCCTGCGCGAAGTTGCGCATGAGCGAGAGGTCGTGGCTGATGAAGAGGTAGGTCAGGCCAAGGTCGGCCACGAGGCCTTCGAGAAGCTCGATCACCCGCGCCTGGACCGAGACATCCAGCGCCGAGGTGGGTTCGTCCAGCACCAGAAGGCGCGGCTCGACGGCCAGCGCGCGGGCGATGGCGACGCGCTGTTTCTGCCCGCCCGAAAGCTCATGCGGGTAGCGGTCGGCGAAATGGCGGGGCAGTTGCACCATGTCCAGAAGGTCGCCCACGCGGCGGCGGCGGTCGCCCGCAAAGCCATGCGCATCAAGCGGCACCCGGATCGACTGGCCCACCGTGCGCCGGGGGTTGAGCGAGGCGCCGGGGTTCTGGAACACCATCTGCACCTTCTGGCGATGCGCAAGGCTCGCCTGCCGGCCAAGGATCGACACGCCGTCCAGCAGGATGTCGCCGGAGGTCGGTTCCGCCAGCCCCATGATCATCCGCGCGATGGTGGATTTGCCCGACCCGCTTTCGCCCGCCAGCCCATAGACCTGCCCCTGCGGGATGGACAGCGACACGCCGTCCACCGCCCGCACTTCGCCCGTCACCCGCCCGAAGCCGCCCTTGACGGGAAAGACCTTGCAAAGGTCGCGGATTTCCAGAACCGGCGCGGTCATCCGTCCCTCCCCGAATCCCGGCCCGTCAGGCGGGGGACGGCGGCGATCAGGCTGCGGGTATACTCCTCCTGTGGGGCGTCGAAGATGGCCTGGGTTGCCCCATGCTCCACGATGCGGCCCTTGTTCATCACATAGGTATAGCCGCAGGTTTCGCGCACCACGCCAAGGTTGTGGGTGATCATCAGAAGGGCGAGGCGGTTCTCGGTCACCAGATCCTTGAGCAGTTTCAGGATCTGCGCCTGCGTCGTCACATCCAGCGCCGTGCCGGGTTCGTCCGCGATCAGCAGGCGCGGCTCTGACAGAAGCGCCATGGCGATCAGGATGCGCTGGCGCATCCCGCCCGAGAGCATGATGGGAAAGGACCGCGCCACCCTCTCGGGATCGCGCATGCGGACCTGCTGCAGCACCTCGAGGATACGCGCATACCGCCCCCGCCTGTCGCGGTCGCGGCCCAGCCGGCGGTCGGCATATTTCAGGATCGTGCCGAGCTGGTCCTGAATCGTGAAGACGGGGTTGAGCGAGGACATGGGATCCTGAAACACCATGCTCATCGCCGTGCCGCGCAGGCGCAGGCGCTCGCGTTCCGGCATGGTCAGAAGGTCGCGCCCTTCGAACAGGATGCGGCCGCCTTCGACCTTGGCGGGCGGGATCGGCAGGATGCCCATGATCGTCTTCATCGTGACCGACTTGCCCGACCCGCTTTCCCCCACCAGCGCGATCTGCGCGCCTTCCGGCACGTCAAGCGAGACATCGTGCAGCACCTGGCTCCGCCGCCCGTAGGTGGTGAAGCTGACCGACAACCGCTCGACCGACAGAAGCGCGCTCATCGCACGTCCTCCACATCGAAAAGGTCGCGCAGGCCGTCGCCCAGCAGGTTGAAGCCAAGGGCCAGGATCAGGATGGCCGAGCCGGGCAGGACCGATTGCCACCAGTTCTCGGGCAGGAAAGAGGCGCCTTGCGCCACCATCGTGCCAAGGTCGGGCGTGGGCGGCTGGATGCCGAGGCCAAGGAAGGACAGCGCCGCCCCGATCAGGATCACGAAACCCGCGTCCAGCGAGGTCTTGACCGCGATGGCCGAGACGCAATTGGGCAGGATCTCGCGGAAGATGATATGGGCCTTCGAGGCGCCCAGCGTCTCGGCCGCCTCGACGAACTCCTGGCTGCGCACCTGCCGCGTGATCGAATAGATCAGCCGCGTGTGCCAGGTCCACCACAGCAGCGAGATGGCGATCATCGAGTTGATCAGCGAGGGCGAGAGCACCGCCGCCACCGCCAGCGCCATGACAAGCGGCGGGATCGCCAGCGCGATATCGGTGATGCGCATGATCACCACCTCGACCCAGCCGCCGAAATAGCCGGCCAGCAGGCCCAGGATCACCCCGATCGGGATCGCGATGCTGAGGACCACGACCGCCAGCAGAAGCGAGATGCGCAGGCCGAAGATCACGCGGGTAAAGATGTCGCGGCCCACATTGTCGGTGCCGAACCAGTGTTCGGCCGAGGGGGGCTGATGGCGGTTGCGGAAATCCACCACGGCGCCGACATGCTCGGGATAGGGGGTGATATAGGGCGCGAAGATCGCCAGCAGGACGCCGGTGATGACGATGAGCGCGCCGATGACGGCGGTGGGGTTGCGCGAGAAGCGAAACCAGTTCTGCCAGGCGTTGGACAGCGCCTCCTGTTCGGGGGCGGGGCGGGCCTGATGTTCGGGCAACTGGCTCATGCGCGTTTCCCCCGGATGCGCACGCGCGGATCGACCACGCCGACCAGCACGTCGATCAAGAGGTTCACCATGACGAAGAACGCGCCCGAGACCATGACCACGCCCATGATGGCGTTCAGATCCTTCTGCGTGATCGCCCGGATCCCGTAAGAGGCCATGCCGGGCCAGGAAAAGATAAGCTCCACCACGAAGGCATTGCCGATCAGCGAGGCGAATTCGAGCCCGGTGATCGTGAGGGGCGGCACGAAGGCGGGGCGCAGCATGTATTTGAACATGCGCAGCCGGTCGGGCACGCCAAAGGCGCGGGCGGCCTCGATATAGTCCTGCCGGCTCACGTCGATCATGCTGGCCCGCGTGATGCGGGCGATCTGGCCCATGGTGGCGGCGCCAAGGGCGATGACGGGCAGAAGGAGGTGGCGGATCGCCTCGAAAAACACATCCACCCGGCCCCGGATCAGGCTGTCGATCAGCAAGAGCCCGGTGATATCGGCCTGAAACGACATGCCGGCCGGCAGGCGGCCCGTGGTGGGCAGGATGTTGAGGACATAGCCGGCAAGGATCTGCAAGAGCAGCGCAAGGAAGAAGGTCGGCGTCACGGCGGAAAGGATCGCGAGCGCCCGGACAAGGTTGTCGGGCCATCGGTCCTTCCATCGGGCCGCGGCCACGCCAAGCGGCACGCCAAGGGCAAAGGCCAAAAGGATGGTGCAAAGCACCAGCTCGAAGGTCGCGGGGAAGGTGCGGGCGATATCCACATTGACCGATTGCTCGGTCAGAAGCGACCGGCCCAGCTCGCCCCGGGCAAGGCCCGTCAGGAACAGGCCGTATTGTTCGATCATCGGCTTGTTCAGGCCCAGCTTCTCTTGCAGGTCGGCCACCTGCTCGGCGCTGGCGCGGGGGCCGAGGGCCATGCGGGCGGGATCGCCCGGAACGATCCGGGCGATGGTGAAGATCACGATGGAAAGGCCGAAAAGCACCAGAAGCGACCACAGGACGCGCCGTGCCAGAAAGGCCAGAAACTCCATTGCGAGGTCCGCCAGTCAGGGAGGGATGGGGGGCCGCGCAAGTCGGGCGGCCGGGCGAGGCGCCTGCCCCCGGGGGTGATCCCCGGGGGCAGGCCGGACCGTCAGCAGGTCCAGGTGTAGCGCGAGAAGTCGTAGTCGAAGCTCATCATCGGGACGGCGTCGAAGCCTTCCAGGCAGTTGTCCATCGCATGCTGGACCGTCTGCGCTAGAAGCGGGATCGAGACCATGTGCTCGTCCAGCCTGACCTGAAGCTCCTTGTAGATCTCGGCCTGCTCCGCCACGTCGCCGGTGGCGCGGGCGGCGTCGATCAGGGCGTCGATCTCGGGATCCTGCAGCCATTCCATGCTGGCCCAGGTGCCCGCCGCATCCGAGTGATACTGCGTGAAGAACATCGAATCCGGGCTGGGATAGGTCGGTCCGAAGAAGATCTGGTTCAGGTTCGGCGTCGTCTCGACCGCGCCCGCGATCTCGGTAATGCGGTTCCAGGGGTCGGGCTGCTGGGTCACGACAAAGCCCATCGGCTCGAGATAGGCCTGCAGCATCAGGCTGATCTCTTCCTCGAAAAGCGTATTGGCCACATAGCCCAGCGTGATCGGGATCGGCCCGCCCGCATAGGACGAGAGCGCCACCTCTTCGGCTGCGCGTTCCAGATCGAAGACCGGCCCTTCCACATCGGCGGCATGGAAGGCGGCAAAGGCGGCGGGCAGGACGGTGTTCATCGGCTCGCCGGGGAAGATCACCTGCTGGATCGTCTCGTAATCCACCGCATAGGCCAGCGCGCGGCGGATGTGGATATCATCGGTCGGCGGCAACTGGCTGTTGAGCTTGAGGTAGAAGGCCGTCGCCGTCGGCTGGCTGTCGAGCTTGAACCGGCCCATAGCCACCAGCGCCTCGAGCGTGTCGGGCGACTGGAAGGGCGAGGTCATGGTCAACTCGCCCGAGGCGGCCATGGCGCGCACCGTGGCCTCGTCATTGGTGACGATCCAGCGCACCTCGTCGATCGCGCCCTCGTGCCAGCCCTGATAGTAGTTCGGATCGCGCTTCACGATCATCCGCGAGCCGCGGTCCCAGCTGTCCAGCAGATAGGGGCCGGAGCCCGCGACATTGGTGGCAAGGAAGGTCTGCCCGTCGTCATCGCCCTCGTTCTCGATCACCAGATCCGAGTTCAGGATCCTGAGCGAGGGCACGGTCGTCATGAAGGGGGCGAAGGTCTGCGACAGGGTGAAGGTGACGGTCTTGTCATCCTCGGCCACGACATTGCCGGACTCGACGATCCCGACAAAAAGGTTCGCCGGGCCCTGGTTGATGCGCAAGAGGCGCTCGAAGGAGTAGACCACGTCCTTGGCCTCGACCGGGCTGCCGTCCGAGAAATGCGCATCCGCCCGGATCGTGAAGGTCACAGAGGTCGCGTCGTCCGAGACAACCCAGCTTTCGGCCAGTTCGGGCACAAGGTTGCCGCTGCTGTCCACCGTCACAAGGCCGTCGTACAGGTTCACGCTGGCCATGTAATCGGTGTAGTCGCTGATCTTGGCCGGGTCGATCGAACTGAAGATCTGCACCGTGTTCTTGGTCACAACATTCTGGGCCTCTGCAGCGCCCGCGCCCAGAAAGGCCACCGCGAGCGCGGCAGCCGCAGTCGTCGTCAGAAATCGTGTGGTCATCTCATTCCCCTGTCATGAGCAGCGGGGGCCGTTCAGGCGGCCCCTTCCGCCGATCAGGATCAGTCAGGGCAAGCCCGTCCCGCAATGCCGATTACGGATAGGTTTTTGTGCAAAACGGATAGGTTTTGGCGCTGGCGTGACGTTACGTCAGGCCACCAGCCGCAGGGCCTGTGCCGCGGCCACCGCCTCGCGCCGGGTGTGGCAGCCCAACTTGCGATAAAGATTGGCAAGATGGAATTTCACCGTGGCCTCGCTCAGCCCCATCAGATTGGCGATGACCTTGTTGGTCGAGCCTTCGGCCAGCGCGTTGAGGATCCGGATCTCCTGCCGGGTCAGCCCCTGCGCCAGCCCGCGCCGGGCACGGCCGGGGCCGGTTTCACCCAACTGCCGCAGAAGCCTGCGAATCGTCTCGGACCGGGCAAGGCTTTCGCGCAGCTTGCGCGATCCGGTCAGTTCGGCCAGCACCGCGCGCTCTTCGCCAAGGCTGGCGATGCAGCCCAGCCGCGCGGCGCGTTCAAGGGTCTGGCGCAACTGCGATTCCGCCTCGGGCAGGCGCCGCTGGCGCCGCAGGACGCGCGCGCGCCAAAGCTCGACCCCGATCCGCTGGCGCTGGGTCAGATGCGGGTTGTCGAGCATGAAGGCAAGGCTGCGCTCCAGCCCCGGCCGCCCCGGCTCGTGCCAGGCAAGGTGGCGCAGCCAGACCAGCGCCAGCGCCACCTCGTCGCGGTCGGAGAGGGCGGCCAGCCTTTCGCCGGCGGTTTCGACGAAGCCCAAGGTCACATCCAGCGGCAGGGTGGCGGCGCGCGACATCGCCTCTTGCCAGCGGTTGCCGTTCTGCAGGATCGTGATCTCGCGGATGTCGATCATCGTTCCGAACTGGGCCGAGCGCGCCTCGGTCACGCGCCAGCGGTCAAGGAAGGCGCGAGCCGCCATGATCGAGAAGTGATCAAGCAGCGCCTGAGAGCCATAGACCAGCACCAGCTCGATCATCGTGGGCCAGATCTCGCCCTGCGCGAAATCATCGAGATCCAGCGAGAGGAACCGGTTGAGCGGCTCCGCATCCCCCTGTTCATAGGCGATGCAGGCCCGGAACAGCGCCAGAAGCCGCGTGTCGCCCGGGCTGTCATGGCCTGCGCGGGCCAGATGGGCCGCTGCCGCCTCGGCCTGCTTGCGCGCGGCGGCGGGATTGCCGAGGAACAGCTGGATCACGCCGCGGTGCAGGTCGATGTAGAAGGACAGGATCGGGATATCGGCGCGGTCATAATGGCTGGCGGCGCGGATCGCAGTATCCTCGGCCTCTGCGAAACGTCGGGCACGCATGTAGAACTCCAGGACGGCATTGTAGAACGAGCCCCGCCGCAGATCGTCCTCGGCCCCAAGCTCGGCCAGCAGGCGGTAGGCAAGGTCGAGGTATCGAGGGTGAAGGTCGAAATCCTCCCATGTCTGCAAGAGCAGCCTGATGAAGCGAAAATCCAGCGAGAAGAGGTCACGCCGTCCGATCACCTCGAAGCTTTCCTCGGCCAAGGGGCCGTAGCGGTCGATCAGGATGCGGCGGGTCAGCGGCACCTCGCCGCGCTTGATCGCCTGCACCGCGCGGCAGAGGACCAGCACATCCTCTTGCCGCGCCATCTCGGGCGGGAAGCCTGCGAGCATCCGGTCGAAGGCGGCGGGGCCGAAGCGGTGGATGAAAAACGGGCCGTCAGCCGCACGCAGGGTATCGAGCGCGGCCTGCCATGCGCCGATTTTCTGAAACAGGGCCAGCGCCTCGGGCACCCGTCCCAGACCGGCCAATGTGGTGGCGATGGCGCGGGCCTGCACCGGATCGTCGCTGCGTTCGGCCAGAAGTGCTGCGGTGGCGCGGGCAAGGGGCACGCGGCAGGCGGCGAGGGGTGGGGGAAGGGCAGGGGGCAGCTGGGCGGGCAGGTTGGGGGTCAGGTCGGGGGGCAGGTCTTTATCACCGGGCCCGAGGAAGGGCAGGCCCCGGACAAGGTCGGCCGTCAGGCGGTTCGCCTGTCCGTCAAGCAGCATCTGCAGCACCACGAGCCGCACCGTGGGCAGGGGCCGCAGGATATCGTCGCGCAGGAAATCCGTCATCGCGGCCAGCGATCCGTCTGGCCCCCCCGGCCCGGACCCCGCCGCCAGAAGGCAGGCCCAGCCGCCGGTTCGCGCAAATAGGGCCGGGCCGATCTCTTCGGCGGTGAACAGCAGATCCTCGGTGCCGTAGCGGCTGACCCGGCCATAGACCTCGGCCCGGGCCAGCCCGGGCACGGCGGTTTCGGGCCGTTTGACAAGGATCAGCGCGCCCTCGCCATAGGACCGGTCGGGCAGGGGGGCGGACTGCGCCACCGGGGGAATGTCCCAGAAGGTCACGCCCTCGGGCGGTGCCTCGGCCCCGCGCCAGATCGGGCGACCCTGCGCGAGGTCTTCGGCCAGCCAGCTTTTCCCGGTGCCGGCCGGCCCCTCGATCACCACGACCTGCGCCGGATCGGCGGCGATCCGCGCGACAAGGGCAGGGCGCGCCAGCCGGGTCATGGGTTCCCGGCCCCTTCCACCTTGGCCCCTTCCACCTTGGCCCTGCCTGCCTTGGCCCCGCCCACTTCGGCCCCACCAACTTCGGCCCCGACCACCTCGCCCCGGCCAAGGCCCATCTCTTCGGCCACCTGCCGCACGACCTGGGCGATCTCGGCCAGTTGCCGCGACAGCGGGCTTGTCTTGCGCCAGACCATGCCGATCGTCCGCGTCGGGCGGGGCGCGCGGAACCGCGCGATCGAAACCTCGGCCATGCGGGTTTCCAGCGGCACGGCCATTTCCGGGATCAGGGTCACGCCGATCCCCGACCCGACCATCTGCACCAATGTGGTCAGCGAGCTTCCGTCCAGAAGCTCTTGCGGCTGCGTGGCGGTCATCGCGCAGAACGAGAGCGCCTGATCCCGGAAGCAATGCCCCTCTTCCAGCAGAAGCAGCCGCATCTCGCGCAGCACCTCGGCCCCCGGGACCGGCTTGCCGGCCTCGCTGGCCGGACGGACCAGCACGAATTCCTCGGAAAACAGCGCCACCTCGGCCAGCGCCGGTTCCGAGACGGGCAGCGCCACGATGGCGGTATCGAGCCGCCCCTCGGCCAGCTCGGCCAGTAGGCGCGGGGTGACGGTTTCGCGGGCCTGGATCTCGATCCCGGGATGGGCCCGGGCCAGACCGGCGATCACGCGGGGCAGAAGGTAGGGCGCGGCCGTCGGGATCACGCCGATCCGGAGCCGGCCGGCAAAGCGGTCCTGCGTGGCGCGGGCCAGATCTCCCAGCTCTTCGACCGCGCGCAGGATCTCGCGCGCGCGGGCGGAGAAGGCCTCGCCGAACTGGGTCAGCCGCACCTCGCGGGCGCCGCGTTCGAACAGGTCGGTGCCGAGGCTGGCCTCCAGCTCCTTGATCTGCATCGAAAGGGCGGGCTGGGTGACCGAGCAAAGCTCGGCCGCGCGCCCGAAATGGCCCTGCCGCGACAGGGCATCGACATAGCGCAACTGCTTCAAGGTCAGATTCTGCATAAGTGCATCTTATCGTCGCAATCAGAAAATCCAACTTAAACTAATGATGCGACTCTGGTATGCGGCTCGCCAAGGGGGGATGTGGACGGGTTCGGTCGGCGGGTTCAACGGAACCGGCCCGAACCCGAAAGGCCGCGTCCCGACCCGCCAGAGATTGTCTCGAGCAAAGGAGAACTCCATGGACGGCAACGACGAACCGAAATGCCCGGTGATGCACGGCGCCCCGCTAAGCGCCAAGGCCGGCACCCGGTCCAATCGCGATTGGTGGCCGAATCAGCTCAACCTGCGGATTCTGCACCAGAACACCGCCCTTTCGAACCCGATGGGGCCGGATTTCAGCTATGCCGAGGCCTTCCAGAAGCTCGACTATGAGGCGCTGAAGAAGGATCTTCACGCCCTGATGACCGACAGCCAGGACTGGTGGCCGGCCGACTGGGGCCATTACGGCGGCCTGTTCATCCGCATGGCCTGGCACAGCGCCGGCACCTATCGCACCGGCGACGGGCGCGGGGGCGCGGGCACCGGCACGCAGCGTTTCGCGCCGCTGAACTCCTGGCCCGACAACGGCAACCTCGACAAGGCGCGCCGGCTGCTCTGGCCGATCAAGCAGAAATACGGCAACCAGATCTCCTGGGCGGATCTCATGATCCTTGCGGGCAATGTCGCGCTCGAATCGATGGGCTTCAAGACTTTCGGCTTCGGCGGCGGCCGGGCCGATATCTGGGAACCCGAAGAGGATATCTACTGGGGCGCCGAGGCCGAATGGCTGGCCACCTCGGACAAGCAGGGCAGCCGCTACACCGGCGAGCGCGAGCTTGAGAACCCGCTGGCCGCGGTGCAGATGGGGCTGATCTACGTCAATCCCGAAGGCCCGGACGGCAAGCCCGATCCCGTCGCCTCGGGCCGCGACGTGCGCGAGACCTTTGCCCGGATGGCGATGAACGACGAGGAAACCGTCGCGCTTGTCGCCGGTGGCCATACTTTCGGCAAGGCGCATGGCGCGGGCGATGCCGCGCTGGTGGGCCCCGAACCGGAAGCCGCCCCGATCGAAGAGATGGGCCTGGGCTGGATCAATGCCTTCGGCACGGGCAAGGGCGTGCATACCACCACCTCGGGCATCGAGGGCGCGTGGAAACCCAACCCGACCAAATGGGACATGGGCTATTTCGACGTGCTCTTCGGCTATGACTGGGAGCTGGTGAAATCGCCGGCCGGTGCCTGGCAGTGGCGGGCCAAGGATGTGGCGCCCGAGCACATGATCCCCGATGCGCATGATCCCTCGATCAGCCATGCGCCGATGATGACGACGGCCGACATGTCGCTGCGGATGGATCCGATCTATGAGCCGATCTCGCGCCGGTTCCATGCCAATCCGGAGGAATTCGCCGATGCCTTCGCGCGGGCCTGGTTCAAGCTGACCCACCGCGACATGGGGCCGAAGGTGCGTTACCTCGGGCCGGAAGTGCCGGAAGAGGATCTGATCTGGCAGGATCCGGTGCCGGCGGTCGATCATCCGCTGGTCGACAGCGCCGATATCGACGCGCTGAAGTCGAAGATCGCCGGTTCGGGCCTTTCGGTGTCGGAGATGGTCTCGGTCGCCTGGGCCTCGGCCTCGACCTTCCGGGGGTCCGACATGCGGGGCGGCGCCAATGGCGCGCGCATCCGGCTGGCCCCGCAAAAGGATTGGGAGGTGAACGAACCTGCCAAGCTGGCGAAGGTGCTGGGCGTGCTCGAAGGCATCAAGGCGGAGTTCGACGCAGGTGCCGCAGGCGGCAAGAAGGTGTCGCTGGCCGATCTGATCGTGCTGGCGGGCAATGTGGGTGTCGAGCAGGCGGCCAAGGCTGCCGGTCACGCGGTGGCCGTGCCCTTCACCCCGGGCCGGACGGATGCCTCGCAGGAGCAGACCGATGTGGACAGCTTCGAGGTGCTCGAGCCGCTGGCCGACGGGTTCCGCAACTACCAGAAACATGCCTTCGCCGTCTCGGCCGAAGAGATGCTGCTGGACCGGGCGCAACTCCTGACGCTGAGCGCGCCGGAAATGACGGTGCTGGTCGGCGGCCTGCGGGTGCTGGGCGCGAACCACGCCGGTGCGGCGCATGGCGTCTTCACCGACCGGGTGGGCGCGCTGTCGACGGACTTCTTCGCCAATATCCTCGACATGGCGACGGAGTGGAAACCGGTGTCGGAGACCGACGATCTGTTCGAAGGCCGCGACCGGGCGACCGGCGCGGTCAAATGGACGGCGACGCGGGTGGACCTTGTCTTCGGGTCGAATTCCCAACTGCGGGCATTGGCCGAGGTCTATGGCCAGTCGGATGCCGGGGCGAAGTTCGTGGCGGATTTCGTCGCGGCCTGGGTCAAGGTCATGGAAGCCGACCGGTTCGAC
>JBHYFN010000070.1:0-13548 GCA_051859505.1 Paracoccaceae bacterium
GCGGGCACGAGCCTCGACAATTTCGGCGACAGCGACACGATGCGCTATGCCGTGGGACTCCAGATCCAATGGTAGGCCATCGCAAAGGGAACAGGGCAGGCCGCGAGGCCGGAACCGGATTGGCCTTGCTGCTTGCCCTGACCCTTGCAGGGCCGGGGCAAGCGCAGAATGCCGGCCCGGATTCCCTGGTGGAAAGCTATGGCAACTGGCTTGTCCGTTGCGGGCCGGAAGCCGGGCGCTCCGGCGACGAGGCCCTTGGAACGGTCGAAACGCGCGCCTGCGAAGCGAGCCAGGAGCTTTTTCAGGCCGAGGTCGGTCAACGTCTTGTCGCCGTCCTCCTCAGGCGTGAGGGGGATGCGACGAACGTCACGATCATCGCGCCTTTTGGCCTCTTGCTGTCCGAGGGGATCACGCTTGCGGCGGATGACGAGGATCTTCAGAGGATCGGTTTTCGCACCTGCCTGCCTTCGGGCTGCTTCGCCCGGGCCGATCTTGACGCCGACACGGTCGCGGCCCTGCTGACCGCGCAGTCCGTTACCTTGACGATGGCGGCCGTGCCGGATGGCGACCCCGTGATCATTCCCCTGCTTGTCGACGGTCTGGCCGAAGCCTGGGCCGGTCTGATCCGCTAGACATCCTCCCGCGACCCCGGGTCGGCGGGCCTCCGGTGCGGAAACGCCCGACGAAATGGCACTTGTGCCCGCCCCCGACTTCCGGCGCTATGGTCTTGGGGAGCCGCTTTCCGGAGCTAGCAGATGATCCGCGCCATCAGACCTTGCCAGATCCTCGCCGCTATGGTGGCGCTGGTCCTTGCAGGGGCTTCGACGGCACCTCCTGCTCTGGCCCAGCAGGATATGCCGGTGATCGCGGCCGCATCGGACCTGCAATTCGCAATCGAAGAGATCCTTGCGGATTTCGAGGCCGAAACAGGGATGCGGCCCAGGGTATCGCTTGGATCGACCGGCAATTTCGCCCGCCAGATCCGCGAAGGCGCCCCGTTCGAGATCTTCATGGCGGCTGATGAAAGCTTTGTCACCGAGCTTCACCGCGACGGATTCACCCGGGACGCGGGCGAGATCTATGCCGTCGGGCGGATCGTGGTCATGGTGCCGACGGGCGCGGGCCTTGTGGCCGATGGCTCGCTCGAGACGCTGCGCGAAGCGCTGGCCGAGGGGCGGATCAGCCGCTTTGCCATCGCCAATCCCGACCATGCCCCCTATGGCATGCGCGCGCGCGAGGCGCTGGAACATGCCGGCCTCTGGGAGGAGATCCAGCCCCACCTTGTGCTGGGCGAGAATGTGAGCCAGGCGGCCGCCTTCGCCCTGTCCGGCAATGCCGACGGCGGGATCATCGCCCTGTCGCTGGCGCTTGCGCCCCAAGTGGCCGCGCGGGGCAGCCATGATCCGATCCCCGAGGCCTTTCACGAACCCCTGCGCCAGCGGATGGTTCTGCTTCGGGATGCGGGGCCCGTGGCCGAGGCCTTTTTCGCCTATCTGCAGTCCCCTGCCGCGCGCGAGGTTTTCGAGCGGTTCGGCTTCGAGCTTCCGGAGGGCTGAGGGTGGATTGGGAAGCCTTGTTCCTGTCGCTGAGGCTGGCCGGCTGGACGGTGGCGATCCTGCTGCCGGTCTCGATCCTCATGGGACGGCTTCTGGCCTATCGGCAGTTCCGCGCGAAAGGGCTTGTCGAAGCGCTGGTGATGCTGCCTCTGGTCCTGCCGCCGACGGTTCTGGGCTTCTATCTGCTGGTGGGTTTCGGGCGGAACTCGCCGGTGGGGGCGTTCTGGCAGGAGGTATTCGGGCAACAGCTTGTCTTCACCTTTCAGGGGCTGGTGCTGGCCAGCGTCATCGTCAACCTGCCCTTCGCCATCCAGCCCGCACAACGCGGGTTCGAGGCGGTCGGCACGGACGTGCGCGAGGCCGCAAGCTGCTGCGGGATGTCGCCCTGGCGGTCGCTTTGGAAGGTCGAGCTGCCGCTGGCCTGGCCGGGGTTGCTGACGGCGATGGTGCTGACTTTCGCGCATACGCTGGGGGAATTCGGTGTCGTGCTGATGGTCGGCGGCTCGATCCCGGGCGAGACGCGGACCATCGCCATCGCGATCTATGACAGTGTGCAGGGCTTCGATGACAGGGGTGCCGCCACGATGGCGGCCGTGTTGGTGGCGATCAGCCTGTTCACCATTGCCGCCACCTTTGCCCTGTCGGCGCGGGTGGGGCGGCGGCTGGGATGAAGGGGCCGGGAAGCAAGGTGCAGGGAAGCAAGGTGCGGGGCCGATGACGCTTGAGGTGATGGTCCGGGCCGGGGGGCCGATCCCGCTGGACGCGGCCTTCCGCGTCGCGCCGGGCGAGCTTCTGGCCCTGGTCGGGCCGTCGGGCGCGGGCAAGACGACGCTGCTGCGAACCATTGCCGGGCTGTGGCGGCCCGAGGCGGCACGCGTGCGCGCGGGGGGCAGCCTCTGGCTGGACACAGAGGCCGGCGTGAACCTGCCGCCGCATCGCAGGCGGGTGGGGCTGGTGTTCCAGAACTACGCGCTCTTTCCGCATATGACGGCCCTGCAGAACGTCATGGCGGCGATGGACCGGGCCGACGGGGCCGAAGCCGCCCGACTGCTGGAGCTTGTGAACCTCCCCGGACTGGCGGATCGCAGACCGGCCCAGCTTTCGGGCGGCCAGCAGCAGCGTGTGGCCCTGGCGCGCGCATTGGCCCGGCGTCCGCAGGCGCTTCTTCTTGACGAGCCCTTCTCGGCGGTGGACCGGGCCACGCGCGAAAGGCTGCATGCCGAGGTCATCGCGCTTCGGGCGCATCTGAACATGCCGGTGGTGCTGGTCACTCATGACGTGAACGAGGCGCAGCTTCTGGCCGACCGGATGGTGGTGATCGAGGCGGGCCGCATGATCCGCGAGGGTTCGACCGCCGAGGTGATGGCCGATACCGCGGCGCTGCGGGCCATGGGGCTGCGGGAACTGGCGGTGATGCTGCCGGCCAGGGTGGCCGAGCATCTGGTCGACGACGGGTTGACGCGGCTTGAGACGCCGGCGGGGCCCCTGTTCCTGCCGGGCGTTGAAGCCGGCATCGGAACCCCTGTCCGGGTCCGCATCATGGCCCATGAGGTGATCCTGTCACGCGCGCGGCCCGAAGGCCTTTCGGCGCAGAACATCCTTGCCGGCACTGTTGCCCGGATCGTTCCCGGGGCGGGGCCGGGGGTCGTGGTCCATGTCGATCTGGGCGGGCACGAGATCCTGTCCCGCATCACCCGGCGCGCCGCCGATCAGCTGGCCCTGCACCCCGGCGATGCGGTGCATGTCATCCTGAAATCCATGTCCATCGCCCGCGATCACGTGGCCCCCACGCCCCTGCGCCTCAGCGCCCGGGACTGATCGCCGGCGACAGGTTCCCTCCCTCGCTGCAAGCCGCCCCTTCACCGCCGTGCCGGACACTGGGCCGATGCCGTGAACCCTCTGCGGTCTCTGGTCAGTCCGGGCGTTGGCCGAACATCGCCTCGGCCTCGGCCGAGCCCTTGGCGCGCAGGGCAAGCAGGCCCTCGCGCCGTTCGATCATGCCGCGGTCATGGGCGCGCAGCACCGCCGCCCGGGCGCGGGATTCGGACCAGCGCAGATGGTCGACGAGGCTGCGGAGCGTGTTCTCTTCGGCCATCTCGGGCCTGTCCTGATGGGTGAAAAGATGCGCCACCAATGCCCGGCAATCATGGTCCAGCCGCGTCTCGCGCCGGCGCAGCGCCTGGGCCAGAAGCCCCCTCTCGGGCGCGAAAAGAAGGGCGAGGGCAAACCAGAGGCCCGTCATGCTGGCCATCATCCCTCCGATCGACACATCCCAGACCCGCGCGAGGAGATAGCCCGACACAGAGGCCGCCACCGAAAGCGCCACAGCCAGGACCGTCATCAGCCACAACCGGCGCGTCAGCAGAAAGGCCGTGGCGGGGGGCACGATGACGAAGGCGATGAAGAGGATGGCCCCCACCGCATCGAAGGCGGCCACCGCCGTGACGCTGGTCAGGGTCAGAACCCCGTAGTGCAGCAGCCCCGGCAGAAATCCCAGCGCCGCGGCAAGGCCGGGATCGAAGGTGGACAGCTTCAACTCCTTCCAGAGCAGCAACACGAAGGCGAGGTTGATCGTCAGAACGGCGGCAAGGGTCACGACGGCAACCGGCACGCGCTGACCGAACAGGGTCACGGTCTCAAGCCAGACGAAGCCGATCTCGCCCAAAAGCACGCTGTCGACGTCGATATGAACGTTGCGCGCATGGATCGAGATCAGGATCACCCCGGCGGCGAACATCGCCGGAAACACCAGCCCGATGGCCGCATCCATCTTCACAAGGCGCGACCGGGCCAGAAGTTCGGACAGGACCACCGTCAGGACGCCGGTCGCCGCCGCGCCAAGCAACTGTATCGGGCCCGAGGTCTGTCGGGTCACCAACCAGACCAGGACGATGCCGAAAACGATGGAATGGCTGATGGCATCCGTCAGCATGGCATTGCCGCGCAGCACGAGGAACACCCCCAGCAGGGATGCCGAGGCGCCCACCAGAACGCCGGTTGTCAGGATCATCGCGGGGATGGAGTCGAAGAAGGCCCCGATCATCCCTCTGGCCTCGTTGTGTTCGGGTCGGCCCGGCCCGACAGGGCTTCGGCCTCGGCATGGCCGGCTTCGGTCAGCTCCCAATGCGGGGTGGTCTCGGGCGGGTGGGTGACGGCGCGGATCAGGCCGCGCCTCTCGAGCGAGGCAAGGCGCGACGATGTCGGCATCGCGCCCAGCGCGGTTTGCAGCATGCCGCCCTCGGCCGGATAGCCCGCGTCGCTATGGGCCTCGGCCATGCCGCGCAAGGCCCCCAGAACACGCCCGTCACCGATCCGGCTGCGCGCGCGCCTTGCGGCCAGAGCCTGCCAGACAAGGCCGCGGCCCGGCGCGATCAGCAGCGACAGGACCACGGCCCCGGTGGCGATCAGCACCACCACCGGCCCCGTCGCAAGCCCCCGTGTCGTGGCGCTGATCAAGGCGCCGCCCGCCCCCGAGGCCGCCCCGATTGCGGCCGAAAGCACGACCATCGGCCCCAGTGTCGTTGTCCACTGCCGGGCCGCGACGGCCGGCGCGATCAGCAGCGCAACCATCAGCACCACGCCCACAAGCTGCAGCCCCACCACGATGGCAAGCGCCACCATGATCGTCAGCCCGGCTTCAAGCACCGTGACCGGAAAGCCCTGGGCGCGGGCGAAATCGGGGTCGAAGCTGACCAGCTTGAACTCTTTCCAGAGGGCCAGAACCAGGGCCAGCGCGGTCAGGCCGATCCCGCCCATGATCCAGAGGTCGCTGCGCAGCAAAGCCGCCGCCTGCCCGAAAAGAAAGGACATGAGCCCGAAGCTCCCCGCTCCGCCTTGGCCCTGAATGATGGTCAGAAGCACCACGCCGACAGCAAAGAACACGCTGAGCACGATGCCCAGCGCCGCATCTGTCTTGAGCCGCGTCCGCTGCACGATCAGCATCATCGCCAGCGCCGCCAGCGCCCCGGTGAAGAACGCACCCGCAAGCACGGCGCCCAGGTCGCGCCCCCCGGCGATCAGAAAGCCGATGCAGACACCCGGCAGCGCCGCATGGCTGAGGGCATCGCCCAACAGGCTTTGCCTGCGCAGCACGGCAAAGGCCCCCAGCATGCCGCTGATCGCCCCCAGCATCGCCGCCCCGGTCAGAACGGTCAGAACGATCGTGCCCGAGAACAGCTCGGCCAGACTGGCCACCCATCCGAAGGCCGCGCCGTTCATGGATCGGCCTTTTCCGGCGCGGCGATCATGGCAAGCTGACGCCCATAGGCCGCGCGCAGGTTCTCCGGCGTATAGACATCGCGTACCGGGCCCTGGGCGATGATGCGGATGTTCAGCATCACCATCCAGTCGAAATAGGCCTGCACGGTTGTCAGGTCGTGATGCACGACGATCACCGTGCGACCATCGTCCCGCAGCCGTTTCAGAAGCGCGATGATCACGGCCTCGGTGCTGGCATCCACCCCGGCCATCGGCTCGTCAAGGATCAGGATCGGCGCATCCTGAACCAGGGCCCGGGCGATGAAGACGCGCTGTTGCTGGCCGCCCGAAAGCTGGCTGATCTGGCGCGCGGCATAGTCCTGCATGCCCACCTCGGCCAGGGCCGCCATGGCGCGGCTGCGGGTTTCGGGGCCGGGGCGGCGGAACCAGCCAAGGCGGCGATAAAGGCCCATCTCGACGACATCGCGCACCGTGGTCGGAAAATCCCAATCGACCGAGTGACGCTGCGGTACATAGCCGATCTGCCCGCGCATCTGCCCGACAGGGCGCCCCAGAAACCGCACATGCCCGGCAACGGGCCGCACAAGGCCCAGCGCGGCCTTCAACAGCGTGGACTTTCCCGCCCCATTCGGCCCGACGATGGCACACATCACCCCGGGGGGAATATCGAGGTCGATATCCCAAAGGGCCGGCTTGTCAGCATAGCTGACGGTCAGATCCTCGACATGCAGGGCCTGCTCGGGTTCGTGCAGGGTTTCGTCTTGCATGGGGCGTTCCTTGATGGCCGGGGGCGAGGATGACTGTGCGGACGCAACGGCATGTGATCAATGGCCTTCCCGGCGCGTCACTCTGCTATTTCCCGATCCTGCGCCCAGCCGTCCAGGGCTTCGGGCCAGTCGGGCAGGGTGCCGCCCAGCGCCCGGGTGATGACCATCGCATTGGCCCGGACCATGCCGATATAGCTGCCCTCGGGCGTGTTGTCGTCACCCATGGCATCGGAAAACAGCTCGCCCCCGATGACAAGGTCATGCCCCCGCGCCTGCACCTCGGCGATCAGGGCCTCGCTGGTGCGGGGGTTGATCGTGGTTTCGACAAAGACCGCGGGCACCTCGTTCTCGATCACGAAGGCGGCCACCTCTCGAATATCGGCGATGCTGGCTTCGGATTCGGTGGAAATCCCCTCGATCGCTTCTGAGGCTTCGATGCCATAGGCGTTTGCGAAATAGTGGAAGGCGTCATGCGCCGTCACCAGGATGCGGTTGCCTTCGGGGATCGTGGCGATGGCCTCGCTGACCCAGAGATGCAGCGCCGCCAGCTCTGTGTCCAGGGTCTGGACATTGGCCGCCATGGGCCCGGCGCAGTCCGGCCGTTGCTCGGCAATCGCTGCGGCGATGACCGGGGCGATGCGCGCCCAGCGGCTGACATCCATCCACAGATGCGGGTCGATCTGGTCGGGGTCATCGGGGTCTGCCAGTAAATCCGCCGCATCAAAGGCCGCGCGGGCAAGGCCGATGGTCGGTGTCCGCTCTGCTAACCCTTCGAGGACCGTCGCCAGACGCGCCTCCAGAGCGGGGTCAAGATACAGGATCAGGTCTGCCGAGGCGAGCTTGTCCACATCCGACGCCGTCGCCCGATAGCCATGCGGGTCGGACCCGGGGCCAAGCAGCGACGTCACTTCGGCACAGTCGCCGGCGACGATCTGGGCCACATCCGCGATCATCCCGATCGTGGCCAGCACGTTCAAAGGCCCTTCATCGGCCAGCGAGGAACTTGCCGAAAGAATGGCGGCGCCGGCGACTGCGACCTTTGGCGAAAAGACCTGTCTGGACATCGTACTCTCCTCGAATCCGTCTTGGGCATGGATATATGATAATGCGAATCGTTTGCAACAACGATTCACCAGCCCGGTGCCAACGTCCTCCTGTTGATCCGCCAGGTCATCCTTGAGTGCACCAGGCGGGCGCTCCCTTCCATCGAGCAGACCCGATGGAGATTGTAATGCGCCGTGCTGCCGCTGCTCAGTCAAGCAAGCCCAGCCGTTCGGCCCGTTCCAGCAGCGTCCGCACCGATGACGGCTGCCAGCTTGTCCGCCCCCGCGGCGTGCGTTCGCGCATCGCTTCAAGCCGGTCGCAGATCGCCTGCAGCGTGATGTCGGGATCGGCGCCCCGGATGGCGGCGACGATGGCGGGCAGGCGGTCGTCCGTTTCGCGCCGGCCGGCACGGCCCAGCACCTCGGCCTGCAGGAAACCGTCGCGCACATAGGCGGCGACCGCGCGCTTGAGGCGGCCTTGCGTCCAGTGCCGCCCGGGCGGCAGGGGGGCGTTGATGATGCGCAGCACATCCTCCCAGGCCATGTCGGGGCGCAGGCGACGGACATGGGGCACCCAGTCCTGCGCCGTCTCGCCCAACCGCTCCATGTATCCGTCCTGTCGCGCCATCCGCACCTTGCGCAGGGCCGCCGGATCGCGGGCGCGCAGGCCCGGATTTCCGCCGATCCGGCCCTTCTGCCGCGCACTCGCCAGCCCCGCCCGCGTGCGCTCGCGGATCAGCGCGCGCTCGAACTCGGCCGCGGCGCCCAGCACCTGCAGCGTGAACTTGCCCTGGGGCGAGGCCGTGTCGATCGGATCGGTCAGCGACCGGAAGAAGGCGCCCTTCGCCTCGAGCCGCTCGATCACCTCGAGGAGATGCGACAGCGACCGTGCCAGACGGTCGATCCGCACGACGACCAGCGTATCCCCCCGCCCGATCCGCTCGAGCACCCGCGCCAGAACGGGCCGCGCGCGATTGCCGCCCGAGGCCTGCTCCTCGTGGATCTCGGAACAGCCGGCAGCGCGCAGCGCCTCGGTCTGCGGAAGCGGCGTCTGATCCTCGGTCGAGACGCGGGCATAGCCGATCAGGGGCATGAGGCGGGCCGTTTGCAGTCCATTCCGTGCAAGTAAACGTCCCGCCCGGCGCAAAGACAAGGCGCTTGGCCGCTGGGTGCGAGGTCGCCGTCAGCCTGATCGACACAGCCGGACGGGGAATGGTCGCCTCGTGGCCCGATTTGGGTTGACGCGCGGAAATGTGTGCCTCCTAAATGGCGACATCGTTAGAATTGGCTGAAACTGTTGAATTTATCGCGCCATTGAATTTGTGCGCCCCCGTGCGCGCCGCAGTTCCGAGATGGTGCGCCCTGACAAAGATCAAGGAAATCCCCCATGGCCGATGGCATCGACACCAGGACCGATGGCGAAACCATGCCCGCCGAAACCGCAGCACCCGCCCCGACCACCCCGGCCGAAGCCCCCAAGGTCGAGTATTCCCAATCCGCAGGCCTTGGCCCGCGGCTCGCCGCGCTGAACATGGCACTGGCCTTTTCCTCTTACCAGTCGGGCCTTCTCTACATGCTGGGCCGCAAGCCCGATGGCGGCCTGCACCTGCACCAGACCGCCATCACCAAGCCGATGGGCATCGCCTGCGACGGGCCGGGGCGGGTCACGCTGGCGGCGGGCTATCACATCCTGCGGATGACCAGCCCGCTGAAGCCCGAAGAGCGCGTCAACCAGATCTTCGACGCCTGCTATGTGCCCCGGCAGATCCATGTGACGGGCGAGCTTGATGCCCATGACATCGGGATCGATGCCGAGGGGCGGCCCGTCTTCGTCAACACGCAATACAACTGCCTGGCCACGGTGGACGAAGGCCACAGCTTCCGCCCGCTCTGGCTGCCGCCCTTCATCACAGACCTCGTGCGCGAGGATCGCTGCCACCTGAACGGGCTGGCGATGCGGGACGGGCAGCCGGCCTATGTCACCGCGGTCAGCCGGTCGAACACGATCGACGGCTGGCGCGACAGGCGGGCCGATGGCGGTGTGGTGATCGACGTGCAGACCAACGCCATCATCTGCGAGGGGCTGTCGATGCCGCATTCGCCGCGGCTTCATAACGGCGCGCTCTGGGTGCTGAATTCCGGCACGGGAGAGCTGGGCGTGATCGAAGGGGCCGAGACCGGCAAGGGCCGCTTCGTGCCGCGCGTCTTCTGCCCCGGCTTCCTGCGGGGGCTGACCTTCCGGGGCAATTACGCCTTCGTGGGCCTGTCCAAGCCCCGCTACAAGCGGTTCGAGGGGCTCGCGCTCGATGCCCGCCTGGCCGAGGCCGACAGCACGCCCTGGTGCGGGGTGCAGGTGATCGACCTGACCAAGGGCCAATGCGTGGACTGGTTCCGCATCGATGGCGCCGTGGCCGAGCTTTACGATGTCGAGGCGGTGCCCGGCGTGACCTGCCCCATGGCCCTGGGGCCATCCTCGCCGGAATTGCTGGGCTTCGTCACGCATCCGGCCTTGCCAGATCACAAGAACTCGTGACAAAAACGACTTATTGCTGACGGAAACGGATTTTGACATGACGATTATGCGCAACGCCACGTCCTCCTCGCTTTCGGAGTCCCGGGTTTCGGAAAGTGCGAAGGCCAAGCCGCCGGTGATCCGGGGCGGGCGCCTGATCAAGTGGAAGGGCCGCGCGGCGAGCCTCTCTCCGGTCATCGGGGCGCTGACGGGGTCGGTCTCGTCGCTTGCGGTGGTGGCTCTGGCGGGCGGGCAGGTGTTGCTCTCCACGGGCGGCGCCTGGGCGGGAACCTGCGTCGAGACGGGGCCGGGAACGGGCGTCTGGAGTTGCTCGGGTGCAGCCGATCCGGGGTTCGATGTCACCCAGAACCTCGGTGATTTCGTAAGCGGCCCGCTGACAGTGACGACCGAACCTGGTTTCGGGCTCAATGTCACTGACCCTGGTGCCTATGGCTTAGTCCTCAGATCGAACGCCGGCATCGACATCACCGCTTCCAATAACTCGCTGGTGCAGGCTTCCGGCTACGCGATCTACGCAAACAACTATACTGCGGGTGATCTGAACATCACCACGACGGGGTTGGTTCAGTCTACCGGGTCGGATGCTATCCTGGCATTCAACAACGGAGGCGATCTGAACATCTCGGCCTCCGGCAATGTCTTCGGTCAGGGAACCGGCATTGATGCGCGCAACCAGGGCAGTGGCGCGACCACGATCGAGGTCACCGGGTTGTTGATAGGGACCGTCGGGGGCGGCATCTTCGCGTATAACTATGCCGGCACGACCGACCTCACCATCACGGCCGCCAGTGTGAACACCCACACGACCGGGATATATGCCCGAAACGAAGGCGATGGTGCGCTTAGCGTGACGACGACGGGGTCGTTGGTCAGCAGTCCGGGGCCGGGGATCGCAGCGTTCAATAGTGGCACTGACCTGACCATTTCGACCGCGAATGTCACGAGCGCATCGGGGGCGATCTACGCGATCAACTACGGTAGCGGAACCCTGAGCATCACGTCGTCGGGATCGGTTGTCGGAAATTCGTCATTCGGGATTTATGGCCGCAACTATGGCGACGACCTGATCATCTCGGCCGTGAACGTTCGGGGCTTCACGACCGCGATATATGCCGACAACAGCGGCTACGGCGCGCTTGAAATCACCGCGACCGGCCTTGTCACGTCCGATACTGCCTTCGGCATCGACGCACGCAACGATGGCACAGCGACCGACCTGACCATTTCGGTCGACAGCGTGACCAGCGAACTCACGGCCATCCGGGCGCGCAACTACGGCAGCGGCGATTTCGGCATCTTTGCCACCGGTCTGATCTCAAGCGAGGAAGGCCGCGGCATCGACGCAATCAATTCCGCCAACGGCAACGATCTGACCATCTCTGTTGCAGAGGTGCTGACCGACTACGACGGCGCCATCAATGCAGTGAACGAAGGCACCGGGTCCCTCAGCATCACCGCAACGGACAGGATCGAAGTGTCCTCCGATGGTTTTGGCATCTTCGCCTACAATTCGGCCAACGGTGAGGCTCTGACCATCTCGGTCACCGATGTGAGCGCCGTTAGCGACGCCATCGACGCCCGCAACTTTGGCAGCGGCGCGCTCAGCATCACTGCGACGGGCCTTGTGCAGAGTTCGGAAGACTATGGTATCTACGCGCTGAACTACAGCGGCCAGGACCTGACGATTTCTGTCAATGAGGTCAGCGCATTCGATAAAGCCATCTACGCCCGCAACCTCGCCTACAGCGCGATGGTCATCGAGGCAGCGGGCCTTGTGCGGAGTGAGGATAGCAGAGGTATAGATGCGCTCCATTACGGGACGGACCTGACCATCTCTGCCGCCTCTGTTTCTGCGCGAGAACAAGGCATTCATGCCATCAGCTACGGATCGGGCGTACTGAGCATCGAGGCCAGCGGTCTGGTAGAGAGTGACGAACGGCAGGGGATCTACGCGTACAGTTCCGGGACGGACCTGACCATCTCCGTCGCCTCGGTTTCTGCCTGGCGCGAGGCGATCGACGCGCGGAACTATGGCTCGGGCGTGCTGAGCATCGTGGCCAGTGGTCTGATCGAGAGCGAGGATCGAGAGGGGATCAACGCGCGCAATCACGGCACGGACCTGACCATCTCTGTTGCTGAAGTGACCGCCTCCCGTACGGGCATCGTCGCCATAAACTACGGAAGCGGTGCGCTCAGCATCACGGCGACGGGGCCGGTGGTTGCCGACTACGGCGGCGTTTTCGCTGAGAACTTGGCCAATGGCACCGACCTGACGATTTCCGTCGCAAGCGTGACCGGCAACTACGGGATCGAGGCGCTCAACAATGGCAGCGGTAACCTGAACATCACTGCGACGGGGCCGGTCATTGGGTTAAGCTTCCGGGGCATCGAGGCCCGCAACTATGGCGACGGTGAAGATCTGACGATCTCGGCCGCCTCTGTTTCTGGGCTGCGAGAAGGGATTTTTGCCCGCAACTATGGCTCGGGCGTGCTGAGCATCGAGGCCAGCGGTCTTGTGGAGAGCGCCGAGCAGGTGGGGATCGGCGCGCGCAATTACGGGACTGACCTCACCGTCTCGGTCGCCTCGGTTTCCGCCGAGCAGCGAGGAATCGATGCACGCAACTACGGTTCGGGCGTGCTGAACATCACCGCCACGGGCCTTGTGCAGTCGGATGACAGTTCTGGCATTTATGCCTATAACGGAGGAACCGATCTGATCGTTTCGGCCGCTGAGGTGGCGGGGGATCAGAGGGGCATCCATGCCGTAAACAGTGGCAGCGGCGCGCTGATCATCATGGCGACGGGACCGGTGACCGGTGTCAACGATGAGGGCATCGATGCGCGCAACTACGGCACCGATCTGACCATCGTCGCGAACGACACCAGCGGCTACAGCGGTATCTACGCGCGCAATGAGGGCAGCGGCGAGTTGAGCGTGACCTCGACCGGCACGGCCATCGGCGCGATTGACTACGGCATCCGCGCGCGCAACAACGCTACGGGCACGGACCTGACCGTTTTCGCGAACGACACCAGCGGCCTCCGCGGCGGCATCTACGCGCTGAACGCCGGCAGTGGCGCGCTGAGCGTGACCTCGACCGGGACGGCGACGGGGACGAACACCTACGGCATCCTCGCGCGCAACTACGGCACCGATCTGACCATCGTCGCGAACGACACCAGCGGCAGTTTCGGCGGCATTCGCGCGATCAACGACGGCAGCGGCGCGCTGAGCGTGACCTCGACCGGGATGGTTAGCAGCGTCAGCGGCAGTGGCATCGGCGCGGTGAACTACGGCACCGATCTGACCATCGTCGCGAACGACACCAGCGACGGCTGGTACGGCATTCGCGCGATCAACGACGGCAGCGGCGCGCTGAGCGTGACCTCGACCGGCCTTGCCGAAGGGAACAATTACTACGGCATCTTCG
>JBHYFN010000071.1:0-12867 GCA_051859505.1 Paracoccaceae bacterium
GTGGGGGGGGGGGGGGGGGGTTTGTCGCGCCCGCGCGCCCCTCCCCACGTGGGGGGTCGGGGGTTGGGGTGGGCCCCGCCAACGCGGGGCGGGGTGGGGGGGGGTGTGGGCTGCCCCCACCCTACACCTTCATCAACTCCTTTCGCAGATCCCCATAGCCGGTGAACCGGCGTTCGAACGCCAGCCCCAATCGCTGTGCATGGGCTTGTGCCAGGTCCGTCAGGGCCGGATTCTCGGTCTGCGCCTGATAGACCAGGCGGTCGTAATTCCCGAAATACATATCCCGCAGCTCCGGGTGCCGGTCGAGGCCAAGGGGCCGCCAGACGAAGGCATCGAACTGCCGTACCAGGAAGTCGGTCAGGTAGAAGGCCGTCATCTCCTCGCGCGCCGCAAATGCCGCGTTGCCTTCAAAAAACGAATAGCAATGCGGCCCTTCCAGCATCTCGACGCCCAGATCCTTGCACTTTTCCTGCAAAAGCCCGCCCGTCCCGCAATCTCCATAGACCACGAAGACCGTCTCGTACCGCCCCCGGGCGTCGCGCACCGCCGTCTCGACGGCGGGGGTGATCCGGTCGGGCGTATTGTGCAGGATCGCGGGCAGGCATTGCAGGTCGAGATGGTCCCAGCCGTTCGCGGCCTTGAGGTCCAGTACCTCGCGCGCCAGCGCGCCGCAGGCGATCAGAAGCACACGGCCCCGCCCGGTGGGGGCGAGGCCGCTATTCGTCAGGTCCCGGTCGGTAGGTGCGCTGTCCGAAGGCCCGGTCACCGGGCGGCGGCGCCCTGGTTGTGCTTGCGGGCGACGAAGGTCTTGGCGGTTTCCACCGCCACGGCCGCATCGCGGCAATAGGCATCCGCCCCGATGGCGCGGCCGAATTCCTCGTTCAGGGGCGCACCGCCCACCAGCACGATGTAATCGTCGCGGATGCCCTTTTCCTTCATCGTGTCGATCACGACCTTCATATAGGGCATCGTCGTCGTCAGCAGCGCCGACATGCCGAGGATATCGGGCTGTTCGGCCTCGAGCGCGTCGAGGTATTTCTCGACCGCATTGTTGATGCCGAGGTCCACCACCTCGAAGCCCGCGCCTTCCATCATCATGCCGACAAGGTTCTTGCCGATGTCATGGATGTCGCCCTTGACGGTGCCGATGACCATCTTGCCCACACGCGGCGCGCCGGTTTCGGCGAGAAGCGGCTTGAGGATCGCCATGCCGCCCTTCATCGCATTGGCGGCCAGAAGCACCTCGGGCACAAACAGGATCCCGTCGCGGAAATCGTTGCCCACGATGGTCATGCCGCCGACCAGCGCCTTGGTCAGGATGTCGTAGGGCGTCCAGCCACGTTCGAGAAGGATGTTCACCCCCTCCTCGATCTCTTCCTTCAGGCCATCGTAGAGATCGTCGAACATCTGCGCGACAAGATCGTCGTCGTCGAGGTCCGAGAGGATGATTTCGTCGTCTTCGTCCGCCATCCGGAAGGCCTTTCTCACGCTTGCTCGCTTCCACGCTCTGCGCCCGAAGCCTGTCGGGGTCTGAGCGGAAACCGACATGCTCTGTCGCGTCACCGACGAGCTGTCGGAATTCGCCGGGCGCGAACGGAATTTGGAAAATTCCGCGCCTGAATTTTGGAAATTCAGGCCTTGCGGCGGCGCCCGGTCCGTTCCCGCGGGGCAGGGCCCGCATCATCGGTTCCGTCGGAGGCCGAGGAGAAGGCGCCCAGCCTTTCGGCGATCCTCTCAAGCGTCGGCCGGTCGCCTCTTTCCGTGGTCTCGAGGCGCTTGCGCATCGCGGCAAGATGCTCGGGCATCGTGCCGCAGCAGCCGCCGATGATCGTCGCCCCGGCATCGCGGGCCAGCACCGCATAATCCGCCATCAGCTCGGGCGTGCCGTCGTAATGGATATGGCCGTCGTGATATTTCGGAATGCCCGCGTTGCCCTTGGCGATCACCGGCAGTTCCGCCCCCGCCGCTGCAAAGCCCAGCACCGTGCGCAACAGATCGGAGGCGCCCACCCCGCAATTGGCCCCGAAAGCAAGCGGCGCATGGGGCAGTTTGCGCACCATCCGCACCATCTCGGCCGAGGTCAGGCCCATCATCGTGCGCCCTGCCGTGTCGAAGCTCATCGTGCCGCACCAGGGCATGCCGGCCAGCGCAAAGGCCTCGGCCGCGGCGCGGAATTCCTCGGCGGCCGAGATCGTCTCGACCCAGAGCACATCGGCCCCGCCCGCCTTCAACCCCTCGGCCTGTTCGTGGAACATCTCGACCGCGATCTCGTGGGTGAGCGATCCCATCGGGGCCATGATCTCGCCCGTCGGGCCGACCGACCCCGCGACGACCACGGGCTGCCCTGCGGCATCGGCCACCTCGCGCCCGATCTCGGCGGCGATGCGGTTGAGGCTGTGGACGCGCCCTTCGGCGCCGTGCAGCCTGAGCCGGCTGGCGTTGCCGCCGAAGCTGTTGGTCAGGAACAGGTCGCTTCCCGCATCGACCGCACCCTTGTAAAGGGCGCGGATCCGGTCGGGATGGTCTTCGTTCCAGATCTCGGGAGGCTCGCCCGAGGCCAGCCCCATGTTGAACAGGTTGGTTCCCGTCGCGCCGTCGGCGAGGATCCAGTCGCGGGTCTCGAGGAGCCGGGTCAGGGCGTTGCTCATGGTCGGGCCTCAGGACTGCGGTGAGGGGAATGCCGGCGAAGGAGAGGGATCAGACCTCGTTCATGATCTGGGTCTTGGCCTCGATCAGAAGCTCGGCCATCCTGGCGCGGATCGTCGCTTCATCGGCAAGCGTGCCGAGGTCGCCGGCGAGCTTGCGATAGACATCCTCGTGGCCGGCCTCCTCGAAATCGGCCTTGACGACTTCCATCGCATAGGCCTCGGCCTCGGGGCCGGATTTGCCCATCAGACCGGCGGCCCAGAGGCCCACCAGCCTGTTGCGGCGCGCCCCGGCCTTGAACTGCATTTCGGCGTCATGGGCAAATTTGTTCTCGAAGGCGGATTCACGTTCGTCGAAGCTGGACATGGCCGGTCCTTTCCGTGGGATGTGCTGGGTTTCATATGCCCGCGGGGTGGCTTGCCCGCAAGGGGGGCATCGCGTAAGAGCGGTGCAAAGCCGCAGGGGCAGGGCGCGGGGGCACGTTTCGCCCGCCCGAAACCGGCCCCGGGCTGCAGGTCAGGAGGGTGCATGGCACCGCGTCGCAAGAAGATCTACGAGGGCAAGGCGAAGATCCTCTACGAAGGGCCGGAGCCGGGCACGCTTGTCCAGTATTTCAAGGATGATGCCACCGCCGGCAACGGCGCCAAGAAGGATGTGATCGACGGCAAGGGCGTGCTGAACAACCGGCTGTCGGAATTCTTCATGGCCGGTCTGGCGCAGATCGGGGTGCCGACGCATTTCATCCGCCGCCTCAACATGCGCGAGCAGTTGATCCGCCAGGTCGAGATCATCCCGCTCGAGGTCATCGTGCGCAATTTCGCCGCCGGCTCGATGTCGCGCCGGCTGGGGATCGACGAGGGGGTGCAACTGCCCCGGCCGATCATCGAGTTCTGCTACAAGGACGACAAGCTGGGCGATCCGCTGGTGCCCGAGGAATACATCATGGCCTTTGGCTGGGCCAGCCAGCAGGACCTGGACGATATCGTGGCGCTGGCGCTGCGGGTCAATGATTTCATGTCGGGCGTGATGCTGGGCGTGGGCATCCGTCTGGTGGATTTCAAGATCGAGATCGGCCGCGTCTGGGACGGGGATTTCCACCGCCTCGTGGTGGCTGACGAGATCAGCCCCGACAGCTGCCGGCTGTGGGATATCGAGACGGGCCGCAAGCTTGACAAGGATGTGTTCCGGCAGGATCTGGGCAGCCTGGCCGATGCCTATACCGAGGTGGCCCGGCGGCTGGGGGTGTTGCCGTCCAACGTGACGCATCGCCCCAAGCCGACGCTTATCAACTGAGGCCGGGATCTGGCCGTCCGGCCAGGGCGAAACAGCGGGAGGAGAGCCGGTGAAGGCTGTTGTGCATGTCATGCTGAAGCAGGGCGTTCTGGATCCGCAGGGCGAGGCGGTGCGCCACGCGCTGGGCGCGCTGGGCTTTGCCGGGGTCGAGGCGGTGCGGCAGGGCAAGGTGATCGAGCTTGACCTGGCCCATCAGGATGCAAAGGCCGCGCAGGCCGAGGTGACGGCGATGTGCGAGCGGCTTCTGGCCAACACGGTGATCGAATCCTACCGGATCGAGATCGTCTGAGCGATGCGCACCGCCCGGATGCGCGCCGCCGTCCTGCGGGACTACAACCGCCCCCCCGTGATCGAGGATGTGGCCCAACCGGACTGTCCCGAAGACGGGGTGGTGCTGCGGGTTCTGGCCTGCGGCATCTGCCGGTCGGACTGGCATGGCTGGACCGGCGAGCATCCCCGGGTCAAGCCGGGCCAGATCGGCGGGCATGAATATTGCGGCGAGGTGGTCGCAGCCGGCCCGCGCGCCCATCATCGGCCCGGCGCGCGGCTGGTGGCGCCGTTCATCCTGTCCTGCGGGGGCTGCGTCTCGTGCCGGTCGGGGCAGGGGCATACCTGCCCCGACCAGCGCCTTCCGGGCTTTACAGAGCCGGGGGCCTTTGCTGAATATGTCGCCGTGCCGTTCGACCACAATCTTGCGGTGCTGCCCGACAGCCTGTCGCCCACCATCGCGGCGGGGCTGGGCTGCCGGGTGACGACAGCCTGGCATGCGCTGACGGGTCGCGCCGCGGTGCAGGCGGGGGAATGGCTGGCGGTGCATGGCACCGGCGGCATCGGTCTGTCCGCGCTGATCCTTGGCCGCGCGCTTGGCGCAAGGGTCGTGGTCGTGGACGTGGTTCCCGAGAAGCTCGCGCTTGCGCTGAGCCTCGGGGCCGAGGCGGCGGTGGACGCAAGGGAGGGCGCCACCGCCGCCGCCATCCGCGAGATCACCGGCGGCGGCGCCCATGTCAGCCTCGAGGCGCTGGGCATCGCCGAGACGACGAATGCCAGCATCGAATGCCTGCGCCCGCTGGGGCGGCATGTGCAGGTGGGGATGCCCGTCGGCCATACCGCGCGGATGGAGATCAACATGAACGCCGTCTACATGGGCAACCTCGCGCTCTACGGCACGCGCGGCATGCCCAGCTGGCGCTATCCCAGCCTTCTGTCCTTCATCGAATCGGCCGGGATCGACTTCTCGCCCCTGATCGCGCGCGAGGTGCGGCTGTCGGATCTGGGGCGCGAGCTTGCCGCCTTCAACGGGCCGATGCCGCCGGGGGTGGCGGTGATCACGGATTTCCGCAGCTAGGCGGGGCTGGACAGGCTTCGCCGGCTTTGCCAGATTGAGGGCATTATACCTTGATCATTGCACGGCGGAAATTCGATGACGGACAGACCTTCACCCGGTACGACCGCAGGACTTATTGGCGGGCTGGTTGGTTGGAGACTGATCTCCTATGAAAGCCAGCAGACCGTCGACTATATCCAGAAACTGCGCGCAGACCGCGAGGCGGCGGGTCTTCCTCCGCTTTCCGAAGCCGAGATCCTGCGCAGGTCCTTCAAGCGGCAGTATCTCTCGGTCGAACTGGACGGCACGCGCCATGCGGGCTGGCGCGTCTGGTTCCTCATCTGGCTGACGCCTGCGGCGTTTCTGATCGCGACGGTGCTCTTCGTGATGGTGTCCCTGTTCCAGATGGCCACCTTCACCCGGACCGAGGCCGTGGTCGAGAGGGTCTATTCCTGGGAAGGCGACACGCCCTTCGACCGGGGGGTAGAGCAGTATTCGCCCGTCATGTGCTATACTTGGACGGATGGAACGGGCACCTGTGCGACGCCGGGAATGCGCCATCGTGACTGGAATTTCGAGGTCGGCTCCACGCACGAGATCCTGTTCAACCCCAATCGCAAGGCCAATGTCGTGATCCCCGGTTTCAGTCAGCAATGGGGGCTTCAGACGGCGCTGGCCGTCATCACGCTTGTCTTCGGACTGGTGGCCCTGTACCTGCACAGCCGTGTCCGCCGATGGCTGCGCGGCGGGGCGCAGCCGGCCCCTGGGGCGGCCTGACAGGATCGCAGCACGGGGGCCCGGGCATGAAAGCTGCCGTCATCGTCTTTCCCGGATCGAACTGCGACCGCGACATGGCGGTGGCGCTGCGCGACGCCGGGGCGGATGTCACCATGGTCTGGCACAAGGATGCCGCGCTGCCGGGCGGTGTCGATCTTGTCGCGGTGCCGGGGGGGTTCTCCTTCGGCGACTATCTGCGCTGTGGCGCGATCGCGGCGCAATCCCCGATCAGCCAGGCGATTGCCGCCCATGCCGGGCGGGGGGGCTATGTGCTGGGCGTCTGCAACGGTTTCCAGGTCCTGACCGAGACGCGGCTTCTGCCCGGTGCCTTGATGCGCAATGCAGGGCTGCGCTTCGTCTGTCGTCCCGTGGATCTGCGCGTCGCCAGCACCGACAGCGCCTTCACCGCCGCCTATGCGAAGGGCGAGGTGATCCGCATCCCCGTGGCCCATCACGACGGCAACTATTTCGCCGATGCCGAAACGCTGGCCCGGCTCGAGGGCGAGGGGCGGATCGCGTTCACCTATGAAGACAATCCCAACGGCTCGGCGCGCGATATCGCGGGCGTGCTGTCGGACAATCGCCGGGTGCTGGGCATGATGCCCCATCCCGAGCGCGCCGCCGATCCGGCGCTGGGGCCGGCCGAGGGGCAAAGGCTCTTTGCCGGGCTGATCGGGCAACTTGCTGCCGCCTGAGGTGGCGGCATCCCGCCGGGGCCTGCCCCGGGGCCAGGGTCCGGCCGCTTGTGACACGCGCCCTTGAGGCGTAGATTGGCACGATGAGCGCGGCAGAGGATATCGCCCCCCGTCCGGGGTGGCGCAGGTGGCTGGTCCGGGGCGGTATCGCCCTGTTCTGCGCCGGTGCGCTGGCGGTGGTCTATGTCACCAACCAGTTCCTGACCGAACGCTTCACCGAATCCACCCGCAACCGGGCCGAGGTGCGGCTGACGCTGTATGTCGGCAACCTGATGGCCGAGTTGCAGCGCAACTCCATCGTGCCGCAGCTTCTGGCGCGCGATCCCGAATTGATCGGGGCGCTGACCACGGGGGATTTCTCGCGCTCGACCCTGCGGCTTCTGTCGCTGGTCGACGAGATCGGGGCCGCCTCGATCATGCTCTATGACCGCGACGGGCGCGTGGTCGCCGCCACCGACCGGTTCCGTCTGGGCGAGGATCACCGCAGCGCGCCCTATTTCGTGAATGCCCAGCGCGCCAACACCACCGTCTTTACCTCGCTGCAGCGCCCGACCGGCGGTTTCGCCTTCTTCTATTCGCGCAAGATGACCTCGGGCGGGGCGACGCTTGGCGTGATCTCGGTCGAGGTCGATCTGGCCCGGCTGGAACGCAGCTGGGCCGGCACGCAGGATGCCGTCCTGATCACCGACAGCACCGGCACGATCATCCTGGCCACCAATCCCCGCTGGCGCGGCCTGACCGAGGAAGAGGCGGTGCGCCGCGACCCGCCCTCGGGCGCGATCCAGCGCGCGCTTCAAGTGACGCAGGATCTGACCGCGATCCCGCCGGATGCCTGGCTTTCTGGCGATGCGGTGCTGCGGCGCGACATGCGGGTGCCGTTCCAGGGCTGGCGCGCGGTCAGTTTCACCACCTATGCCAGCGTGCGCGAACGGGTGAACGGGATCCTCGCGCTTGAAATCATGGGATTTGCGCTGCTGCTGGCGGCGGAGTTCTTCGTGTCGTCGCGCAAGACGGCGAACCGGCTGGTGCTGTTCCAGCGCGAATCGGCCGAGCTGCGCCGCCTCAACGCCCGCCTCCAACGCGAGATCGCCGAGCGGCAGAAGGTCGAGAAGACGCTGGAAGTGGCCGAACAGACGCTGGCGCAATCCTCGAAACTGGCCGTTCTGGGCGAGATGTCGGCCGCGGTCAGCCACGAGCTGAACCAGCCGCTGGCCGCGATGAAGACCTATCTGGCAGGCGCGCGCCTTCTGTTGCAGCGGCGGCGGCCGGATGAGGCTTTGTCCAGTTTCCAGCGGATCGACGATCTGATCGACCGCATGGGCGCGATCACCCGGCAGCTGAAATCCTATGCCCGCAAGGGCTCGGACGCGTTCGAGGTGGTGGATGTGCGCGAGGCGCTGTCCTCGGCGCTCGCGATGATGGAGCCGCAGCTGAAGACCCGCAAGGTCAAGATCACCCGCACCATCCCGTCCGAGCCGGTGCTGATCCTGGGCGACAGGCTGCGGCTGGAGCAGGTGATCATCAACCTTCTGCGCAACGCGCTTGACGCGACCAAGGCGGTGCGGGATCCGGCGATCGAGATCATCCTTGCCCTGGGCGAGACGGTTCACATCACCGTGCGCGACAACGGCCCCGGCATCGAGGATCTCGACGCCCTGTTCGAGCCCTTCTACACCACGAAATCTCCGGGCGACGGGATCGGGCTTGGGCTTGCGATCTCGTCCGGGATCGTAAGCGATCTGGGCGGCAGGTTGACGGCGCGGAACGGATCCACGGGCGGCGCGGTGTTCGAGCTGACCCTGCCCCGGCAGGGCCAGAGCGCGCAGGCAGCGGAATAGGCAGCGGAACGGGCGGCGGAACAGGCGGCTGAACAGGCGGCGGAACAGGAGGACAGGATGGCCAAGGCGATGAAGGTGGCGATCGTCGACGACGAACGCGACATGCGCCAGTCGATCAGCCAGTGGCTGGCGCTGTCGGGTTTCGACACGGAAACCTTTGCCAGCGCCGAGGATGCGCTGAAAGGGCTCGGCCCCGATTATCCCGGCATCGTCGTCAGCGACATCAAGATGCCCGGCATGGACGGGATGCAGCTTCTGCGGCGGTTGAAATCGGTGGATTCGACCCTGCCCGTGATCATGATCACCGGCCATGGCGATGTGCCGATGGCGGTCGAGGCGATGCGGATCGGGGCCTTCGATTTCCTTGAAAAGCCCTTCAACCCCGACCGGATGACGGCACTTGCCAAACGCGCCACGCAGGCGCGGCGGCTGACGCTGGACAACCGGGCGCTGCGGCGCGAGCTGTCGGACGGCTCGGCGCTGATGAAGAAGCTGATCGGGGCCAGCGCCGCGATGGAGCGACTGCGCGAGGATATCCTCGATCTGGGTCAGGCGGACGGCCATGTCCTGATCGAGGGCGAGACGGGCACCGGCAAGACGCTTGTCGCCCATGCGCTTCATGCCGTGGGGGCGCGGGCGGCGCGGAAATTCGTCCTGCTGTCCTGTTCCGCCTATGACGAGGAAACGCTTGCCCGCCGCCTCTTTGGCCCGGTGGCGGATGACGATCCGATCCCGGCGATGGAGGATGCGCGCGGCGGCACCCTGGTGCTTGAGGATATCGACGCGCTCAGCCAGCCGATGCAATCGCGGCTTCTGACCGCGCTCAACGATCAGGGCAACCCGGCCGAGACGCGGATCGTTGCGATCTCGAACCTGCAGGAGCTGGACAAGACCTGCGAAAGCGTGCTGCGGCCCGATCTGTTCTATCGCCTTGCGGCGCTGCGGATCACCGTGCCGCCCTTGCGCCAGCGGGGCGAGGATATCCTGACGCTGTTCACCCGGCTGGCCGAGCAGTTTGCCGACGAATATGGCTGCGATACGCCCGAGGTGACGGCCCAGGAGGCGGCCCAGCTGCTGCAGGCGCCCTGGCCGGGCAATGTGCGCCAGCTGATCAACGTGGCCGAACGCGCCGTGCTGCAGACGCGGCGGGGAACGGGGACGATCGCCTCGCTTCTGATGGCCGATACCGAGGATCAGCGCCCGGCGATGACGACCGAGGGCAAGCCTCTCAAGGAATTCGTCGAGGCCTTCGAGCGGATGCTAATCGACAACACGATGCGCCGGCACAAGGGCTCTATCGCTTCGGTGATGGAAGAGCTGTGCCTGCCGCGCCGCACCCTGAACGAGAAGATGGCGAAATACGGCTTGCAGCGGTCGGACTATATCTGACGGGTTCGGGGGCGTAGGTCGGCGCGCAGGCCGGCGCCCCGGCCACCCTGATCCGTCACCGCGCAACAAGATTGCCATTGTGCATCGGCCCGGATTGTCGCTATGTCTGAGGGATGACCTCGGCGCATTGGCGCCCGGTCGTAAGAATTTTCGCCCCTGACCGGACCGAGCAAGCTCTGCCGGCTGTCGGGGACGAACCGAGATGGCCCTTCGGGGTCTGTGGGCAAGGCCTTTCCGCGCGTGAAATCCGTTGTGGACTGGCTCATGAACGGGTCCGGGCCACAGCGCCTCGGGCCGGAGAAGAAACGCGATGCAACGCGCGCGATCGAATGGTGAGTCTGCGGGGGCCGGAAGCGGCGCCTGCCTCGCCCGCGCGCGCTTCGCCCCTGACAGACATGGCCGATCCACCGCCGCCCCGCCCGGGCGATGCGGCCCTCCGCCGTGCAATTGGACAAAATGGCAAAGAAAATGCTCATCGACGCCACCCACCCGGAAGAGACCCGGGTGGTTGTGGTTGACGGAAACAAGGTCGAGGAATTCGACTTTGAAAGCGCCTCCCGCCGCCAGCTAGCGGGCAATATCTACCTCGCCAAGGTGACGCGGGTCGAACCCTCGTTGCAGGCGGCCTTCGTCGATTACGGCGGCAACCGGCACGGATTCCTCGCCTTTTCCGAGATCCACCCCGGCTATTACCAGATCCCGGTCGCCGACCGCGAAGCCCTTCTGGCCGAAGAGCGCGAGCTTGCCGCCAGCCAGGACCGCGAGGACGAGGCAGAGGACGGCGCCGCAGCCGAAGGGCGGGGCAACCGTTCGTCGGGCCGCACGCGCAAGCCCCGCAGGGGCGGCCAGACGGCCAGCGCCCGGGTCGAAACGGCCGATGCCGCCGATCCTGTCGTCACGCAGGAACCCGAAGCCGCCGACGCCACCGAAATCGCCGGGATGGAGATGATCGACCTCGGCGAGGGGGAAACGGATGTCGACGGCGCGCCCGAAGGGCTGTCGCCGATGCTGACCGTGGCCGATACCCCGGTCGAAACACCGCCTGCCAATTCGGATGAGGGCGGCGCCGCTGACGAAGACGCGGCCGCGGCCGATGAACAGGACAGCGCTGACGAGGATCTGGAAGCCGTCGAGAAGGACGACACGATCGAGACCGTCTCGGCCGAGGATGACGCCGATGATGTGCGCCCGCCGCGCAAGCCGCGCGTCCGCCGCTACAAGATCCAGGAAGTCATCAACGTCCGCCAGATCCTTCTGGTCCAGGTCGTCAAGGAAGAGCGCGGCAACAAGGGTGCGGCTCTGACCACCTATCTGTCGCTGGCCGGGCGCTACTGCGTGCTCATGCCCAACACCGCGCGCGGCGGCGGCATCAGCCGCAAGATCACCAATGCCGCCGACCGCAAGAAGCTCAAGGAAATCGCGGCCGAGATCGACGTGCCCGATGGCGCCGGCCTGATCATCCGCACCGCCGGTTCGCAGCGCACAAGGACCGAGATCAAGCGCGACTACGAATATCTCCAGCGCCTCTGGGAACAGATCCGCGAGCTGACGCTGAAATCCATCGCGCCCGCCAAGATCTATGAGGAAGGCGATCTGATCAAACGCTCGATCCGCGATCTCTACAACAAGGAGATCGACGAGGTCGTCGTCGAGGGCGAGGCCGGGTTCCGCACCGCGCGCGAGTTCATGAAGATGATCATGCCCTCGCATGCCAAGAACGTGAAACCCCATACCGAGCCGCTGCCGCTGTTCACCCGCAACCAGGTGGAAAGCTATCTTGAAAGCATGTTCAACCCGACGGTCCAGCTGCCCTCGGGCGGCTATATCGTCATCGGCGTGACCGAGGCGCTGGTCGCCATCGACGTGAACTCGGGCCGCGCGACCAAGGAAGGCTCGATCGAGCAGACCGCGCTCAAGACCAATCTCGAGGCCGCCGACGAGATCGCCCGCCAGCTGCGCCTGCGCGATCTGGCCGGTCTGATCGTCGTCGATTTCATCGACATGGACGAGCGCAAGAACAACGCCGCCGTCGAAAAGCGCTTCAAGGACAAGCTCAAGGACGACCGCGCCCGGATCCAGGTCGGGCGGATTTCGGGCTTTGGCCTGCTCGAGATGAGCCGGCAGCGGATGCGCCCCGGCATGATCGAGGCCACGACCCAGCCCTGCCCGCATTGCCACGGCACCGGCCTTCTGCGCTCTGACAACAATGTGGCGCTGTCGATCCTGCGCCAGATCGAGGAAGAAGGCGTAAAGGGCCGCTCGAAAGAGGTTCTGATCCGCGCGCCCTTCGGGATCGTCAACTATCTGTTCAACACCAAGCGCGACCATATCGCCGGGATCGAACAGCGCTATGGCCTGTCGATCCGGATCGAGGGCGATCCCGCGCTGATCTCGCCCGATTATGCGCTCGAGAAGTTCAAGACGGCGACCCGGGCGATCCCCGAGCCGGTCTCGGCGGCGATTTCGGGCAATGCCTCGATGATGGTCGATCTCGACGAGGAGGAGGACGATCTTCCCGACGAGGCAGAGGCCGAAGACGAGGCCGATGCCGTGGCGCAGGATGCGGCGACGGGCGAGGGCGATGACCGGCCGCGCAAGAAGCGCCGTCGGCGGCGCCGTCGGCGTGGTGGCAATGGCGAAGGCGAGACGGTCGAGGGTGAAGCCGCCGCGGCCGAGGCCGATGAGCGCAGCACCGAGGCGGAGGCCGCGCCGGCCGAGGGGGCGACCGAGGCGCCGTCCGAGGCCGCCGCCGAGGCGGAGGCCAAGCCGGCCCGCCGCAGCCGCGTCCGCAGCCGCAAACCGCGCGCAGAGGATGGGGCCTCCGGGGCCGAGGCGGGCCTTGCCGCTGCTGCCGCAGCCTCTGCTGCCGAGACTGGCACCGAGACTGCCCCTGAGACTGGCACCG
>JBHYFN010000072.1:0-12390 GCA_051859505.1 Paracoccaceae bacterium
CCGTCGGCGCGGGCGTCGTGTCGAAGATCATCGAATGATCCGGTAGGGTGGGGGAACCCCACCCTTGCCGAAACGGGGGGCGGGGTGAACCCCGCCCTACGACTTTTAACGACGGGTTCGACGTGATCCGGCAATGGTGCCGGCTCACCTCTCAACCTCAATGCCGCGAAAGGCAAAGACCATGGCCGCCAGCCAAACCATTCGCATTCGGCTCAAGGCTTTCGATTACCGCGTGCTGGACGCCAGCACCGCCGAGATCGTGAGCACGGCGAAACGCACCGGCGCATCCGTGCGCGGGCCGATTCCGCTGCCGAACAAGATCGAGAAATTCACCGTCCTTCGGGGCCCGCATATCGACAAGAAGTCCCGCGACCAGTTCGAGATCCGCACCCACAAGCGTCTCCTGGACATCGTGGACCCGACGCCGCAGACCGTGGACGCGCTGATGAAGCTCGACCTGGCCGCCGGTGTCGATGTCGAAATCAAGGTCTGAGGGGGAACATCGCATGTTGCGCTCAGGTATCATCGCGAAAAAGGTGGGGATGACCCGCCTGTTCATGGAAGACGGCAAGCAGATCCCCGTGACCGTTCTTCAACTCGACAATCTGCAGGTCGTGGCCCAGCGCACGGTCGAGAAGGATGGCTATTCGGCCGTTCAGCTTGGCGCCGGCACGGCCAAGGCCAAGCGGGTTTCGCAACCGATGCGCGGCCATTTCGCCGCCGCCAAGGTCGAACCCAAGCGGAAGCTGGCCGAGTTCCGGGTCACGCCCGAGAACCTCATCCCCGTGGGCGAGGAAATCATCGCCGCCCATTATTTCGAGGGCCAGTATGTGGACGTGTCGGGCACGTCGATCGGCAAGGGTTTTGCCGGTGCGATGAAGCGGCACAACTTCGGTGGTCTGCGCGCCTCGCACGGCGTGTCGATCAGCCACCGTTCGCATGGTTCGACCGGCCAGTGCCAGGACCCGGGCAAGGTGTTCAAGGGCAAGAAGATGGCCGGCCACATGGGCGCGGCCCGCGTGACCACGCAGAACCTGCAGGTCGTGCGCACCGATGCCGACCGGGGCCTGATCATGGTCAAGGGTGCGGTGCCGGGCAGCAAGGGCGGCTGGGTCACGGTCAAGGATGCGGTGAAGAAGCCGCTGCCTGAGAACGTGATCTATCCGGCGGCGCTCAAGTCCGCGGCGGAAGAGGCCAGGAAGCTGGCCGAGGCGGCTGCGGCCGAAGCGGCGGCCGAGGCGGAAGCGGCGGCGAAAGCTGCGGCCGAGGCCGAAGAGGCAGCGATCCGTGCGGCCGAGGCCGAAGCGGCGGCAGCCCCCGATGCGGGTGACGCCGAAGGCGATGCGCCGGGTGAAGGAGACAAGGAATGAAAGCCGATCTGATCACGCTCGACGGGGCCAAGGCCGGCACGGTCGAGCTGGACGAGGCGATCTTCGGTCTTGAACCGCGCGCCGACATCCTGCACCGGGTGGTGCGCTGGCAGCGCGCCAAGGCGCAGGCCGGCACCCATTCGACGCTGGGCAAGTCCGATGTCTCGTACTCGACGAAGAAGATCTATCGTCAGAAGGGCACCGGCGGCGCACGTCACGGGTCGCGCAAGGCGCCGATCTTCCGTCACGGGGGCGTTTACAAGGGCCCGGTCCCGCGCAGCCATGCGCATGACCTGCCCAAGAAGTTCCGCGCCCTTGGCCTGCGTCATGCGCTTTCGGCCAAGCTGAAGGCGGGCGAGCTTGTCGTGATCGAGGCCGCGGACGTGCCCGAGGCCAAGACCGCGGTTCTGGCCAAGGCGATCAAGGGCCATGGCTGGAAGCGCGCGCTGGTGATCGACGGGGCTGCGGTGAACGAAAACTTCGCCAAGGCCGCGCGGAACCTGACCGATATCGACGTGCTGCCCTCGATGGGGGCGAATGTCTATGACATCCTGCGCAGCGACACGCTCGTGCTGACCAAGGCAGGACTGGAAGCGCTGGAGGCGCGTCTGAAATGAACGCGAAGCCCGAACATTACGACGTGATCCGCAAGCCGATCATCACCGAGAAGGCGACCATGGCCTCGGAGGCCAATGCCGTTGTCTTCGAAGTGGCGATGGAGGCGAACAAGCCCCAGATCAAGGAGGCGGTCGAGGCGCTGTTCGGCGTCAAGGTCAAGGCCGTGAACACCACGATCACCAAGGGCAAGGTCAAGCGGTTCCGCGGCCAGACCGGCACCCGCAAGGATGTCAAGAAGGCCTATGTGACGCTGGTCGAAGGAAACACGATTGACGTCTCGACGGGTCTCTAATATCTGACCCACTCGGTCAGGCCCCGGGGTGTCCCGGGGCCTTGGCTTTTCGAAATGGCCGTCGCGGCGCGTGGGCTTTGCCCACCCTACCGGCGGCTGTGGCGGGGCGGGAAGATCCCGGTCGGCCATCATCGGGGACCTTCGGGGCCCTACACTCCCTGCGGGCCTTGGTCCGCACCCAGAAACGGAAGACAGGAAGCATGGCACTCAAGTCGTACAAACCGACGACGCCTGGCCAGCGCGGGCTGGTTCTGATCGACCGTTCGGAGCTTTGGAAAGGCCGCCCGGTCAAATCCCTTACCGAAGGGTTGACCAAGAACGGCGGACGGAACAACACCGGACGGATCACGATGCGCCACCAGGGTGGCGGAGCCAAACGGCTGTATCGTGTGGTCGATTTCAAGCGTCGCAAATTCGATGTCCCGGCCACGGTCGAGCGGATCGAATACGATCCCAACCGCACGGCCTTCATCGCGCTGGTTCGCTACACCGATGGCGAGCAGGCCTATATCCTTGCGCCGCAGCGTCTGGCCGTTGGCGATCAGGTGATCGCAGGCGCCAAGACCGACGTGAAGCCGGGCAATGCGATGCCGTTTTCGGGCATGCCCATCGGCACGATCGTCCACAATGTCGAGCTGAAGGCCGGCAAGGGCGGGCAGCTGGCCCGCGCCGCCGGGACCTACGCCCAGTTCGTCGGTCGTGATGGCGGTTACGCGCAGCTGCGCCTGTCCTCGGGCGAGCTTCGGCTGGTCCGGCAGGAATGCATGGCGACCGTTGGTGCCGTGTCGAACCCCGACAATTCGAACCAGAACCTCGGGAAAGCCGGCCGCAAGCGGCATATGGGCGTCCGCCCGACCGTGCGCGGCGTCGCGATGAACCCGATCGACCACCCCCATGGCGGCGGCGAAGGCCGCACCTCGGGCGGCCGTCACCCGGTCACCCCCTGGGGCAAGGGCACCAAGGGCACCAGAACCCGCAACCGGAACAAGGCTTCCTCGAAGCTCATCCTCCGGTCGCGTCACGCAAAGAAAGGGCGCTGATCCATGGCACGCTCAGTTTGGAAGGGCCCCTTCGTCGATGCCTATGTCCTGAAAAAGGCCGAGGCATCGCGTGAAAGCGGGCGCAACGAAGTCATCAAGATCTGGTCGCGCCGTTCCACGATCCTGCCGCAGTTCGTCGGCCTCACCTTCGGGGTCTACAACGGCAAGAAGCACGTGCCGGTGAACGTGACCGAGGACATGATCGGCCAGAAGTTCGGTGAATATTCGCCGACGCGGACCTATTACGGTCACGCCGCCGACAAGAAAGCGAAGCGGAAATAGCCATGAGCAAGGAAAAGAATCCCCGCCGCGTGGCCGATAACGAAGCGATGGCGAAGCTGCGCATGCTGCGCACGAGCCCTCAGAAGCTGAACCTTGTGGCGGCCATGATCCGCGGCAAGAAGGTGGACAAGGCCCTGGCCGACCTCACCTTCTCGAACAAGCGGATCGCGCAGGACGTCAAGAAGTGCCTGCAGTCGGCCATCGCCAATGCCGAGAACAACCACAATCTTGATGTGGACGAGTTGATCGTCGCCGAAGCCTGGTGCGGCAAGAACCTTGTCATGAAGCGCGGCCGTCCGCGGGCGCGGGGCCGGTTCGGCAAGATTCTCAAGCCGTTCTCGGAGATCACCATCAAGGTCCGTCAGGTCGAGGAGGCGCCCAATGGGTAACAAGGTCAATCCCGTCGGCATGCGTCTTCAGGTCAACCGCACCTGGGACAGCCGCTGGTTCGCGAATACCAAGGATTACGGGGATCTTCTGCTTGAAGACCTCAAGATCAAGGATTTCGTCCGCAAGGAAGCCAAGCAGGCCGGCATCAGCCGCGTGATCATCGAGCGCCCGCACCGCAAGTGCCGGGTGACGATCCACGCCGCCCGCCCCGGTGTGATCATCGGAAAGAAGGGCGCCGATATCGAGACGCTGCGCAAGAAGCTGTCGAACCTGACGGCCTCGGAGCTGCATCTCAACATCGTCGAAGTGCGCAAGCCCGAGCTGGATGCGGCTCTGGTGGCCGAATCGATCGCGCAGCAGCTTGAGCGTCGGGTCTCGTTCCGTCGTGCGATGAAGCGCGCGGTGCAGAACGCGATGCGGATGGGTGCGCTGGGGATCCGGGTCAATGTCGGCGGCCGCCTTGGCGGTGCCGAGATCGCGCGGACCGAATGGTACCGCGAGGGCCGGGTGCCGCTGCATACGCTGCGGGCCGATATCGACTATGCGCTGGCCGAGGCCTCGACCCCCTACGGGATCATCGGGATCAAGGTCTGGATCTTCAAAGGCGAGATCATGGAACATGATCCGCAGGGCCATGACCGCAAGCAGGCCGAGCTTCAGGAGGGCGCGCTGCCCCGTGGGGCCGGTGGCGGCGGGCGTCGCGACCGGTAAGGAGTAAGGAAGATGCTGCAACCAAAGCGCACGAAGTTCCGCAAGCAGTTCAAGGGCCGCATCAATGGCGAGGCCAAGGGCGGTTCGGACCTGAACTTCGGCACCTACGGGCTGAAGGCGACCGAGCCCGAGCGGATCACCGCCCGTCAGATCGAGGCGGCCCGCCGCGCGCTGACCCGCCACATGAAGCGTCAGGGCCGGGTCTGGATCCGGGTGTTCCCGGATGTGCCGATCACCTCGAAGCCCACCGAAGTGCGGATGGGGAAGGGCAAGGGGTCGGTCGATTTCTGGGCCTGCAAGGTCAAGCCCGGCCGGATCATGTTCGAGATCGACGGCGTGAGCGAAGCGGTTGCGCGCGAGGCGCTGCGGCTGGCCTCGATGAAGCTGCCGATCAAGACCCGGACGGTTGTCCGCGAGGACTGGTGACGGAACACGCGTGGGCTGCGCCCACCCTACCGCGGTAGGGTGGGCGCAGCCCACGTGACCCCGAACCGGACAAGAAGCAAAATCGCAAGCCCCGGTCCCATCGGGGCTTGCATCCTTCGGCCAAGCCGTCTATGCGGCGGCCTTCATCATGCTCCACCGGACGCTGGGTGACCCGAAGAGCGGGGCCTGCCGGTGATGTGGAAAGGACAATGGCGATGGACGCCACCGAACTCAGGGCCAAGACCCCGGACCAGCTGCGCGAGGATCTGGTCAACCTCAAGAAGGAAGCCTTCAACCTGCGTTTCCAGCAGGCCACCGGCCAGCTTGAGAACACGGCGCGGATGCGCTCCGTGCGGCGCGATGTTGCGCGCGTGAAGACCATTCTGAACGAAAAGGCGGCTGCTGCCGCGTCGGACGGCACGTCCGCAAATGCCACGGCGGAGGCCTGAGACCATGCCCAAGCGTATCCTGCAAGGTGTTGTCACCTCCAACCAGAACGCCCAGACCGTGACCGTGCTGGTCGAGCGCCGCTTCAAGCATCCGCTGCTGCAGAAGACGGTGCGGAAGTCCAAGAAATACCGCGCCCACGATGAAAACAACGCCTTCAACGTGGGCGACACGGTGCGCATCCAGGAATGCGCCCCTAAATCCAAGACGAAACGCTGGGAGGTTATCGCCAGTTAAGCGGTAGCCACCCGGTTTGAACGAAACCCTGGGGACGAGGCGAGAAGCGCCCCCCAAAGGTCGGGAGAAACCAAATGATCCAGATGCAGACCAATCTGGATGTCGCTGACAACTCCGGCGCGCGCCGGGTGCAGTGCATCAAGGTCCTCGGCGGCTCGCACCGCCGTTACGCCTCGGTCGGTGACATCATCGTGGTGTCGGTGAAAGAGGCCATTCCGCGCGGCCGCGTGAAGAAGGGCGATGTCCGCAAGGCCGTCGTCGTGCGCACCGCCAAGGAAGTGCGCCGCGAAGACGGCACCGCGATCCGCTTTGATCGCAACGCCGCCGTCATCCTGAACAACAACATGGAGCCGGTCGGCACCCGTATCTTCGGGCCGGTCGTGCGCGAGCTGCGCGCCAAGAACTTCATGAAGATCATCTCGCTTGCTCCGGAGGTGCTGTGATGGCCGCCAAACTCCGCAAGGGTGACAAGGTCGTGGTCCTGACCGGCAAGGACAAGGGCAAGACCGGCGAGATCAGCTCCGTCGATCCCAAGGCCGGCAAGGCCGTGGTCAACGGGCTGAACATCGCGATTCGCCACGTCAAGCAAAGCCAGTCGAACCAGGGCGGGCGTCAGCCGAAGGCGATGCCGATCGACCTGTCGAACCTGGCCATCGTCGACAAGAACGGCAAGGCATCCCGCGTCGGCTTCCGCATGGACGGCGACAAGAAGGTGCGCTTCGCCAAGACCACGGGGGATGTGATCTGATGCTCGATACCGCGACCTATACCCCGCGTCTGAAGGCGGCCTACCAGTCGACGATCCGGCAGGCGCTGAAGGAAGAGTTCGGCTACAAGAACGACATGCAGATCCCGAAGCTGGACAAGATCGTCCTGAACATCGGCTGCGGTGCCGAGGCCGTCCGCGACAGCAAGAAGGCCAAGTCGGCGCAGGAGGATCTGTCCACCATCGCCGGTCAGAAGGCTGTTGTGACCAAGGCGAAGAAATCCATCGCCGGGTTCCGCGTCCGCGAGGAGATGCCGCTGGGCGCCAAGGTGACCCTGCGCGGCGACCGGATGTACGAATTCCTCGACCGCCTGATCACCGTGGCCATGCCCCGGATCCGCGACTTCCGCGGCGTCTCGGGCAAGAGCTTCGACGGGCGGGGCAATTACGCCACCGGCCTGAAGGAACATATCGTGTTCCCCGAGATCAACTTCGACAAGGTCGACGAGGTCTGGGGAATGGACATCATCATCTGCACCACCGCGAAGACGGATGCGGAAGCCAAGGCGCTGTTGAAGGGTTTCAACATGCCCTTCAACTCGTGACGCGCGGAGGAGAGTGAGAAATGGCGAAGAAATCCATGATCGAGCGCGAGAAGAAGCGGCAGAAGCTGGTCGACCAGTATGCCGCGAAGCGCGCTGCCCTCAAGGCGATCATCAACGACCAGTCCAAGCCCGTGGAAGAGCGGTTCAAGGCCAGCCTGAAGCTTGCCAAGCTGCCGCGCAATTCCTCGGCCACGCGGTTGCACAACCGCTGCCAGATCACCGGGCGTCCGCACGCCTATTACCGCAAACTGAAGGTCAGCCGGATCATGCTGCGCGAGCTTGGCTCGAACGGCGAGATCCCCGGTCTGGTCAAGTCGAGCTGGTAAGGAGGGCATGCAATGAACGATCCTGTTGGTGATATGCTGACCCGCATCCGCAACAGCCAGATGCGCGGCAAGTCGACCGTGCGCACGCCCGCGTCGAAGCTGCGGGCCTGGGTGCTGGATGTGCTGGCCGACGAAGGCTATATCCGCGGCTATGAGCGGGTGACGGGGGCCGATGGCCACCCCGAGCTTGAGATCAGCCTCAAGTATTTCGACGGCACCCCCGTGATCCGCGAGATCAAGCGCGTCTCGAAGCCGGGCCGCCGCGTCTATATGGGCGTGAGCGACCTGCCGTCGGTGCGTCAGGGGCTTGGTGTTTCCATCGTCTCGACGCCCAAGGGCGTCATGTCGGATGCGCATGCGCGCGCTGCCAATGTTGGCGGCGAAGTGCTGTGCACCGTGTTCTAGGGAGGGCGGAATGTCTCGTATTGGAAAGAAGCCGGTCGAGCTGCCCTCTGGCGTGACCGCCTCGGTCTCGGGGCAGGTTGTGGAAGTGAAAGGGCCGAAAGGCACCCGCAGCTTTCATGCCACCGATGATGTGACCATCTCGGTCGAGGGCAATGTGATCACCGTCGCACCGCGTGGCTCGTCCAAGCGCGCGCGTCAGCAGTGGGGCATGACCCGTTCGATGGTGGCCAACCTTGTCACCGGCGTGTCGGAAGGGTTCAAGAAGGAACTCGAGATCTCGGGCGTCGGTTACCGTGCACAGATGCAGGGCAATGTCCTGAAGCTGGCGCTCGGGTTCAGCCATGACGTCAATTACGAACCCCCGGCAGGGATCACGGTCACAGCCCCCAAGCTGACCGAGATCACCGTCGAGGGGATCGATCAGCAGCTCGTCGGCCAGGTCGCGGCCAATATCCGCGAATTCCGCGGTCCCGAGCCCTACAAGGGCAAGGGCATCCGCTACAAGGACGAGTATATCTTCCGCAAGGAAGGCAAGAAGAAATAAGGAACGCGACAATGGCAAACAGCAAACGGGACCTGTTTCTGAAGCGCCGCCTGCGCGTTCGGAACAAGCTGCGGAAAGTCAACGCCGGGCGGCTTCGCCTGTCGGTGCATCGCAGCAACAAGAACATCAGCGCCCAGCTCATCGACGATGTGCGCGGCGTGACGGTGGCCGCGGCCTCTTCTCTCGAGAAGGACCTGGGCATCGTGGGCAAGAACAATGTCGAAGCCGCCGCCAAGGTGGGGGCTTTGATCGCCGAACGTGCCAAGGCGGCCGGTGTGACCGAGGCCTATTTCGACCGTGGGGGGTTCCTCTTTCACGGCAAGGTCAAGGCACTGGCCGATGCGGCGCGCGACGCCGGCCTGAAGATCTGAGGGAGACGGGAACATGGCAGAACGTGAAAACCGCCGGGGCGACCGTCGCGACCGCGAGGATGCGGCCCCTGAATTCGCCGACCGTCTGGTGGCGATCAACCGCGTCAGCAAGACGGTGAAGGGCGGCAAGCGCTTCGGCTTTGCGGCGCTTGTCGTCGTGGGCGACCAGAAGGGCCGCGTCGGTTTCGGCAAGGGCAAGGCCAAGGAAGTGCCCGAGGCGATCCGCAAGGCGACCGAACAGGCGCGCCGCAACCTCGTGCGGATTCCGCTGCGCGAAGGCCGCACGCTGCATCACGATGTGGAAGGGCGTCACGGCGCCGGCCGCGTGGTGATGCGCACCGCCGTTCCGGGTACCGGCATCATCGCCGGCGGCCCGATGCGCGCGGTGTTCGAGATGCTGGGCGTGCAGGACGTGGTGTCGAAGTCGCTGGGCTCGTCGAACCCCTACAACATGATCCGCGCCACGATGGACGGTCTGCAGCGCGAGCAATCGCCGCGCGCGGTGGCCCAGCGTCGGGGCAAGAAGGTGGCCGATATCCTGCGCAAGCCCGATGAGGCTGCCGAGGCCGCGGCCGAGACTGTGGAGGCCTGAGGAACATGGCAAAGACCATCGTCGTCAAGCAGATCGGCTCGCCGATCCGCCGCCCCGCCAAGCAGCGCGAGACGCTGATCGGGCTGGGCCTGAACAAGATGCACCGCACCCGCGAGCTTGAGGATACGCCCTCGGTTCGTGGCATGGTGAATTCGATTCCGCATCTCGTCGAGATCATTGAAGAGCGCGGGTAAGGAGCCGGGCAGACGGAAAATGTGATTTTCCGTCGCCCCCGTCAAAAGCTGTGTGCGGTCCCGATGTCGCTCTCGGGGGCGTTTCCGGCAGAGGAGTAGCGACATGAAACTGAATGAACTGCGCGACAATGACGGCGCAACCCACCGCAAGAAGCGCATCGGCCGTGGCCCCGGTTCGGGCAAGGGCAAGATGGGTGGCCGCGGTATCAAGGGCCAGAAATCCCGCTCGGGCGTTGCGATCAACGCCTATGAGGGCGGCCAGATGCCGCTGTATCAGCGGCTGCCCAAGCGGGGCTTCAACAAGCCCAACCGCAAGGAATTCGCCGTGGTGAACCTGGGCCTGATCCAGAAGTTCATCGACGAGGGCAAGATCGACGCCAAGGCGGCAATCACCGAGGATGTTCTGATCGCGTCGGGCCTTGTGCGGCGCAAGCGCGACGGGATCCGGGTTCTGGCCAAGGGCGACTTCACCGCGAAGGCCGAGATCTCGGTGACCGGCGCGTCGGCCGGTGCGGTCGAGGCTGTTGCCAAGGCGGGCGGCACGCTGACCGTTGCCGCGCCTGCGGCTGCGTCCGAGTAACGCCTTGTGCAGCGCGGCCCACGCGCTTAGATCACTTGCGAGAATTCTTGCGCCGCCGCCCGGGAACCTCCGGCCGGCGGCGTGTCCATGACCAGAGAGAGCGCGCTTCATGGCATCTGCAGCAGAGCAAATGGCGGCCAACATGAGCTGGTCGGCCTTCGGTAAGGCCACCGAGCTTCGTCAACGCATCCTGTTCACCATCGGCCTGCTGATCGTTTACCGGATCGGCACCTACATCCCGGTTCCCGGCATCGACGGCGCGCAGTTGCGCAACTTCATGGAAGAGGCGGCGGCCGGGATCGGCGGCATCCTGTCGATGTTCACCGGCGGCGCGCTGGCGCGGATGGGGATCTTCGCCCTCGGCATCATGCCCTATATCTCGGCCTCGATCATCGTGCAGCTTCTGGCCGCGATGTGGGAGCCCTTGAAGCAGCTCAAGAAGGAAGGCGAGCAGGGCCGCAAGAAGATCAACCAGTATACCCGGTATTTCACCGTCGTCCTGGCCACGTTCCAGGCCTATGGCCTGGCGATGGGGCTTCAGGCCGGAGAGCTTGCCTCGGATCCGGGCGTGTTCTTCATCGCCTCCTGCGTCATCACCCTGGTGGGTGGCACGATGTTCCTGATGTGGCTGGGCGAGCAGATCACCGCGCGCGGGATCGGGAACGGCATCTCGCTGATCATCTTTGTCGGCATCATCGCCGAGATCCCGCAGGCCTTTGCCCAGTTCTTCAGCCAGGGCCGGTCGGGCGCGATCGGTGTGCCGACGATCCTCGGCGTGCTGATCATGATGGTGGTGACGCTGACCTTCGTCGTGTTCATGGAGCGCAGCCTGCGCAAGATCCACATCCAGTATCCGCGCCGTCAGGTGGGGATGAAGGTCTATGACGGCGGCTCGTCGCATCTGCCGATCAAGGTGAACCCGGCGGGCGTCATCCCGGCGATCTTCGCCTCGGCGCTCTTGCTGTTGCCGACGACGCTCTCGACCTTCTCGGGGGGATCGGGGACAGGGCCCGTGATGTCGTGGATCCTGAACTATTTCGGGCCGGGGCGTCCGCTCTACCTGATCTTCTTTGCCGGGATGATCATCTTCTTCACCTATTTCTACACCCGCGAAGTATCGTTCAAGACCGAGGATGTGGCCGAGAACCTCAAGAACCAGAACGGTTTCATTCCGGGCATCCGCCCCGGAAAGAAGACGCAGGATTATCTGGATTACGTGGTGACGCGGATCCTTGTCCTGGGGTCCGGCTATCTGGCGCTGGTCTGCATGTTGCCCGAGCTGATGCGGGCCGAGCTGGTGATCCCGTTCTATTTCGGCGGCACCTCGATCCTCATCATCGTGTCGGTCGGCATGGACACGATCCAGCAGGTGCAGTCGCATCTTCTGGCGCATCAATACGAGGGCCTGATCGAGAAGTCCCAGCTGCGTGGCCGGCGGGGCAACGGATCGGGCAAACCGCGGTCCAAAGGTCCGGCGCGTCGATGAACATCATACTTCTGGGCCCGCCCGGGGCCGGCAAGGGAACCCAGGCACGGCGCCTGGTCGACGACCGCCAGATGGTGCAGCTTTCGACCGGCGACATGCTGCGCGAGGCGCGCACCAGCGGCACCGAGATGGGCCGCAAGGTGGCCGAGGTGATGGACAAGGGCCATCTGGTGACGGACGAGATCGTCATCGGCCTGATCCGCGAGCGTCTGACCGGCGACCAGCCCGAGGGCGGCTATATCTTCGACGGCTTTCCCCGGACCCTGGCCCAGGCCGACGCCCTGGGAGAGTTGATGGCAGAGGTCGGCCAGTCCATCGACCATGTGATCGAGATGGCGGTGGATGACGAGGTGCTTGTCGCCCGCGTCACCGGCCGGTCCACCTGCGGTACCTGCGGCGAGGTCTATCACGATGTGACCCGGCCGATTCCGGCAAGCGGGGCCTGCGTCAAATGTGGCGGGACAACCTTCAAGCGCCGCGCAGATGACAATGAGGACAGCCTGAGAACCCGGCTGATGGCCTATTACAAGCAGACCTCGCCTCTGGTCGGCTACTACCATGCCAAGGGGCAGCTGGCTTCGGTCGACGGTTTGGCCGAGATCGACGATGTCGGCGCGCAGATCGCTGCGATCCTGTCGTGAGGCGCGGCCCGGCCGGCCGTGCCCCGGGCCTCTTCAGGGGTATTGACGCCAGCCGATGCAACCCCAAGACAGCGCCATCCCGCCTGCGCCCAGCGACCGGCGGGATTCGCCGTTTCGGCAGACCACC
>JBHYFN010000073.1:0-2150 GCA_051859505.1 Paracoccaceae bacterium
GTGGTGCGGGGCACGCTCTCGCTTTGCGCCGAAGTGGGCGAGACGTTGCGCGCCGCACGCTCGGCCCATGAAGACCCCGTCACGGCGCTGGCGGGCCTTCTGGGCGCGCAGATCCTGTTTCACGGCCGGGTCATGGATATCGAACGGCGCACCGAGGGCGGGTTTGCCCGCGGCAAGGCCACCTTCCACGGGGTCGAGGAGTACCGGGATCAGACCCTGCGCCTTGATTTCCAGAACGAATTCCTGATCGCCGAGCGTGACGGAGAGGTGCTGGCCACCACCCCCGACCTGATCACCGTGGTCGAGGCCGACAGCGGCGATCCCGTCACGACGGATTCGCTGAAATACGGGCAGCGTCTGGTCACGCTAGCCTGGCCCTGCAACCCGCTCTGGCGCACGCCCGAAGGGATCGAACTGGTCGGGCCGCGCTATTTCAAATACGACATGGATTACCGGCCGCTTGCAGCCGCAGGTTAGCGCAGGCCGATCACTTCCATCTCGCCGAACTGATCCGTGCCGTTGACATTGAAGGTCGTGACGGCTGCGACGGAATTCAGGAACACCGCGGGCGGCGCCGGGTCGCCCGCAGACGGCGCGCCGCGGAAATTGCCCAGCAGCGAGGCGTCGACCACAACCGTATCGCCTCCTCCGGTCAGCGTGCCGGTCACATCGGCGGCAAGGCTTTGCACTGGCAGGCGGATGATCTGGCCGTTCGACAGCAAAAGCTCTCCGTCGAAGGCCCGGATGCTTCCGCCGTCCACGATGCCGTGGAAATCATCCATGCTCCCCGCGATGGTATTGGCCCCGAAGTTCGCCTCGAGCGCGGCGACCCCGACAAGCTGCGTCCGGGGCAGCGCCTCTGTCACGATCAGGGCCGTGCCGTCATAGCTGGCCGTTCCGGCGATGGGAACGTCAACCGTGGGGGTGGCCGCCAGCGCCGCAACATCGTCTTGCAGGGTCGAGGCGTCGGACAGCAGGTTCAGATACCTCGTCGTTTCCGGACTGAACTCTATCGGGCCGTTGCAGCCCCCCAGGGCCAGGGTGGCGACGGCAGCACAGGGAAGAATGACGCGCATTTCGGGAAACTCCTGACTGAACAACATTCAAATGATGGCTTCAGGATAAGCATGAATCCCGCTTGGGAACAACAACTCTGCCTTGTGGCCGCAGTGTCGGGCGCAGTGTCCGCCGCAGTATCGGTCGCCGCTGGAGGCCTGCCGCGCGACCGATAGACGCGCACGGCCAGCACCCTGCGCCCCGGTCGGTGCGCCCCTGCCCGCTTTCCGGCTCAGGTTCGAAAATGGAAAGATTAGGGTGCGCTCGTACCCCATTTTTGCCGCTTGAAATCAGGAAACTGCAAGCCGTGTCAGCCTAGCGCAGACCGATGACCTCCATCCCGCCGGCCACGGCATTGCCGTTCAGCGTGAAATTCGACCGGTCGTTCGCGTTCAGCTGCACCGCAGGCGGGGTGCGGTCGAAGAAGGTCGGATTGCCCAGGAAATTGCCCTCTAGCGTCGCATCGACGACAAGCGTGCTCGATCCGCCGCTCAGCGTGCCGTCGACCTTGGCCGTGATGTCATGTTCGGGCGTCACGTCGATCACCCCTTTCGAGATATCGAGCGCACCGTCGAAAACCGTGACCCGCCCGCCCGAGACCGTGCCGTGAAAGCCCTCCATCCGGCCCGAGACGGTATCTCTCGCGAAATCGGCGACAATCGCGGCATCCCCGATCAGCTCTGACGGCACCGGCGTATCCAGCGCGATCAGCGCCGTGCCGTCATAGCGCGCGGTGCCCGAGAGGGGGATGTCGATGGCCCGCGTGACCGGCAGCCCGTCGATCGAAGAGCGCAGGGCGCGCGTCTCGTCCTGCAGCGCCAGATAGCGCGAGGTGGGCGTGTCCACGACGGTGAACTCCTCGCAGGCCGCAAGCCCCAGCACCGCCAGCGCCGCCCCGATCATCCCTACCTTGCTCATATCTTCCATCCACAGGTTGACGCAGGCCTCCGGGCGCGGCCGGGCCGTGCCGCGGGGCTGCGATCTTGAAGTTGATGCGGCGGGCGGTGGGGCGGTCTTGTGACCGGCCCCGCTATCGCCCGCGCGCTGCGCTCTGCCCGGCAGGAGGCCGGGCAAGGCGGGTCGTTGCGGCCTTT
>JBHYFN010000073.1:2160-11512 GCA_051859505.1 Paracoccaceae bacterium
GCGACGATCCCGATATCGCCATCGACCGGGCGGCCGTTCACGATGAACTGGGTGCCCGCCCTTTCTGCGGCGGTCAGCCCCGCGGCATTGACCAGCCCGTCGCGGCGGAACCCGCCCAGGATGCGACCATCGACCGAGACCACATTCGCGCCCGACCGCAAGGTGCCCGCAACATCGGCTGTCAGGCTGTTGGCCGCCACCGTTCCGATCTGTCCGTTGCTCAGCCCGATCGAGCCGTTGTAGGGCGCCACGCTCGACCCGTCGACGAGGCCCACGAAGTTCGACAGGTTGCCCCCCACGGTGCCACTGGTGAAATTGGCGCTGATCACCGCATCCCCCACGAGCGAGGTCCGGCCCAGCGTATCGGCCTCGATTGCGGCATAGCCTTCATAGATCGCCTGCCCGCGGGTCGGCATATCGGCGGGGGTGTGCGGCGTCATCGCATTCACGCTGCTGCGCAGACTGTTGTATTCGGCGGCCCTGCTGTTGAAATCACCCTGGGAAAAGCCCGTGCCGTCGCAGGCCCCCAGCGCAAGGATCGCGAACAGGCCCGCGACCATGGTTTTCTTGTCGTGAAATGTCATCTCATCCCCCCAAGGGCTTGTGAACAATTCTTCCGTCCCTGTCGCCGCGGCAGAACAGCGAAGGGCCGGACCTCTCTTCCTGACACATCGCAGGCGGGTTTCACCTTGCGGAACAGGACTTTGCGGTATCAGAGACCGGAGCACGGCGAGATCATCGAAAGCGGCGCCATGGCCCCGCGCGTGACGATGATTCCCCCGGCGCCCGATCGCCTGAATGACGCAAGCTTACGTAGCCACAGGGGCCATTGATAGCCAATAACATCGCCTTGCGGCGGCATCCGCAGCCCTTTCCCTTGGCGTCTAGCGACGCTCCATCACGAAGCTGCCCGCGATCCGGTCGCTTGCCGCGCTCCCCTCGGGGGCGTTGCGGCCGTTGATGCTGCCGGAGGCCATCTGCTGGCCCGATCCGGCCCCGGCTTCATCTCAGCGTCTCGCTGCGATGAAGGATCCGTTGATGACATCCGTCGGCCCGTCCGGCGGCCCCGCCCGGCCACTGATGCCGCCCGACACCATCTGATTGTCTCCGCCGTAGAAGGCCGCCTCAAGGCGCCCGTCCACGACGGTCGAGGGTGGCGTGCCATAGCCCGCGGGCTCGCGCAGGGTTCCGACCAGATCTGCGGTGATCGCCGGATGAAAGCGTGGGTCTATCGGATTGCGGTCGATCGTCCCGTTGCGCATCGTCAACTGCCCCCCGACGGGGCCGGCGCCTTCGCGGGAGTAGTCGTTTCCGGCACTGTATATATCGTAGATGCGGCCGTTCACCGATCCATTGGCGAAATTCACCGTCATCTCCACCGACCCGCTCAACGACCGGGATGTCGGCCGGGTGACGCTCAGGCCGAACCCAGCCACCCCTTCGTAGGTGGCGCTTCCAGTTCTGGGAAGATCGGCCGGATCAATCCGCGGCAATTGATCCAGCTGCCGCCCAAGTCGCGCCAGTTCGTTGATGTCCGAGCCGTATCCCGGGCCCGTTCCACCGCCGCCGCCACCACCGCCGAAACATCCGGCCAGCATCGTGCCGGCAATCACACAACAAACAATCCTGACTGCACCGTTTCGCATAATGATCTCCGGCCGATTCAATGCGGTGAAGGCAGCCCTCGCGCCCCACCCCGCCGCGCGGCCACTCCGCCCCGGGCCGCCGGCCGCCCCCCGCGCTACTCCGCCAACCCTGGAGCACCGCGCCCCCCTGCCCCCCGAGATTGCCCGCCGCCGGACCTTCGCGATCATCTCGCATCCGGATGCGGGGAAAACGACGCTGACCGAAAAGTTCCTGCTGTTCGGCGGCGCGATCCAGATGGCCGGCCAGGTGCGCGCCAAGGGCGAGGCGCGCCGGACGCGGTCGGACTTCATGCAGATGGAGAAGGACCGGGGGATCTCGGTCTCGGCCTCGGCCATGTCCTTCGATTTCCGGGAATTCCGCTTCAACCTGGTCGACACGCCCGGCCACAGCGACTTTTCCGAGGATACCTACCGCACGCTGACTGCCGTCGATGCCGCCGTCATGGTGATCGACGGGGCCAAGGGCGTGGAAAGCCAGACCCGCAAGCTGTTCGAAGTCTGCCGCCTGCGCGACCTGCCGATCCTGACCTTCTGCAACAAGATGGACCGCGAAAGCCGCGACACGTTCGAAATCATCGACGAGATCCAGGAAAACCTTGCCATCGACGTGACGCCGGCAAGCTGGCCCATCGGCATGGGGCGCGATTTCATCGGCTGCTACGACGTGCTGCACGACCGGCTGGAACTGATGGACCGGGCCGACCGCAACCGGGTGGCCGAGACGGTCAAGATCGACGGGCTGGACGATCCCCGCATGGCCGACCATGTGCCGGCCGACCTGCTGGAAAAGCTGCGCGAAGAGCTCGAGATGGCGCGCGAGTTGCTGCCCGGCTTCAATCGGCAGTCGATCCTTGAAGGGCATATGACGCCGATATGGTTCGGCTCGGCGATCAATTCCTTCGGCGTGCGCGAGTTGATGGAGGGGATCGGCGAATACGGCCCCGAGCCCCAGCCGCAAAGGGCCGAGCCACGCCAGATCGCACCCGATGAGCCCAGGGTCGCGGGCTTCGTCTTCAAGGTGCAGGCCAACATGGACCCCAAGCACCGCGACCGGGTGGCCTTTGTCCGCCTCGCCTCGGGCCATTTCACGCGAGGGATGAAGCTGCATCATGTGCGGTCGAAAAAGCCGATGGCGATCACCAACCCCGTCCTGTTCCTCGCCGCCGACCGCGAGCTTGCGGAAGAGGCCTGGGCCGGCGACATCATCGGCATCCCCAACCACGGCCAGCTGCGCATCGGCGACACGCTGACCGAGGGCGAGGCCTTGCGCGCGACCGGCATCCCCTCCTTCGCGCCCGAGCTTCTGCAGACGGTGCGGGCGGGCGATCCGATGAAGGCCAAGCACCTTGAGAAAGCGCTGATGCAATTCGCCGAGGAAGGGGCGGCCAAGGTCTTCAAGCCGATGATCGGGTCGGGCTTCATCGTGGGCGTCGTGGGGCAGCTGCAGTTCGAGGTGCTGGCCAGCCGGATCGAGCTGGAATACGGCCTGCCGGTCAGCTTCGGTCCGTCGCAATTCACCTCGGCCCGCTGGGTGGGGGGCGAGAAGGCGGCGGTCGAGAGCTTCACCAATGCCAACAAGCAGCATATGGCGAACGACAATGACGGGGATGTCGTGTTCCTGACCCGGCTGCAGTGGGATATCGACCGGGTGGTGCGGGATCATCCCGAAATCCGCCTGACCGCGACCAAGGAAATGATGGTGGCGTAGGGTGGGTGAAACCCACCATCCGCCCCCCGCAACCCTGCGGCAAAGGTGGGGTGAACCCCACCCTACACTTGACCTTCGCACCCTTTTGCGCTAGCGCCCCACCATCCAACGCACCGGCAATCCGGCCCGTGCGGGCCGCGCGACCTTGCGGCCATGAAGCCGCAATATCGCGAAAGGCGCTCATGACTCAATTTTCCGATCTCAACCTTGACCCCAAGGTCCTGTCTGCCGTGGCCGAAGCCGGCTACACCACCCCCACCCCGATCCAGGCCGGGGCCATCCCACCGGCCCTCGAAGGCCGCGACGTTCTTGGCATCGCCCAGACCGGCACCGGCAAGACCGCCTCCTTCACCCTGCCGATGATCACGCTTCTGCAGAAGGGCCGCGCCCGTGCCCGGATGCCGCGCAGCCTGGTCCTTTGCCCCACGCGCGAGCTTGCCGCCCAGGTGGCCGAGAATTTCGACACCTATGCCAGGAACACCAAGCTGACCAAGGCGCTTCTGATCGGCGGCGTCAGCTTCAAGGAGCAGGACCTGCTGATCGACCGCGGCGTCGATGTGCTGATCGCCACGCCCGGCCGCCTGCTTGATCATTTCGAACGCGGCAAGCTTCTTCTGACCGGCGTGCAGATCATGGTCGTGGACGAGGCGGACCGGATGCTCGACATGGGCTTCATCCCCGATATCGAACGCATCTTCAAACTGACCCCCTTCACCCGCCAGACCCTGTTCTTCAGCGCCACCATGGCGCCCGAGATCGAGCGGATCACCAATGAATTCCTCTCCGGCCCCGCCCGGATCGAGGTCGCCCGCGCCGCCACCACGGGCGAGAACATCACCCAGGGCGTGGTCATGTTCAAAGCCGGCCGGAAAGAGAACGAGGCCAAGGACAAACGCGCCCTCCTGCGCGCGCTGATCGACGCCGAGGGCGAGGCCTGCACCAACGCCATCATCTTCTGCAACCGCAAGACGGATGTGGATATCGTGGCGAAAAGCCTCAAGAAATACGGCTATAATGCCGAGCCGATCCATGGCGATCTGGATCAGTCGGTGCGCACCCGCACGCTGGACGGGTTCCGGGCCGGGACGGTGCGGTTCCTCTGCGCCTCGGATGTGGCCGCGCGCGGGCTGGATATTCCGGCGGTCAGCCATGTGTTCAACTTCGACGTCCCCAGCCATGCCGAGGATTACGTCCACCGGATCGGCCGCACCGGCCGGGCCGGGCGGTCGGGCAAGGCGATGATGATCTGCGTGCCGCGCGACGAGAAAAACCTCGACGCGATCGAGAAGCTGGTCCAGAAGCAGATCCCGCGTCTCGAGAACCCGCTGGGCACAGCCTCTGCCGCCAGTGCCGAGGCCCCTGCCGCCCGAGGCGGTGCCGAAGGTGACGCTGCCGGAGGCCGGAGCCGCCCCGCCCGCTCCCGCGGTCGCGGGCCCCGGGCAGAGCGCAGGGAGCCTGCGCCGGAGCAGGCCCCGGCAGAGGAGGCCGTCGAGGCACAGGTCGATGCCGGCCCGACCGAGACGCAGAGCCCGGCGCCCGCCAAGGCCGCAGAGCCGGCGCCGCGGCGGCCCGAGCGTGACAGGCCCGAACGCGACAGGCTCGAGCGTGACAGGTCCGAGCGTGACAGGCCGCGCCGCGATGACCGGCGCGACCGGCGCAAGGAGGAACGCATCGTCGGCATGGGCGACGATACGCCAAGTTTCATCATGATGAGCTTCGAGGAGCGTCGCACCGGGTGATGCTGCGGCTTCTGGCCCTTTGTCTGGCGCTTGTCCTTCCTGCCGCCGCACAGGCGCAGGACCGCAACTGCATCGCGCGGGTGAACCATCAGGAACTGATCATCGTCGCGGGCACGGTGATCGACGGCAAGACCGACACCACCCTGCGCGAACGCTTCGTGACCTGGCCCCGCCGGCAATGGAACAGCGCCTGGGGCACGCCGTCCGATTGCGACAGCGCCACGATCATCGCCTTTCTGGGCGGGATGATGTCGCTTGAGGATACCGAAGGCCATTGCCTTGTCGAAACCGCTGACCGCACCGGCTATCTTCTGGCACCGGGCGAGCGGAACTTTCGCGGCATGTGCCGCATCACCGCCTGCGACCGGGTCAACATGCTGCGCGAGGAAAGCACCGACCTCGCCCGCCGGATGACCGAACTTGCCACCGGACAAGAGATCGAAAGCTTCGGCGACGGTGTCAATGCGCTGGCCCACGGCTCGGGCGCGCTGATGATGTCGGGTCAGGGCCCGATGGTGGCCGAGGCCCTGGGCACCACCGCCGGTGGTCTGTCCGGCGCGCTGGCCTCGCCTGCCGCCCTTGCCGCGGCGGGCGTGACGGTCATCGCCGTGGGCGGCGCCGTCTATCTGTGCAGCAACTAACCGATCCGGGGGCCAAAGCGCCCCTGGGTTTCAAGGTAATGCCGGTGCAGCCGCTGCAGCGCGATGCGCAGGACCACCTTGCCGGAGCGCGCGGACCAGCCCATCCGACGCTCCAGATTCTCCAGCCCCTCGAGGAAGCAGCAGCACCGCAGCGCGACATCGGCCAGACCCGGCCCCAGATCCTCGAGCGCGGCAACCACGCGATCCCGCGCCGCCCCGGCCCCGCTACGGGGCGCCTGTTCCCGGGCCGGAGCCTTCTCGAGCGCCGGTTCTGCGCGGGCCTCGGCACCAGTCTCGGGGCCAGTTTCGGGGCAATTCTCTGTGCAATCCTCTGCGGCAGCCTCATCCGCCGGGGCTGAAAGGAACCTGTCCCAGTTCATCGCGGGCGTCCCGGCCGCCTGGGCCAGTTCGAAATCCTCGCGCAGCCGTTCGCCGGCGGCGACAAGCTCGCGCTGCAGGAAGGGCCGCCCCTCCTTGTCGCGCCGCCGGGCCAGCACCGAGAGCGGGCTTTCGGCCAGAACGGTGCGCATGTGCCGCACCACCCCGTCATCGGCCGACGCCCCCCGGACCCGGCCCATGTCGAACTCGGCCTGCGCCTCGGAAAATCCGCGCGTGCGCGCGCCGACCCGGCCCAGCAGCTGCTTGAGCGCCGTCCGCCCCGCGCTTGTCGCCTGATAGCGGGCAATCCGCGCCATCGGATCGGCGCTCGCGATCCAGTCCTTCAGCGCCAGCGCCTCGGCCACGGTCCGTTCGACCACGGCGATCCGCTCGGGCGGGGCGCCGGGGACATCGCGCACGACGACGCCCATCTCCATGTCGCGCGCCACGGCCAGAACCGTCCCCGGCTCGACCAGCCGGCGCAGGATGCGCACCGCCTCGTATTCGATCCGCCCCTCGCTCAGGTGTGTGCTCGGGCTAGCATCCGGGCCGGACTTGGCGCTCAGGGTCGGGCTTCCACCCTCCGAAGCCGAGGCTGCGCCGCTCTCTGCACCAACCTGCTGATCGGGCAGCGATTTCCGTTCCATCATCCCACCGTTCCCATCCGCGGCCCCAGCCGGTTCTTCCTGACGCAGACGCCCCGAGAGGTGGCGCAGCGCGTCGTCGATCAGGGGATCGTCCCTGAGGCTTTCCAGCCGGCGCACCTGTCGCAGAACGGTCGAGGCATGGACATTCGTTCGTCGCGCGATCGCCCGGATCGTCTCGCCTGCCTCGGTATGATCGAGATAGTTCCGGGCCGCAGCCGGCACCCAGTCCGGCAGTGTTTCGGGAGCCAGCTTCTTCACTCCAGTCGTCATCCCCACGTCTCCTGTCCGATGCGGGATCTGCACCGGACCCAATCGATCTGCCCCCCGGCCGCAAGCAACCTAGGGTTGCAATTGTTACCCAAAAGTTAACAATCCGTCCCTATCACCATTATTGTTTCCAAATGATAAACAGACATGAGGGCAGCGCGCGGGTGTAGCCGGGGCAACGCAACACTCGTCAAAGTTGTGCAATGGTCAGCCGTCGCCACATGCTACCCGAAAGGAAACACCATGCATGACGTCACGGGACTGATCGGCACCCTGCGCCGCCCCAACCTGCTGGTGCGCGCCGCGCGCTTTGGTGTGGATGACTATCGCCGCAGCCTGCACCTGCCGCGGCTTCTGAACATGATCACCCTGCCCCGCTCGGCCGAGGCGATCCTCAAGCTCTTCGATATTGAAGCCGGCCTGAACCAGAGCCGCCTGGCCCGCACCGCCGATTACTCGGTCGGCCGTCACGTCGAGGTGCTGATCGCCCTTCTGGGCGAGGCGCGCCTCATCCGCGCCTCGACCCGCCCGCCCGGTGTTGCGCCCCTCGGGACGACCATGCTGCGCCCGGTGGACGAGGCGCGCGGAGGGATCGGCGCGCCGACCCTGGCCGCGGCTACATGAAGCTGTCGGGCATCTCGGCCTTCTTGCGCGCGACGTAATCGGTCAGGCTTTCGGCGATGGCCGGATCCAGATCCGGCTGGCGATAGGTGGCCAGCATCCGCTCGACCCGGGCGGCGGCAAGCGTCTCGGTGTCGCGCGCGCCCTCTTCGTCCCAGGTCTCGAAGGGCTTGTAGTCGAAAAGGTCGGACCGCCAGAAGGCATCCTTGAAATTGGCCTGGGTATGGGCGCAGCCCAGGTAGTGCCCGCCCGGCCCCACCTCGCGGATCGCCTCCATCGCCTGGGCATTCTCCGAGATGTCCACGCCGCGGGCCAGATGATGCAGTGTGCCAAGCTGGTCGGCATCCATGACGAATTTCTCGAAACTCGCCACCAGCCCGCCCTCGAGCCAGCCGCAGGAATGCAGCATGAAGTTGACGCCCGACAGAAGCCCCATGTTCAGGCTGTTGGCGCTTTCATAGGCGGCCTGCGCATCGGGCAGTTTCGACCCGCAGAACCCGCCCGCGCTGCGATAAGGCAGGCCCAGCCGCCGCGCCAGCTGCCCCGCGCCATAGGTGATGTGGCTCGCCTCGGGTGTGCCGAAGGTGGGGGCGCCCGAATTCATGTCGATCGAGGTGACGAAGGCGCCGAAGATCACCGGCGCACCGGCCCGGATCAGCTGCGAATAGGCCACGCCGGCCAGCACCTCGGCCAGAACCTGCGTCAGCGTGCCCGCCACGCTGACCGGCGCCATCGCACCGCCCACGATGAAGGGGCTGATGATCGCGGCCTGATTGTTGCGCGCATAGACCTCGAGCGCGCCCATCATCACGTTGTCGAAGGTCAGCGGCGAGTTGATGTTGATGAGCGAGGTCATCACCACGTTCTCTTGCACGAAGTCCTGCCCGAACAGAAGGCCAGCCATCTCGACCGAATCCTCGGCCCGCGACGGCTCGGTGACAGACCCCATGAAGGGCTTGTCCGACAGGGTCATATGCGCCAGCAGCATGTCCAGATGGCGCTTGTTGACCGGCACATCGGTGGGCTCGCAGACCGTGCCGCCGGAATGGTGCAGCCATTTCGACATATAGGCCAGCTTCACGAAATTGCGGAAATCCTCGATCGTCGCATAGCGCCGCCCGCCCGATTTCGTGCGCACGAAGGGCGGGCCATAGACCGGGGCCAGCACGAGGTTGCGCCCGCCGATCACCACATTGCGCTCGGGGTTGCGGGCGGTTTGCGTGAATTGCGACGGGGCCGTGGCGCAAAGCTTGCGCGCAAGGCCCCGGGGAATGCGCACCCGCTCGCCCTCGACCTCGGCGCCGGCCTGCCGCCACAGCTCAAGCGCGCCCGGGTTCTCGACGAAATTGACGCCGATCTCGGCCAGAACCGTCTCGGCATTGGCCTCGATGATCTCGAGCGCCTCTTCGTTCAGCACCTCGAAATTCGGAATGTTGCGTTCGATGAAGCGCGCCGTCTCGACGCTGACGGCAGTCCGCTCGGCCCGCCGCGCAGCACCGCCACCGGCCCGCGCTCCGCCCCGTGCCCGCCGCCCGGCCCCAGCTTCCGCCACATCCGTCATCACATATCCTCCGCAGCCCTCCTCCTCATAAGCCCGCCCCGACAGCCCCCATGCCGTTTTCCGCCTCTTGGGTTGCGAAAGCGACATGCGGCTTCTTTTGTTCCCAAATATCCCGGGGGGAGTCCCGGAACGGGACCGGGGGGC
>JBHYFN010000074.1:0-10827 GCA_051859505.1 Paracoccaceae bacterium
CCGTCGGCGCGGGCGTCGTGTCGAAGATCATCGAATGATCCGGTAGGGTGGGGGAACCCCACCCTTGCCGAAACGGGAGCCATGAGGCCCCACCCAAACAACACGATGGGCCTCACCGCAAGGTGGGGCCCTTTCGGTTTCTCAGGGGCGGCGCGGCTCCCCTGACCCCGCGGGCGGGCCCCGGCGCCCGACCCGAGCCTCGGCCTTGTCGGTGATCGCATTCAGCGCCTCGGCCAGGTCCAGCCGCAGTTGTTCGGCCTCCTGCGCGGTCACATGCCGGGGCACATCTTTGCGCCACAGCCGGTAGATCTGCACGCCCCGCGTGAAGGGCAGGGGCAGGAGCATTCTGTCCCATGTGGCCAGCCGCCGCCGCCGCGCGACCGACCAGCCATAGATCACGACCGGCCGGCCCGAGGCGCGGGCCCAGTCAAGCGGCGCATCCTTCACCACGCGCGCGGGGCCCAGCGGCCCGTCCGCCGTGAGGCCCACGCTGACCCCCCTGCGCAACCGGCGCAGCACCTCGCGCGAGGCGGCGAGGTTCGACGCGCCATCCGCCATGGCGATGGGGTGCAGTCCGAAGGCCGCCTGGATCCCGCCCGAGACGCGCCCGACAGGCGATCGGGCGTGGAGGCTCGAGAGCGGTCCAAGCCGCCGGGGCCAATGGGCCGGGGCCAAAGCGGTGCATTCATGCCAGAGGACGAAGATGACCGGCCCCTCCTTCAGGGCGTCGCGCAGCTCGTCGAGGCCCTCGATCTGCCAGCGGGTCGTGCGGTTGCAGAACCGAAGCCAGAGCGCAAGGCACCAGCCGATGGCACGGCCGAGCCTGTCCGAATTCTCAAGGCGGCGTCGCAGCGACATTCTGTCTCCGGTCACAATCCCGACAGTCTTGCGAGACCGGGCGGCAAGGGCAAGCTCGACCGGGCCGGCAGCGGCGCTTCCCCCCTTGATCCGGCCGGAAATTGAGTCTAACCCACCGCGCAAGTCCTAGGGGTATAGCTCAGTTGGTAGAGCGGCGGTCTCCAAAACCGTAGGTCGCGGGTTCAAGTCCTGCTGCCCCTGCCAGTTTTCCACGGTGTCCGGGGGTGTCCGGGTCGAAGCTGTCGACCATGCGGCCCCGGGATGTATCGCCGGCACAACAGCCCGGAGCGGGGCAGCACCCCGCGTCAGGAGAAGAGATGGCCCGTACGAACCCAGTGCAATTCATCTCGCAGGTGCGTGCCGAGGTGGCGAAGGTCGTCTGGCCGACGCGGCGCGAAGTCACGACGACCACGATCATGGTCTTTCTTCTTGCCATGACGGCGGCCCTGTTCTTTTCCCTGGTCGATCTGGTGATCCGCTGGGTTCTGACCGGGACGCTCAACTTTTTCGGCAGTTGAACCGGCCCCGATCGCGGGCAAGGGCCAGTCGGCGCGCTCGCGATCCAAATGTTGCCCGGGCCTTGTCATCGGAGGGGCGAGCGCGTAAGAGCGCCGCTGAGCTTGCAGGCCGATCCTGCGGTGCCGGCCGGGGTCCGTTGTCCCCTGCGATGGCCCCGGGGTCGATCTGAAACGACTGGAATTCTTCGGCCCCCGGATGGGCCGTTCACGGCGAGGTTGCGGAAATCATGGCGAAGCGCTGGTATTCGGTTTCGGTTCTCTCGAATTTCGAGAAGAAGATCGCCGAACAGATCCGCACCAAGGTGGCCGAGCAGGGTCTGGGCGATCAGATCGACGAGGTTCTCGTGCCCACCGAAGAGGTGATCGAGGTGCGCCGCGGCAAGAAGGTCCAGACCGAGCGGCGCTTCATGCCGGGCTATGTCCTGGTCCATATGGAAATGTCGGACGAGGGGTATCACCTGATCACCTCGATCAACCGCGTGACGGGGTTTCTGGGGCCGCAGGGCCGCCCGATGCCGATGCGCGATGCCGAGGTGAACGCGATCCTGAACCGCGTGCAGGAAGGCGAGGAAAGCCCGCGCACCCTGATCCATTTCGAGATCGGCGAGAAGGTGAAGGTCAACGACGGCCCCTTCGAGGATTTCGACGGCATGGTCGAGGAAGTGGACGAAGACAACCAGCGCCTGAAGGTGACGGTGTCGATCTTCGGCCGCGCGACGCCGGTGGAACTGGAATTCACCCAGGTCTCAAAGCAGGGTTGATCTGCCGTGGCAGGCGCCGGGTCTGGGGTGTCGGGGCCTGATGAAACGGGGTCTGACGCAACGGGGCCTGATGCGGCGGCCGCAGCTTTGACAACAGACGCGGCGCTGGACCGGATCGACGCGCTGCTCTGCGCTGATCCGCCCGACGGCAAGGGGCTTTGCCGCGCCTTCGATGATCTGCTGTCCGGTCGCGGCACCAACTTCTCCGCCGCGCAACTCCGCCGCCTTTTCGCCTGTTGCAACTCAGGCCTCGGGTTCGGGCCCGATCCCGTGTCCTCGCGGCTTGATGCGGCAAGCGCAAAGGCGCTGGGCTGGCGCGCAAGGCCCCTGCTTGAAGGGCTGTTCCACGACGAGTTTGCCGAGAACCGGCGCCATGCCCTGCGGACCGTGCTGCGCAGTCTGGCGCTTGGCCGTCCCGAGGAGGGGGGCGATCTGGTCATCGCGCCGCTGCCGCATGTGGCCCTTGAGGTGGGTGAGGCCCGGGATCTGGCGCGGCCCTATCTTGCGGATCTGGAACGGCAGCTCGCGGAAGATCCCTATGCCCATGCCGCGATCATCTGGAAGGTGCGCACCGCCCCGGTTCCGCCCTTCGACCGGGTTTTTGACGACTGGCTGCAGGATATCGACCGGCGCGGTCTGGGCCCGGGCGACAGTCACGCGGGGCTGGACCGGGCCATCGGCCTTGCCATGCTGGCAAAGGCAGGACAGCAGCGCATGCGCTGGGCGCAATGCGAGGCCGAGCTACTGCCGCAGCTGGAGGCCTCCAACCTGATGGTGGCGGGTGCGGCGGCGCGGTTCCTTGGGGTGCTTCTGCGCGAGGCCGAGCTTTTGCTGCAAAGCGCGCCGCCGCCGCTGCCCCGGATCCTCGATCACATCGCGGCCCTGCCGCGCGGGCGCCGGATCGTTGCGGGCGGGTTCCTGCAGGGCTTCGACGACGGGGATGGCGATCCTTTCGGGGTTCTGAGGCAGCATCAGGAACTGTCGGGCTACGATATCGACGGCTGGGTTCTTCGGGTTTTCTCGCTGAAGGAGGCAGAGCCCTATCTGCCCTCGGCCACCTCCTTCTGGTTCCATGTGCACGAGGGCTATGCGGCCGCGCCCGACTTCGTCCTGCGCCTGATCGACGCGGGGCACGTTTGGGAGGCCTTCATGTGCGCGACCGAGGCACCCGAGCGGGTGCCGGGGATGGAGGCGGTGTTGCGCAGCTTGGCGGCCCTGCCGGATGCCGCGATTGCCCAGAGGGCGCGAAACGCCCTCGACCGGGTTTTCGGCGGAGATGCGCGACGAGACGGGGCATGAGTGGATCGCCTCTTGCCATCCGTGCCGGTGACGTATAGAGGCACTCCGTCCCCGAAAGCGGATTCCCTGTGGGAGGCGAGGCACACGCGTGCGCCGGACCGGACCACATCAACATGGACGATGCGTCGCGTCGCATCGTTGTTGCAGACAGGAGAGGCCGGATGGCCAAGAAAATCGTTGGGCAGCTCAAGCTGCAGATCAAGGCGGGGCAGGCGAATCCCTCGCCGCCCGTGGGGCCTGCGCTGGGTCAGCGCGGCATCAACATCATGGAATTCTGCAAGGCCTTCAACGCCAAGACCGCAGATATGGAACAGGGGGCACCGACCCCGGTCCTGATCACCTATTATCAGGACAAATCCTTCGCGATGGAGATCAAGACTCCGCCCGCGTCCTATTACCTCAAGCAGGCCGCCGGCCTGAAGCCGGTTGGCAAGCGCAACCGGCCCAAGGGCTCGACCAAGCCGGGCAAGGAAGTTGCCGGCACGGTGACCATGGCCCAGGTGCGCGAGATCGCCGAGGCGAAGATGCGCGACCTGAACGCGATCGACATCGAAGGCGCGATGCAGACGATCCTTGGCTCGGCCAAGTCGATCGGCATCGAGGTGAAGGGGTAAGACGATGGCAAAGCATGGAAAGCGCCTTCGGGCCGCCCAGGAGGCATTTGCCGGCAAGGACAACCTCAAGCTGTCCGAGGCCGTCGCGCTGGTCAAGGCCAATGCCAGCGCCAAGTTCGACGAGACGGTCGAGGTCGCGCTGAACCTTGGCGTTGATCCGCGTCACGCCGACCAGATGGTCCGCGGTTCGGTCAACCTGCCCAACGGCACCGGCAAGACGGTGCGCGTGGCGGTCTTCGCGCGCGGTGACAAGGCGGATCAGGCGCGGGAAGCCGGCGCCGATATCGTCGGCGCCGAGGATCTGATGGAAACGATCCAGTCGGGCAAGATCGAGTTCGACCGCTGCATCGCCACGCCCGACATGATGCCGATCGTCGGCCGTCTGGGCAAGATCCTGGGCCCGCGCAACCTGATGCCGAACCCCAAGGTCGGCACGGTGACGCCCGATGTGGCCGAAGCCGTCGCGGCGGCCAAGGGTGGTCAGGTGCAGTTCAAGGTCGAAAAGGCCGGCGTGATCCATGCCGGCGTCGGCAAGGCCTCGTTCGATGCCGAGAAGCTGGAAGAGAACATCCGCGCGCTGGTCGATGCGGTGAACCGGGCCAAGCCCACCGGCGCGAAAGGGACCTACATGAAGAAGGTCTCGATCTCGTCCACGATGGGCCCGGGCGTTTCGGTCGATCTGGCAAGCGCCACGGCCAACTGACGACAGGCGGGGTCACGCCCCGCCTGAGCGAATTCCTGCGGGGCGGGTACGAACCGCGTCGCAGGATGGTGGGGCCGCAAGGCCCCGTCCTGTCCGAGACGGAGGGCAGGGGGAAACCCCGCTAAGTCCTTCCCGAGATGGGGATCGAGACATTCTTCCGTTCGGGCGGCACCAGCCTTCCTTTCGGGTGATCTGGCCTCGGGACCCTGAAACGGACCCGAAGAGACCCGACCCGGACCATCGGGACGGGGCAACAGAGCCGGGGCGCAAGCCCCAAACTTGGAGTGAAACTGTGGATAGAGCCCAGAAAGAGAAAGTGGTCGAGGAACTCGGCCAGATCTTCGAAAGCTCTGGCGTCGTGGTGGTTGCCCATTACGAAGGCATGACGGTTGCACAAATGCAGGACCTGCGCGCGAAAATGCGTGAAGCGGGCGGGTCCGTGCGCGTTGCCAAGAACAAGCTCGCCAAGATCGCCCTCGAGGGAAAGCCCTGTGCAAGCATTGCGGCCTACCTGACGGGCATGACCGTCATCTCCTATTCCGAAGATCCCGTGGCAGCCGCCAAGGTGATCGACGCCTATGCCAAGACCAACGACAAGCTTGTCGTCCTTGGCGGGGCGATGGGGGATGCGGCGCTGGATCCTGCCGGTGTCAAGGCCGTCGCCCAGATGCCGTCGCGCGAAGAGCTTATCGCTCAGGTCGTGGCGTGTATCGGTGCGCCTGCCGCCAACATCGCCGGGGCCATTGGCGCGCCTGCCTCCAACATCGCGAGCATTCTTTCGACCATCGAAGAGAAAGCTGCATAAGCATCCCGAACCCTTCATGGGGCATCCACCCCTGACGTTGGAACACATCAACCGAACGGAAAGAGTCACAAATGGCTGATCTGAACAAACTCGCCGAAGACATCGTGGGCCTGACGCTTCTGGAAGCGCAGGAACTGAAGACCATCCTCAAGGACAAGTACGGCATCGAGCCCGCCGCCGGCGGCGCCGTGATGATGGCGGCCGGTCCTGCCGCCGCTGCCGAAGCGGCCGAGGAAAAGACCGAATTCGACGTCGTCCTGAAGGATGCCGGCGCCCAGAAGATCAACGTGATCAAGGAAGTGCGCGCGATCACCGGTCTGGGCCTGAAGGAAGCCAAGGACCTCGTGGAAGCCGGTGGCAAGGTCAAGGAAGGCGCGGCCAAGGCCGAAGCCGAAGAGATCAAGGCCAAGCTCGAAGCGGCTGGCGCGACGGTCGAACTGGCCTGAGGCGCCGGGCGGCCTTTCGGCGGCGATTGCGGTGGCGTGGGCTTCGCCCACCCTACGCGACCCCGCCATTGCCCGTAGGGTGGGCAAAGCCCACGCGTGCAGACCTTCGCGTGACCTTTCCCGCCCGCACATAACAAGGCTGGACCCGCAGGCTCGCGGGTCCAGCTTGATCTGTCTCAGAGGGCAGCGTCGCGGCGCTTTCCTCTTGGGCAGGTTCCAGGGGTCGAGCGGTCGCCGGTGGGACGGCGACCAAGGATGGACCCGAACCTCCCGTCCTCGATGGGCCCGTGCGCCGATGCCCGACGGCGCGCCCGGTCCGCAGAGATGATTGAAAGGTGACGAACCTCATGGCGCAGTCCTACCTCGGCCAGAAACGCTTGAGAAAGTATTACGGCAAGATCCGCGAAGTGCTGGAGATGCCGAACCTCATCGAGGTGCAGAAAAGCTCCTACGACCTGTTCCTGAATTCCGGCGATGGCGAAAAGCCTGCCGATGGCGAAGGGATCATGGGCGTTTTCCAGTCGGTCTTTCCGATCAAGGATTTCAACGAGACCGCCGTGCTCGAATTCGTGAAATACGAACTCGACAAGCCGAAATACGATGTCGACGAATGCCAGCAGCGCGACATGACCTATGCCGCACCGCTGAAGGTGACGCTGCGCCTGATCGTCTTCGATGTGGACGAGGATACCGGCGCCAAATCGGTGAAGGACATCAAGGAACAGGACGTGTTCATGGGCGACATGCCGCTCATGACGCCGAACGGCACCTTCATCGTCAACGGGACCGAGCGGGTGATCGTGTCCCAGATGCACCGCTCGCCCGGCGTGTTCTTCGACCATGACAAGGGCAAGACCCATTCCTCGGGCAAGCTTCTCTTCGCCTGCCGGATCATCCCCTATCGCGGGTCGTGGCTCGATTTCGAATTCGACGCCAAGGATCTTGTCTTCGCGCGCATCGACCGCCGCCGGAAGCTTCCGGTGACGACGCTGCTTTATGCGCTGGGCCTCGACCAGGAAGGCATCATGGATGCCTATTACGACACGGTCGATTACAACTATGACGCCAAGGCCAAGGCCTGGGTCACCAGGTTCTTCCCCGAGCGGGTGCGCGGCACCCGTCCGGCCTTTGACCTGGTCGATGCCGCCACCGGCGAGGTGATCTGCCATGCCGGCGACAAGGTCACGCCGCGCGCCGCCAAGAAGCTGATCGACGAGGGCAAGGTGACCGAGCTTCTGGTCCCCTTCCGCAATATCGTCGGCAAATTCGTCGCCAAGGACATCATCAACGAGGAAACCGGCGCGATCTATGTCGAGGCCGGTGACGAGCTGACGCTCGAGATGGACCGCGACGGCGAGATCATCGGCGGCACCGTGAAGGAGCTGATGGACGCGGGCTTCACCACGATCCCCGTCCTCGACATCGACAACATCAACGTCGGCCCCTACATCCGCAACACCATGGCCAGCGACAAGAACATGAGCCGCGAGACCGCGCTCATGGACATCTACCGGGTCATGCGCCCGGGCGAGCCGCCGACCGTGGATGCCGCCAGCGCCCTCTTCGACACGCTGTTCTTCGACAGCGAGCGCTATGACCTGTCGGCCGTCGGCCGGGTCAAGATGAACATGCGCCTGAACCTCGATGCCGAGGACACGCAGCGCACGCTGCGGCGCGAGGATATCATCGCCTGCATCCGGGCGCTGGTCGAGCTGCGCGACGGCAAGGGCGAGATCGACGATATCGACCATCTGGGCAACCGCCGGGTGCGCTCGGTCGGCGAGTTGATGGAGAACCAGTATCGCGTGGGCCTGCTGCGCATGGAACGCGCGATCAAGGAGCGCATGTCGAGCGTCGAGATCGACACGGTCATGCCGCAGGATCTGATCAACGCGAAACCCGCGGCAGCGGCGGTGCGCGAGTTCTTCGGCTCGTCCCAGCTGTCGCAGTTCATGGACCAGACCAACCCGCTGTCGGAAGTCACCCACAAGCGGCGTCTGTCGGCGCTTGGGCCGGGCGGCCTCACGCGCGAGCGGGCGGGCTTCGAAGTGCGCGACGTGCATCCCACGCATTACGGCCGGATGTGCCCGATCGAGACGCCGGAAGGGCCGAATATCGGCCTGATCAACAGCCTTGCCACCTTCGCGCGGGTCAACAAATACGGCTTCATCGAGACGCCCTACCGCCGCGTTGCGAATGCGCAGGTCACCGACGACGTGGTCTATATGTCCGCGACCGAGGAGATGCGGCACACCGTGGCCCAGGCCAACGCCAACCTCGATGGCGAGGGCCGGTTCGTCAACGATCTGGTCAGCACCCGCCAGTCGGGCGACTACATGCTTGCGCCCCGCGATCAGGTGGACCTGATCGACGTGTCGCCCAAGCAGCTTGTCTCGGTCGCGGCTTCGCTGATCCCGTTCCTCGAGAATGACGACGCCAACCGCGCGCTCATGGGCTCGAACATGCAGCGGCAGGCCGTGCCGCTGTTGCAGGCCGAGGCGCCGCTGGTGGGCACCGGCATCGAATCGAAGGTCGCGCAGGACAGCGGGGCCGCCATCATGGCGCGTCGCGGTGGCGTGATCGACCAGGTCGATGCGATGCGGATCGTCGTGCGCGCGACCGAGAACCTCGATCCGGGCGATCCGGGCGTGGACATCTACCGGATGCGCAAGTTCCAGCGCTCGAACCAGAACACCTGCATCAACCAGCGTCCGCTGGTGAAAGTGGGCGATGTGGTGGCCAAGGGCGACGTGATCGCCGACGGCCCCTCGACCGATCTGGGCGAACTGGCGCTGGGCAAGAACGTGGTCGTCGCCTTCATGCCGTGGAACGGCTACAACTACGAGGATTCGATCCTGATCTCGGAGCGGATCGTCAGCGATGACGTCTTCACCTCGATCCATATCGAGGAATTCGAGGTCGCCGCCCGCGACACCAAACTTGGCCCCGAAGAGATCACCCGCGACATTCCCAACGTGGGCGAAGAGGCGTTGCGCAACCTTGACGAGGCCGGCATCGTCTATATCGGCGCCGAGGTCGGCCCGGGCGATATCCTTGTGGGCAAGATCACCCCCAAGGGCGAAAGCCCGATGACGCCCGAGGAAAAACTCCTCCGCGCGATCTTTGGCGAAAAGGCCTCGGATGTGCGCGACACCTCGATGCGGCTGCCGCCCGGCGATTTCGGGACGGTGGTCGAGGTGCGGGTCTTCAACCGGCACGGGGTCGAAAAGGACGAACGCGCGCTGCAGATCGAGCGGGAAGAGGTGGAAAGCCTGGCCCGCGACCGGGACGACGAGCTCGCGATCCTGGACCGCAACATCTATGCGCGTCTGAAGTCGATCATCCTTGGCAAGACGGCGGTGCGCGGCCCCAAGGGCTTCAAGGCCAACACGACCATCACCGAAGAGGTGCTGGACGACCTGTCCAAGGGCCAGTGGTGGCAGCTTGTCCTGTCGGACGAGGATGACGTGAAGATCGTCGAGGCGCTGAACGAACAGTATGACGCGCAAAAGCGTATGCTGGACGCCCGCTTCGAGGACAAGGTCGAGAAGGTCCGCCGTGGCGACGATCTGCCCCCGGGCGTGATGAAGATGGTCAAGGTGTTCGTCGCGGTGAAGCGCAAGCTGCAGCCGGGCGACAAGATGGCCGGACGTCACGGCAACAAGGGCGTGGTCTCCAAGGTCATCCCGGTCGAGGACATGCCGTTTCTGGCCGATGGCACGGCGGTGGACATCTGCCTCAACCCGCTGGGCGTGCCCAGCCGGATGAACGTGGGCCAGATCCTTGAAACCCACATGGGCTGGGCGTCGCGCAGCCTTGGCCTGCAGATCGACGAGGCGCTGGCCCAGTATCGCCGCTCGGGCGACCTGACGCCGGTGCGCGAGGCGATGCGCATCGCCTATGGCGACGATGTCTATGCCGAGGGCCTCGAGGATGCCGAGGAGGATCGCCTGGTCGAGCTTGCGGGCAATGTCACCAAGGGCGTGCCGGTGGCGACGCCCGTGTTCGACGGCGCGAAAGAGGCCGATGTGAACGACATGCTGCGCCGGGCGGGCTTCGATACGTCGGGCCAGTCCTGGCTCTATGACGGGCGCACGGGCGAGCGGTTCCAGCGGCCGGTGACGGTGGGGGTGAAGTATATCCTCAAGCTGCACCATCTGGTCGACGACAAGATCCACGCGCGTTCGACCGGGCCTTACAGCCTTGTCACCCAGCAGCCGCTGGGCGGGAAGGCGCAGTTCGGCGGCCAGCGCTTCGGCGAGATGGAGGTCTGGGCGCTCGAGGCTTATGGCGCCGCCTACACGCTGCAGGAGATGCTGACCGTCAAGTCGGATGACGTGGCGGGCCGGACCAAGGTCTACGAGAGCATCGTCAAGGGCGAGGACAATTTCGAGGCCGGCGTGCCGGAATCGTTCAACGTTCTCGTCAAGGAGGTCCGGGGTCTGGGCCTCAACATGGAACTCCTGGATGCGGAGGACGAGGGGTAACGGTCCCGCGTGCGTGGGTTTCACCCACCCTACGTAGGGTGGGTGAAACCCACGCGACCGAGCCGTCACCTGCCTTTTCCCCGCCGCCCCCATTTGGAATGATGACATGAACCAGGAACTGACCAACAACCCGTTCAACCCGCTGACGCCCGCAAAGACCTTTGACGAGATCCGCGTCTCGCTGGCGTCGCCAGAGCGGATCCTCTCGTGGTCCTATGGCGAGATCAAGAAGCCCGAGACCATCAACTACCGCACGTTCAAGCCCGAGCGTGACGGCCTGTTCTGCGCGCGGATCTTTGGCCCGATCAAGGATTACGAATGCCTCTGCGGCAAGTA
>JBHYFN010000075.1:0-10067 GCA_051859505.1 Paracoccaceae bacterium
GCTGCTGCCGCTGGCAGGCGCGGTGCCGACGCCGACCAGCGTGGGGGCGACGTTCGAGGGGCTGGCCTCGATCCCGGTGGCCCGCGTCGGATCCTGCGGCACCTGGAAGTTGCCGACCGCCGCGCCCTGGTTCATCGGCGCGGCCATGGGCGCATTCGCCCCGCCGCCAATGCCGGCCGCCGCAAGGTCAGAAGACGGGATCGCCCCCGAGGTCACGGCCGCGGGCGGTGGCAGGCCCGGTTGGGTGCCGGCCACTCCGCCGGTCAGGGCGCCCTGATTGCGCGCCTGGTTGAGCTCGTACTGCGTGTAGTCACCAAATCCCACGCCGCTGCCGCTGTCGGGCACGCGCTGGGTGCAGGCCGCCAGAACCAGCCCGGCGCTTGTCAGAAGGATCAGTGATCTCACGGCCATACTCCACCCATGCAAGGATTCCCGCGCCTCTACCACCACTTCGACGGTTTTGCCACAAAATCGCTCGCAACTTCCAGTGAATAGGCGATGTTCAGCAGATCGCCCTCTTCCCAGGGGCGCCCGATCAGCTGCAGGCCCAGCGGCAGGCCCTTGCCATCAAGGCCGACCGGCACCGAAATCCCCGGCAGCCCGGCAAGGTTCACGGTCACGGTGAAGACATCGTTGAGATACATCTCGATCGGATCGGCCGCGGCCATCTCGCCCAGCCCGAAGGCCGAAGAGGGGGTGGCCGGCGTCAGGATCGCATCGACGCCCTGATCGAAGACCGTTTCGAAATCGCGCTTGATCAGGGCGCGGACGCGGCGGGCGCGGTTGTAATAGGCGTCATAGAAGCCGGCCGAAAGAACATAGGTGCCCACCATCACCCGCCGCTGCACCTCGGCGCCGAAACCCTCGGCCCGGGTCTTTTCATACATCTCGGTGATGCCGTCGCCCTGGGCCAGCTTGGCCCGGTGGCCGAAGCGCACCCCGTCATAGCGGGCCAGGTTGCTCGAGGCTTCGGCCGGCGCGATGACGTAATAGGCCGGCAGCGCGTATTTCGTATGCGGCAACGAGATATCGACGATCTTCGCGCCCGCATCGCGCAGCATCGCCGTGCCCTTTGCCCAAAGCGCCTCGATCTCGTCCGGCATGCCGTCCATGCGGTATTCGGCGGGAATGCCGATGGTCCTGCCGCGGATATCGCCGGTCAGCATCGCCTCGAAATCCGGCACCGGCAGGTCGGCGCTGGTGGAATCCTTCGGGTCATGCCCGGCCATGGCGCGCAACAGGATCGCCGCATCGCGCACGTCCCGCGTCATCGGCCCGGCCTGATCGAGGGATGAGGCAAAGGCCACGATGCCCCAGCGGCTGACCCGGCCATAGGTAGGCTTGATGCCGGTGATGCCAGTAAAGGCCGCCGGCTGGCGGATCGAGCCGCCGGTATCGGTGCCCGTGGCGCCAAGGCACAGACGCGCCGCCACCGCCGCCGCCGAGCCGCCCGAGGATCCGCCGGGCGTCAGCAGGCGCTCGTCCACCCGCCAGGGGTTGACGGCATCGCCATAGACGCTGGTTTCGTTCGAACTGCCCATGGCGAATTCGTCCATGTTCAACTTGCCCAGCATCACCGCGCCCTGATCGAACAGCTGCGCGGTCACGGTCGATTCGTATTCCGGGCGGAACCCGTCCAGGATCCGGCTGGCCGCCTGCGAAGGCACGCCGCGGGTGCAGAACAGATCCTTGATCCCCAGCGGAATGCCGCAAAGGTCGGGCGCATCGTCTTCGCGCAGGCGGGCATCGGCGGCGGCGGCCTGGGCGCGGGCGATCTCGGGCGTCTTGTGGACAAAGGCGTTGAGCGCCCCTGCCCCCTCGACCGCCGTGATGCAGGCCTCGGTCAGCTCTGCGGCGGTCAGATCGCCTTTGCGCAGCGCATCGCGCGCGGCGGCGATGGTCAGGTCGGTCAGATCACTCGGCGCGCTCATTCCACCACCTTCGGCACGGCAAAGAACCCTTCGCGCGCATCGGGCGCATTCGACAGGACGGCGGCCTGCTGGCTGCCATCCGTCACCACATCGTCCCGGCGCTTGAGCCGCATCGGCGTGACCGAGGTCATCGGCTCGACCCCGCTCACATCCACCTCGTTGAGCTGCTCGACAAAGCCGAGGATCGCGTTGAACTCGGCGGCGAGCGCGGGAAGGCGGTCTTCCTCGACGCGGATCCGGGCGAGATGGGCCACCTTGCGGGCGGTCTCGATGTCGATGGACATGGGCACCTCTCAGACTGACCCGCCCGCTTTAGTCGCAGGGGGGACGGGCCGCAAGACTCTGCGCCGGGCATGGACCCGGGGAAGGCCTGGGGGAAACACGCGTCAGACGGCTTGGGCCGTCGCGCTGCGTCGCATGTGGCGGGCATAGACCGCGATCATCCAGCCCAGCATCACCGCGTTCAACAGATGCCACATGAAATGCGTCCCCAGCGGCAGATGGCTGCAGATCCCCCCGTCGAGCGAGCGGAAGACAAGGCTGACGCAGAGGATAGCGGCGCCGATCGCAAGGCCACGCGCCGTTTCGGGATGGCGGCGGCGCAAGAGCAACGCATAGGCGAAGATCAGGAGCGGCACCGGCCAGTAGAAGGACGAGATCGTGAAGAACGGCATCAGGTTGAAAAGCGGCGTGAGTGCCGCCGTATAGGGCAGGAAGGCCAGCGTGCCGAGGATCGAAAGCCAGAGCGGCCAGCGCCAGTAATGCAGGTTGGCCGCGAAGATATAGGTCAGGATGAACATCAGGATCGGCAGCGTGTCGGTCAGCGCCGCCCAGCGGGTGGCGAAGGTGTGGAACAGGAAGGATCCGATGCCGATGGCGAAGAGGATGATGCACAGGATCTGCGCCAGGATCAGCCCGCGCGACTCGCGCCAAAGCCAGAGAGCCGCGATCAGGAAGGCCAGATTGGTCAGCGCATTGACCGGCTCGGACCAGAAACCCGGGCCGGTTCGTTCGCAATAGGCGTCGATCTGCTCGTTCCAGCGCATTGCCCTGCCCTGCCCTTCGGTTATCCTTCCCCCGAAATGATAGGAGGAGCGACATGAAAATCACCTGGCTCGGCCATTCCGGTTTCCGGATGGAGATCGGCGACCAGTGCCTTCTGATCGACCCCTGGTTCAGCGGCAACCCCGTCTTTCCCGAAGGTCGCCGCGCCGAGGCGATCGCGGGGGCGACCCATATCCTGATCACCCACGGCCATGGCGATCATGCCGGCGATGCCGCCGCCATCTCGGCCGAGACAGGGGCGCCGGTTGTCTGCGGGCATGAGCTGGCGACGATCTGGGCCGAGGATGGCACGGAATGCATCGGCATGGGCAAGGGCGGCACGCTGGCGCTTGGCGATGTGGCGGTGACGATGGTGAATGCCAGCCATTCCTCGAGCATCGATTTCAAGGGCCGTCCGGTGGCGGCGGGCAGCGAGGCGGGCTTCATGATCAAGGGCGAGGGTCATGTGATCTATGTCTCGGGCGATACCGACATCATGGCCGACATGAGCTGGATGGGGGCCTATCACCGCCCCGATATCGGCATTCTGTGCTGCGGCGGGCATTACACGATGGATATCGACAGGGCGGCCTGGGCGGCGCGGAACTATTTCGATTTCAGGACGGTGATCCCCTGCCATTACCGCACCTTCGGCCTGCTGGCGCAATCGGCCGCGCCGCTGGCCAAGGCGCTGCCGGGGGTGAATGTGCTTTTGCCGGAGGTGATGGAGACGGTGACGCTCTGAGAGCCAGGAATTTGCAAAATTCCTGGCCGCCCGGCGCCCGAGGTTGCGCGGAAAGGGGAAGGTTGCTGCAACTGCGCGGGTCTGCGCCGGGCGCGTTGGCGCCGGGTGCCGGGGCGCAGAGAATTTGGCCAAATTCTCTGCTACTTCCCCATGCGGGCGAGTTTGGCCTGAAGTTCTTCGAGCTGGCTTCTGATCCCGTCCAGATCATCCGCGCCAGCGCTGTCGGGGGTCGCCTCCGATCCCGCCGCCTCGTCCGGCCCCCCTGGCCCCCTCGCCGCAAATCCGCCGGTTATCGCCTTGAAAAAGGCCTCCTGCTGCGCGCGCATCGCGTCGAAACCCGGCAGGTTGGCCATCGGATTGACCTTGGTCATGTTGTCCATCATCGCGGACTGGCCTTCGCGCAGCATCTCGAAACTGGCGGCAAGGAACTGCGGCACGACCGAGGCGGCCTGCGTCGTATAGCTGCGCACCAGATCGGTGAGCACATCCACCGGCAGCATGTTCTCGCCCCGGCTTTCATGTTCGGCGATGATCTGGAGCAGATACTGCCGGGTCAGATCGTCGCCGGACTTGAGGTCGACGATCTGCACATCCCGCCCCTCGCGGATGAAGCGCGCGATATCCTCGAGCGTCACATAGTCGCTGGTTTCGGTATTGTAGAGGCGACGGCTTGCATAGCGCTTGATCAGCAGCGGTTTGCCCGTGTCGGCCATCTCTTGCCCTCCCGCAAGCTGTGGTCCCGAAAGGCTACGCTGCCGCCGCAGAAAAAGAAAGGGCGAGCTGCGCTGCAGCCCGCCCATCACTCGTCAACATCCGGTAGGGCCCGAGGGAGGTTGGGCCTGACCGCGTGCGAGATTACTTCGCGGTCGCTTTCTTGGCGGCGGCGGTGACTTCCTCGGTCGCCTTTTTGGCGGCGGCGGTCACGTCTTCGGACATGTCCTTGCCGGCGGCCAGCATCAGTTCCATCGTCTCGGTCTGCAGCTTCTTGGCGATCTCGGCGAAGGCGGCCATATGCTCGGCGGCCGATTCAGCGCTGGCCGAGAGGAAATCGGTCATCGACTTGGCGTAATCGGCCGGATCGGCCTTCGCCTTGGTCATCGCGCCCATCTTGGCCAGGGTTTCCTGGGTCCATTTGGCCGAAAGCTCGGTCGATTTGGTGGCGGCGTCCAGCGCCACGCCCGACATCTTTTCGGTCAGGGTCGTCTGCGACTTGAACATGTTTTCCATGGCCTTCGTATCGACCGGGAAAGCCTGCATCATGTCTTTCATCATGGCGGTGTAGTCCTGGGTCTTGGTCATCATTCAGCCCTTTCAGCGGCTTTGCGAGCCCATCGCCCGCGATCTTGATGACCGCAATATGCATGCTGCAGCGCAGCATTTCAAGAGGTCATTGCTGCATTGCAGCATTTTTTCGGGAAACCGCCGAAATGCCGCGTCTAGCGCCCCGGCACCGCCGTGACATAGCTGCCCGGCGCCGGGCCGAGGACGGGATGGTCGGGCCCGCCGGCCTGGCGCGCGGGCACCTGCCTGCCCGATCTTTCGGCCAGCCATTTCCCCCAGCGCGGCCACCACGAGCCCTTGTGCTTTTCCGCCGCCCCCTGCCACTCGGCCGGATCGGGCACGAGGTCGGGATTGGTCCAATGCCCGTATTTGTCGCGGCTCGGCGGATTGACGATGCCCGCGATATGGCCCGATTCCGACAGGATGAAGGTCTTGTCCTTCGATCCCATCGCCCGGATGCCGCGATAGCTCGAGGTCCAGGCGGCGATGTGATCGGTCTCGCAGGCGATGGCGCAGAGCGGCACGGTCACATCGGCCAGGCGCACCACCTCGCCCGCGATGGCAAAGCCGCCTTGCGCGAAACGGTCGGCCTGACAAAGCCCGCGCAGATATTCGACCGCCATCGTCGCGGGCAGGTTCGTCCCGTCGCCGTTCCAGTAGAGCAGGTCGAAGGCCGGCGGCGTCTTGCCCAGCATGTAGCTGCGGATCGCCGGCGCATAGATCAGGTCATTGGCGCGCAGATAGCTGAAGGTGCGCGCCATGTAGAAGGAATCAAGCACGCCCGTTTCCTTGACCTCGGCCTCGATCCCGTCGACGAAATCGTCGGTCAGAAAGACCCCCACCTCGCCCTGATCGGAAAAATCGGTCAGCGTGGTAAAGAAGGTCGCCGCATTGACCGAGCGGTCCTTGCGCTTCTTCATCAGGGCCAGCGTCAGCGCCAGCGTCGTGCCCGCGATGCAATAGCCCACGACATTGACCTTGGGCACATCGCAGATCCGCTTCGCCTCGGCGATGGCGGACAGATAGCCCTCCTCGACATAATCGGTCATCGAGGTGTCGCGATAGGAGGGATCGGGATTGACCCAAGAGACGACGAAGAGGGTAAAGCCCTGATCGACAATCCATTTGATCAGGCTGTTGGCCGGTTTCAGGTCGAGGATATAGAACTTGTTGATCCAGGGCGGAAACAGGATCAGCGGCGTGCGGTGGACCGTTTCCGTCGTGGGGCGGTACTGGATCAGCTCGAACAGGCGGTTGCGATAGACCACATCGCCCGGCGAGGTCGCCAGATTGACCCCGACCTGAAACGCCTGAGGATCGGACAGGGTGACGATCACCTCGCCCTCGTTGCGCTCGAGATCCGCGACAAGGTTCTCGAGCCCGTCGATCAGCGATTGCCCTTCGGTCTCGACCGCGCGTTCAAGCGCCTCGGGATTGGTGGCGAGGAAATTCGTCGGGCTCATCATGTCGACGATCTGGCGGGTGAAATAGTCAAGCCGGCGGCGCTCTTTCTCGTCCAGCCCCTCGATCGCGGCGACAGAGGCGCGGATCGCCTCGGCATTCAGCAGGTATTGCTGCTTGATGAAGTTGAAATAGGGATGCGTTTCCCAAAGAGGATTGGCAAATCGGCGATCCCCGGGCGTCCGGTCCGGCGGCGCCGAGAGAGTGCCCTGCGCCAGGGCCTGCTGCGCCTCGAGATAGTGCTTGAGCGTCTTGCCCCAGTATTCGACCTGATGTTCGAAGATCCTGGCCGGGTTCTGCAGCGCCTCCTGCATCCAGGCGGCGCCGGCCTTCATGTAGAGCTCTGCATCCGGCCCCTGAAGCGCCGTCGGCACCTGCCGCTTCTGCGCCATGGCGGCGACGAGGCGCTTGGTCAGCTCCTCGATCCGCGCGATATTCGCCTCGATCCGGGCGAGGCTCTCGGAGCTGTTGCCATCGGGCGCCGCAGACGGGGCCTCCGGAGTGTCGCCTGAATCAGTTGTTGTCATGTTAATGTTTCACGCCTAGTTTGCAGTTGCAGCATTTCGGTCCCCGGCAGCTTTCGCAGTCCTGTCTTTGCGGTCCGGCACCCCTGCTGCGCGAAGCGGGACCGGAGGCTTTCCTCGTGAAGTATATGTTCACCTACGACCTGATGGAAAGCATGCGGAACACGAATCAATGGCTGGGCGCAAGCGCGCGGGCCTTTGGCTCCTATCCCGTCATGTCGCTGACCGCCAATCCGATGATCGAATGGATCAAGGCCTGGGGCGAAGTGACCGAACGCAGCTTTGCGCGGATGGTGGCCAAACCCGACTGGGGCATCCCCTCGGTCACGGTCGAGGATGGCACCGACCATACCGTCCGGATCATGACGCTGATCGACAAGCCCTTCGGAAACCTCATCCATTTCAAGGTGCCCGGCCGCGAACCGCGCGCCCGCCGTGTCCTGCTTGTGGCGCCCATGTCGGGCCATTACGCCACCCTCCTGCGCAAGACGGTCATCAGCCTCCTGCCCGATTGCGAGGTCTTTCTGACCGATTGGCACAATGCCCGCGACATTCCGGTCAGCGCCGGCAAGTTCGATATCGAGGATTATACCCTTTACCTTGTCGAATTCATGAAGGCGCTGGGGCCGGATCTGCATGTGATCGCGATCTGCCAGCCGGTGCCGCTGACGCTCGCCGCCACCGCCTATCTGGCCGAAGAGGATCCCGACGCCCAGCCCCACAGCCTGACGCTGATCGGCGGGCCGGTCGATCCCGATGCCAACCCGACCGAGGTCACCGATTTCGGCCGCCGCACCACGATGGGCCAGCTTGAACAATCGGTGATCCAGCGGGTCGGGTTCAAATATGCCGGCGTCGGCCGGCTGGTCTATCCGGGGCTGTTGCAGCTGGCCTCTTTCATCTCGATGAATGCGGGCACGCATGTGGAGGCCTTCCAGAACCAGATCCTCAGGGTCGCCAAGGGCGAGGCCGCCGATCACGACAAGCATAATGTCTTTTACGATGAATACCTTGCGGTGATGGACATGACGGCGGAATTCTACCTTTCCACCGTCGAGCGCATCTTCAAGGCGCGCGAGATCGCGCGCAACGATTTCACCGTCGCGGGCCGCAAGGTCGATTTCGGCAAGATCACCCGCGTCGCCGTCAAGACCGTCGAGGGCGAGGAGGATGACATCTCGGCCCCCGGCCAGTGCCGCGCCGCGCTTGACCTGCTCACCTCGCTGCCGCCCGAGAAAAAGGCCAAGCATCTGGAGCGCGGCGCCGGTCATTACGGCATCTTCGCCGGGCGCAGCTGGCGCAACAACATCCGCCCGCTTGTGCTTGATTTCATTGATGCCAACAGCGGCACGGCGGCCGTAGCCAAGACGACCCGGCCCCGCCGCGGCGGCCGGCCAAGGGTGGTCTCCGGCTAGGGCCGCGCGGCGCGCGCCAGCACCTCCTCGACCGCCGCCCCGATCAGCTCGAGGCAGTCGGGCGAGGAAAACCGGTGATCGGCCCCCTTCACCAGCGTCAGCCGCAGATCCGGCCCCCTGGCATGATCCAGAAGCCGCAGCGCGACGCCCATCTCGACATCCCGGTCCTCCGTTCCCTGCAGGAACCGCACCGGAAACGGCAGCTCCAGCGGGCTGCGCAGGACAAGCTGCTGCCGCCCGTCCTCGATCAGGCGCCGGGTGATCGGATAGGGCGCGCCATAGTCCGAGGGCAGATGCACCACGCCCCGTTCGGCCAGCTCCGCCCGCTGGGCCGCATCGAACCCCGCCCACATCGAATCCTCGGTGAAATCGGGCGCCGCGGCGATGGTGACAAGCCCCGCGATCCCCGGCCGCGCCCGCGCCAGCAGAAGCGAGATCCACCCCCCCATGGATGACCCCACCAGCACCGCCGGCCCGTTGACCAGATCCAGAACCGCCGCCGCATCCGCAGCCCAGTCGCCGATGCAGCCGTCCAGAAAATCGCCCGCGCTCCCGCCATGGCCGGAATAGTCGAACCGCAGGAAGGCCTGCCCGCGCCGCTTCGCCCAATCCTCGAGCCAGAGCGCCTTGGTCCCCTCCATGTCGGACCGGAAGCCGCCCAGAAATACCACCGCCGGCCCCGCCCCATCCAATGCGTGATAGGCGATGCGGCGGCCCTTCGGCCCTTCGATCAGATCCGGCACCTTGCACCTCCTCGCTGGTTTCGAAGTGACTCCCTGCCCGTTCCGATGCGGCGAGGCAAGGCCGGCGCGCGGGATTTTACGTTACCATATTGTCACGTGACTATGTGTTCACCTATAAGCCCCGCATGGACGCGATCTTCAAGGCCCTCAACGATCCCGCCCGGCGCGCGCTGCTTGACAGCCTGCGCCGCAAGGACGGTCAGACCCTGACCGAACTCCAGGGCCAGCTCGCCATGAGCCGTTTCGGGGTGATGAAACATCTGAAGGTTCTTGAGGACGCCCATCTTGTCACCACCCGCAAGGTCGGGCGGTTCAAGTATCACTACCTGAATGCGCTTCCCCTGCAGGAGGTGATCGACCGCTGGATCGACCCCCTCGTCAGGCCTCAGGTCGAGGCGATCCTCAAACTCAAATCCCGATTGGAATCCACCATGACACGACCTGTCTATGTCTACCGGACCTATATTCGCTGCACCCAGCAGGCGCTTTGGGACGCGCTTCTGTCGGCCGAGGCCTTTGAAAAATACGATTTCCTGGGCCAGACTGCCGAACGGCAGGGCGATCTTCTGATCTACCGCATGCCCGACGGAACCGAGACCCTGCATTGCCGCGAGGTCGAGCTGGTGCCGATGACCCGCCTTGTCACCACCTTCGAGCCGAAATGGGACGATGTGACACCGCCCAGCCGCGTCGTCTATCTGATCGAGCCCGAAGGCGATTTCTGCAAGCTGACGGTCGAGCATCACGACCTGACCCACGATCCCGCCGAGGGCACCGGCGACGGCTGGGAACGCTCGCTGGCCGGGCTCAAGACCTGGCTCGAGACGGGGCAGCCGGCGCAGTTCGGCGGCGCCTATCTGTGGGAAGAGCAGGACAGCTGAGCGCGGCGCCCCGGCCCTCATGGACAGCGGCCGGGGCCGGGC
>JBHYFN010000076.1:0-10008 GCA_051859505.1 Paracoccaceae bacterium
ATGTGCGCTGCGAACGGCCCACGGTGATCACCGGGGGGGAATTGTCGCTCGACATGCTGGATCTTGTCTACAACCCGGTCGCGCGCACCTATCAGGCGCCGCTGCAGCTCAAGTCCACCGGCGGCATCTTCATCGTGGACGACCTTGGCCGTCAGGCCGAACCGCCGCAGAAACTGGTCAACCGCTGGATCGTTCCGCTGGAAGAGGCGCGCGATATCCTTGCCCTGCAATCGGGCGAGAAATTCGAAGTGCCCTTCGATACGCTGGTGATCTTTTCGACCAACTTCCACCCCAACGAGATCTTCGACAAGGCCGCCCTGCGCCGGATCTTCTTCAAGATCCGGATCGACGGGCCGAACCAGGAGGATTTCCTCAAGATCTTTGCCATGGTCGCGCGGAAGCGAAAGATGCCGCTGGACGAAAAGGCGCTCATCCACCTGCTCAAGGTCAAGTATCCGACGATCGACAATATCTATGCGAACTACCAGCCGATCTTCCTGATCGACCAGATGATCTCGATCTGCGAATTCGAAGGCATCCCCTATCAGATGACGCCGGAGCTGGTCGACCGGGCCTGGGACAACATGTTCGTCAAGGAAGGCAAGGTCGTGCACTGACGGAGGGAAGGTGGGCTTCGCCCACCCTTGTCTCTTTCCGATCTGCGATAGTGTCTCTGGCAGACGAGACCCCGACCCACCCTTGGGCGTGAGAGCCCGTGCGGTAGCTTGGGGCTCGTCTGCCGACCGACAGTCAACCTGAACAGTTGCATGGGACGGCCGCACCACCGGCCGATCCCGCAGATCAAGGACAGGCCCCATGACCTTGCCACAAGACTTCATCGGCGTCGATGTCGCCAAGGACTGGATCGACGTCTTCCATCTCTCCACCGCCCGGCGCGAACGGATTTCCACAACAAGACAGGCGCTTGCCCGGTTCGCCAGGACCGCCGGCGACGCGCTTGTGGTGCTCGAGGCTTCGGGCGGCTACGAGCGCCCGGTCACCGAGGCGCTGGCCAAGGCGGGCGTGGGCTATGCCCGCGTCAACCCCCGCCAGGCGCGCGCATTCGCGCGGTCTCTCGGAAAGCTGGCCAAGACCGATCGCGTCGATGCCGGAAGTCTCGCGCGGATGGGCAAGGCGCTGGAACTGGCGCCGACCCCGCCCGCCGATCCCGACCGGCAACGTCTGGCCGACCTTGTCGCGCGGCGCGAGGTGCTGGTCGGCATGATCCGGGCCGAGAAGAACCGCGCCGGCACCACCCGAGACGCCTGGCTTTCGCGGGAAATCGCGGTGTCTGTCCGCCTGTTGCAGGATCAGCTCGCCGCCGTCGAGAAAGAGATCGCCACCCTGGTGGAGACCCGCGACCGGCTGGCCGACGAGGCCCGACGCCTGCGCTCGGTGCCCGGCATCGGGCCGGCGGGGGCGGCCGTGCTGCTGGCGCGCCTGCCGGAACTGGGACGCCTGAAGGCCCGGCAGATCGCGGCGCTCGCCGGGCTGGCGCCCCATGCCTGCGACTCAGGCCTGTCACGCGGCAAACGTCGCATCTGGGGTGGCAGGGCCGGCGTCCGCCGCGCGCTCTAACTCGCAGCCTTCATCGCCTCCCGATACGACCCTCTCCTCAAGGCCTTCCGAAAGCGACTCCAGGACGCAGGAAAACCCACAAAAGTCGCCCTCACCGCCTGCGCAAGGAAACTCCTCACCATCCTCAACGCCATGATGCGAGACGCAAGCGACTACGTCAAACAAACCGCGTGAAAGACAGTTGCTACCGCCTGTAGGGTGGGCAAAGCCCACGCTCCCACCAATCGGCACTGGCCCCGCCCTCGCGGTACGCTATCCTCCGCGCCATGCCCGCCCCCGCCCCCCTGCCCGATCCTTTCGCCCGCTGGTTCGCCAGGCGTGGCTGGACCATCCACCCCCACCAGGCCGAGATGCTGGCCCGCGCCGCCGACCCGGCCCTTCTTCTCATCGCGCCCACGGGCGGCGGCAAGACGCTGGCGGGCTTCCTGCCCTCGCTCGTCGAACTGGCAGACGGCGCGCATCAGGGCCTCCACACGCTCTATGTCAGCCCGCTCAAGGCGCTCGCCGCCGATATCCGCCGCAACCTGACGACGCCCGTCACCGAAATGGCCCTGCCCATCCGCATCGAGGACCGGACCGGCGACACCTCCTACACCACCAAGCGCCGCCAGCGCGCCGATCCGCCGCATATCCTGCTGACCACGCCGGAAAGCCTCGCCCTTCTGACGAGCTACGAGGACGCCCCCCGCATCTTTGCGGGCCTTCAACGGATCATCGTCGACGAAATCCACGCACTTGCCGAAAGCAAGCGCGGCGACCAGCTGTTCCTTGCCCTCTCGCGGCTCCAGACGCTCGCGCCCGGTCTGCGCCGCGTGGGCCTGTCCGCTACCGTCGAGGATCCCCCGGCGCTGGCCCGCCTGCTCGCCCGCCACCCCGACCCCTGCCCGATCCTGCAGGCTGACCCCGGCCCCGAACCCGATATCGCGATGCTCGTGACCGAGGAGCTGCCGCCCTGGTCCGGCGGCGGTGCCGCCTATGCCATCCCCGCCGTGCTCGAACAGGTCAGACGCCACAGGACGACGCTGATCTTCCACAACACCCGCGCCCAGGCCGAGATCTTTTTCCACAACCTCTGGCTGGCCAATGACGACAGCCTCCCCATCGGCATCCACCACGGCAGCCTGTCGCGCGACCAGCGCGAGGCGGTCGAGGCGGCGATGGTCCGGGGCGATCTGCGCGCCATCGTCTGCACCGGCAGCCTCGATCTGGGGATCGACTGGGGCGATGTGGACCTTGTGATCCAGATCGGCGCGCCCAAGAACGTCAAGCGCCTGATCCAGCGCATCGGGCGCGCGAACCACCGCTACAACGCGCCGTCGAAGGCGCTGCTGGTGCCCGCCAACCGCTTCGAGGTGGTCGAATGTGTCGCAGCCCTCCAGGCCGCCCGCGCCCATGCCCTGGATGGCGATCCGCGCGGCCCCGGCCCCCGCGACGTGCTTTGCCAGCATATCCTGATCACCGCCTGCGCCGGCCCCTTCGACGCCGATACCCTTTACGCCGAGGTCCGCGCCACCGGCGCCTATGCCACCCTGACCCGCGCCCAGTTCGACGCCTGCCTCACGTTCTGCGCCACGGGCGGCTATGCGCTGCGCGCCTACGACCGCTGGCAACGCCTGCTCCAGCGCCCCGACGGGCTGTGGCAACTGCGCGATCCCCGCGCCGCTCAGCGCATCCGCATGAATATCGGCACGATCCAGGACACCGACACCGTCAAGGTCCGCCTCAAGGGCAGCTTCCAGCAGCTGGGCGAGGTCGAAGAGGCCTTCGCCGCCACCCTCACCCCCGGTGACACGTTCCTGATGGGTGGCCAGATCGTCCGCTACGAATCCTTGCGCGAAATGACGGTCGAGGTGTCGCGCCGCGCCGACAAGCCGCCGAAAATCGCCACCTTCATGGGCACGAAATTCGCCACCTCGACCCAGCTTTCCGCCCGCATCCTTGCGATGTTCCGGCAGGATGACTGGCCCGAACTGCCCCGCCACACCGCCCAGTGGCTGGCGCTGCAGCGCGAGGTCTCGCGCCTGCCCGAGGCCGACCGCATCCTGATCGAGAGCTTTCCCCATGACGGGCGCGAACATGCCTGCATCTACGGCTTCGCGGGGCGCAATGCGCAACAGACGCTCGGCCTGCTGCTGACCCAGAGGATGGAGGCCCTCGGCCTCGAACCCCTGGGCTTTGTCGCCACCGATTACGCCACGCTGATCTGGGGCCTCCAGCCCCTCACCGACCCCGCCCCCCTGTTCGAGGCCGAGAACCTGCGCGAGGGGTTCGAGACCTGGCTCAGCGGCAATGCCGTGATGAAGCGCACCTTCCGCGCCTCGGCCACCATCGCAGGCCTGATCGAACGCAACCTGCCGCAGGCGCGCAAATCCGGGCGGCAGGCGACCTTTTCCTCCGACATCCTTTACGACACGCTGGTGAAATACGACCCCGACCACCTCATGCTGCAGGTCACGCGCGAAGAGGCGCTGCGCGGCCTTGTCGATTTCGGCCGCATCGAAGAGATGATCGAGCGCACCCGCGGCCGGGTCGACCTGATCCGCCTGCCCCGCGTCACCCCCCTTGCCGCGCCCCTGTTCCTCGAGGCCGGCAAGGTGCCCGTCGCGGGCGAGGGCCGCGAAAGGCTGGTCGCGGAAACCGCCGCGCGCCTGCTGCAGGAGGCGGGACTTGCCCCCTGACTTATGCCTGCCGACGCCGCCCTGACGGAAAAACCCGGACCCAGGGCCAGAGAACGCTTGCCTCCGCACCTCGGGCGCGGCAGGAACACATCATGAACGCCTACACCCTCAGCCTTGGCCCGGCCCGGCTCTCTGCGCTGCCCTCCGGGGCGGTTTTCGATGCGGCCGAGGGCCTGCTCTGCGTCTCCGACCTGCATTTCGGCAAATCCGACCGCATCGCCCGCCGTCAGGGCCTCATGCTGCCACCCTATGAAACCCGCGCCACGCTCGACCGCCTTGCCGCCGATCTGGCGGCAACGGCTGCGCGGCGGGTGGTCTGCCTTGGCGACAGCTTCGACGATGCCGCCGCCGCCGACAGCCTGACCGAGGCGGAACGCGACACGCTTCTGCGTCTGCAGGCCGGGCGCGACTGGATCTGGATCGCGGGCAACCACGACCCCGGCCCCGTCGATCTGGGCGGCAGTCACCGGGCCGAGGTCACGATCGGCGGCCTGACCTATCGGCACGAGGCACAACCGGGCGCAGAGCATGAGGTTTCGGGCCATTATCACCCGAAACTCGCGCTGCCCGGTGCGGGGCCTGCCCGGCCCTGTTTCCTGTTCGACGCAGATCACCTGATCCTGCCGGCCTATGGCGCCTATACCGGCGGCCTTCTGGCCACGGATCCGGCCCTGCGCCAACTGCTTGCGGCGCGGGCCTGGGCGATCCTCACCGGGCGCCGTGCGATTCTTGCACCGCTGCCGCCGCCTCGTGATCTCCGCCCGGTGCCGGGCGCTGCCGGTAGCCGGTCCCGCCCCGCCTGATCTCTCCGCAGCAAGCTTCCCCGCCCCGACGCCCTTCAAGACAGGCCCGGCCGGGGATCAACTCCCCTCCCCCTCGGGCGCGTCGTCCTGTGCCGGCACTTCGGGCAGGTCGAGTTCCTTGATGACCGAGCGATAGGTGCGGCTGATCGGAACCGTGCTGCCCTCGGACAGGAGCAGCACCTCGCGCCCGCCTTCCCGGGTCAGGCCCACGACAGCCTGCCGGGCCACCCAATGAGACCGGTGGGTGAGAAAGCCCTCGAGCCCCGTCATCTCGGCCACGGCATCGGCAAAACGCATCAACAGGCGACGCACCGTTCCATCGTGCAGATGCACGATAACGTAGTGATCCTCGACCGTCATCCTGACGATGAGCGACGGACAGGGGACATCAAGCCGCTCCATCAATCGGGGCCGGGTTGGATCTTCTGCCGAATCGCCTCGAAGGGTGAAGGTCCGACGGAAATGGCGCATCAGGATCAGCACCGCATAGGCCACCGTCAGCACGATCAGGAACAGCTGGAACGGCGTGAAGAAGCTGACGGCGAGCTGCCCCAGAATCACCAGCCCGCACAGCAGCAGGATCGGCGTATAGAGCAGCCCGAACACGAGTGGCACCAGCCACTCGCTTTTCGAGATCGGCCAGTCCGACAGAAGCACGGCCACCAATGACCGCGAGAAATTGCCGATCAGGATGGAAAGCCAGATGACGAGGCCCCAGTAGATCAGCACGGTTGGGAAGGTTCCGGTCTTGAAGGTTCCGAATGGTCCGGCAAGGGCGGTCACGACTGTCGATACGATCCAGATGGACAGGACCACAGGGGTTGTAGAGGCCTGCCAAGCGGACCGCAGAATACCCTTTACCGACACCGAAGCCTTCAAACCTTCACTAAATTCCATCCTTCCCTAGCGTTAGCCTGTCGGCATGGGTCAAATCAAGTTCCGCAGAAGGCAGTGGGGTCCGAAACAGGTGCGGCAGGCGTCAGGCTGTCAGCCCCTCTGGCTCGGCCAGGCCATGCGCGCGGCAGCAGGCGGTGAGCGTATTTGCCAGAAGGCAGGCGATGGTCATCGGCCCCACCCCGCCCGGCACCGGCGTGATCGCGCCCGCCACGGCCGAGGCGCTGGCGAAGTCCACATCGCCCACCAGACGCGTCTTGCCGCCCTCGGCCGGGATGCGGTTGATGCCCACGTCGATCACCGTGGCGCCCGGCTTGATCCAGTCGCCCTTGACCATCTCGGGCCGGCCCACGGCGGCGACCACGATATCGGCCTGCCGCACCATCGCGGGCAGATCGGCGGTGCGCGAATGGGCCACCGTCACCGTGCAACTGTCGCCCAGAAGCAGGGCCGCCATCGGCTTGCCCACGATATTGGACCGCCCGATCACCACGGCATGTTTGCCCGACAGGCTGCCGTGATGGTCGCGCAGCAGCATCAGGCAGCCCAGCGGCGTGCAGGGCACCATCGACTTCTGCCCGGTCCACAGAAGGCCCACATTGGAAATGTGAAAGCCGTCCACATCCTTGGCGGGCGAGATCGAGTTGATGACCAGATCGCTGTCCAGATGCGCAGGCAACGGAAGTTGCACAAGAATCCCGTGAACGGCGGGGTCCGCATTCAGCGCCTCGATCACCGCGAGCAGATCTTCCTGGCTGGTGTCGGCCGGCAGCTTATGTTCGAAACTGGCCATTCCGGCCTCGATGGTCTGCTTGCCCTTGGCGCCGACATAGACCTGGCTGGCAGGATCCTCGCCCACCAGAACCACGGCCAGGCCCGGGGTGATCCCGGCTTCGGCCTTCACGCGGGCCACATGGTCGGCCACCTGGGCGCGCACCTTGGCCGCGAAGGCCTTTCCGTCGATACGTGTCGCAGTCATTCCGGGTCGTCCTTTCCCAAGACGGTTTCCTCGCGCGCGATCGACCAGTCGATCAACCGCCGCCAGAGTTTCTCGACCAGATCGGGGGGCAGCCCTTCCGCTTCGGCATGGGCGCGGACATTGGCGACCACCTCTTCGACGCGGGACGAGATGCGGGCCGGCAGCTTGACCTGAGCCTTCACCTCGACCGCGCGGTCGATATAGCGGGCGCGTTCCGCGAACAGCCGCACCAGTTCGGCATCGACCGCGTCGATCCCGGCCCGGATATCGGCCATCGTGCTGCACTCCTCCGGTCGTTTCATGAACCCTCTCCTGCCCGGACGCCCCCCATTTCGGCCCCCGGGCAGCAAAGGTCAATGCGGCAGGTTAGAACAACCCCTCAACCTGACCGGCATCGTTCAGCCGGATCACCTCGGCCGAGGGCACGCGGGGCAGGCCCGGCATGGTCATGATCTCGCCGCAGATAACCACGATGAACCCGGCCCCGGCCGAGAGGCGCACCTCGCGGATCGGCACGGAATGGCCCGTGGGCGCGCCGCGGCGGTTGGGATCGGTGGTGAAGGAATACTGCGTCTTGGCCATGCAGACCGGCAGATGGCCGTAGCCCGCCGCCTCCCAGGTCTTGAGCTGGTCGCGGATCGACTTGTCGGCCAGAACCTCGTCGGCATGGTAGATGCGCTTGGCGACGGCCTCGACCTTTTCGAAGAGGCCCATGTCGTCGGGATAGAGGGGTGCGAAATTCGCGGCCCCGGATTCGGCGAGGGCCACGACCTTGTGCGCCAGATCCTCGACCCCGGCCGAGCCATGCGCCCAGTGCTTGCACAGGATCGCCTCGGCGCCCTGGCCGGCGACATAGTCCTTGACGGCCTGCACCTCGGCATCGGTGTCGCTGTAGAAATGGTTGATGGCGACGACGACGGGCACGCCAAAGGATTTCACATTCGCGATGTGGCGGCCCAGATTCGGGCAGCCCTTGACCACAGCCTCTACATTTTCCGACCCGAGGTCGGCTTTGGCCACGCCGCCGTTCATCTTCATCGCGCGCACCGTGGCCACGATCACCGCCGCCGCCGGTTTCAGCCCCGCCTTGCGGCACTTGATGTCAAAGAACTTCTCGGCCCCCAGATCGGCACCGAAGCCGGCCTCGGTCACGACATAATCGCCCAGCTTCAGCGCGGTCGTGGTGGCGATGACCGAGTTGCAGCCATGCGCGATATTGGCGAAGGGGCCGCCATGGACGAAGGCCGGGTTGTTCTCCAGCGTCTGCACGAGGTTGGGCTGCATCGCATCCTTCAGAAGCACCGTCATCGCCCCGTCGGCCTTGATGTCGCGGGCATAGATCGGCGTCTTGTCGCGGGTATAGGCGACGACGATATCGCCCAGCCGCTTCTGCAGATCCTCGAGATCGCGGGCAAGGCAGAGGATCGCCATCACCTCGGAGGCCACCGTGATGTCGAAGCCGGTCTGGCGCGGAAAGCCGTTGGCGACACCGCCAAGCGAGACGACCATGTCGCGCAGCGCGCGGTCGTTCATGTCCATGACGCGGCGCCAGACGATGCGGCGTTCATCGATCTGCAGCGCATTGCCCCAGTAGATATGGTTGTCGATCATCGCCGACAGCAGGTTATGCGCCGCCGTGATCGCGTGGAAATCGCCGGTGAAATGAAGGTTCATCTCCTCCATCGGGACGACCTGGGCATAGCCGCCGCCGGCAGCCCCGCCCTTCATCCCGAAGTTGGGCCCGAGCGAGGCTTCGCGGATGCAGATGACCGCCTTCTTGCCGATCCGGTTCAGCCCGTCGCCAAGGCCCACGGTGGTGGTCGTCTTGCCTTCGCCCGCGGGCGTGGGGTTGATCGCGGTGACAAGGATCAGCTTGCCATCGGGGCGGTCGGCAAGGCTCTTGATGAACTCCTGGCCGACCTTGGCCTTGTCATGGCCATAGGGCAGCAGATGTTCGGCCGGGATGCCGAGCTTGTCGCCGATCTCCATGATCGGACGCTTCTGGGCCTCGCGGGCGATCTCGATATCGGTCTTGTGGCTCATGGCCTGCACTCCTTCGCTTTGGCCCCCTCATAGCGCGGGGCGCGCGCGGCAGGCACCGAGAAACCGACATTTCCAGTCGCGGAATCGCCGGAACCGTCAGGAGGCGTCGGGGCTCCAGGCGCGTTGCGAGGGGATGTGAAGGCGGATCTTCTCGCCCAGCCGCAGGATGCCTTCGCGTTCGACCCAGGCGGTGACACCACGCCGGCCCCTGGCGGCGGCCTTGAAGCGCTTGCCTTCGCCGGGGCGGGCCTTGCCGATGGTGGCGGTGGGTTCGTTGCAGGGGTGGTTTTCCATGTCGACGACGATGGTGGCGCCGCCCTCGGCCTGCAGGCGGGACGAGGGGGGGAGATGGGTGAAGTCGGGGATGCCCTCGATCACCACCGAGGCGCCGACCCAGGCATAGTCGAAATCGGTCATGTTCAGCTCGGCGGCGACGGCGGCCATTTCCTCGGCGCTGACGACGCAGAGCTGGCGGACGTTGCGGATCTCGGTCCCGGTCTTGTATTGCGCCTTGACGCGGGTGCAGGCGGGGCGGGTCAGGCCGGAATGCACCTCGGGCGCGAAGCCCGCGAAGGTGAGCGGCATTTCGGCCAGCGGCTCGGTGGTGATGATGAGATTTTCGACCGGGACGGGCTGGTAGCCAAGCCAGGTGATCGTGCCGACGTGGTCGGTGGGTTGAAGCGCGACTGGCATCGGAGGATCCTCTGGCTGGCGGAGGATGGGGGGCGCTGCCCCCCGGCCCGTGCCGGGCCTCCCCCCGGGATATTTGGGAACAAAAGAAGCAGGCAAGAGGCGCGCCCTGAATCTGGGGCGCGCCTCTTGGGTGGATCAGGTCGAGGGTTCGGGTTCGAGTGCGCCCTCGTCATCCTTGGGTTTGCGCGGCTTGGTCTTGGGGATGGCGGTCAGCGAGGAGCCGCCGCCGGGGGTTGCCGAGGGCCGGTCGTCATTGTCGTCGCCGCGGTTCAGCGGCTCGCCGGCGATGACGCGGGTGATCTCGGACCCGGTCAGGGTCTCATATTCCAGAAGGCCCTGG
>JBHYFN010000077.1:0-9824 GCA_051859505.1 Paracoccaceae bacterium
ATGCGGATATTGGCGAAGGTGCCGCGCATCATCACCTCGTGATTGCCGCGCCGCGAGCCGTAGGAGTTGAACTCGCGCACCGGCACCTGCCGTTCGGTCAGATAGCGCCCCGCAGGCGTGGTATCCTTGAAGCTGCCGGCGGGGCTGATGTGGTCGGTCGTGACCATGTCGCCCAGGATCGCGAGGACGCGGGCGCCCTCGATATTGGTGATCTTGCCCGGCTCGGTCGCCATGCCCCGGAAATAGGGCGGGTTCTGCACATAGGTCGAGGCTTCGGGCCAGTCATAGGTCTCGCTGTCCGTCGTCTCGACCGCCTGCCATTTCTCGTCGCCCTTGAAGACATCGGCGTATTTCGACAGGAAGGCCTCGCGCGTGACGGTCTGTTCGACCAGCTCCGCGATCTCGGCCTGCGTGGGCCAGAGCTCCTTCAGGAACACGTCCTTTCCGTCCGGCGTCTGGCCGATCGGGTCGCGGGTGATGTCGATGTTCATGTCGCCCGCCAGCGCATAGACCACCACCAGCGGCGGCGAGGCGAGGTAGTTGGCGCGCACATCCGGCGAGATCCGCCCTTCGAAATTGCGGTTGCCCGACAGGACAGAGGTGGCGATCAGATCGTTGTCGTTGATCGCCTTCGAGATCTCGGGCTGCAGCGGGCCCGAGTTGCCGATGCAGGTGGTGCAGCCGTAGCCCACAAGGTTGAAGCCCACGGCATCGAGGTCTTCCTGAAGCCCCGCCGCCTCGAGATAGGCGGAAACGACCTGAGACCCGGGTGCGAGCGAAGTCTTGACCCAGGGCTTGCGGTTCAGGCCCAGCGCGCGCGCTTTCCGCGCCACAAGGCCCGCGCCGATCATGACATAGGGGTTCGAGGTGTTGGTGCAGGAGGTGATCGAGGCGATCACGACCGATCCGTCGCGGAGCGTGTAGTCCTCGCCCGCAACCGGAGCGGACTTGCGCGCATCGACATGCGGGGCGGGGCCGCCCTCGTCGGTCATGCCCTTGGCTTCCAGGGTCATGTCGACGCCGCGGTAATCGCAGACCACCTTGTAGAAATTGCCCGCCGCCTGATCGAGCGGGGTATGGTCCTGCGGCCGTTTCGGGCCCGAGATGGCGGGGACGACGGTGCCCATGTCCAGCTCGAGCGTCGAGGTATAGACCGGATCGTAATCCGGCCCGCGCCAGAAGCCGTTTTCCTTGGCATAGGCCTCGACCAGCGCGATGCGCGCCTCGTCCCGGCCGGTGGTGCGCAGGTAGCGCAGGGTTTCCCCGTCGATCGGGAAGAAGCCGCAGGTCGCGCCATATTCGGGGGCCATGTTGCCGATGGTCGCGCGGTCGGCCAGCGGCAGATGGTCCAGCCCCGGCCCGTAGAATTCGACGAACTTGCCCACCACGCCATGCGCGCGCAGCATCGCCACGACCTTGAGGACAAGGTCGGTCGCCGTGGTGCCTTCGGTCAGTTGCCCGGTCAGCTTGAAGCCCACCACCTCGGGGATCAGCATCGAGACGGGCTGGCCCAGCATCGCGGCCTCGGCCTCGATCCCGCCGACGCCCCAGCCAAGCACGGCCGCGCCATTGACCATCGTGGTGTGGCTGTCGGTGCCGACCAGCGTATCGGGATAGGCCACCGTTTCACCGGCCTGATCGGTGTCGGTCCAGACGACCTGGGCCAGGTATTCAAGGTTCACCTGGTGGCAGATGCCGGTGCCGGGGGGCACGACGCGGAAGTTGTTGAAGGCGCCCTGCCCCCATTTCAGGAACTGGTAGCGCTCCATGTTCCGCTCGTATTCGCGGTCCACGTTCATCTGGAAGGCGCGGGGATTGCCGAATTCGTCGATCATCACCGAATGGTCGATCACCAGATCGACCGGGTTCAGCGGGTTGATCTTCTGCGCATCCCCACCCAGCGCCTTGATCCCGTCGCGCATCGCGGCCAGATCGACCACCGCCGGCACGCCGGTGAAATCCTGCATCAGCACGCGGGCCGGGCGATAGGCGATCTCGCGCGGGTTCTGGCCGCCGTTGGCGCCCCATTCGGCGAAGGCGCGGATATCGTCGACCGAAACGGAAAAGCCCCCATCCTCGAACCGCAGCATGTTTTCCAGCACCACCTTGAGCGCGGCGGGCAGGCGTGCGAAATCGCCAAGACCGGCCTCCGTCGCGGCGGGGATCGAGTAATAGGCAAGGCTCTGGTCGCCCACGCGCAGGGTGCGGCGGGTCTTGGCGGTGTCATGGCCTACGGTGATCGGCACGGGTCTTTCCCTTCTGGCTGAATGGCTGGGTGCGGGCCGGGATGAATCACCCGCCCGACCGTGAACTGGCATCTGTATACCATTGCACACAATGAACGCCAAGGCGGCTTGGACAGGTTCTGATCGACAGAGTGACGCAGTTCTGCATCACCGCCACAGACAGTCGGGCATCGCGCGCGAGTGATTGGCGATTCCGCTGCCGCTGGACTAGACCGGTTGGGCCGAAATGTGACCGGGCCGGACTATGCATCGACTTCTGCTGACCATGATTCTGGTGTTTCCGCTGTTCTGGGCGGCGACGCCGGGACGGGCGCAACAAGAGGCGGTGGTGGTCGAGCTTTATACCTCGCAGGGCTGCGCCTCCTGTCCGCCGGCGGATGCTTTCCTGGCCCAGCTGGCCGGGATGGAGGGGGTGATCGCGCTGGCGCTGCACGTTGATTACTGGGACTATATCGGCTGGAAGGACCAGTTCGCGCAGCCCGAATTCACCCAGAGGCAGCAGGCCTATGCCGTAGCGGCGGGCGAGCGGTCGATCTACACGCCGCAGATCATCATCGGCGGTGTCGAGGCGGTCGTCGGCGTCAACACGGTCGATGTCATGATGCGACTGCAGGCGCAGGCAGCTCTGCCGGCGCGGGCCTTCGTCGATCTGGCCCGCAGCGGCGATCAGCTTGTCATCGAGGCGACGACGACAGCACCGGGCCTGATCGATGTCTATCTTGTGCGGTTCAAGCCCGAAGAGACCGTCGATATCGAACAGGGCGAGAATGCGGGCCATACGATCCGTTACGTGAATATCGTCACCTCCTGGGAGCTTCTCGATCACTGGGCCGGCGATGGCCCCCTGCGGCTGGAAGTGGCGTACGAGGGGGCGGATCATGGGGTTGTCATCCTTCAGGAACAGGGACCGGGCGCGATCCTTGCGGCGGCGCTGATCGACTGAAGCGCGCGGGGGCATTGGCCCCGCCTCGCCCGGGTCAGCAGATCCGGCACCTGTGGCACCGCGGATCCGGCAGGGCGAAGGCTGCGCGCGGCTAGTCCTCCTCCTCCTGGTCGGGCGCGATGAGGGTGACGTCGCCCGCGTCTGCCCGGGCGCGAATTTCGGATATGACGGCGGTCATGGCGGCCTCGCCGTCCTTGCGCTTGATCCGGCCGCGGGCGGCGATTTCCTCGCGCAGGCTTTCGGCCATACGCTGCGACATGTTGGACAGGATGAATTCCGCAGCCTCCGCCTCTTCCCCTTCGCTGGCAAGCGCCGCGCCCAGCGCGGTGATGAAAACGGACTGCTCGACCCCGCGCAGAACCTTTGGCACGTCAGTCGGGGACAGGCGGGCGGGGATATTGGCAAAGGTGAAGATCGCCTTCTTCACCGCCGCCCCGAAGACCGGATCCTCCTGATCCATGGCTTCGAGCATGGCATCGCGGGTAATTTGCTGGGCAGAGTTCAGGATTCCGGCAACCCGCTGGAACGGCGGGCTGTCGAAGGCGGGGACGGGCGTGCTGCAATAATCCTGCGCCAGGGCACGGCCGATGCGCAGCACCGCCTGCGGCGAGACCGCCTCGGTCCGCGAGACGGCCAGCGTGATCCGCCGGGCCTTGTCCCCCGGCAGAAGCGCCAGAAGCTCGGCCGCGCGGGTCACGGGCAGCTTGGACAGCAGGACGGCACAGACCTCGACCGATTCGGAGTCCATGATCGGCAGAAGTTCCGTCGGGGAGAGAGCCAGGAGCGGTGGCCAGGGATCGGCAACATTGTTCGCGGAAAGCTCGTTGCGCAGCCGCGCCGCCGCCGCCGGGCTAAGATGACCGCCAACGGCCGCAAGTGCCCCTTCCATCCCGCCGGCCGCGGTCAGGCCCACCGAATCCAGGTCGCGGGCAAATTCCTCGGCCACGATCTCCAATGTCTGACGATCGACAAGCCGAAGCTCGCCCAGGGCGCGGGTCAACTGGACCTGCGCCTCATCCGACAGCTGCGACAGCGGGGGCTTTTGGCCGTCGGACAAAAGCAACTGCACGATGATCGCGGCCTTGCGCCGACGGGTCAGAAGCAGGGATTGCCTTTGGGCGGCGGTCGCGGTGGTCACGGAAGGGGCCTGTCACTAAGCGTGTTGACCGCGACTCAAACGCAAAATCATGAAGGTAAGGTTAGGGATTGGCCGCAACAGCAACGCCGGCCACGAAAAAGGGGCCGACGTAACCGGCGGCCCCCTGTCGTTCGGTATCTTCCTGCGGAGGTCAGCTCGTGGTCACGGGAACACAGGTTTCCGTTGCGGCATCCCAGACCGAACCATCCGCACAGGTCATGGCGTGCTGTTCCAGGCTCGACTTGTTTCCGCACATTGCGGCCGCCAGCCCCGGCAGGGTGGCAAGGGCGATTGCTGCGGCGAGGGTCTTCAAGTTCATCTTGGGTGTCTCCTCTTGCTGGTGCGCAAAAGCCTAGCCCCCCGAGGCCGCAGGTCAACGCCTGAAACAGTCCTCACGGATGTGTGAAGAGAATCGACAGGGTCCGAAGCCGCTCGCGCGTTTCGGGCAGAAGGGTCTCGGCCGCGGCCGTGCCGGCATGCAGAACACGGGCCGCCGCGACCACGCGGTCGATGTCTTCCGGCGTGAACGGGTCGTCGCTTCGTGCGAAACTGGCGATGGACCGGCTGTTCTCTTCTTCCATCGCGAGGGTGAAGCCGTATTTCATGCCGTATTCCGCGGCGGTGGGGATCACGCCCGCGGGATCATCCTCGACCAGTTCCTCCCAGGGCTTGATGCCGGTATTCTCGAATCCCCAATGGACGGTCGGATCCTGCATCACGAGCCCGTTCTTGGAGTAGAATTCGATCCATTTCTGCGGGTAGGTCTGAAACAGGAAGGTCGGCGTGGTAAAGCGGACGTGCAGCGCGATCGCGTAGCCCGCGGGCGCCAGCGCCTTCAGGGTGGCAAGAGAGTCACCAATGTCAGCCTGAGGTGACATCTGGGATGCTTTTTGAACGCATTGCGGTTGCTCCTGCCGAATTGGTCGCCATAAAGTAGTCAGAACCGGTTGATGTATACAGTCTAGAGGTGGGTGGCCATGTCTGACAAGGCCAGATGCGAGCTCAAACCGCGCGGACGGTGCGCATGAGCTTGCCACAAGGGCTGGACCACTTCTCGGAACTTGCGCCCGGCGGCTTCTATCTTGCCTTGCGGGTTGGCTTTGCTTTCCCCATGGAAGAAGTGAACGCCCTGCCGCAACCCTGGGTCGAACACTACACTTTTCACCGCTTCATGCTGAGCGATCCGGTGATTCGCTGGGTCTATTCCAACAGCGGCGTGATCCGGTGGAGCGATATCGAGATCGAAGATCCCAAGCAGGTCTTGCAACAGGCACGGATGTTCGGGCTGCATTTCGGTATCGCGGTGGCCGTATTCGACGGCGATCATACCGGGCAAAGGTCGTTCGGAACCTTCGTCCGGCAGGATCGCGACTTCCAGAGTGACGAGATCACCCGGATCGCCGCCGAGGTGGAAAGACTGCACCGCTCCAAGGCGCCGCCGACCAACCTGACGGCGGCCGAGATCGAGGCGCTGCGCATGGTCAAGGACGGGCTGCGGCTCAAGCAGATCGCGCATGTCCTCGGGATATCCGAGGGCGCGGTGAAACAGCGGCTGAAGAACGCAAAGATCAAGCTGGGCGCCAAGACAGGGGCCGAAGCCATGTCGATCGCGAGCAGCTTTTCCCTGATCTGAGCGCCCCGCGCGGGTAATGCGCCGCCTGTCCGGCGGCTTGCGGGCCGCCGCTCCAGCTGCGTCCTGTCAGGCGAATCCTGTCAGCCGCCCTGCCCCACCAGAACCCGACAAGATCCCATCGGCCCGGCCGCCGGTCGCGGCAGAGCCATGCGCCCAATGCCTTTCCGGGCACCCAGTGCCTTTCCCGGCACCCACTGCCTTTCCGGGCACTGGCTTGCCGCCTCAATCCGGGTGTCCGAGTGTCCGTCACGCGGAACCCTGGTTCAATTGTGGCAGGAATGTGGCAGAACTGCGCTCGAATATTGGCAAAAAAATGTCGAATTTGCAGCAACCTGATTAACAACCGAAACAAGAAGCGGTTAGATGGACTCTCCAGAAAGGAGAGTCCAAATGGAAAACATTACCTTCAGTCTCGCGAATCTGCACCTCTACGGATCCGCCTTCTACGACTTCCTCGCGTTGCGAAAAAAGTTCTTCGTCGACCAGCTGCACTGGGACATCCCGCATGACGACCATGTCGAGATGGACCAGTACGACAACCCGCTGGCGCATTATTCGGTCGTCCTGCGTGACGGGCGGGTGATCGGCGGGGCGCGGACCATGGCGACGACGGCGACCTGGGGCCAGCACAGCTACATGCTGCGCGACGCCGTTCAGGGAAAGCTCATCGACATCCCGTCCGAGATCATGACCCAGCGCTTCGAGACGCGCAGCGTCTGGGAATGCACGCGGCTGGTGATGGCCGATGAGGTGACAAGCCATGCCGAGCGCAGCCTCTGCCTGTCGCTGATCGTCGATGGTCTGGTCGAGGTGGCGGCCGAGAATGGCGCGACCGAGATGATCTCGCTTTCGCCGCTGCCCCTGATGCGGGCGCTGCGTCAGCTGGGTTTCGCGGCGGATCGGATCGGCGAGCCCTACCGCAACGACCAGGACGGCCGGCAATATGCGGTCCTGTCCATGCCTGCCATGCGCGCCCAGCCGCATGCACCGCGCGCGACGCACCGGCCCAGCCCGGCTGCTCTGCATGCCCCTTCGGTTGTCTGAGCGGGACAAGCTGCCAGGGGAACACCACAGGATGCCGCCACCGGGGGGTGGGCGGCGACTTCCTGAAACAGATGGACGATACGTTGTCGCAGGGGTGCGACCTTCCGACCGTCCAGACGCCCGCGGGTTTGGCCTCAGTCGCCGAAGACCCGCCGGAAAATCGTATCCACATGTTTGGTGTGATAGCCGAGGTCGAATTTCTCTTCGATCTCCTCGGCGCTGAGCGCCGCGGTGACATCCGGATCCGCCAGGAGCTCGGCCTTGAAATCGGCCCCCTCCTCCCAGACCTTCATCGCGTTGCGCTGGACCAGCGCATAGGCCGCCTCGCGCGTGACGCCGGCCTGCGTCAGCGCAAGCAGAACCCGCTGGCTCATCACCAGACCGCGAAAGCGGTTCATGTTGGCCGTCATGTTCTCGGGATAGATCACCAGCTTCTCGATCACCCCGGCCAGCCGGTGCAGCGCGAAATCCAGCGTCACCGTCGCATCCGGCCCGATGGCGCGTTCGACGCTGGAATGGCTGATGTCGCGTTCATGCCAGAGCGTCACATTCTCGAGCGCGGGCGTCACGGCGCTGCGCACGATCCGGGCAAGGCCGGTCAGGTTCTCGGTCAGGACCGGGTTGCGCTTGTGGGGCATGGCGCTCGAGCCCTTCTGCCCGGGCGAAAAGAACTCCTCGGCCTCAAGCACTTCGGTGCGCTGCATGTGGCGGATCTCGGTCGCGATATTCTCGATCGAGGCGGCGATCACGCCAAGCGTGGCAAAGAACATCGCGTGCCGGTCGCGAGGGATCACCTGGGTGCTGATCGGCTCGGGGCGCAGGCCCAGCTGGGCGCAGACATGCTCTTCGACGGCCGGGTCGATATTGGCGAAGGTGCCGACCGCCCCCGAAATCGCGCCCGTCGCCACTTCGTAGCGCGCCTTTTCCAGCCGATTGCGGTTGCGGTCCATCTCGGCAAAGAAGCGGGCGAAGGTCAGGCCCATCGTGGTGGGTTCGGCATGGATGCCGTGGCTGCGGCCGATCCGCACCGTCTCCTTATGCTCGAAAGCGCGGGCCTTGAGCGCGGCCAGAACGCGGTCCATGCCGACCAGCAGCAGGTCTGAGGCGCGGCACAGCTGGATGTTGAAGGTCGTGTCGAGCACGTCCGACGAAGTCATCCCCTGATGCACGAAGCGCGCGGCATCGCTGCCCACGATCTCGGCCAGATGGGTCAGGAAGGCGATGACATCATGCTTTGTCACTGCCTCGATCTCGTCGATCCGGGCCACGTCGAACTCGACATCGCGGGCCTTCCAGAGGGCTTCGGCATTCTCCTTCGGGATCGTGCCAAGCGCGGCCATCGCATCGCAGGCATGGGCCTCGATCTCGAACCAGATGCGGAATTTCGTCTCGGGCGACCAGATGGCGACCATCTCGGGGCGGGAATAACGCGGGATCATGAGATGCCTTTCGGATAGGTCCGTTTCCGGTTGGGAGGGCTGCGCAGGCGTCATAGGATGAAGGCACCCCCTTCACAAGCGGCGCACCGGGGATCGGGGTCGGGACGGGTAACGTTTGACGGGTAGTGTTTCAGGGCACGTTATAGGGCACGGGACGGGACATTTGCGAAAGACGCTGACAGAAACGGATTTCCCGGGGCGCTGGAAGGTGCAGCGCAGCATCGAGGACCGTCTGTCCGGCCAACCCGGCGCCTTCGAGGGCGAGGCGCTGTTCACCCCCTTCGGGGCGGGGCGGCTGCGCTACGAGGAAGAGGGGCACTTGCGCCTTGGGTCGGGCCTGCCGATGCGGGCGCGGCGGGTCTATCTGTGGCATGTGACGGCGGATGGGGTCGAGGTCAGGTTCGAGGATGGCCGCCCCTTTCATCGCTTCGGCCTGGCCGGCGGCGCGGGCGAGGATCACCTCTGCGGCGCGGATCTGTATCGCGTGACCTATGGCTTTCAGGACTGGCCGCAGTGGTGGGCCGGCTGGACGGTGACGGGACCGCGCAAGAATTACCGGATGATCAGCCGCTACACCCGGGCCTGAGCGCGCTGGGCCTGAATGCCTTGCGCGGGCGGGCCTGAGTGCGCTGCGCGGCTGGGCCGCAACCGTCTTGCGTGCCGGGCGGGGCTGGGGCAAGAAGGGGCGACATTCAACAGGGGAGGCCGGGATGGCCCATTCGATGACCAAGCAGGCCGTGCTGGCCGATCAGTTCGGCCCTGCATCGGGTATTGGCCGCCTTCTGAGCCGGGCGCTGCTTGTTGCGGCCGGGATCCTGCTTCTGGCCGTGATGGCCAAGATCAAGGTGCCGATGTGGCCCGTCGCGATCTCGATGGGGACCTTTGCGGTGCTGACGATCGGGGCGGCCTACGGGCCGCGGCTGGGGCTGGCGACGATCCTGGGCTACATGGCGCTCGGGGCGCTGGGGATGGATGTGTTCCAGAGCTCCTCGGCCGATCTTGGCGGTGTTGCCTACATGATGGGCGGCACCGGGGGCTACCTTCTGGGCTATGTGCTGGCCGTTCTCTTGATGGGCTGGGCCGCGCGGGCCGGATGGGACAGGTCGGCCGGGCGGATGGCGCTGGCGATGGTCGCGGCCAATGCGGTGATCTATGTGCCCGGCCTGTTGTGGCTGGGGCAGCTTTACGGCTGGGACCAGCCGATCCTGCAATGGGGCCTGTGGCCCTTCCTTGTGGGCGATGCGCTCAAGCTGGCGCTTGCCGCGATGGTTGTGCCGGGGCTTTGGAAGCTCCTCGGCAACATCCGGGGCTGAGGGGGACGAGGGGGGGGGGGGGTGGGGGGGGGGGGGGCCGCCCCCCCCCCCCCCCCCGCGCCCCCCCC
>JBHYFN010000078.1:0-9401 GCA_051859505.1 Paracoccaceae bacterium
CGAAAAAGCGGCCCGGGTTGGTCTTGGTCACAGCTGGCCCAACTTCATTTCAGGGTCATAGTCGCCCGGCACATCCTTCACCACCGCCTGCCCGCAGCGCATCACGCCGCGGGAGGCATCGAAGGCATAAGCGGGCGGGCCGTGAAGCGCCCAGCCCTTCGACAGCGCCTCGCTCACCTTGTGGCAGAAGGCCGAGGTGTCATCCTCGGTCAGAAAGCGGTAGGCGCGCATCAGCCGCGCGCTCCGTAGGGCCAGTAGCCCAGCCAGGCGTGGATCCATCCGACCGCCACCATCACGACAACCGCGCCCACCACGGCGCCGATCTCCTTGCCGATGGGGGCCGGTTCGGGGCGGGTCCAGCCGGGTTGCGCCTTGTTGATCAGCACCACCTCGGCCACCGCCCAGGCCAGAAGGCCGCCGAACAGGATGACCGAGGCCAGATCCCCGTTCACCAGAAGATGCGCCACGGCCCATGTCTTGACCGCGGTCAACTGCGGATGGCGGATGACGCCGGTGATCCGCGTCTTCATGCCGCTGGCGGCATAAAGGTAGAAGGCCAGCAGCATCAACAGGTTGTTCACATGCGTCAGGAAGGCCGGCGGATACCACAGCTGCGGGCTGAACCAGTTGCGATAGCCCAGCACCATGAGCACCACGCTCGCCACCACCGCGACGGCGACAAGGCCCTTGCCGCCCTCTCCCAGAACCGCGCGCCGCTCGGGCGCGATGCGTTTGAACAGATGCGCCCCGCTCCACAGCACGAGGCCGAGTATAAGCCAGATCATGTCGTCTCCAGTTCCGCGATTGCCTTGGCTTTGGCCAAGGTCGCGCGGGCCGAGACGATATGCAAGTTCTCGACGATCCTGCCGTCGAGAACGGCCACCCCCTGCCCCGCCAGACGGGCCGCCTCGAAAGCGGCGATCTGGCGGTGGGCAAGCTCGATCTCGGGCGCGGCGGGGCCGAAGGCGGCATTGGCGGTGGCGATCTGGGCCGGGTGGATCAGCGTCTTGCCGTCAAAGCCCATGTCGCGGCCCTGGGCGCATTCCGCCCCAAGGCCGTCAGGATCGCGCAATGTGTTGAACACCCCGTCCAGCGCCACGCGGCCCGAGGCGCGGGCCGCCAGCAGGCAGGCCTGCAGCGCAAAAAGCAGGGGCGCGCGGTCAGCGGCGGGGCGGGTGCCCAGATCCTTGGCCAGGTCATTGGTGCCCATGACGATGCCCGCGAGCGCCGAATGGGCACAGATCTCGGCCGCGCGCACCACCGCAAGCGGCGTCTCCATCATCGCCCAGAGAGGCACGCCCGGCAGAAGCGCTGCCAGGTGGTCAAGGTCGGCCGGCCCCGTGACCTTGGGCAGGACCACGCCATCAAGGGGCAGCTCCGCAAGGGCCCGGACATCCTCCCGCCCCCAGGGCGTGTCGAGCGCGTTGATCCGCATCAGAACCGCCCGCGCCCCGAAACCCGCCCCGAAGCCCGCCCCGAAACCCGCCGCCCCAACCGCCCGGATCGCCCCGACCACCCCGCCGCGCGCGGCCGGCTTCGCATCCGGCAGCACCGCATCCTCGAGATCAAGGATCAGCGCGTCGCAGGGCAGGCTTTGCGCCTTGTCGATCGCGCGCGGATTGTCGCCCGGAACATAAAGGACCGACCGCCAGGGCCGGGTCCGGTCGGTGGGGGAATCACCCGCAAGCGGGCGGGGTTCGTGGCGACTCATCGCAAGCCCTCGTAACAATATTGCGCATTTCTGCCCATACTGTTCTGAAAATTACAAGACCCTTCCTGCCGCAGCGCAGCATTTTCCCTCCGGGCGCCGTGTCTGTGCGGTTCCTCGCATCGGGGAGAAGCGGAGAGAGCCTTGGGCGAACGGAACGTTAACCAATCTTTGGGAGGCTTGCCGCATGGTTCGTTCAAGACTGGTCGCGGCAACCCTGCCCCCTGCGGAAAGGTGATGATGATGACTGACTGGAAACTGGCCCTCTCCTTCGGCCTCGTGCTTTCGGCGGCGGCACAAGCTGCCTATGCGCAGGCGCCTTCGGCGAATTGCGCGCCCCATGCGATCGTCGTGGAACGCCTTGCCGACCGCTATGGCGAAAGCCGGCAGACGATCGCGCTGGGTGCCAACAACGCGCTGGTGGAAACCTTCGCCTCGCTTGAAACCGGCAGCTGGACGATCACCGTGACCAGCCCGGGCGGGCTGACCTGCCTCGTCGCCTCGGGACAGGCGTTCGAGATCGTGGCCGAAGCCGCCCCCTTGCGCGACGAGGGGGCCTGAGGGGGGCAAAGCCCGTCGGCTGCCCGATCCGGCCCTGATGCTGCAGCGCAGCGCACTTGCACGACGGCCCTGCCGGGGGTAGGCACGGGGCCAACCAGAACCCTTCAAGGATCCAAGTTATGGCCAGACCCAGGATTGCCCTCATCGGCGCGGGACAGATCGGGGGCACGCTCGCCCATCTTGCCGCGATCAAGGAACTCGGCGACGTCGTGCTGTTCGACATCGCCGAAGGCACGCCGCAGGGAAAGGCGCTCGACCTTGCGCAATCCGGGCCGTCGGCCGGTTTTGACGCCAGCCTCAAGGGCGCCAACAGCTATGAGGATATCGCCGGGGCGGATGTCTGCATCGTCACCGCCGGCGTGCCGCGCAAACCCGGGATGAGCCGGGATGACCTCCTCGGCATCAACCTCAAGGTGATGAAGGCCGTGGGCGAAGGCATCGCCAAACATGCGCCCGATGCTTTCGTCATCTGCATCACCAATCCGCTTGATGCGATGGTCTGGGCCCTGCGCGAGTTTTCGGGCCTGCCGCATCACATGGTCTGCGGCATGGCGGGCGTTCTTGATTCGGCGCGCTTCCGGCATTTCCTGTCGGTCGAATTCAACGTCTCGATGCGCGATGTGACCGCCTTCGTCCTGGGCGGGCATGGCGATACGATGGTGCCGCTGGTGCGCTATTCGACCGTGGCGGGCATCCCGCTGCCCGATCTGGTCAAGATGGGCTGGACCACGCAGGAGCGGCTTGACGCCATCGTCCAGCGCACCCGCGACGGCGGGGCCGAGATCGTGGGCCTGCTGAAAACCGGCTCGGCCTTCTACGCCCCCGCCACCAGCGCGATCGAGATGGCCGAGGCCTATCTGAAGGATCAGAAGCGCGTCCTGCCCTGTGCGGCCCATGTGAAGGGGCAATACGGGCTGGACGGGATCTATGTCGGCGTGCCGACGGTGATCGGCGCGGGCGGCATCGAAAAGGTTGTCGAGATCAGCATGGACCGCGACGAACAGGCGATGTTCACCAAGTCGGTCGATGCGGTGAAGGGCCTTGTCGAGGCCTGCAAGGGCATCGACGCCAGCCTGACCTGACCTGACCTGAACGGGGCAACCGAGGCCCCTGACCGGCAGCCGAACGGTGCCCTTGCCGTGGCATCCAGCGGCTGCCGGCCGAAACCCGGTATCGCGGCGCACTTGGCGAAGGCCAAGGCCCGGGCGGCCCCCGGTCCATCGCGCGGCCGATCGTCACGCTATTCTTGCGGGCCGGAGCGGGGGGCAACGGCGTGCCCCGCTTGCGCGGCCCCGCGACTTCTGCAGCAGCCTACTGGCCGTCGAACGCGGCCATCCAGTCCGCATAGGGCGAATTGGCAAAGCGTTTGCGCAAGGAGCGGTCGAAGGCGCCCATCGAGAAATCGATCTTGCGATCCGCAAACAGGCGCCGGGCGGTGGCTTCGATCTCGTGCGGGATGTCGATGATGTTGCCCTGTGCCTCGATCAGGGCTTCCTGTTCGGGCGACAGGGTCTGAACCCGTCGGGCAAGATCGACGATGCGGGCAGGATCATCGAGGCCATCCAGAAGCCGCACCTGCTGTTCGCGGCGGCGGCGCTTGATCATCTGCGACGGCGTCGGCGTCTCGGTGTCATAGCGCGGAAGCTTCTTGCGCATCAGTTTCACCGCCCAGTTGAGCGGCGTCAGACCATCGAAATGCAGCAGATGGCCCGACAGGAGAAACGAATTCTCCCGGAACCAGGCAATGGATTGCGGCAGATCGAACTCGGTGTCGGCGGGCAGGCCGAAATGGGGCTGGATGCTCATTTCGCCCTGCCCGGTCCGGATGAAGGATTTGCCAAGCGCATGGCCGTGAAAGCCGTTGTTCGAGAGCTGCTCGGCATCCTCGCCCCAGACCCGGGCGTGCACCTCGGGGGGCAGCTCTTTCGGCACCTTGTATCGACCGGCAAAGATACTGGTCGCCTGCGTGAAATCATGCGGCACAATACGCTCGAACGGTCGAAAATAGAGGTTCGTTATCCCCTCGGGCGCCTCGGAAAGCTGTTCGCCGATCGGGCGGGCGGGAATGAGGTATTCATCAGCGTCGACATGAAAGAGGAAATCACAGTCGATCGACTTGGCCGCCTCGGTGCAGACAATGCTCTGGCGCAGGCTGGAGCGCTTCGGCCGCGTCATGCCCCGGGCCTGCCAGTATGCCTCATCCAGAACGGTGCAACTGACGTTGGGGACCGCGCGCAGGATCTCGACCAGCTTGTCCTGGCGCCGGTCGAGGCAGAGGTGAATGCCGCTTGCCCCGAGGGCGAGGTAATGCGCGACATAGGCCAGGATCAGCTGTGGCGGCTCGTCCACCATGCTGACCACGCTCCAGCGTGGTGTTGCCGACATCGTCTCCCTCGCGCCCGCTTCCTGCCCGGTGGCAAGACTATCGGGCCGCCCGCTCGGGGACAATTGCCAATCCGCCCCTGGCCCGCGACCCGGCAGTCCGGCAGCCTGTTCCGGGGCGGGTGGTGAGGCGAGTCCGGGAGGGGAATCGCCGCCCGTGCGCCGTTCGGCCCATTTTGTGATCACGCATTTTCGGCCCGTGATCACAAATGTCGCTTTTCCGGGCCGCCTTCGCGAATCGCGGTTTTTTCTTAACCTCTTCCGTGTTTCAAGGGCGCCAGTTTTCAGCCTGCAGAGGGTCAGCCGCATGAACATCCACGAGTATCAGGCCAAGGCGCTTCTGCGATCCTACGGCGCCCCGGTCAGCGACGGCCGCGCCGTGCTGCGGGCCGAAGATGCCAAGACCGCCGCCGGCGAACTTGACGGGCCGCTCTGGGTGGTCAAGGCGCAGATCCATGCCGGCGGGCGCGGCAAGGGCCATTTCATCGAGCCCGACGCCGGCGAAAAGGGCGGCGTCCGCCTGACCCGCTCGGTCGAAGAAGCCGCGACCGAGGCCAAGAAGATGCTGGGCCGCACCCTTGTCACGCATCAGACCGGCCCCGTGGGCAAGACCGTCAACCGCATCTATATCGAGGACGGTTCGGGCATCGAGCGCGAGCTTTACCTCGCCCTGCTGGTCGACCGCGCGACAAGCCGCATCTCCTTTGTCTGCTCGACCGAGGGCGGCATGGATATCGAAGAGGTCGCCGCCGAGACGCCGGAAAAGATCCTGACCTTCAGCGTCGATCCCGCCAGCGGCTATCAGGCCTTCCACGGCCGCCGCATCGCCTTCGCGCTGGGGCTGACCGGCAACCAGGTCAAGCAATGCGTGGCGCTGATGGGCACGCTCTATCGCCTTTTCACCGAAAAGGACATGGAGATGCTTGAGATCAACCCCCTGATCGTGACCGACAAGGGCGATCTGAAATGCCTTGACGCCAAGATGGGTTTCGACGGCAACGCGATCTACCGCCATGCCGATATCGCCGCCCTGCGCGACGAGACGGAAGAGGATCCGAAGGAACTCGCCGCCTCGAAATTCGACCTCAACTACATCGCGCTGGATGGCGAGATCGGCTGCATGGTCAACGGCGCGGGCCTTGCCATGGCGACGATGGACATCATCAAGCTCTACGGCGCCGAGCCTGCCAACTTCCTGGATGTGGGCGGCGGCGCGACGAAAGAGAAGGTGACAGAGGCCTTCAAGATCATCACCTCGGACCCCAACGTCAAAGGCATCCTCGTCAACATCTTCGGCGGCATCATGCGCTGCGACGTGATCGCCGAAGGCGTGGTCGCCGCGGTGCGCGAGGTGGGGCTGAAGGTGCCGCTGGTCGTGCGGCTGGAAGGCACAAATGTCGAGAAGGGGAAAGAGATCCTCAACTCATCGGGCCTGAACGTCATCGCGGCGGATGATCTGTCGGATGCGGCGCAGAAGATCGTGAAGGCGGTCAAGGGGTGAGCGGAATGAAGACCCGTCTTTGGGCTGCGGCGCTGGCGCTTGCTCCGCTGACTGGTCCGGCCCTTGCGCAGGACATCGACCGGCTGCGCAGTGTCACGCTTCAGCAGCTGTTTTTCGACGGCCCCGAGGCCGGGATCGGCGCCTGTCTCTGGGCGGCTTTCGACCCGGACATGCTTGTCGCCTCGATGATGGCGATGGACTGGACCCGGACGGATCACGGCGAGGGGTTCCTCGGCTATGCCAAGGGCGAGGTGGAGTTCATCCTTTCGCGCGACGGCCGGCAGTGTTCCGTCGATGTGCAGAACCGCGGCAGCCTCGAGTTGAACGAGATGCTGAGCGAGATGCTTGAACAGACGGGTTTCGACCGTCAGGGGCGCGACACGGTCGATCCCCTGTCAGGCTGCACCCAGCGCAACATCACCCAAGAGATTGCCGCCATCGTCACCGGCCCGCGCGACACCGGTTCCTGCGAAAGTCTGGGCGCGGGCGGCATCCTCTTTCTCTCCGGGGCAAGGAACTGACCTGATGCCTCACATCCACCAACACACCCTTCCGCGCTGCCCCGACCGGCGGCTTGCGCAACTCTCTCAGATCTGACGGGAAAACGAAAATGGCCATCCTCATCGACGAAACCACCCGCGTGATCTGTCAGGGTTTCACCGGCTCGCAGGGCACGTTCCATTCCGAACAGGCCATCGCCTATGGCACGAAAATGGTCGGCGGGGTCACGCCCGGAAAGGGTGGGACGACGCATCTGAACCTGCCCGTCTTCGACAGCGTCCACCATGCGGTGGCCGAAACGGGCGCGAATGCCAGCGTAATCTATGTGCCCCCGCCCTTTGCCGCCGACAGCATCCTCGAGGCGATTGACGCGCGCATTCCGCTGGTTGTCTGCATCACCGAGGGCATCCCCGTGCTTGACATGATGCGCGTCAAGCGCGCGCTGGAAGGGTCTTCCACGCGGCTGATCGGGCCGAACTGCCCCGGCGTGATGACGCCGGACGCCTGCAAGATCGGCATCATGCCCGGGTCGATCTTCAAGCGCGGCTCGGTGGGTGTCGTGTCGCGCTCGGGCACGCTGACCTATGAGGCGGTCAAGCAGACCACCGATGTGGGCCTCGGCCAGTCCAGCGCCGTGGGCATCGGCGGCGACCCGATCAAGGGGACGGAGCATATCGACGTGCTCGAGATGTTCCTCGCCGATCCCGAGACGCAGTCGATCATCATGATCGGCGAGATCGGCGGCTCGGCCGAGGAAGAGGCGGCCCAGTTCCTCAAGGACGAGGCGAAGCGCGGCCGCAAGAAGCCCACTGCCGGGTTCATTGCCGGGCGCACCGCGCCCAAGGGCCGGCGGATGGGCCATGCGGGCGCCATCGTGGCGGGCGGCAAGGGCGATGCGGAAAGCAAGATCGAGGCGATGAAAAGCGCGGGCATCGTCGTGGCCGACAGCCCCGCCACGCTGGGTCAGGCCGTGCTGGAGGCGATCGGCTGAGGCGCGGCTGAGCCCGACACTGCGCCGAGAGGGAGGAGCGATGCAGGACTGGACCCAACGGAACGAAGAACAGGGCTGGCGCAACGCGCTGGCCCGGTCGGCTTTCGTCCTGTTGATCGCCGGTCTGGCCGTGATCCTTGCGGCGGCCCTTGCCCGGGCAGAGGGCACCGAGGCGAACGATCCGTCGACCGCGGCGGATGCCGAAGCCGGGCCGTCCCACGACCACGACCATGACCACGACCATGACCATGACCACACCATAGGCGATCCCGCCGACCTGCCCGAAGGCGCGGTGACCGTGACCGGGTATCTCGAACCCTGCCTGCTGCCGCATGGCAACCCCGAAACCTACCGCGCCACGCTGCGCGCCGTCGGCTGGTCCGATATCCCCAGCGATCTGCGACCCGATGCGATCGACCGGCTGAGCGATGTCTGGCTGCCCGTCACCGGCCGGATCGACGGGAGCTGGGACGACCATCTTGCCCACCGCGCAGAGGCCCGCGCCTTCTGGACGGATTTCGTCGGCCAGCGCAGCCTGATGGAGCGGGACGGCAAGGTCCTCCTGCTGGCCGGCTTCGAGGATGCGCTCGGCAGGCTGCGGGTCGAATGCTGGACCGCAGGGCCCGAGGCTGCGATGACCGACAGCTTCTTTGCGCTTCTGGGCACCGGCTATGATGCCGACGGCATCCGCATGAGCCAGATCCAGGTGCCCGCCAACGACGCCTTTCCCGAAACCGAATACTTCATCCTGCGCCTGTCGCCGCCGGCCGATCTCTCTGGTCAGATCACCGGCGGCGACGGGATCCGGACGACGATCACCATCCCCTTCCCGACCGCGCTGTAACGCCCGCCCCCGAGGTAGCCCCATGACCGAGCAAAGCCGCAACGACGTTTTCCACGCCTCCTCGTTTCTGCAGGGGCACAATGCCGATTACATAGAACAGCTGCACGCCCGCTTTGCCGACAATCCCGGCAGTGTCGATGAAACCTGGCGCAAGTTCTTCGAGGCGCTGGGCGACAGCGCGACCGAGGCCCGGGCCGAGGCGCAGGGGCCAAGCTGGGCGCGGGCCGACTGGCCGCCGATGCCCTCGGACGAGCTGACCGCCGCGCTTGACGGGCAATGGCCGGCCGATCCGAAGAAGGCCGGGGAAAAGATCGCCGCCAAGGCCGCCGAGAAGGGCGTCACGCTTTCCGAGGCGCAGGTGCGCAGCGCGGTGCTTGATAGCCTGCGCGCGCTGATGATCATCCGCGCCTACCGGATTCGCGGCCATCTGATCGCCGATCTTGATCCGCTGGGCCTGCGCAGCGACGAACCGCATCCCGAGCTGGACCCCGCCAGCTATGGCTTCACCGCCGCCGACATGGACCGGCCGATCTTCATCGACAATGTGCTTGGCCTCGAAGTGGCCACGATGAACGAGATCATTGCCCTGGTGAAACGCACCTATTGCGGCACTTTCGCGCTGCAATACATGCATATTTCCGACCCGGAGCAGGCGTCCTGGCTGAAGGAGCGGATCGAGGGCTACGGGAAAGAGATCACCTTCACCCAGACCGGCCGCAAGGCGATCCTGAACAAGCTGGTCGAGGCCGAGGGCTTTGAAAAGTTCCTCCATGTCAAATACATGGGCACCAAGCGTTTCGGCCTTGACGGCGGCGAAAGCCTGATCCCGGCGATGGAGCAGATCATCAAGCGCGGTGGTGCGCTGGGGGTCGAGGAGGTGGTGATCGGCATGCCCCACCGGGGCCGGCTGTCG
>JBHYFN010000079.1:0-9317 GCA_051859505.1 Paracoccaceae bacterium
TTCCAGCACCAGGAAGGCGATCATGTATTCCTTCACCCGATGCGTCACATCCCAGCAGGCCGCGATCACCAGCGGCATCAGGAAGGTCGTCAGCATCACGAACAGGATCGAGATCCCGTCGACCCCCATCCGGTAGCGCAGGCCCAGAAGCCAGGCCTTGTCCTCGACGAACTGGAAGTCGGTGTTCTGGGGGTCGAAGCCGAACAGGATGAAAAGCGAAACGATGAAGGTGAATACCGTCGTCGCCAGCGCCACCCATTTGGCGTTGGATTGCGCGGCTGCATCCTCGCCCCGCAGGAACAGCGCCAGAATCGCGGCCCCCACCAGCGGGATGAAGGTCGTGAGCGAAAGCAGGTTGCCCATCAGTCAGCCCCCCCGCCGAGCGTCATCCAGGTCAAGAGGACGGCAAGCCCGAGGATCATGTAGAAAACATAGGTGAACATGTATCCCGACTGCGCCCGCCCCGCGAGGCGGGTGAGGAAGGGGATCGCCCCCATCGCCACGCCGTTGATCCCCCCGTCGATCACCGCCCCATCCCCGCGCTTCCACAGGAAGCGGCCAAGGCCGATGGCGGGTTTCACGAAGAGGAAGTCGTAGATCTCGTCGAAATACCATTTGTTCAGCAGGAAGTTGTAAAGCGGTCTCTGGTTCTCGGCCAGTTTCGCGGGCCAGTCGGGCCGGCGGATATACATCTGATAGGCCAGCGCAAGCCCCAGTATCATCGCGATGAAGGGGCTGACCTTGACCCAGTCGGGCACGTAATGGGCATCCTCCAGCACCGTATTGCCCGGAGCGATATGGATCGCCCCCTGCCCCGGCAGCCCGGTGAAGACGTAATGGGGTTTCGCGTCGCCATGCGCAGCGTCGTGCTCATCGCCGTGTTCTTCGCCATGTGCCGCAACCGCCTCGTAGGGCACGCCAAAGAAGCGGGCGACCTGGTCGACATGGCCGAAGAAGCTGGAATAGAAGACCATCCCCGAAAACACCGCCCCGATCCCCAGCACGCCCAGCGGCACCAGCATCACGCGCGGGCTTTCATGGGCGTGGTCATGGGTGTGATGATCGCCGCGCGGCTTGCCGAAGAAGGTCAGGAACATCAGCCGCCAGCTGTAGAAGCTGGTCATCGCCGCCGCGATCACGAGGGTCCAGAAGGCGAACCCTCCGGCCCCGGCATAGGCGCTTTCGATCACCGCATCCTTCGAGATGAAGCCCGCGAAACCGATATGGGTCAGCGGAATGCCCACGCCGGTGATGGCCAGCGTGCCGATCAGCATCGCCCAGAAGGTATAGGGGATCTTGTGCCGCAGCCCGCCGTAATTGCGCATGTCCTGTTCGTGATGCATCGCATGGATGACCGAGCCCGCGCCCAGAAACAGCATCGCCTTGAAGAAGGCATGGGTCAGCAGGTGGAACATCGCCACCGAATAGACGCCCACACCGGCGGCCACGAACATGAAGCCCAGTTGCGAACAGGTGGAATAGGCGATCACGCGCTTGATGTCGTTCTGCACAAGGCCCACGGTCGCCGCGAAGAACGCCGTGGCGGCTCCGAGGAAGACGACAAAACCCATCGCATTGGGCGCATATTCCATCACCGGCGACATGCGGCAGACAAGGAACACCCCCGCCGTCACCATGGTCGCGGCATGGATCAGGGCGGAAACCGGCGTCGGCCCCTCCATCGCGTCGGGCAACCAGGTGTGCAGGATCAGCTGCGCCGATTTCCCCATCGCACCGATGAACAGCAGGAGCGCCACCACCTCGAGCGCCGACCACTCGCCCCAGAGGAAGGTCAGCTGCGTTTCGGTCAGGCCCGGCACGGCGGCAAAGATATCGTCGAAGCGGATCGAGTCGGTCAGGAAGAACAGCGCGAAGATGCCAAGCGCAAAGCCGAAATCCCCGACCCGGTTGACGACGAAAGCCTTGATCGCCGCGGCATTGGCCGAGGGCTTGCGATAGTAGAACCCGATCAGAAGGTAGGAGGCGACCCCCACCCCTTCCCAGCCAAAGAACATCTGGACAAGGTTGTCGGCCGTCACCAGCATCAGCATGGCGAAGGTGAAGAACGACAGATAGGCAAAGAAGCGCGCCTTGTAATGCTCGCCCTCGCGCCAGTTCTCGTCATGCGCCATGTAGCCGAAGGAATAAAGGTGCACGAGCGCCGAGACGGTGGTGATCACGATCAGCATGGTCGCGGTCAGCCGGTCCATACGGATCGCCCAGTCGGTATAAAGATCGCCGCTTTCGATCCAGCGCAGGATCTGGACGGTATAGGTCTCTCCGTCGAAGGTCAGGAAGACGATCCAGGACAGCAGCGCCGACAGGAACAGAAGGCCGGTGGTGATCCACTGGGCCGCCGTCTCGCCCGTCAGGCGCCAACCGAAACCGGCGATGAGCGCGCCCACAAGCGGGGCGAACAGGATGATGGTTTCCATCGGATCAGCCTTTCATCACGTTGACGTCTTCAACGTCGATGGTGCCACGCGTGCGGAAGAAACAGACAAGGATCGCCAGCCCGATCGCCGCCTCGGCCGCGGCCACGGTCAGCACGAAGAGGGTGAAGACCTGCCCCACCAGATCGCCGAGAAAGCTCGAGAAGGCGACGAGGTTGATATTGACCGCCAGGAGCATCAGCTCGATCGACATCAAGAGGATGATGACGTTCTTGCGGTTCAGGAACAGGCCGAAGATCCCGATCACGAACAGGGCCGCCGCCACTGTCAGGTAATGTTCAAGTCCGATCATCGTTCCGCCTTCTTGTTCCCGTCACTCATTGTCGGCTTTTCATTGCTCGTAGTAGGGTTTCACCGCGCAGGCGCAACTCTGATAGGGCACCTGCACCACCCGCGTCACGGCGCCGTCGGCCGCTGCCAGCCGCGCCAGATCCTGAAAGCTGTAGCTTTCGGGATTGTCCGGCGAGGCGCGGTCCCGAATGCCGCTGTCGACCTTGATCCAGCGATCCTCGAAGGCGCGCTCGCTCAATCCCCGCCGCAGGACGCGGGCAACCAGCTGGGTCGCGCTCGGGCAATGTTCGAGAATGACCAGAAGGTCTCCGTTGTCCACATCGAAGGAATAGATCATGAAATCCGCGCCGATCGGATCGTGGTAATAGCCGAACCAGTCCGGATCGGCGACCCCGATCGCCCGACGCTCTGCCGCGCCGACAAGATCGTGGGAACAGGCCGGCAAGGGCGGCGCCAGGGCCGAAGCCGGGGCCGCCATCAGGCCAAGGGCCAGGGCGGCACAGCGGGCAAGGATCCGAGTGGTCATCGCCTATTCCCCCCCGATCCGCTGGACCCGCTCGCAGACGCAGCCCAGCGGCACCGCAACCCCGGCGATCTCGATGGCCTCGCCGATGTCGAGCAGGGTCAGGTCCGCATAACCGCTCGACAGGGCGTTCTGCTGCAGATCGTCCAGGCCCGCCCCCTCGGTCAGCACCTGCCGGGCCAGTTCCTCCAGCCCCTGGCTGTTCAGCTCGTGCCCTTCGGGATAGCCGGAGACGCGCTGGTCATGGCCGATCACCAGCACCCGGTCAGAGGCGCAGTCATGCACGACCAGCCGGTGGCCTTCGTCGCAGGCATTGCCGACAACCAGATCCTGCAGGATGACCGGCTGATCCATGTTGCGCGCGCCCAGAAGCGCGACCCGGGTGTCCTCTTCCGGCTGCCAGGCCAGGGCGCAGGCATGGCCTTCCTCGGGCACAAGGCTCACCTCTTGCGCGATGGGGTCACAGGCCTGTGCGGCGACCGGCAGAACCAGACAGCCAAGCAGACCGACAATCGACAAACACGCACCAACCCTTGGCATCACCCACCCCCACCATCGTAAAACAAGGAACAGGCGCAGCCGGTCGTGACGTCGAAATCGCCCGCCTGCACCTTCTGACCCGAGATCACCCGCGCGCTCACCTCAAGGCCAAGCGCGCTTGCGCGCTCCTCGATCCCCGCCAGCGTCGTCGGCGTCCCGGCCTCAGCCCCGTCCAGATAGGCGGCCAGATCTTCCAGCGCCTGACCGCTCTCGTCCGGGTCGCCCGCGATCTGCCGCACCGGCCCGATCCGGATCACATCGGCCGTGCCGCAATCATGCACGACAAGGTGCACCTCCATGTCGCAGCCATTGCCGTCGGTCAGCCGCTGCAGTGTGATCCCGGCGCCAAGGTCGTAGGCCTCGCCCAGCTCGACCATCCGGTCGGTCTCGAGCGTCCATCGGGCGGTGCAGGCCTTGCCGAAGATCGGCGCCTCGGCCGGCTCATAGGGCAGGAAACGGCAGGCCTGGGCCGCGCCGGGCAGGAGGAGTGCCGCGACGGAAAGGCACAGGAGCGTGGGGGCAAGCCTCATCCTTCCGCACCTCCCAAGGTGCGGACGCGGCCCCGTGCCCCGCCGGGGCAAAGGCTCTGCACTCTGTCCTCTGATGCGAACCCGGCCATTTGCCGCCTGCGTCCTTCTTTCGTCCTGGGCCCGTCCCGGCCCCTTGCCTGTCATTTCGCGCCTTCGGCCCCGCAGCCCGGCGGCCGGGTCGCCTGCCCTACATCTCGGGGCAACTGAACTGCGGCTCGATATTCGGCAGATCGCAGCCGCAGTGACCCGCGCTCAACTCGACCCGCGTCGCATCGAAGCCTTGCGATTGCGCCTGGGCAAACAGGCGATCCGGGTCGAACCGCGCGCCCGGCTGCATCGCCCGCTCGAACAGCTCGCTCGCCGCGTTGTAGCTCACCCAGTCCTGGTCGATCCCCATCACCATGACGCCCTGCCGGCTGCTGCAATTCACCAGCACGAGCCGCGAGGTATAATCCGCCATATCGGCCAGGAATTCGCGGAACTGCACCAGATCGCCCTCGTGCCCCTCGAGCGAGGCGATCCCGCGCGCCGTCGGGCATTCCGGCGGCATCCCCACACAGGCCGATGCCGCGCTGCCGGCAACAGACAGGCCAAGCGCGACCGCAAGCAGCGGCCCCGGGTGAAGGCGGCCCCCGCTCACAGCCCCTGCCCCGGCTTGACGTCCTTCAGCTCCAGCGCCTTCTCGGGATCGCGGAACATCTGGGCCAGCACATCCTGCCGCTTCACATCCGAGCGATGGCGCAGGGTCAGCACGATGGCCCCGATCATCGCGACCAGAAGGACAAGCCCGGCCAGCTGGAACAGCAGGAAATACTGGTCATAAAGGATCAGGCCAAGCTGGCGGGTATTCTCGGCGGTGCCGATCGGGGCGGCCAGCCGCGCCTCGGCCCCGTCGTCGACCTGCCAGACGCCGAAGGCCAGCGCCAGCTGCATCAGGATCACCACGCCGATCAAGAGGGCCAGCGGCATGTAGCGCGCCATCTCGGCCTTGAGCGCGGCGAAATCGATGTCGAGCATCATGACGACGAAGAGAAACAGCACCGCGACCGCGCCGACATAGACGATGATCAGCAGCATGGCGACGAATTCCGCGCCCAGAAGCACGAAAAGCCCCGCCGAAGACAGGAAGGCCAGGATCAGCCAGAGCACCGAATGCACCGGGTTGCGGCTGATCACGGTCATCAAGCCGCCCATGAGCGTGGTGATCGCGAAGGCGTAGAAGGTGAAGGCCGCTACCGTCATTCGTCCGTCTCCTCTTCCATGACCTCGGTGGCGAGTTCCATCGCCCGGGTCATTGCGGGGATCCCGCCGAACAGGCCCATCATGGCGATGGTCTCGGCGATTTCCTGTTTGCTGGCCCCGGCTTCGCGCGCATGGCGCACGGTCAGGCGGACCTGCGCCTCGGCCTGGGCGCCCAGGATGGTCAGACCTCCCAGCGTGAGCAGGAGCCGGGTCTTGGCATCCAGCCCCTCGGGGTTGAGGGTCTTGCCCATGAAGGTTTCCATCAGCTCGCGCGGCATCGTCGGCCAAAGCGCCTCGAACCCCTTGGGGGTGAAGGATTCCAGCGCCGGATTGAGCGCGCGCGCCCAGTCCTGACCCATCTTCATCATGGCTGCGAAGGGATTGGGATCGCTCATGCCGCCTCCGCCCGGGAAGGCGATTTCTGAACAGAAATCGCAGGCGGAAAATGTGCATTTTCCGCCCCCCGGCCCTGACTGTTGTGCAAACATGTCATCGGTAGGGTGCATCCAGTTCGAGGTTGCGGGCGATCTGCGCTTCCCAGCGCTCGCCATTGGCCAGCAGCCGTTCCTTGTCGTAGAACAGCTCTTCGCGCGTCTCGGTGGCAAACTCGAAATTCGGCCCCTCGACGATGGCATCGACCGGACAGGCCTCCTGGCAGAAGCCGCAGTAGATGCATTTCGTCATGTCGATGTCATAGCGCGTCGTGCGCCGCGACCCGTCCTCGCGCGGTTCGGCGTCGATGGTGATGGCCTGGGCCGGGCAGATCGCCTCGCACAGCTTGCAGGCGATGCAGCGTTCCTCGCCGTTCGGATACCGCCGCAGCGCATGTTCGCCGCGGAACCGGGGCGAAAGCGGGCCCTTCTCATGGGGATAGTTCACCGTGGCCTTGGGCGCGAAGAAATACTTCAGCCCGAGTTTGAAGCCCTGGAAGAAATCCTGCAGCAGGAAGTACTTGGCCGCCCTGGTATAGTCCATCTGCGTCATCTCAGACCCCCACGCTCCAGCGCGCCCAGGCGCCGCCGAACAGTTCGAACTTCGCAAGGAAGGCCACGATCACCACCCAGGCCAGGCTCATCGGCAGGAACACTTTCCAGCCCAGCCGCATCAGCTGGTCATAGCGGTAGCGCGGCGTGATCGCCTTCACCATGGCGAAGAGGAAGAAGACGAAGGCCATCTTCAGGACCATCCACAAGACCCCGTCCGGCAGCCCCGGAATGGGCGAGAGCCAGCCGCCCAGGAACAGAAGCGACACCAGAGCGCACATCAGCACCACCGCCATCAGCTCGCCGATCATGAACAGCAGGAACGGGGTCGAGGAATATTCCACCTGATAGCCCGCCACGAGTTCCGACTCCGCCTCGGGCAGGTCGAAGGGCGGGCGGTTGGTTTCCGCCAGGGCCGAGATGAAGAACAGGAACAGCATCGGGAAATGCGGCAGCCAGTACCACGAGAAGATGCCATAGGGCCCGTCCTGCGCGGCCACGATGGCCGAGAGGTTCATCGAGCCGGTCGAGATGATGACCCCGATGATGATCAGCCCGATCGACACCTCGTATGAGATCATCTGCGCCGCCGAGCGCAGCGACCCCAGGAACGGATATTTCGAGTTCGACGCCCAGCCGCCCATGATCACGCCGTACACCTCGAGCGAGGAGACGGCGAAGACATAGAGGATCGCCACGTTGATATCGGCCAAGACCCAGCCGTCGTTGAACGGAATCACCGCCCAGGCGATCACCGCCAGCACGAAGGAAATCATCGGCGCCAGGAAGAACACGCCCTTGTCGGCGCCCGCCGGCACCACGATTTCCTTGACGATATACTTCAGGAAATCGGCAAAGCTCTGCAGCAGGCCGAAGGGCCCCACCACGTTCGGCCCCCGCCGCATCTGCACCGCGGCCCAGATCTTGCGGTCGGCATACATCAGGAAGGCCAGCGCCACCAGAAGCGGGATCAGCACCAGAAGCGCCTTGCCGGTCGTCACAAGTATGATGCCGAGCACGGTATCCGTGAAAAAGGCGTTCATCGTCGTTCCCTCACACCGATGGTATGCCGGACAGGGCGCAATCGGCCACCGTCACCTCGGCGTCTATTGTCCTTGAGCCCCGCGGAAGGGCCGCCGAGACGGTGTAAACAGCATCGGCGCTCCAGTTTCCAGCCGTTTCGTCGACCAAAGTGCGCACATGTCGCGCAAAACCATAGCCCCGGATCAGCGCATATTGCGCCGCCGCACAGGCGGCATAGCGTTCGACATCCTCGGGCCCGCGCGCGCCCTGCATCGAGACGCGGAAATTCACCAGATCGCCGTCCAGCAGATAGGTCTCGACCCCGCCATAGACCGGGCGGAAGGCGGCCTCCGGTTCGCCCCCTCCCGCACCGGCGCATCCCGCCAGAGGCAGGAGCGCGGCAAGGATCGCCACGGCCCGCACCAGAGGTTATTCCGCCGCCAGTGCCGGGGCGCTCCGGGCGGCTTCGGCCGCCGAAAGCTCGGCCATCAGGGCGCTCGCGCGGGCGATGGGGTTCGTCAGGTAGAAATCCGAAACGGCGGTGCGGAAATCGGCCTGCCCCAGCGGGGCCAGCGGCAGGGGCTGCCAGTCGTTCGCGGCGACCTCGTCGATCTGCCCCAGATGCGGATGGGCGGCAACCAACGCCTGCCGCAGGCCGGCCAGGCTGTTCCAGCCCTGGGTTGCGCCCAGTTCGGCCGAAAGCGCGCGCAGGATGGCCCAGTTCTCTTTCGCCTCGCCCGGCGGGAAACCGGCACGCAGCGCCAGCTGGGGCCGGCCTTCGGTATTGACGAAAAGGCCGTTCTCTTCGGTATAGGCGGCGGCGGGCAGGATGATGTCGGCGCGATGCGCGCCGCGGTCGCCATGGCTGCCCTGGTAGATGACGAAGGCGCCGGGCGCGATCTCGACCTCATCGGCGCCCATGTTGTAGACGACCTCGGCCCCATCAAGCGCCGCCTCGAGGCCCCCTTCGGTCACGGCACCCACATCCATCGCGCCCACGCGCGCAGCCGCCGTGTGCAACACCAGAAGGCCCGAGCCGGAGTTTTCCGCCAGACGCATCGCATGGGCGAGGACGGCCGCGCCATCCGCCTCGGTCAGGGCGCCCTGCCCGATGATGACAAGCGTTGGCGCCTCGCGGGTCGCTTCGGAAATCGTCTGGCCGGAAAGCCCCTCGAGCGCCGCGCGATCGGTGCCGACATGCACCACATCATAGGTCAGGTCGGCCAAAGGCCCGACCAGCCCGACCGTCGCGCCGCGCGCCCATGCGGCCCGGATGCGGGCATTCAGCACCGGCGCCTCGAGGCGGGGATTGGTGCCGATCAGCTGGATCATGCTGGCCGCGTCGATATCCTCGATCCGCGCCGTGCCGACATAGCCGGAGCGGTTGCCGATGGGCAGTTTCGCACCATCGGTGCGGCATTCCACGGCGCCCCCCTGCCCCTCGATCAGCTGCTTGAGGGCGAAGGCCGCCTCGACCGGGGCCAGATCGCCGACGAGGCCCGCAAGCTTGCGCCCCTTCATGGCGGCGGCGGCCGCCGACAGCGCCTCGGGCCAGCTTGCCGGGCGCAGCTTGCCGTTTTCGCGGATATAGGGCCGGTCAAGCCGCTGGCGGCGCAGCCCGTCCCAGACGAAGCGGGTCTTGTCGGAAATCCATTCCTCGTTCACGCCGTCATGGTTGCGCGGCAGGATGCGCATGACCTCGCGCCCCTTGGTATCGACGCGGATGTTCGAT
>JBHYFN010000080.1:0-9249 GCA_051859505.1 Paracoccaceae bacterium
GCGGGGGGGGCGCTGCCCCCCGGCCTTCGGCCTCCCCCCGGGATATTTGGGAACAAAAGAAGCAGCAGAGTGGCGCGAGGCGGGGGGTGCTGTCCGGGGTCAGGGCGCGCCGAGGATGCGTTGTTCGAGGTCGATGACCGCGCCGGTCAGGGGGGCGGAGGCCGGGGCGAGGAGCCAGAGGATCTGGGCCGCGACCTCCTCGACCGTGAGGAGCCGGCCGAGCGGCAGGGTGGCGGCGGCGGCCTCTTGCCAGCCCGGGCCCTTGCCGAGGATCTCGGCCTGCATCTGCTGTTCGCCGGGCGTATCGGTCCAGCCCATGTTGAGCGCATTGACCCGGATGCGGTCGGCCAGATGGGCATGGGCGGCATTGCGCGTCAGCGTGACGAGGGCGCCTTTCGAGGCCGCATAGATCGCCAGTTCCGGCAGACCGCAATGGGCGTTGATCGAGGCCACGTTGACCACCGCGCCGGGGGCGCCGCGGGCCAGAAGGTGGCGCGCGAGGCCCTGCATCAGGAAGAAGGGCGCGCGGGCATTGACCGCCATCAGGCTTTCCCAGTCGCCCGGGGTGCCATCGGTCAGGCCGGCCCGGGTCGTCAGGCCGGCGGCATTGACCAGAGCGTCGAGCCGGCCGCAGCGGGCGAGGGCTGTCTCGAAGAGCTGGGCCGGGGCCTCGGACCGGGCGAGGTCGGCGGGGATCATGTGGACCTCTGTGCCCAGGGCGCGCAGCTCCTCGACGAGGGGGGTGGCTTTCGCCAGATCGCGCCCGCTGAGGGCCAGCGCCCGCGCGCCCGCCCGTGCTGCAGCCCGCGCCACGGCGGCGCCAAGGCCCTGGGTCGCGCCGGTGATCAGGATCCCCTGCCCGTCGAGTGTGAGGTTCATGCCTTGGGTCTCCGGTCCTGGGGTCGGGCTGCGCTTATCTGGACCGATTCCCGCGGCCTGCGCCATGGGCCATGTGCCGTTCGGGCGGCCTTCGCCCCCTGCGCCTGTCATGGAACCGTTACAGCGGACAGGCAGGAGGGGCCTGCCCCGGCCCTGCGGGGCGGTGGCTGGAGTATAAGGAATGACGCGTATCGCCCTGAACGGTCTGGGCCGGATCGGCAAGCTGGCGCTTCGGCGGCTGGTCGAGAGCGGGATGGAGATTGCGCTGCTGAACGATCCGCAAGGCAGCGCCGAGGATCATGCGCTCTGGCTCGAGTTCGATTCGGTGCATGGGCGCTGGCCGGGGCGGGTTGCGGCGGTCGAGGGCGGGCTGAGGCTGGCGGGCAGGACCGTGCCCCTGACCCATGCCGCAAGGATCGAGGATCTGCCGCTGCGGGATCTGGGCATCGGGATGGTGATCGACGCGACGGGCGTCTTCAGGACGGCGGCGAAGATCGCGCCCTATTTCGCGGCGGGCGTCGGGCGGGTGCTGGTCTCGGCCCCGGTCAAGGATGGTGGGGCGCTGAACCTTGTCTATGGGGTGAACCATCACCTCTATGATCCCGACCGGCACCGGATCGTGACCGCCGCCTCCTGCACGACGAACTGTCTGGCCCCGGTGGTGAAGGTCATTCACGAAGCCTTCGGCATCCGGCACGGGGCGATCACCACGATCCATGACGTGACCAACACCCAGACCATCGTGGACCGCCCCGCGAAGGACGCCCGGCGGGGGCGGTCGGCGCTTCTGAACCTGATCCCGACCTCGACGGGCAGCGCCTCGGCGATCGCGCTGATCTTTCCCGAGCTTGCGGGGCGGCTGAACGGCCATGCGGTGCGGGTGCCACTTCTGAATGCCTCGCTCACCGATTGCGTTTTCGAGGTGGAGCGGGCGACCACGGTCGAGGAGGTCAACGCCCTGCTGCGCGCGGCGGCCGAGGGGCCGCTTGAGGGGATCCTGGGGTATGAGGCGCGGCCCCTGGTCTCGTCGGATTACCTGAATGATCCGCGCTCGAGCATCGTGGATGCGGGCTCGACCATGGTGGTGAACGGGACGCAGGTGAAGATCTATGCCTGGTATGACAACGAATGGGGCTATGCCTGCCGGCTGGTCGATATCGCCCGGATGATGGCGGCGTGACCACGGCCCGGCCCTTGCGCGCCTATGCGGCAGTGACGGCGGCCTATTGGGCCTTCATGCTGTCGGATGGCGCGCTGCGGATGCTGGTGCTGCTGCATTTCAACGGGCTGGGCTTTTCGCCGGTGCAGCTGGCCTGGCTGTTCCTGCTTTATGAGCTGGCGGGGATCGTGACGAACCTTTCGGCGGGCTGGATCGCGGCGCGGTTTGGCCTCGCGGCCACGCTTTACGCGGGGCTGGTGCTGCAGATCGCGGCACTGGCGGCGCTGGCGCAGCTTGACCCCGCATGGACGGTGACGGCTTCGGTCCTTTTCGTGATGGCGGTGCAGGGGGCCTCGGGCGTGGCCAAGGATCTGGCCAAGATGGCGTCGAAAAGTGCCGTGAAGGTGCTGGCGCCCGAGGGTGAGGGGGTGCTGTTCCGCTGGGTCGCGGTGCTGACGGGGTCGAAGAACGCGGTCAAGGGGCTGGGCTTCTTCCTGGGTGCGGCTTTGCTGGCCGTGGCGGGGTTTCAGGCGGCGGTCTGGGGCATGGCGGGGGTGCTTTCGGTGATCCTGATCGCGGTGGCGCTGTTCCTGCCGCCGGGCCTGCCTGCGGGGCGCAAGGAGGCGAGATTCTCCGAGGTCTGGTCGAAGGACGCCCGCATCAACCGGCTGTCTCTGGCGCGGATGTTCCTGTTCGGGGCGCGGGATGTGTGGTTCGTCGTGGGCATCCCGGTCTATTTCCAGATGGTCCTGTCCGACGGCACGCCCGAGGGCAACCGGACGGCCTTTTTCCTGATCGGCGGGTTCATGGCGGCCTGGATCATCGCCTATGGCGCGGTGCAGGCGGCGGCCCCCCGGATGCTGGGCGCGGGGCGGCGGCCCGAGGGCGCGATGGTGGCAGGCGCGATCCGCTGGGCGGGGTTTCTGGTGCCGATCCCGCTGGCGCTGGCCGGGCTGGCGCTTGTCGCAGGCGGCCCCGCGCCCTGGCTGAGCGTTACGCTGGTGGCGGGGCTGATGCTGTTCGGCTTTGTCTTCGCGGTGAATTCCTCGGTCCATTCCTATCTGATCCTGGCCTTCACCAGCACCGGGCGGGTCACGATGGATGTGGGGTTCTACTACATGTCGAACGCGGCCGGGCGGCTGCTGGGGACGCTGCTGTCGGGCCTCAGCTACCAGCTGGGCGGGCTGGCCCTCTGCCTGGCCACGGCGGGCGCGATGGCGGCGGCAAGCTGGATCGCCGTGCGTCGGCTGGCGGTCTGAGTGGCCTGCACGGGCCTTGCGGGGGGACGGTGATTTTTCCCCTTGCAGCCGGGAGCGAGTATTTGTATCCCCCGCTTCACCGAACCGGTGCGCGGGCGTAGCTCAGGGGTAGAGCATTACCTTGCCAAGGTAAGGGTCGTGAGTTCGAATCTCATCGCCCGCTCCAGTTCGGCAGACAGGCACGGAAGCTGGCACGAAAGCTGGCACGGAAAACAGGCCGCCCCCGGGGGCGGTTTTTTCTTTTGCGGCTTCCGTTGGCAATTTCCCCCTGCCCCGGCGCACCCGCGCCGAAATCGGATCGATTCCGGGCGAAACCCTCCCGATTCGTATGGAAACCCCCCGGAATCTGCCCTATCTCGCCCCGGAAGGCCGCCCCGGGGGCGAAATCCCGTGGGTCAGGACTTGAGACACGACACCGCCCTGCAAGTGAAGGACACCGCCGTTGCCCCTGATCCTGATCGCCGCGCTTCCCTTCCTTGGCGCGCTTCTTCCCGGTTTGATGATCCGCGCCGGCCGCACCGCCTGTGCCTGGGCCACCGCCTCGGTGACGCTGGCGGCACTGGCCGGGCTTCTGGTCCATGCGCCGGCGGTGATGGCGGGCGAGGTGATCCACTACCGGCTGGACTGGATGCCGGTGATCGGGCTGAACGCGAATTTCTTTCTCGACGGGCTGGGGTTCCTCTTTGCGCTGCTGATCCTCGGGATCGGGCTTCTGATCATCATCTATGCGCGGTTCTACCTGACGCGCGAAGATCCGATGGGCACGTTCTACACCTATCTGTTGCTGTTTCAGGGCGCGATGGTGGGGATCGTGCTGTCGGACAACATCCTGCTTCTCTTGGTGTTCTGGGAGCTGACCTCGCTCTCGTCCTTCCTGCTGATCGGTTACTGGAAGCACCTGCCCGAGGGGCGGCAGGGCGCGCGGATGGCGCTGACGGTGACGGGCATGGGCGGGCTTGCGCTGATCGGGGGCATGCTGATGCTGGGCCAGATCGCGGGGAGCTATGACCTGTCGGTGATCCTGACGCAGAAAGAGGTGATCCAGGCGAGCCCCCTCTACCTGCCGGCGCTGATCCTGATCCTGCTGGGCGCCTTCACCAAATCGGCGCAGTTCCCGTTCCATTTCTGGTTGCCGCATGCGATGGCGGCCCCCACGCCCGTGTCGGCCTATCTGCATTCGGCGACCATGGTGAAGGCCGGGCTGTTCCTGATGGCGCGGCTCTGGCCGGTGCTGGCGGGCACGCCGGAGTGGTTCTATATCGTCGCCACCACCGGCCTTCTGACCATGGTGATCGCGGCGCTGATCGCCATCTTCAAGGACGACCTGAAGGCGCTTCTGGCCTTTTCCACCGTGAGCCACCTTGGCCTGATCACCATGCTTCTGGGCTTTGGCACGCCCTTCGCGGCCGTCGCGGCCGTGTTCCACATCATCAACCACGCGACCTTCAAGGCCGCGCTGTTCATGAGCGCGGGCATCATCGACCACGAGGCCCATACCCGCGACATCAAGCGGCTGGGGGGCCTGCGGACGCTCATGCCCATCACCTTCGTGATCGCCACGCTGGCCTCGCTTTCCATGGCGGGGATTCCGCTTCTGAACGGCTTTCTGTCGAAAGAGATGATGCTGGAAGAAGCGGCCATAACGGTCTGGGCCGGTTCGCCCTGGGTGATCCCGGCGCTTGCGACCTTCGGGGCGCTTCTGTCGGCCACCTATTCCTTCCGCTTCGTGGCGCATGTGTTCTTCGGCCCGGTGCGGGACGACTATCCCGCCAAGCCGCATGATCCCGGCTTCGGCCTCTGGTCCTCGCCGGCCTTCCTTGTGGTGCTGGTGGTGCTGATCGGCCTCTGGCCCGCGGCCATCGCGGGCGGGCTGGTGGCGGCCTCGGCGGGGGCGGTGATCGGGGGCGAGCTGCCCTATTACAGCCTCAAGATCTGGCACGGCTTCACGCCCGCGCTGTACATGTCGGTCGTGGCGGTGATCGGGGGCGTGATCCTCTTGGCCCTGCACCGCCCGCTTGACCGGGTCTGGCTGGCCACGCCCCGGCCCGAGGCCAAGGCGATGTTCGACGCGGTGACAGGTGGCTTCGTCGCGGTCGCGCGCGGGCTGACGGGGATGCTGCACAACGGCTCGATGACGCGCTACACGGCCTATTTCGCGATCACGGTCCTGCTCGGCTCGGCCGCCGCCTGGCTGAGCAGCACCACCGCCGCCCCGGTGCGCGAGCTTCTGCCCGTCAAGATCGTGCCGGCGGTGGGCTGGTTCCTGCTGGTGGTCTCGACCGGCTGTCTTGTGGTGTTCCACCATTACCGCCTGCTCTCGCTCATCCTGATCGGGGTGACGGGGTTGATCGTCTCGGTCAGCTTCATCTATTTCTCGGCCCCCGACCTTGCGCTGACGCAGATCTCGGTCGAGGTCATGTCGATCATCCTGCTGCTGCTGGCGCTGAACTTCCTGCCCAAGACCACGCCGCGCGAAGGCAGCACCGCGCGCCACCTGCGCGACGGCGGCATCGCCCTGGCCCTTGGCCTTGGGGCGGCGGTCCTGACCTTCGCCATGCAGACCAGCAGCTTTGCCGAACCCACCATCTCGGCCTATCACCTCGAGAATGCCAAGACGCTGGCCGGCGGCTATAACGTGGTCAACGTGATCCTGGTCGATTTCCGCGGCTTCGACACCTATGGCGAGATCATCGTGCTGGGCATCGCCGCGCTGGTCATCTTCGCACTGACCGAGCAGCTTCTGTCGGGTCGGGTGGGGCGCAATCTGGCCGCGCGCCCGGTGGACCCCACGCTTTCGGGCGATCTGCATCCGCTGATGATGGTGGTGGCGACGCGGGTGATGATGCCGATCGCGCTGATGGTCGGGGTCTATATCTTCCTGCGCGGGCATAATGCGCCGGGCGGCGGCTTCATCTCGGGGCTGGCGGTCGCCATCGCTCTGGTGATGCAGTACATGGCCTCGGGCTATGACTGGGCCACGGCGCGGCAGCGCTATCCCTATCACGGGATCATCGGTGCGGGCATCGTCGCGGCGATCCTGACGGGGGTGGGATCCTGGCTGTTCGGGACGCCCTTCCTGACCGGCACCTTCGAATATTACAAGGTGCCCTTCATCGAGGAATTCGAGCTTGCCACGGCGCTTGCCTTCGATATCGGCGTCTTCCTCTGCGTCGTGGGCGCGGTGATGCTCGCGCTCGAGAGCCTGTCGCGGCTTGCCCATCGCAAGGGCGATCGGGCCAGCCCCTATCCGATGGACATAGACCCCTCGCGCGAGGATGACGCCGACGCGCCCAAGACGACGGGAGCGGCGTGATGGAATACCTCTTCTCAAGCGCCGTCGGCGTGCTGACCGCGGCCGGGATCTACCTGCTTCTGCGGTTCCGCACCTTCCCGGTGATTCTCGGGCTGGCGCTGATCACCTATGCGGTGAACCTGTTCCTGTTCTCGGCCGGTCGGCTGGCCGAGAACCTGCCCCCCGTGCTGAACTCCGGGCTTGAGGGCTATTCCGATCCCCTGCCGCAGGCGCTGGTGCTGACAGCCATCGTGATCTCGTTCGGGATGACGGCGGTGGTGGTGATGCTGGCGCTGGGGGCCTGGCTTGCCTCGGACAGCGACAGGATCAACATGGAGGGCGAAGTGCCGCCCGGCACCGAGGACGAGGAGGGCCGGGCATGAATCACCTGATCGCCCTTCCCATGGTCGCGCCGCCCTTTGTCGCGGCGATCATGATCATGGCCATGCGCCACCACATCGGCCTGGCGCGGGTGTTTTCGGTGGCCAGCATCGTGGCGATGCTGGGCCTTGCCCTGATCCTGATGGGACAGGCGATGACCGGCCCGGTGCAGGTCTACGAGCCGGGCAACTGGCCCGCGCCCTTCGGGATCGTGCTGGTCCTTGACCGGCTCTCGGCGCTGATGGTGCTCTTGACGGCGGTGCTGGCGCTGGTGGTGGTGCTTTATGCCATCGGCTCGGGCTGGGATGCGCGGGGCAAGCATTTCCACCCGCTTCTGCAGTTCCAGATCATGGGCATCTTCGGCGCCTTCCTGACGGGCGACCTGTTCAACCTCTTCGTCTTTTTCGAAGTGCTGCTGATCGCCTCCTACGGGCTGATGATCCACGGCGGCGGCACCCGGAAACTGCAGGCGGGCGTGCAATATGTGGTCTACAACCTGTTGGGCTCGACCCTGTTCCTCTTTGCGCTGGGCGTGCTTTATGCGGTGACGGGCACGCTCAACATGGCCGACATGGCCGAGCGCGTGGCCAACCTGCCGGCCGAGGATGCAGCGCTGATCCGCGTCGGCGCAGTGATGCTGCTGATGGTCTTTGCGATCAAGGCCGCGCTCATCCCGCTGCATTTCTGGCTGCCGGCCACCTATGCCGAGGCCCCTGCCCCGGTCGCCGCCCTCTTTGCCATCATGACCAAGGTCGGCGGCTATGCGATCCTGCGGGTCTATACGCTGATCTTCCCGCCGGGGACCGAGGCGACGGGCAGCATCTTCGGACCCTGGCTGATGGCGGCGGCGCTCGTGACCATCGCGGTGGGCATGTTCGGCATCCTGGGGGCGCGCTCGATGGGGCGGGTCGCGGCCTATGCGGGGATCGCCTCGATGGGCACGCTGCTGGTGGCGATCTCTCTTTTCACGCCGGCGGGGCTTCTGGCGGCGCTCTTCTACCTGATCCATTCCACGCTGGCGGGGGCGGCGCTGTTTCTTGTCGTCGATCTGGTGCGGGCGCGCAGGCCGCAGGAAAGCTGCGCCCTCGGCCCCCGGCCCGAGATCGCGCAGGCGGGCCTTGTCGCCAGCCTCTATATGGCGGCGGCGATCGCCACGGCGGGGATGCCGCCGCTCTCGGGCTTTCTGGGCAAGCTCCTCGTGCTGGATGCGGCGGTGGGCCATCACCAGGTCTGGCTGATCTGGGCGGTGGTGCTGGGCACGTCACTGCTGGCCATCGTGGGGCTCGCGCGCGCGGGCAGCGCGGTTTTCTGGAAAACCGCCGGAGCACCGGCGGAAGGCCCCACGCCGATCATGGCCGCCGCCCCCAGCCCCGCGCTGGCCCTCACGGCGACCGGCGCGCTTCTGGCCGGGATCGCGCTGATGACACTTCTCGCAGGCCCGCTCTCGGACATGCTCGAGGGGACCGTGGCGCAGATCATCGACCGGGACAGCTATATCCGCGCCGTCCTGCCCCTGACCGAAGGAGCCGCGCCATGATCCGCCGCATCCTGCCCCATCCGCTGCTGACGCTTCTGCTGACGCTGGTCTGGATCATGCTGGTCAACAAGGTGACGCCCGGGAACCTTGTCCTGGGCTTCGCGCTGGGCATCGTGATCCCGATCCTGACGGCCCCCTACTGGCCGGACCGGCCCCGGATCGGCAACTGGCCGCGGATCGTGGAATTCACGCTGCTGGTGCTGTGGGACATCTGCGTCGCCAATGTGATCGTCGCCTATCAGATCCTCTTCATGCGCAATGCCGACATGCGCCCCGCCTGGGTGACGGTGCCGCTCGACCTGCGCTCGCCCGAGGCGATCACGGTGCTGGCGGGCACGGTGACGATGACGCCGGGCACGGTCTCGAGCGACTTTTCCGCCGATGGTCGGGCGCTTCTGGTCCATTGCCTGCATGCGCCCGATCCCGAAGCGGTGCGCGACCAGATCAAGACCCGCTACGAGCGCCGCCTGAAGGAGATCTTCGAATGCTGACCTTTTCCCTCTGGTTCGCGATCGGCTGTTTCACGCTGGGCCTGCTGCTGAACCTCCTGCGCATCCTGCGCGCCTCGGGCGTGGGCGACCGGGTCATCGCGCTTGATACGATGGTGATCAATTTCATCGCGCTGATCGTGCTCTACGGCATGCTGGTGGGGTCGTTCATCTATTTCGAAGCCTCGGTCGTGATCGCGATGGTGGGCTTCATCTCGACCGTGGCCTATGCGCGCTTCATGCTGCGCGGCAAT
>JBHYFN010000081.1:0-8968 GCA_051859505.1 Paracoccaceae bacterium
GATCGTGATCCCGCGTTCGCGTTCGATGTCGTTGCTGTCCATCGCCCGTTCGGCGACGGCCTGATTGTCGCGGAAGGCGCCGGATTGCTTGAGCAATTCGTCCACCAGCGTGGTCTTGCCGTGGTCGACGTGGGCGATGATCGCGATGTTGCGAATGTCCATGGAAACTCTCTTGTCCGGGGTTGGCGCGGCCTTACCGTGCATCCGCAGAAAAAGCCAGCGGGAAAGGGCTCAGGTCGCGATATAGCGGTCGCGGCGGTGGTTGAAGGCGATGATGAGGTTGAGAACGACCGCCCCCAGAAGCGACCAGAAGACGACGCTTGCGGGAAACAGCAGCAGGGCCGCGCCGAAGATCACCGCATCGGCCAGAAGCTGCACATAGCCTGCGCGAAAGCCGGTCCTGTCCTGCACGATCAGGGCGAGGATGCCCAGGCCGCCCAGGCTGCCGCCATGGCGAAAGAGTACCAGGAGGCCCACCCCGGTCAGGCAGCCGAAGAGGACGGCGCCAAGCGCCATGTCGAGCGTTGCGAAGGCGATGCCATGGGGCAGGAGCAGGGTGGCGAGCGAGAGGGCGCTGACGGTGATCAGGGATTTGACGGTGAAGGCGGGGCCGAGGCGGAACCAGGCCAGCAGGTAGAAGGGCAGGTTGATGACGAAGAAGATCACGCCGAAGGGCCAGCCGGTGAGATAGGAGAGGATCACCGCGATGCCCGCCGTCTGACCGGTGATCAGGCCCAGATGGGTCAGCACGACAAGACCCAGCGCGCAGAAGAAGGTGCCCAGAGCCATGCCCTGGGCGTCTTCCATGAGGCTGTGGCGGATCCCGTCGTTTGGCGGGGGGCCGGTTTGGGGGCCGGGTTGGGGCCCGGGTTGGGGGGTGGGCTTCATGCGCGCTCAATAGGGCAGGACGGTTGACCTGTCGAGCGCGGCGGTGCCGCTGGGGGGCGGAAATTTGGCCAAATTTCCGCCCGCCCGGCCCCACGGCCGGTTCTGCCGGCCGTGGGGTTGCGCGGGGCCCTAGCCGGCGTCGCGGTAGCTCACGCCCTTGACGTCTTCGCCGGGGGCCGATTTCTCGCGCCGCACGAGCAGGCGGTTGAGCGCGTTGATATAGGCCTTGGCGCTGGCCACCACCGTATCGGTATCGGCCGACTGGCCGGTGGCGATGCGGCCGTCCTCTTCCAGCCGCACGCTGACCGTGGCCTGGGCATCGGTGCCTTCGGTCACGGCATGGACTTGATAGAGTTGCAGCCGCGCCTGGGTGGGAAAGAGCTGCTTGACCGCCTTGAAGGTCGCGTCCACCGGGCCGTCGCCGGTTGCGGTGAAGCTCTGCGCCGCGCCGTCGATATCGAGGGTCAGCTCGGCCGTCTGCGGCCCGTCCGTGCCGCAGACCACCCGCAGGTGTTTCAGCCGGATCCGGTCTTCGGCGGCGTCGTTCTGGCGCACCAGCGCGATCAGGTCGTCGTCATAGACCTCTTTCTTGCGGTCGGCGAGATCCTTGAAGCGCACGAAGACATCGTTGAGCTGGTTGTCGGCTAGGTCGAAGCCCAGGTCGCGCAGCTTGGCGCGCAGCGCGGCGCGGCCCGAATGCTTGCCCATGACGAGGTTCGTCTCGGAGAGGCCGATGTCCTGGGGGCGCATGATCTCGAATGTCTCGGCATTCTTCAGCATGCCGTCCTGATGGATGCCGCTTTCATGGGCAAAGGCGTTCTTGCCGACGATCGCCTTGTTGAACTGCACCGCAAAGCCCGAGACGGTGGCGACGCGGCGCGAGATGTTCATGATCTTCGTCGTGTCGATCTTCGTGTGATACGGCATGATGTCATGGCGCACCTTGAGCGCCATCACCACCTCCTCGAGCGCGGTATTGCCGGCGCGTTCGCCCAGACCGTTGATCGTGCATTCGATCTGCCGGGCGCCCGCCTCGACCGCGGCGAGTGCATTGGCCGTCGCCATGCCGAGGTCGTTGTGGCAATGGGTGGCGAAGATCACCTCGTCCGCTCCGGGCACGCGTTCGAGCAGCATGGCGATCAGCGCCGCACTTTCGCGGGGCGCGGTGTAGCCGACGGTGTCGGGGATGTTGATCGTGGTGGCGCCGGCCTTGATGGCGATCTCGACCACGCGGCAGAGGTAGTCATGTTCGGTGCGCGTCGCGTCCATCGGCGACCACTGGACGTTGTCGCAGAGGTTGCGGGCATGGGTCACGGTGTCGTGGATCCGCTCGGCCATCTGGTCCATGTCGAGATTGGGGATGGCGCGGTGCAGGGGCGAGGTGCCGATGAAGGTGTGGATGCGGGGAGAGCGGGCGTGTTTCACCGCCTCCCAGCAGCGGTCGATATCCTTGTAATTGGCGCGGGCCAGGCCGCAGATCGTGGCGTTCTGCGCCTGTTTCGCGATCTCGGTCACGGCGCGGAAATCGCCTTCCGAGGCGATCGGGAAGCCCGCCTCGATGATATCGACGCCCATTTCGTCGAGCAGGCCCGCGATCTCGAGCTTTTCCTCGTGGGTCATGGTGGCGCCGGGCGATTGTTCGCCGTCGCGCAGCGTGGTGTCGAAGATCAATACGCGGTCTGGGTCGGTCATCTGGGTCATCTCCTGGGGGTCTGGTCCTTGGTCCCGGCGCTGGTCACCTCTGAGCGGTCGCGCCGAAAGGCACGCTCAGAGGCGGCTAAGGAGCAGGAGGCCGGGCAGGGCCCGGGTGCTGATGTCGCGGATCGCGGAGATATGATCGCGGGTCAGGGTCATGGTGGAGGCGGTTATACGCCTCTTTTCGGCGATGGGAAGCGCTTTTTGACCGGCCGGGCAGGGGGCTGTCTGCCCCCTCTGGGCCTGCGGCCCATTCACCCCCGAGGATATTTTCGAACAAAAGAAGCGCAAGGGGTATGGCACGGCTGGAGGTGGGGCGAGTTGCGGCGGGGGGCTGGCGGAGGGGCGGGCGGGCGCTAGCTGGCGCGGGATGGAACGGGCATTGATCATCGGGGCTTCGGGCGGGATCGGGGCGGCGGTCGGGGCGGCGCTTCTGGCGCGCGGGGGGGCTGTCAAGGGGGTGTCGCGGGCGGAGGGGTTGGATCTGGGGGATCCGGCCTCGGTTTCGCGGGTGCTGGGCGGGGTCGAGGGGCCGTTCGATCTGGTGCTGGTGGCGACGGGGATCCTTGCGCCCCGGGGCCGCGCGCCGGAGAAGGCGCTGGCCGCGATCGAGGCTGTGGCGATGGCCGAGGTGATGGCGGTCAATGCGATCGGGCCTGCGCTGGTGTTGCAGCATGCGGCCCGGCTCTTGCCGCGGGAGGGGCGGTCGGTGGTGGCGGTCCTGTCTGCGCGGGTGGGGTCGATCGGGGACAACCGGATCGGGGGCTGGCATTCCTATCGGGCCTCGAAGGCGGCGCTGAACCAGATCGTCCGGGGGGCCTCGATCGAACTGGGCCGCACGCATCGGCAGGCGATCTGCGTGGCGCTGCATCCGGGGACGGTGGCCACGCCCTTTACCGCCGCCTATGCCGGGCGGCATCCGACGATGCCGGCCGGGGAGGCCGCGGCGCGGCTCTTGCGGGTGATCGACGGGTTGACGCCTGCCGAGACCGGCGGGTTTTTCGATCACAGGGGCGAGGGGGTGCCATGGTGAGGCTGGTGCTTGTTCTGGGCGATCAGCTGAGCGAGGGGCTCTCGGCCCTCGCCGAGGCGGATCCGGCGCGGGATATTGTCGTGATGGCCGAGGTCATGGGCGAGGCGGCCAATGTGCCGCATCATCCCAAGAAGATCGCCTTCACCTTTGCCGCGATGCGCAAATTCGCCGCCCGGCTGCGCGCGGCGGGCTGGCGGGTGGCCTATACGCGGCTGGACGATCCCGACAACAGCCAGTCGATCGGGGGCGAGCTTCTGCGCCGGGCGGCGGAATTCGGGGCGGGCGAGGTGATCGCGACCGAGCCGGGGGACTGGCGGCTGATCGCGGCGCTTGGGGATCTGCCGGTTCCGGTGCGCCAGCGTCCCGACCGGCGTTTCATCGCCAGCCATGCCGATTTCGAGGCCTGGGCCGCGGGGCGCAAGCAGTTGCGGATGGAGTATTTCTACCGCGAGATGCGCCGCAAGACCGGCCTTCTGATGGAGGGGGAGGGACCGGCGGGCGGGCAGTGGAATTATGACCACGAGAATCGCAAGCCGCCTCCGGGCGGGATCGGCTTTGCCGGCCCGCTGCGGTTCGCCCCCGATGCGGAGGTCGAGGAGGTGCTGGATCTGGTCGAGCGCCGCTTCGGGCAGCATTTCGGCAGGCTGCGCCCCTTCTGGTTCGCCACCGACCGCAAGCAGGCGCTGGCGCAGCTGGAGCACTGGCTGAAGGGCGGCCTGCCGCTTTTCGGCGATTATCAGGATGCGATGCTGGAGGGAGACGGGTTCCTCTATCACTCGCTGATCAGCTTCTACATCAATGCCGGCCTCCTTGATCCGCTCGAGGTTTGTCGCGCGGTCGAGGCGGAATGGCGCGCGGGGCGGGCGCCGCTGAATGCCGCCGAGGGCTATATCCGGCAGATCATCGGCTGGCGGGAGTTCATCCGGGGGATCTATTTCCACGCCGGCCCCGACTATACTCGGCGCAATGCGCTGGGGCATACCCGCGCGCTGCCGCCCCTCTACTGGGGGGCGCCCACGGCGATGAATTGCTTGGCGCGCGCCGTCGGTCAGACGGCCGACGAGGCCTATGCCCATCACATCCAGCGGCTGATGGTGACGGGGAATTTCGCGCTTCTGGCCGGGATCGACCCCTATCAGGTCCATGAATGGTATCTGGCCGTCTATGCCGATGCCCATGAATGGGTCGAGGCGCCCAATGTGATCGGGATGAGCCAGTTTGCCGATGGCGGGCTGGTGGGGTCGAAGCCCTATGTCTCGTCCGGGGCCTATATCGACAGGATGAGCGATTATTGCCGGGGCTGTGCCTACAGGGTGAAGGTCAGGACGGGCGCGGGGGCCTGTCCGTTCAACCTGCTGTACTGGGATTTCATCGCCCGCCATGCCGAGAGGTTCCGCGCCAATCCGCGCATGGGGCAGATCGTGCGCTCATGGGACAGGATGGAGGAGGGGCGCAAGGCCACCATCCGGGCCGAGGCGGCGGCGTTCCTGCAGCGGCTTGACGCGGGCGAGGCGGTCTGACGGGGCTTTCCGCGGGGTGCGTCAGGCGCGGTTGGCGGCGAAGGCCTCGACCGCCCGCCTGGCCCAGGCCAGCCGGGCCGGGGGCACCAGCCCGAGATTGTAGAAATTGAGCGCATCGGCCCCGCCCATCGCCGCCCCGGCGGCGCGGGCGGCCTGATCCTCGGGGCCGGACACCTCGGGGTGGAACATCTGGAACCCGGCGATCAGGCGCTTGTCCGGCCCGATCACCGCGCGCATGGCGCCGATTTGGGCCGCCACCTCGGCGGCGGGCGTCGTATAGGCGCAGTACAACAGCCCGTCGCAGGCCCTGGCGCAGGCCGCCGGATCGACCCCGCCGCGCCAGCTTCCGGCGAAGTCGATCACCAGCACCTCGGTCCCGGGGGGGGCGGCCTCGCGGGCCTCGGCGACAAGGCTGGTGACAGGCTCGCTCCGCCAGCGCAGGAAGGCGGCGAGTTCGGTCAGGTCGTCGAAAGCGGCGATCCCGCGGGCGGGGAAATCGGGGAATTGCGGCTCGGGAAGCGCGCGCTCGAACGCGGCAAGAAGGAGGTCGGCCACCGTCCTGCGGGCGGCCTCGAAGGGCAGGCCCGCCGCCTCGGCCCGGGCGCGGCAATGGTCGCAAAAGCACAGCGACAGCAGGAGATCCTCTTCCTCGAGCAGGCCAAGGCCGTCCTTCTCATGGTGGTAGCCATGCGAAAAGCCCATGAAATCGGGGCTTTCAAGCTCGATCCGGTCGGGCGAAAGTGCTGCACCGATATCCGCGACAAGGCGGCGGACATAGTCGCGCGCCGCTGGGGACGAGGGGCAGAGGCCATAGAATTGCGGATCGCCCAGCGCCGTGCGCACCACATGCGCAGGATGGGCCATGCCAAGGCGGGTGTTGTGCAGACAGACCGTCCAGCACGACAGCGCAAGCCCGCCCTCCGCCCGCGCCCGGGCAAGGTCATGGGCCACCGCGCCATCCTGCAGCACACTGTCGGCCATCAGCGGCCGGATCCCGGCCCCGTCCCAGAGCGCGGGGTCGGGGCGGTAATAGATCGTGCCGTCCTGCGGATAATGGATCCGCCGCCGCGGATTGCCCGGCTGCAGGAACCGCCCGGCATGGTAAGAGGTCGCAAGGCTCACCATCCCCGCCCCGGTGGCGCGGATGCGGGCCTCGGCCTCCTCCTGCCCCAGATCGGCGATGTCCCAGGGGTAGGCCCAGAGCGAATGCAGGCTCATCCGCGCCCCTCCGCCTCGATCCAGCGCCCCGCGCGGACGATCCCCCGAACGACGATCCGCCGGTCATGGGTCACCACCTCGCCCAGAACGTCCTCCAGCGCCACCGCCCCGTCCTCGAGTGCCAGCACCGTCGCATCGCCCGCCGCCCCCGGTGTCAGCCGGCCAAGATCATCCCGCCCCAGCGCCCTGGCCGGGGCAAGGGTCGCGGCGCGGATCACCTCGGCCAGCGGCATGCCGAGGGCGAGGAACTTGGTCATCGTCATCGGCAGGTCATAGGCCGGCCCGTCGATGCACATCGCATGCACATCGGACGAGATCGTATCGGGCCAGAACCCCGCCGCCGCCGCCGCCCGCGCCGTCTCCCAGCCGAAGGATCCCATGCCGTGACCCACATCGAACAGAACGCCCCGTGCGCGGGCCGCCGTTACCGCCGCGCGCAGCTCTCCGTCGCGGGTGACGGGGGCGTTGGGAAAGGGGCGCAGGCAATGGGTCAGGATATCGCCGGGGCGCAGGCGGGCCACCACATCGGCATAGGTCGGGGGCGGCTCGTCGATATGGACCATCAGCGGCAGCCCGGTCCGGTCGGCGACATCCAGCGCCACATCCAGCGGCTGGATCCCCGACGGCCCCGAGGCATGCCGCCCGACCCGGACCTTGATCCCCGCAATGGCGCCGGGATTGGCGCGGGCCACATCGGCCGCCTCGCGCGCGGCCATCAGGCGCATGTCATGGCTCTCGCCCACCATGATCGTGGGCGAAAAGGCGAAGATCCCGGCGAAGGACACATGCAGAAGCGCCAGCACCCGCGCCTCGGCCCGGGCGATCACATGATCCCGGAAGCCCGCGAAATTGCCCGGCCCGGCGCTGCCGGTATCGACCAGCGTGGTCGCCCCCGAAAGCCGCATGTAGCGGTCGGGATCCACCCCCAGCGAGGTGCCGCCGACATAGACATGGGTATGCAGGTCGATCAGCCCCGGCACCACGATCAGGCCCGAGACATCGCGCCGCGCGGCCCCCTCCGGCGCCTGCCCGGCGATCCTGCCGTCCGCGAAGGCCACATCCGCCGGCCCGTCGCGGCCGCTCTCCGGGTCGATCACATGCCCGCCGCTCAGCACCAGCCCGGCCACGGCGCTCACCACCTGACGGGCGGGCGCCGCCCGGCCCAGGGCATCGCCTCCTCCAGCATCCGCGCCACCGCCAGAACGGTGCCTTCCGCGCCCGGCCGCCCGACAAGCTGCACCCCGGCAGGCAGACCCGCCGCCGTCTGGCCCAGCGGCAAGGACATGGCAGGTTGCCCGCTGGCATTGAACGGCGCCATGAAGACCGCGTCAGTCCAGAGCGCGTTATAGGCGTCCAGATCCTGCATCGACATGTCGTAATGGCCCGCGGGCCGCGGCGGCTGGGTCAGCGTCGGCGTGAGATAAAGGTCGAACCGGTCAAGATCCTGCACCACGGCGCGGCCGGCCTGCCGGACCGCATCGATCCGCGCGGCATGTTCCAGCCCGCTGGTCGCGCGGCCCCGCGCGATCACCGCGGCGGTCACGGGTTCCACATCATCCGGGCCGATGGTCCGGCCCAGCACGCCCTCCATCGCGCCGAAGAAGGCGGCCGTCTCGACGCAGGTCATGTCGGTATAGCTGCGCCAGAAGGCCTCCGCCTCGAGGCCGAGGTCATGTTCCTCGACCCCATGCCCCATCCCCTCCAGCACCTGCGCGACGGCCCTGACGGCCGCGGCAATCGCCGGATCGACGGGCCGGCCCGTAGGATCGGTGACGGTAAAGCCGATGCGAAGGCCCCTTTGCTCCTCGCGGGCGAGCTCTGCGAAAGGCCGCTCGGGCAGGGGCAGGGCATAGGGATCGCCGGGCAGGGCGCCCGCCACGGCATCCAGATAGGCGGCCGTATCCCGCACCGTCCGGGTGTTGCACAGGAAATAGGCCCCGCCCGCCCAGTAATCGACAAAAGGCGCCAGCGTCACCCGCCCGCGCGAGGGCTTGAGCCCCACCACCCCGCAACACGAGGCCGGCACCCGGATCGAGCCTGCCCCGTCGCTCGCCTCGGCGATGGGCACCATGCCCGTCGCCACCGCCACCGCCGACCCGCCCGAGGATCCGCCGCAGGTGACGGCTGGATCCCAGGGGTTCAGCGTGCGGCCATACAGCACCGGTTCACACCCGATCGACCAGCCGTTCTCGGGCGCGTTGGTCTTGCCCAGAAGGCACAGCCCCGCTGCCTTGATCCGCCCCACCACGACCGAATCCGCCGCCGCCACCTGTCCTTGCAGAAAGCGCGAGGCATTGGTCGCGGGCAGACCCGCCCAGGAGCTGGCCAACTCCTTCAGAAGGAAGGGCACACCGGCCAGCGGCGCCTCCGGCCGGACGGCCTCCGCCGCCCTGCGGCCGATGTCGAAATGCGTCCCGATCACCGCATTCAGGCCCGGGTTCAGCGCCTCGATCGCCCGGATCGCCGCGTTCACCACCTCGGCAGCACTGACCTCGCCCGCCCGCACGGCGCTGGCAATGGCAACCCCGTCGGCCTCGCGATAGAAGGCATCCAGATCAGACATGCCCTCCTCCCTTCTTTTGTTCCCAAATATCCCGGGGGGAGCCCCGACAGG
>JBHYFN010000082.1:0-8398 GCA_051859505.1 Paracoccaceae bacterium
CCGCGCAGGGATTTGCCTGCGGCGGGAAGCGGAATCGCCAGCCAGAAGCCGTTCTTAGACCGGATCAGCGGGCCGGTGTCATGCGCGCCGATGATGACCGGGGCCTTCGACCAGACGAGGGCCGCGGCGTTGAGGCTGGGGCTGCCCTTGGGGAACTGCTCGGACCGGATGGTGTTGGCGAGGCGCTGGCCGAGGCCTGCGCCGGTGATCTGCGCGCGCCAGGCGGATTTGAGGTCGCTGCCCCCCGACTTGACCGCCGCCGAGACCGCGCGCTCGCCCGCTGCGACCTCGGCCCGCATCAGCGCGACGATGTCGGACGTGACATCGAACCGCAGCTTCATGGTGCCTCCGCTGGCCGCAGATCTACCGTCCAGACCAGCCGCTCGCGGTCACGGACCGGCTCGCCCTGGATCAGGAAGGTGTCCCCGTCGATCTCGATCCGGCCACCTGGGCGCGGGGCGGGCACCTCGGCGACGCGCAGGTCGACCCGCGTGGTCTCGGACCAGAGCCTTGCGGCGCCAAAGCCGGTGACATCGTCCGCGCGGCGCATGACCACGCGGATGGGCTGGGGCGTGCCGCCCTCCGCGATGTATGTTGCATCGCATCCGATGTTCGGGTCGGCGAAGAGCAGATCGATGGCGGCGGCAAGGACGGTCATGATCTCCGGTCCATCATGATCACTGGTCCGTCATGATCTCTGGCCCATCGGTCTCCCCGTCCGGTCAGTTCGAGCTGTGCAGGCGGATGGCGAGGCGGGGGCGCTTGTTGACCGGCAGGATCGAGGCCTCGGTCATCAGGTCGATCCAGCGGCCCTTCTCGTCGAGATGCTGCCGGGCATAGAGCGGCAGGCCCACCGTATTGGCCGCATCGAGCAGATTGGCCGGCCCGCCATAGGTGGTGAAGGTGTCGAACGTGCCCAGCGGGAAGGCGATCCCCTCGCCTGCGGGGATGAAGCTTTCCGAGGATCCGGTCGAGAGGGTGGCCCGGCCGGTGTACTCCTCGAAGAGGATGCCTGCGAAGGGAAAGGCGCGGCGCATGTCCTCGCGGAGCGGCTGGCCGCCGGTGGCGGAGAAGAACTTGTAGGCCTCCTCGGTCTTGGGATGGCTGATGAGCTTGTCGAAGAACTCGGAACTGACCAGCGCATGGGCGGTGATCATGGTCTCGCCCAGCAGGTTGTCCTCGATCGCGCGCAGAACGGTGCGGACCTTGCCCTGGATATTGGTGCCGGCGGTGCCGAAGACGAAGTCGACCGAGATCTGCTCGAGGCCGAACTCGGTGAAGTAGTTGTAGAGCGTGGTGCCCGCGCCATCCTTCACGATGCCGCGCAGCGCATTCATCTCCATGTATTCCCGGGTCTGGGCATGTTTGCGGCGCATCAGCGTGAGCTTCTCGGTCATCACCTCGGCGAGGCGGTCGGGGGCATCGGACTGACCAAGGGCCGGCATGCCCTGAATGTCGGAGGGCAGGATGACATCGTCATGCGGGATCCAGGGCAGGGCGAAGCTGCGCATCGCGCGGGTCTCGCGGCTGCCGACGGTGGCGGGCGCCCCCAGCGGGACCGCGGGCAGGAGGCTGAGGACGCCCTCGCGGCTTTCGATGACGATGGAGCGCTGGGTGACGCCCTGGAAGCGGAAGAGGCCGATCTGTCCGAGGCGAGTGTAGAGATTGGGCAGGATGTTGATGGCCTGCGTCATCTCGGCCAGCGAATAGCCGCCCGCGTCGAACGGGTTGCGGGTGATGGTCATTGGAAACTCCGGGGAATGAGGGGGAAGGCAGGGGCAAGAAGAGCTGCGGTACGCGCCGGACCTGGCGTGGTCACCGGCATCAGGCAGACTGGCGTCAGATGTGCTGGCGTCAGGTGTACTGGCGTCAGATGTGCTGGCGCCAGGTGTATTGGCGCGGCTGGATCAGGCGGTATCGCGCGGCACGATGCCGAGGCCTGCGAGCTGTCCGAGCTTGGTGGCGGTCTTCGGCGCATCATCGACGGTGGCATCGAAGACGAGGGCCGCCTTCGAGACGATGGCGGGGCCGCGCGCGACCACCACGCCGACGGCATCCGCAGCACTTGCATCGACGGCGTAGAGCAGGACGGCGGCGGCGGTCTGGGCTCCGTCCGACCCGCCCGAGGTGGCGAACTTGTACTTGCCGCTGGCGGTGATGCGGCCGAGCACGGCCCCGACCGGGTAGGCGGTGCCGGCGAGCAGGGTGACGGTCTCGCGGGTGTAGTTGGGATTGACCTCGTATTTGAGGACATCGCCGGTGGTGGCGGGTTTGACGAGGACGGACATGGCGGAGCTCCTGCATCAGGGGAAAGGGTCGGGGACGGATCGGGGGGAAAGAGATCCCCCGCCGGGGAGGGCGGCGAGGGATCAGTCGGGCAGGTCAGGCGGATGACGGGTGGGATGACGGACGGCCGAAAGACGGGCGGACCCCGGGGCCCCTCGTCAGCGCCGGGGACCTGCCGAGGCAGCTTGTCTGGCGGCTGCGACAATGGGGCTCTCGCGCGCGGGCGGCAGGACCGGCGCGGGAGAGGCTGCAACGATGTCGCGGGCATCGGCCGCGGCGCTGGCGCGCTCGAGCACGAGGCGGCGCAGGGCTTCCGGCGCGGTGCCTTCGCGCAGCGCCTTCGCAGCGTCGATGGCAATGCCGAGGCGGCCCGCCTGTGCCGCGATCTCGGCGATCTCGGCCGCCGCCTCGCGCTGCTCTGCGGAGAGCGCAGCCAGATTGCCGGACTGCAGGGCGGCCCGGGCGGCCGAAGCACCCGAGGCGACCGGAGCGGAGACAGGGGCCATCGCACCGGGCAGGTCAGGTGCTGCGGGGGACAGCGCGGCCGGGACGACAGGCGGATCATCGACGGCATCGGGTTCATCGTCCTCGATCACCGTCACGTCTTGCTCCGAGCCCTGAGGGGTGTCGTCGAGGTCGTTCTCGGGGTTGGTCTCGGCGTTGGTCTCGGCATTGGTCGTGGGGACCATCAGTGCCTCCTGTCTGGGGTGGGGAAGGGACGCGCGTCTTGCGGGCGCGGGTGAGCGGATCGGTTTGCGTGCCAGCATCTGGCGGAAGGCGCCAAAGCCGCGCGCCAGATCGGTGACCTCGTCGGCAAGGCCCGCGGCCACGGCATCCGCCCCGCGGAAGGTCGCGGCCTCGGTCGCCAGCGCGGCCTCCCGGCTCAGCCGCCCGGCCCGGCCAGCGGCGACGGTCTCCGCGAAGAGGTCCCGCAGCACATCAATCTCGCCCTGGATGTCGCCCCGGATGTCCTCGGGCAGCGGCTCATAGGGATTGCCATCGACCTTGTGCCGGCCGGAATGGATCAGCGTGACGCGGACCCCGTCCCGGTCGAGCTGGCTGCTCAGATCGGCATGGAGCACCACGACGCCGATGCTGCCCAACGCGCCGGTGCGCGGCAGCAGGATCCGGTCGGCCTGGGAGGCCAGCGCATAGCCCGCCGAGAAGGCATGCTCGGCGACGAAGGCCCAGACCGGTTTGCTTCCCCGGATTGCACGAATACGATCCGCAAGGTCGAAAACCCCGGCCACTTCGCCCCCAAAACTGTCAATCTCCAATGCAAGGCCGCGAGCCGCGGGATCACTGACCGCAGCCTCGATCTGGGCCGCGATGCCCTCATAGCTGGTCTGGCCCGAGGACTGCCCGATCCAGCTGCCGCGATGGATCAGCACGCCGGCGATCTCGATCACGGCGATCCCGTCCATCACAGGATAGGGGGCATCACCATGCTTGCGGTAACTGTCTGCCAGCCCACCCGCCAACAGGCCGGCGCGAGCGGACAGCGCGGCGGCGCCGGTTGCAACGACAGTCCCAAAGTCATCTGCCATCTCGACCTGCCGCCCGAGGATGCGCGGCCCCAGCCCCGACAGGAAGGCCATGGCCTTTGACGGCTCGACCAGCAGCGGGGTGTTGAAGGCGCGCGCGGCAATCCGGGCGTGAAGCATCAGGGCTGGTCCTCGTCTGCGGGCGGCAGGTCCTCCGCGTCATCGTTGTCATCGAATTGCTCTTCCGCATCGCCCGGCGGCATGGCCTGCACGCCCTGCGCGGGCGAGCCGGGGCGGCGGAAGTCGAGACCGAGCGCGCGTTCGCGGGCCCGTTCCGCGGCAATCTCGCGGTCGACCTGTTCGGCGTCATAGCCACGTTCGGCGATCGCCTGGGTGCGGGACTTGAGCCCGGCCTCGATCTGGGCAATCTCGGCATTGGCATCCTTCAAGGGATCGACCCAATCCCATCTGGTCGGCAGCCAGTCTGCCGCCTGCAGGCGCAGCCGATCCCCCTCGTAGCCCGGCAGGATCAGCGCGCCCGAGAGCACCGCCCCATCCATCCAGCGGGCCCAGACCGGACGGCAGAGCTGCCAGACCATGACCGAATGCTGCCAGGCCGAGACGCGGCGACGGAATTCGATCAGGGCAAGCCGCGAGTTCGAGAAGTTGCCCTTCACCATGTCATTGGCCAGATATGGATAAGGGATGCCGAGTGCGGCTGAGACCTGCAGCAGGGTCCGGTACTGGAACGGCTCGTAGGTCGCCCCGCTGTCGGCGGGCTGGCCCACGGTCACGTCCTCGCCCGGATCGAGACGCACGATCTGGCCGGGGCTGATCTCGGCATCCCCTGCCCCCACCTCGTCTTCGGCGGGTGCCAGCGGGTTCTCGGGCGCGGGCGAGGTCACGAACATCGCATACATCGCCGCGACCTTCTTCCGGTCGAGCTCGGCATCGTCATACTGATCGAGCAGGAAGAGCTTCACGATGGCCGGGGCCAGCTTCGAGACCCCACGCAGCTGGCCCGCCTCGAGCGGGTCGATGACATGGATGACTTCCGCGGCAGGCACCCGCGCCACCTCGCCCGCAAGGCCCGGATCGGTGCTGTCGCCCGGATGGCGGCGCAGGAAGTGATAGGCGACGCGCCGTCCGATCCGGTCGAACTCGATCCCCTGCCGGATCGTGTTGCCGTTCGCAGCCGTGCCGCTTCTCTCCAGCGGCAGCATCTCGGAGGGCAGAATCTGCAGCTGCAGCGGCACCGACAGCCCATCCCCGGCGTGCCGCATCCGGATCCTGAGAAAGACCTCGCCCGCGATGAACACCTCGCGCGCTGCACGGCGCTGCAGCCCGTAGAAATCCGTCAGCCCTTCGGCATCGGCCTCGTCGGTCCAGGCGAGCCAGAGCCGCTGCAGCTCCTCCTTGCGCGCGGCCTCGCCGATCTTCGAGATCGGCTTGATCCCGTCGCCCACGGTATTGGCAGCCCAGCTTTCCACCGCATTCACCGCATAGCCGTTGTTGCGCACGAGCCAGCGCGCGCGGGCGGTGATGTCGGGGCCCGAGGCTGCGATCAGCGCGTTGACATGGGCGCGCGTTGCGCGGAACCCGCGCAGGCGGCGATGATGCTGACCGGCATCGAACCCGCCGATGAAGGCGCCCAGGCGCTGCCGCAAGGTCATCTCGCCACCCATCACAGGTCCTTCACGGCGAAGGGGCGCACGATGCGCCGACACGTGCGTTCCAGCGCGGCGATCCGGCGCTCGAGATCGGCGATGGCGGCGGCCAGCTCGGCATCTGTGCCATAGGTCACGCTCTTGCCGTCATAGCTGACCGAGCGCGTGCCGCTGTAGCGCGCGGCCAGCAGCGCACTGTGGCGGGCCTTGAGATCATCGAGGGTCATGGGGGTCTTGTATTGCCTGTCGCGCAATGCGCTTGTTGTGAACACGCTTCGTGTGTATGTTGGTTGTGTGAATGGAGAGCCCCGATGCCGCAGAACCGCACCGAGAAGCAGCGCACGAACGTCTCGCTGACCGCCTCCACCCTCACCGCCGCGCGCGATCTGGGGCTGAATGTCTCCGCAATCAGCGATGCCGCGCTGGCCGAGGCGGTGCGCAGGGCGAGGGCCGAGGCCTGGGCGCGCGAGAATGCCGAGGCCATCGCCGAGCGACGTGCCTGGATCGAGGCCAATGGCACCCCACTGGCCGACCTTCAGGTCTTGAAGCTCGACTGATGGCGCAGTTCCACGTCTATCGCGTGCCTGGCGACCGGCTGGTGCTCGACCTCCAGACCGATCTGATCGAGACCGGCACCCGCGTCGTCGCACCGCTGGTGCCCGCTGCCGCGGGGCCGAAGGCCATCGGGCGGCTCGAGCCAGTCTTCCAGATCGAGGGCGCCGCGCATGTGCTGCACACGGCCGAAATGGCCGCGATCCCTTCGGCGTTGCTCAAGACGCCGCCCGTCGCCGACCTGTCGCAGTTCGACTACGAGATCCGGGGCGCCCTTGACATGGTCTTCTCGGGCTTCTGATCACTCCATGTATCGGGGCGTGCTGATCTTCCAGCCGCGGCGCCGGGGCGTTGTCACTTTCCCGGCTTGCGGGGCGGTCGGTTTTGCTGGCGCGGCCTCCATGGGAACGGCGGCTGTCTCGACCCCTGCCTGCTTCTCCAGCTGTCGCCACATGCGCTCGTCGAACCGGTCGGCACCGAGGATCCAGGCGGCGGCGCGGGCATAGATGCGCGTATCGAGGGCTTCATTGCGCTCGCGCAGCTTCTGCCATTCCTGCCGGGCATAGCCGCGCCGGTCGCGGATCGTGACCAGCTGTTCGGCCACCAACTGCTTGAGCCATTCGCTGTCGGCCCAGTCCGGAAGGTGCACCCTCCCCGCCTGCGCTGGTGCGGCCCCCTGCCCGCCCCGTTCTCCCGGACCGTCCGGACCGTCCGGGTCATTCGGCCGCTCGAGGCGCAGATGGCGATAGGTCTCCGCCTTGAAGGTGGCGGTGGCCACGGTCCAGAGCCGCGCCCCGCGCTTGAGCTTGCGCCCGTTCAGGGTGGCGTCAACATATGTCGGACCCGACACCGGCGTGGCCCGGTTGAACCCCTCGACCCCCTTGACGGGGGCCACCTGCGCGATGCCCTGCTTGCGCGCCCAGGCATGGACTGCGGCGGACTCATAGCCGGTGTCGATCGCGAGCTTCGCCAGCGTCATGATCGCACCATTCTCATGCGCCCATGTCTGGCCCAGAAGCGCCGTCAGCTTCTCCCAGCAGGCCGGATCATCCGGCCCGCCCGGGATCACGATGTGATCCACGAGCCAGCTTTCCAGCCCCCGGCCCCAGGCCCAGACATCGACCTCGATCCGGTCCTTCTGCACATCGGCGCCTGCGGTCAGGAACAGCCCGCCTGCCGGGATCTGTGCAGGGAAGGCCACGCGCCGATCCGCCAGTCGCTGCCAGTCCGGGGCCTCGCCGCTTTCGATCCAGGTCTCGCCCAGGAGCGTGTTGCGCGCCGCGCGCAGCATCTCGTCCGAGCCTTGCGCGGCCAGCCAGTCCCGCGCGATCTGCTCCCAGCTCTTCCAGCCGATCGGAGAATAGAGGGCAGACAAGTGGAAGCCGATGGCCCTGGGGTCTGCACTGACCGCAGTCGCCCGCCATTCGCCCCGCGCCAGCATCCCGGTCTTGTGATGCTCCGCGATCGGGCGCTCGCAGCCCTCGCAATGGTAGGCGGCCGTCTCCGGTCGACCCTTCGCCCAGCGCAGCCGTTCGAACTGCAGCCATTGCATCTGGCCACAATGCGGGCAGGGCACGAAGTAGCGCCGCTGGTCGCTGGCCTCGAACTCCCGCTCGATCCGGCTCAGCCCCCGGATGGTCGGGGTCGAGACCATGAACACCTTGCGCCGATGTGCAAAGGTCGTGGTGCGCGCTTCGGCCAGCGTGACCGGATCACCCTCCTCGTCGGCCGAGGCCGGATAGGCATCGACCTCGTCGAGGAACACATAGCGCGCGGGCATCGAGCGCAGCCCGGTGGCGCTGTTCGCCCCGGTCAGCACCAGAATGCCGCCGGGGAATTCCTTGGACAGCATCGAGTTGCCGGCATCGCGCGACCGGGCCGGGCTGACCCGCTCGCGCAATTCCGGGCTGTCCTCGATCAGCGGATCGATCCGGCCCCGCGAGGTCCGCTTGGCCATCTCGACCGTGGGCAGAACCGCCAGCATCGGCCCCGGCGCATGGTGGATCACGAAGCCGATCCAGTTGTTGCCGGCTTCCGTCGCGCCGACCTGCGCGGCCTTCATGAAGCTGACCCGCTGTGCCGGGTGGTTGGGCGAGAGTGCATCCATGATGGCGCGCAGATAGGGCGTGCGCGCGGTCCGGTACCGCCCCGGTTCGGCCGAGGCGCGCGAGGAGAGCCAGCGATGCGCATCGGCCCATTGCGACACCGTCAGATCGGCATCGGGCCGCATCCCCCGCCGCCAGGCGCGCAGGATGTCCTCGGACCCGTCGAAGCCGAGGTCGGGTTCGCGTTCGAGGTCGCGTTCGGGACGGGGCGTCAGGCCGCGCAAGGTGAAGGCCGAACGCCGATCCGATCAAATGTCCGTCCGCATGAAGCCCAGCACCCGCGCGTTGATCGAAAGCTTGGCCG
>JBHYFN010000083.1:0-7435 GCA_051859505.1 Paracoccaceae bacterium
GGCCATTCTTCTGCGCCGCCAGTTCGGGCCGGAAGGCGTGGCGCGGTTCGCAGGCCTCTCCTCGACACTGCGCATCCTCGGCATCCACGATTTCGACCTTCTGCGCTGGGTCCATCCCGGCCCGGTCGAAAGCGTCCATGCGGTGGCCGGGCGGGGCGCGATCCATGCGGAAACCGGGATGGACGACCATGTCATCACCACCGTCCGATTTGCCGATGGCGCGGTCGCCATGGTGGAAAGCGGCTGGACCCTGCCGCGCGCCTATGCCTCGTTCGAGGCGCCCTCGGGCTGGCAGGCCGCGGGCAACAACCGGATCGAGGTCTTTGGCGACAAGGGCTTTGTTTCCAATGACATGGGCCTGCGCCTGCAACCGCTGGTGGCTTTCGACGCGGCGGGCGGGTTCCGCGCGGCCGGCCTGCGCCATCAACCCGTGCTGCATGGCCGGGTGCAGGGCGCGCTTCGGGCCGAGGTGGAGCATTTCCTCGACTGCCTGCGCCATGGCCACACCCCCGCCGTCACGCTGGAGGATGCCGAACGCGCCATCGCGCTGATGGAGGCGGCGGAAGCAGCACTTGCGACAGGCCTGCCGCAGGTGCCGGCGCTCTGACGCGATGATCCTCGACGCCCATCACCACCTCTGGACGCTGTCGCCCGGCAGCCACCCCTGGCTTGAGGACCCCACCCGCGCCGCCCTGCGCCTGCCCGCCGGGCCCGAGGACTTCCGCGCCGCCTTCCCCGGTGAAAAGATCATCGGCACCGTCTGGATCGAGGCGCTGGCCGCCGATCCCGAGGAGGAGCTGCGACAGGCCGAGGCGGTGCGGCTGGCAAGCGGCGGCCGCATCGCCACCGCGCTTGTCACCCACGCGCCCCTTGACGCGCCCGATATCGGCGCGCGTCTGGACCGGTTGATGCGCCTCTCGCCCGCGCTGCGCGGCATCCGCGATATCGTCAGCGCCGCCCCGGGGCGCAGGACCGTCGCCCGCGCGCCCGACCTCCTTACCCGCCCGGCCTTTGCCCGCGGCCTTGTGGCGCTGGCCGAACGGGGCCTCTCCTTCGACCTGATGCTGCTGCCGCATCAGATGCAGGAGGCCGCCCGCCTGATCGCCCGCCACCCTACCCTGAACGTCGCCATCGAACATGCCGGCAGCCCCGAGGACCAGTCGCCCGAGGGCCTCGCGCAATGGGAGGCCGGCCTGAAGGCCCTCGCCGCCCACCCGGGCACGATCCTCAAGGTCTCGGCCCTGCAATGCCTGCGCCCCGACTGGTCCGACGCGACGCTCGCCCCCCTTGTCGCCACCATGGCCCGCCATTTCACCCCCGCCCGCATGGCCTGGGGCAGCGATCACCCGGTCCACGACCTTGCCTGCCCGGGGGCCGAAGCGCTGGCCTGCCTGCGCCGCCTGACCGCGCACTGGACCGAGGCCGAGCGCAGGGCGCTCTTCCACCGGACCGCATCCCGCTTCTACCGCTGCCCCCTGCCCCTCTGATCCTCTCCTGATCCTGCCCGCTTGACCTCTCCGAACCGGCGCGGCCTTATGGCGGCAACCCTGGAGGAGGAACCCAGATGACGATCCGCATCGCCGTTGGACAGTTCAACGAACTGACCGAAGAGAAACTGCGCTTCGCCGCCCAGACCGGCGCGACCGGCATCCAGATGAACACGCCGAAACTGCCCGGCGAGACGCATTGGGAAGAGGCCGACCTCGCCGACCTCGTCACCCGCACCCGCGCCCATGGCCTTGCCTTCGAGGCGATCGAGAACGTGCCGGTGCATTTCTACGACAAGGCCATGCTGGGCCTTCCGGGGCGCGACGAGCAGATCGAGAACTACTGCACCACGATCCGCAACATCGGGCGCGCAGGCATTCCGGTGCTGGGCTACCATTTCATGCCGAACTCGGTCTGGCGGACCGAAAAGCTCGCCCCCGGCCGGGGCGGCGCGGGCTGCACCGCCTATGATCAGGCCATCGTCGACGCCGCCCCCGATGCCGAGGCGCTGCGCGCCTTCCTGCCCTATGGCCTCGGCCGGCAGGAGGCGATGCCGATCTACGACCCCGGCGAAGCCGTCGTGACCGAAGAGCAGATGTGGGAGAACTACGCCTATTTCATCCGCGCCGTCCTGCCCGTCGCCGAAGAGGCAGGCGTCACGCTGGCGTTGCATCCCGACGACCCGCCGGTGCCGGTCCTGGGGGGTGTGGCGCGCCTTTTCTGGCGGCCCGAGGGCTTTATCAAGGCGCATGAGATCGCAGGCGACAGCCCGGCCTGGAAGCTTGACCTCTGCCTTGGCTGCTGTTCCGAGATGACCGGCGGGGCCGAGAATGTGCGCCGCCTGATCCGCCATTTCGGACCTTTGGGCCGGATCGCCTATATCCATTTCCGCGATGTGGTGGGAACGGTGCCGAATTTCCGCGAGTGCTTCCTCGGCGAGGGGAATTACGATCCGGCCGAGGTGATCCTGCTCTTACGCGAAAGCGGCTTCGACGGCTTCCTGCTCGACGATCATGTGCCGCATATGGACGATGACACGGCCTGGAACCATCGCGGCCGGGCGCATGCGATCGGCTATATGCAGGGCCTGTTGCAGATGGCCCCGCCTCGCACGGGCCCCGTTCCGGGGCCCGGGTTAATTTGGGAAAATTTCCCGCCCCCCCACCTCGACCGTCCCCCCTTCAGGAGCGCCCGATGAGCCGCGACGACTATCTCTCTCCCGACCCCGTTGACGCCACCATGCTGGACCGGCTTGCCCGGGTCGCCATCGGGGTGGGCCTCAATCTGCAGCGGGGACAAGACCTTCTCCTGACGGGCCCGGTGACGGCGCTGCCGCTGGTCCGGCGCATCGTGGCCGAGGCCTACCGCGCGGGGGCGGGCATCGTGACGCCGCTCCTGCATGACGATGCGATCACGCTGGCGCGCTATGCCCATGGCCATGAGGACAGCTTCGACCGCGCGCCCGGCTGGTTGTACGAGGGGATGGCCAGGGCCTTCGAGGGGAACTGCGCGCGGCTGGCCATCGTCGGGGATGATCCGATGCTGCTTTCGGCGCAGGATCCCGAGCGGGTCTCACGCGCGGCCAAGGCCAATGCGATGGCCTATCGACCGGCGCTGAGCAAGATCGCGGGCTTCGAGATCAACTGGTCGCTCTGCGCCTATCCCCATCCCGCCTGGGCGGCGCAGGTCTTTCCCGACCTGCCCGAGCCCGAGGCGATGGCCGCCCTCGCCCGGGCGATCTTCTCCGCCTCGCGGCTCGAGGCGACGGATCCCGTGGCCGAATGGGCGGCGCATAACAAGCGCCTGGCCGAGCGGTCGGCCTGGCTCAATGCGCAGCGCTTCGACGCGCTGCATTTCAAGGGGCCGGGGACGGATCTGACGGTGGGTCTGGCCGAGGGCCATGCCTGGATGGGCGGCGCCTCGACCGCGCGGAACGGCGTGACCTGCAATGCCAACATCCCCACCGAAGAGGTCTTCACGACGCCGCATGCGCTGCGCGTCGAAGGGGTGGTGGCCGCGACCAAGCCCCTGTCGCATCAGGGCAACCTGATCGAGAAGATCGCCGTCCGGTTCGAGGCCGGCCGCATCGTCGAGGCCCGCGCAAGCCGGGGCGAGGATGTGCTGCGCAAGCTGCTTGCCTCGGACGATGGCGCCAGCCGGCTGGGCGAGGTGGCGCTGGTGCCGCATGGCTCGCCGATCTCGCAAAGCGGGCTGCTGTTCTACAACACGCTGTTCGACGAGAATGCCGCGAGCCACATCGCCCTTGGCCAGTGCTACGCCAAATGCTTTGCCGGAAGCGAGGGCCTGTCGAAGGACGAGATCGTGGCCCGGGGCGGCAACCAGAGCGTCATCCACGTCGACTGGATGATCGGATCCGACCGGATCGACGTGGACGGGCTGTCGGCCACGGGCGCGCGTCTGCCCGTGATGCGCGCCGGCGAATGGGCCTGAGGGCGCGGCGCCTGCCTCCGGGGGGGCGGGAATTTTTGCAAATTTCCGCGCGCCCTTGCCCTGCGGTCAGAGCGACTGCAGCCAGGCCATCCGCGCCGCAAGATCCGGTGCGCCAAAGGCCAGCGAGCCCAGCACCACCGTTTCGGCACCTGCCGCGCGCAACTGTGGCACGGTGGTTTCCCGGATCCCGCCATCGGCCGCCAGGACGATGCGCCGCCCCGTTGCCGCGATCATTCCGGCCGCCTGACCCAGCCGCTCCGGGGCCAGCGGGCTGAGCCCCTGCCCTTTCACCCCGATCGCCGTGCCCAGAAGCGTCAGCATGTCGAGCCGCTGCAGGAAGGGCTGCACGCGGGCCACCTCGGTTTCGAGCCGCAGGACCATCCCGGCATGCAGGCCAAGGCCCTTGATCCGGTCGATGGCGGCCTCGGCCCCTTCGGCATTCTCGACATGCAGGCTGATCAGATCGGCGCCGGCCTCTGCGAACTGGTCGATCTGCTCTGGCAGGATCGCATCCTTTACCATGAGATGGATATGGATCGGCAGCGCTGTCCGCGCCCGCAGGCCCGCGACAAGATCGGGAAAGTACAAGAGAGCCGGGGCGAAATGCCCGTCTGCGACGTCGATATGCAGCATATCTGCAAAAGGCTCGATCCGCTCCAGATCCCTTTCGAGGTTCAGGAGATCCGCCGACCACATGGAGAACTCGGCGATCAGGCGGTCCTGGGGCAGGCGGTCGAGCCAGCCGGGGGCGGGATGAGGCATGTCAGAGCTCCTTGAGGAAGGCGGTCAGCGCGGCGTGGAGGGCCGCGAGGTGGCGGGGTTTGTCGCTGGCCTTGGGCGGCAGTTCGACAAGGCGGGAGGGGATCAGCGCCGCAAGGCGGCCGGCGTGACCGAGCGGGTGGATCAGGTCGCGCGAGGTGGCGCAGATCAGCGTCGGGGCGGTGATCCGGGCGACCTGGGCCGGGGTCAGGCCGGGGCCATCGGCAGAGATGGTCTGCAGAAGGGTGGCGGTCTCGGCCAGCGGCGCGCGGTCGAAAAAGCCCAGCAGAGAGGCGAGGTTGTCGGGCGCCAGCCGGGCCAGTTGCCGCGCGATGGGGCCTTCGGCAAAGACGGCGCGGGCCTCGTCGCGGGGAAGGGTCGCGAGGAGGCGTCCGGCTTCGGCATTAGGGGCCATGTTGGGCGGGGCGGCCTCGGTGACCCAGGCGGGGCGGATCAGGATGAGGGCGCGGACAAGCTCGGGGCGCAGCGCGGCGAGGCGCAGCGCAATGGCCGCGCCCATCGAGATGCCGCCGAGGATGACGGGGTGGGGCAGCGTTTCGATCAGCGCCGCGACGTGATCGGCAAAGGCGGCGATGGAGATGTCGCCCTGCAGGGGCGAGGCGCCGTGGCCGGGGCATTCGAGGGTGAGGCGGCGGAAGGCCGGGTCGGGGGGGAAGGCCTCGGCCGTCTGGCGCGCGTCGCCGCAAAGCCCGTGCTGAAAGACAAAGGGCGCGCCGGGGCCGCCGTCGTCCTGCAGCGAGAGGCGCAAGCCCTTGGTATGAAACCACCTTTGGGTCATGCGGTGAGGGTCTTGAGGAACCGGGCGACATCCGGCGCCGCCTCTGCGCTCAGCCCGTGGGTGATCAGGTCGCCGGTGAAGCCTGTATCCCGGAGGCGGGCCAGGAAGGCGGGGAAATCGACCACGCCGGTGCCTGCGGCGGTGAAGCTGCCGTCGGGGGCGCGGTCCTTGGCATGGGCCAGGACGATGCGGCCGGCCAGCAGGTCGATGGCCTCGGCGATGATCCGGGAATGGTCGGGTTCGGTCTCGAACAGGTTGGCGGGGTCGAGGACGATGCAGAGCGCGTCGGATTGCAACGTGTCGAGCAGCGCGCGGGCCTTTTCGGCGCTGCTGACGACATTGGCCAGCTCGGGCTCGATGCCAAGGCGGAGGCCGTGGGCTTCGGCCAGCGTCACGGCCTGTTCCATCTCGGACAGGAGGTCGGCCCAGGCCTCTGCGCCGGCATTGTCGGGATGGGCGCGCCATTGGTCATCGGCGTCGCGGGTGCCGGTGCAGAGGGTGATGAGCGTGGTCCCGATCAGGGGCGCGGCCTCGGCCAGAACGGCAAGGCGGCGCTGGCCTTCGGCGCGGATCGCCGGGTCGGGGTGGATCATGTTCCAGGTACCCGAGAGGGCGGCGATGGTCAGGCCGGTTTCGCGCGCGGCCTCTGCCACGGCGCGGGCCATCTCCGGCGCGATGGCATCGGGCATGGGGGGCAGGCCGGAACAGGCCATGTTATATTGCACGCTGTCATAGCCGGCGGCGCGGGCGGCCTGCAGGACGGTCAGGGGATCGCTGCCCGCAAAGGTCTTGGCGAAGATGCCGGTCCGGATGGGGGTGCGGATGGGGCGCATCAGATCGGCCCCTCGGCTTGATCAAGGCGGACGGGGCGGCCTTCGCGCGCCGACTGGGCGATGGCGGCCATGGCGCGGACCGAGGCGATGCCGTCTTCGAGCGTGGCCCCGCCGGTCGGGCGGCCGGTGAGGCAGGCCTCGGCAAAGCCTTCGACCTGGCGGCGGTAGAAATGCCCGTCGGCCCCCAGCACGCGGCGGGTGGTGCCGTCCTCTTCGTGGAAGATATCGACCTCGGAGCTTTTGTAATACCAGGGGTTGTAGGTCTTGCCCAGGATCGAGCCGTTTTCGCCATAGATCTGGAAGCCCTCGTGCCAGTCCATCCGCACCGCGACGGTCAGGTCGAGATGCCCCAGCGTGCCGTTTTCGAATTCGACATCGACGAACCAAGTGCGCAGCCCCGCGCGGTTCAGGAGGCGGGCAGAGACCTGCGTGAGGGGGCCTGCGAAATGGCGGGCGGTGTCGACGAGATGGCTGCCATGGGCGAGCATGTAGTAGCGGTCGAGATCGGCCTTGGGGTTTTCGGCCGGTTTGCGGGCCTGGGCCGAGGTGACGATCAGGGGCTGGACCGCGTCGGTCATCGGGTAGCGGTGGGTCGAGTCGCAATACCAGGCCTTGAGCGCGACCATCTGGCCCATGGGGCCGTCGATGAAGGCCTTGGCGGCCTGCAGGCCCGGGTCGTAGCGCTTCATGTGGCCGACCTGGAGGGTGAGGCCGGGGTCGTGGCCGCGGAGGGATTCGGCCTCTTCCACGCTGGTGGCGAGGGGTTTTTCGCAGAGCACATGCTTGCCTGCGGCGAGGGCCCGGGCGGCGGCGGGGATGTGGAAGGCGTCCGAGGTGGCGATGATGACGGCCTCGAGATCGGGATCGGCGAGCATGGCGTCGTAATCGGCATAGGCGCGGGCGGGGGCGTGGGTGGCGGCCATACGCGCGCGCAGGTCGTCGGCCACGTCGCAGATGGCGTGGAGCGTGGCGTTGCGCGCCTTGGTGCAGCTTTCGAAATGGGCGGCCTGGGCGATGGGGCCGCAGCCGAGGACACCGATGCGCAGGAGGCGGTCGTCTTTGGGGATGGGCATGGCGGGGTTATCCGGTTGGGGCGGTTCTTGGG
>JBHYFN010000084.1:0-6945 GCA_051859505.1 Paracoccaceae bacterium
CCCCTGCCCCGGACCGCCACCACCTTTGCCCCCCCGGTGATGGAGGCGCGGCGCTGGCTTGAAGGGGTGCGCTTTGCCCCCGACCGCCCGCTTCTGAACGTGAGCCAGGCCGCCCCCCTCGACCCGCCGCCCGAGGCGCTGCGCCAGGCCATCGCCGAGACGGTCATGACCAACACCGAGGCGCATCTTTACGGCCCCGTCCTTGGCCTGCCCGATCTGCGCGCCGAGGTGGCCGGACGCTGGAGCGTGGATTATGGCGGCACCATCGCGCCCGATCAGGTGGCGATCACCTCGGGCTGCAACCAGGCCTATACCGCCGCCCTCTCGACCCTCTGTGGCGAGGGGGACGAGGTGATCCTGCCGGTCCCCTATTACTTCAACCACCGGATGTGGCACGACATGACGGGCATCGTGACCGTGCCCCTGCCCACCGGCCCCGGCCTGATCCCCGAGGCCGACCGTGCCGCCAGCCTGATCACGCCCCGGACCCGCGCCATCGTTCTGGTCTCGCCCAACAATCCCGGCGGCGTGGAATACCCGGCCGAGACGCTGCGCGCCTTCTTCGATCTGGCCCAGAGCCGCGGCCTTGCTCTGGTGCTGGACGAGACCTACCGCGATTTCGACGCCCGCCCCGGCCCGGTGCATGACCTCTTTGCCGATCCCGACTGGGACGACACGCTGATCCAGCTTTATTCCTTCTCCAAGGCCTATCGCCTGACCGGGCATCGGGTGGGCGCGATGACCGCCAGCCGCGCCCGGCTGGCCGAGGCCGAGAAATTCCTTGATACCGTCGCGATCTGCCCCAACCAGATCGGCCAGCATGCCGCCCTTTGGGGGATGCGCAACCTGTCGCAATGGCTGGCGGGTGAGCGGGCCGAGATCCTCGACCGGCGCGCGGCCATCGACGAGGGCTTTCCCCGTCTGGCGGCCCGGGGCTGGGCGCTGCTGGGCTGCGGCGCCTATTTCGCCTATGTCCGCCATCCCTTTGATCTGCCGTCGGATCAGGTCGCGCAGCGGCTTGTGGCGGCCGCCGGTGTGCTGCTTCTGCCCGGCACCATGTTCATGCCGCCCGACCTGACCGAGGGGCAGCGGCAGTTGCGCATCGCCTTCGCCAATATCGACCGTGCCGGCGTGGGCCAGCTCTTCGACCGGCTGGAGACTGTGGCTCTCTGAGTAGCGCCTCCCGCCCGGAACACTCCCCTGCCCGACCGGCCTTGCGCGCACCTGTGGCACCGCCTATTCAGTTGCGACCGACCGGGAGGGGCCGGGCAAACTGCACGAAACAGGGATTGGGCGGATCGGATGGCGGCCAGCAAGGGCAACAGGATTTTCGTCTGGATCGTGATCGTCCTTCTGGCGGTCGGGCTGGTCGGTTTCGGCTCGGGCGGGCTGACGGGATCGGTGCGCACCATCGGCACGGTCGGCGACAAGGAGATCACGACCCAGCGCTATGCCAATGCGCTCAACGACCAGATCCGCGCCTTCGGGGCGCAGATCGGCATGCCGCTGAGTTTCCCGCAGGCCGAGGCGATGGGGCTGGATCAGGTCGTGCTGGGCCGGCTGATCGGCACCCGCGCGCTTGACAATGAAGTGGCCCGGCTGGGCCTGTCGATCGGCGATGACGCGATCAGCGAACAGATCCTGCGCGCGCCCGAGTTCCAGGGCCTCGACGGCAGCTTCAGCCGCGAGACCTATCGCATCCGCCTGCAGCAGGTCGGCCAGACCGAAACCGAGTTCGAGACGGCCCTGCGCGAGGATCTGGCGCGCAACATGCTGCAGCAGGGGGTTCTGGGCGGGCTGCCCGGGTCCGAGACCTATGCCGAGGCCATGGTCGCCCATATCGGCGAGCGCCGCAGCGTGACCTGGGCGCGGCTCTCCGCCGGGGCCGCCGACCTTGCGCCGCCCGAGCCGCAGGAGGGCGATCTGCAGGCCTTCTACGAGGCCAATCCCGACGCCTATACCACGCCCGAGCGGCGGTTGATCAGCTATGCCTGGCTTGCGCCGTCGATGATCATGGATGATCTGGTGGTGGATGAAGAGGCCGTGCGCCAGCTGTATGAGGACCGGATCTTCGAATTCGTGCAGGAGGAGCGCCGCCTGCTGGAACGGCTGGTCTTCGGCACCGAGGAAGAGGCCGCCGCCGCCCTGGCCCGGATCGAGGCGGGCGAGGTCGATTTCGACGATCTGGTCGCCGAACGGGGCCTCGATCTGGCCGATATCGACCTTGGCGATGTGGCCGAGGGGCAGTTGGGCGAAAGCGGCGCCGCGGTCTTTGCCGCCGCTTCGGGCGAGGTGCTGGGCCCGCTCCCCTCGACGCTGGGCCCGGCGCTTTTCCGGGTCAACGCGATCCTCGCGGCGCAGGAAGTGCCCTTTGAAGAGGCCGAAGAGATGCTGCGCGCCGAGCTTTCGGTGCAGCGCGCGCGGCGCGTCATCGCCGATCAGGCCGAGGGGATCACCGATCTGGTCGCCGGCGGGGCGAGCATCGAGGATCTGGTCGACCGCACCGCGATGGAACAGGGCGCGATCGACTGGAGCCTTGGCCAGACCGACGGCATCGCCGCCTATGAGGTGTTCCGCGCCGCCGCAGCCGAAGCCCAGGTCGGCGCCCTGCCCCGGCTGACCGAGCTTGAGGATGGCGGCATCGTGGTGCTGCGCCTTGACGAGGTGATCCCGCCCGCGCTTTTGCCCTTCGACGAGGTTGCGGATCAGGTCCGCGCCGACTGGCAGGTCGGGGCGCTGCAGCGCGCCCTGCGCGCCGAGGCCGAGGCGATTGCCGCCGACATCGGCGCGGGCGAGGCTGGTCCCGACATCGGTTTCGCCGATCCGCGCCTCGTGGTGACGGTCGAAGAGGGCCTGTTGCGCCGCAATTTCGTGCCCGGCACGCCTCCGGGCTTTCTCGCCGCGGTGTTCGAGATGGAGGCGGGCGAGGTCCGGGTGCTGGACGACGGGGCGGATGCGATCCTCCTGCGCCTCGACGCCATCGCCCCGGTCGAGCGTGACGACCCCGCGATGCAGGCCGAGGCGGAGTCGATCCTCGAACGTGCCGGTGCAGGTGTGGCGCAGGATCTTTACGAGATGTTCTCGCGCCAGATCATCGAGAGCACGCCCCTGTCGCTCAGCGATGCCGCCATTCAGGCGGTCCACGCGAATTTCCGCTGAGGCCCGGATGCCCCTCCTTCCCGATTTCGAAACCTTTCGCCAGGGCTATGAGGCAGGGCGCAATCAGGTTGTCTGGTCGCGGCTGGCCGCCGATCTGGATACGCCGGTTTCGCTGATGCTCAAGCTCGCGGATGCGGGGCGGCATTCCTTCATGCTGGAAAGCGTCACCGGGGGCGAGGTGCGGGGGCGCTATTCGATGATCGGGATGAACCCCGATCTGATCTGGGATTGTCGCGGCACGGTCAGCCGGATCAACCGCGCCGCCCGCTATGACGACGATGCTTTCGAGGTGCTCGACGGCAGCCCGCTCGACAGCCTGCGCGCGCTTCTGGCGGAAAGCCGGATCGACCTGCCCGAGGGGCTGCCGGCGGCCTCGGCCGGGCTGTTCGGCTATCTGGGCTATGACATGATCCGGCTGGTCGAGGATCTGCCGCTGACCAATCCCGATCCGCTGGACCTGCCCGATGCGGTGCTTCTGCGCCCTTCGGTCATGGTGGTGCTGGACGGGGTCAAGGGCGAGGTGATCCTGGTCGCCCCCGCCTGGACCGGGTCGGGCCTCTCGGCGCGGGCCGCCTATGCCCAGGCGGCCGAGCGGGTGATGGACGCCGAACGCGCGCTGGAACGCGGCGTGCCGCAGGCCGGCCGCAGCCTGGGCGAGGCGCGCGAACCCGGCCCGCCGGTGTCGAACTTCAGCCATGAGGGCTATCTTGCGGCGGTCGAGAAGGCCAAGGAATACATCCGCGCCGGCGATATCTTCCAGGTCGTGCCCGCGCAGCGCTGGGAGCAGGATTTCCACGAACCGCCCTTCGCGCTCTACCGCTCGCTGCGCCGCACCAACCCTTCGCCCTTCATGTTCTTCTTCAACTTCGGCGGCTATCAGGTGATCGGCGCCAGCCCCGAGATCCTTGTCCGCGTTTTTGGCCGCGAGGTGACGATCCGCCCCATCGCCGGCACCCGCCCCCGCGGCGCCACGCCCGAAGAGGATCGCGCCAACGAGGCCGATCTGATGGCCGATGCCAAGGAACTGGCCGAACATCTGATGCTGCTTGATCTGGGGCGCAACGATGTGGGGCGGGTGGCCAGGATCGGCACCGTCCGCCCGACCGAGCAATTCATCGTCGAACGCTACAGCCACGTCATGCATATCGTCTCGAACGTGGTGGGCGAGCTGGCCGAGGATCAGGACGCGCTGTCCGCCTTTTTCGCAGGCATGCCCGCGGGCACCGTCTCGGGCGCGCCCAAGGTGCGGGCGATGGAGATCATCGACGAGCTCGAACCCGAAAAGCGCGGCATCTATGGCGGCGGCGTGGGCTATTTCAGCGCCAATGGCGACATGGACATGTGCATCGCGCTGCGCACCGCCGTGCTGAAGGGCGAAAAGCTTTATATCCAGGCCGGCGGCGGCGTGGTTTTCGACAGCGATCCCGAGGCCGAATACCAGGAAACCGTGCATAAAAGCCGCGCCATCCGCCGCGCGGCCGAGGATGCCGCGATGTTCCGGTCGGGGCGCAACGGCTGATCGCGGCGCCCTGGCGCGCCCCGCGGCAAGGCGGGCGCCGGGCAAGGGCCTGACCCCCAGAGACCAGCAGACCAGCAGACCGGCCGAACCGGAACCGTTGCGGCGTTAACGTCAACTTCACGCAGTCGCGCGATGTTGCCGGGCGGGCACTTCATCACAAAGTCGTCCGCGCGCATTTCACCTTAGGGTTGAACTGTGCAATTGAAGCGCAGAGGCTTTTCCGTGGGGCAAGGCTGGGAAATTGGCCGACGACAGACACACTCCGGGCAGGGATGCCCTACCGCGGCGGCGCAGTGCGCTCGATCTTCAGATCGTGCCGCTTCTCGACCGGCTGTCGTCCTGCCCGCTCGAGGCGACCGATGAAACGATCCAGGGCGTGCTTGGCGAGCTGGGCCACCTGGCGCGCGCCTGCCGGAGCTATGTCTTCGTCAAGCATCCCGAAGGCTTCATCGACAATACCCACGAATGGGTGGCCCCGGGCATCGCGCCCTCGATCGACATGCTGCAGAACATCCCGATCGCGCTTGTCCCCCCCTGGTTCACCAATCTGGAACGGGGCGAGGCGGTGATCGTTCCCAGTGTCGCGGATCTGGACGATCATCCGGACCTGCGCAGCCTGCTTCAGGAACAGAACATCCGGTCCCTCATGCTGGTGCCGATCATGGAAGAGGCTGTCTGCACCGGCTTTCTGGGGGTGGACTGGACCCGCCGCAAGATGCGCCCGCGCCGGCTTGACATGCTGCTGCTGCGGTCGCTGGCAAGCGGGATCGGCGCGCTGCTGTCGCGGCTGCGCAGCCAGACCGATTCGGAAAAGGACCGGAGCCGGCTTGCCGCGACCCTTGCCGCGATGCCCGATACGGTTGTCGAATGCGACGGCGCGGGGCGGATCCTTGTCGTCCATACCGACGGCCGCCGCCTGCTTGACCCGTCCCGCGGCGCACTTGTCGGCCAGTCCTTCGACAGCCTGTTTCCGTCGGACTTCGCCGCCGCCACGGCCCGGGTGCTGGCCGCGGCGACGGCGGTCGGCTATCCGGCGACCGAAGATGTCGCCCTGGCCACGCTCGACGGCCCCCGCGCGGTCGAGGTGCGGGCAACCCGGCTGGGCGAGGATGAGGCGGGCAAGGCCACGGGTTTCCTCGTCGTGCTGCGCGAAGTCAGCCGCGCCCGCCGTGCCGAGGCCGAGAGCCTGGATCGCCAGGCGCTGCTGCAGCGGCTTTTCGATCAGGCGCCCTTCGGCATCCTGTTGCAGGAAAAGGACCGGGGCACCGTCATCAACGTCAACCCCGCCTTCGTCGCGGCAAGCGGCCTCGCGCGCGATTCGATCGTCGGCAAGAGCCTTGCCGAGCTTGTTCCCGCCCGCAACCACGGCCTCGTGACCGAGGGGCGGCAACAGCTTGAGGACAGCGGCCAGTGCGGCCCTTACGAGCTGTCCTTCCGCCATGGCGAAGGCGGCTATTTTCCGGCGACGGTGCGCGCCGTGCGCCACCAGACCGCCGATGGCCGTCAGATGATCTGGACCTTCGTCGAGGATCTGTCCGAACGGCGGATGCAGGAGGCCACGATCCGCGCCCGCTCGCGCGAGGCGCAGGAGATGCGCGAAAGGTTCGAAACCGCGGTCGAGGCCTTTCCCGACGGATTTGTCGTCTTCGATGCCGAAGGCCGGCTGGCGCTGTTCAACAAGCAGTATCTTGATATCCATCCCGGCATCGAGGACAAGATCAAGCCCGGTGCACTGCAGCAGGATATCCTGCGGGCCGGCTATGAGCGCGGGCTCTATGTCCGGCTGAACGGGCAGGAAATCAAGAGCTTCGAAGAGTTCACCATGCAGCGCGCCATGCCTCCGTTCGAGCGTGAGGCCGAACTATCCGATGGCCGCATCATCCGCGTCAAGGACATGGTCACACCGGACGGCGGCCGGGTCGGCGTGCGCACCGATGTGACCGCGACGCGGCGCGCGGAATGGCGGTTGTGGAACGTGGTCGAAGGGGCGCAGGTCGGCACCTGGGAATGGAATCTGTCCACCGGCAGCAATGTCGTCAATGACCGCTGGGCAACCATGCTGGGCCGCGATCTTGCAGATCTGGTGCCGGTCACAATCGAGACATTCCGCGCGCTCGTCCATCCCGACGACCTGCCCCATATCGACGCCGAGTTCGCACGCACCCGCTCGGGCGAGACCGACCGCCATGACACCGAATTCCGGATGCGTCATGCCGATGGCAGCTGGATCTGGGTGCAGTCGCGCGGCCGCGTCCTCCGGCGCGACC
>JBHYFN010000085.1:0-6308 GCA_051859505.1 Paracoccaceae bacterium
CTGCCCCATGTCCTGACCTATGCAGAGGTTCTGCGCGGGGCCGAGGTCGGGCCGCGGGTGGTGATCGTGGGGGCGGGCGGGATCGGGTTCGATCTGGCCGAATACCTTGTGACCGACCCGAGCCCGACCGAAGACCTGCAGGCCTGGCTTGCCGAATGGGGTGTGGCCGATCCGGAGGCGGCCCCGGGGGGGCTTGCCCCCGATGGCCCCCGGCCGGCGGGGCCGCTGAGGGCGGTCACGCTGTTGCAGCGCCGGGCCGAAAGGCCGGGGCGCGGGCTGGGCAAGACGACCGGATGGATCCACCGCGCCCGGCTGGGGATGAAGGGCGTGACGATGCGGGGCGGTGTCGGATATGACCGGATCACCGCCGAGGGCCTCTGGCTGCGGGATGCCGAGGGGCGATCCGAGCTGATCCCCGCCGATACGGTGGTGATCTGCGCCGGGCAGGAGCCCGAGCGCGAGCTGGCCACCGCGCTGCGTGCCGCCGGGCAAGAGGTGCATGTGATCGGCGGGGCCGATCTGGCGGCCGAACTTGACGCCAAACGCGCCATCGACCAGGGAACGCGGCTGTCCCTGCGGCTTTGATCTTGCCGCCTCGCTGTTTCCGATGGCGAAATTGTGCCGGTCATTATCTCGATATTGTCAGCCCCGCGTCCCAATCCTGCCCATATCGGCGGCGATACCGATCCCAAGAACTGCTGCACCAAGGGGATGATGATGGATCGGTTGACCGAAATGGAGGCCTTTGCCACGGTCGTGGACCAGGGAGGCTTCACGGATGCCGCGCGCAAGATGGGCATCTCGAAATCTGCCGTTTCCAAGCATGTCTCTTCGCTCGAGGCGCGGTTGGGCGCCCGGCTTCTCAACCGCACCACCCGGCGCGTCAGCCCGACCGAGATCGGCCTTGCCTATTACGACCGCGCCCGGCGCGTCCTGAACGATGCGGGCGAGGCGGATGCGCTTGTCACCTCGATGCAATCCGCGCCCTCGGGGCTGTTGCGGATCAGCGTGGCGACGGATTTCGGGGTCAATCACCTGTCGCCGGTGCTGGGCGATTTCCTGCAGGAATTTCCCGACATCACCGTGAACATGGTGCTGAACAACCGCTATGTCGAACTGATCTCGGAAGGGTTCGACATGGCCGTGCGGATCGGCGAGCTGGAAGACAGCACCCTGCGCGCCCGCAAGCTGACCGAGACGACCAAGCGGATGATCGCCTCGCCCGCCTATTTCGCGCAGCACGGGCGGCCGGAAAAGATCGACGATCTGAACGAACACAAGCTTCTGCATTATTCCAACCAGGCCAATGGCGCGGTCTGGAAGCTGACCGCCCCCTCGGGCGAAAAGCGGCAGGTGCGCACGGCCGGATGGCTGACGGTGAATGACGGGCAATCGCTTCTGAATGCCTGTATCTCGGGCCTTGGCATCGCTTACCTTCCGTCGTTCCTTTATGCGGATGCGCTTGAAAAAGGGCTGGTCGAGGAAGCGATCCCCGGCCTGCCGATCGAGATGCAGGGGATCTATGCCGTCTATCCGCCGGGCCGCTTCACCCAGCCCAAGGTGCGGGCCTTCATTGATTTTCTGGTGAATGCCTTTGCCGAAAAGGGCCCCGACAGGTGGTAAGGCGCTAGTCCGTCGAGGTCAGGATCGCCTCGACCCGGCGGTTGGCCTCGCGCCCCTCATCGGTAAGGTTGCTGGCGATCGGGGCAAGGTATCCCATGCCCTCGGCAGAAAGCTGGGCGCGGTTCGTGCCGTGATCCGAGACGAGCCGTTCCAGAACAGCGCTCGCCCGTTGCCGTGACAGCGCGATGTTGAGGTCGAGCGATCCGCTCGCATCCGTATGTCCGACCAATGTCACCTGCCGGCCCGGATGGGCGGCCAGATAGGCGGCCAGCGCCATAAGCGAGGCGTTTTCCCCCGGTGCAAGCTGGGCCGAGCCGGTGGTGAATGCCAGGTCCGACAGGATGACGCGGCCCTGCCCCTCCAGCATCGCGGCGAAGTCCGAGGGCGGCGGCGGCGGCGGGGCGGTCGGGGTGGCGGACTGTTCGGCGGGGCGGGTGGGGGTTGCGGGATCGACCGCCGCCGGGGCGGCACCGCCGCCGATCCGGGTGATCTGAACCGTCGCACCCTGCGAGGATCGGCTGACCAGTATCTCGACCGCCTCGTCCCCCAGGCGGGCCGAGAGATAGCGGAAATCGCCAAGGTCCACATGCATTTCGGGCGGCGGCAGCACGGTGGCAAGCCTGCGGAAATCGAACCCGCCGCAGCTTTCGGTTTCGCAAGTCAGCAGGATGTCCCAGCCGGCGGCCTCGACCTGGGCGGCAAGCGGGCCAAAGACCTGCCGGGTCGTGGCCCCGGGCGCGGCGATCAGCCAGGCCTGCAGGACAAGATCGCCCTCGACCGGGTCATGCGGCAGCCAGCCCTCGGCCGCCGGGCCGGTGGGCAGGGCGTGGGTCGTCGCGGGGCGCGCAACCTCGCGGGTGAGGGTCGCCTCGGCCGGCAGGTCAAGGACCAACGCCGCGAGGGGCGTCGCGGCGGACAGGATCAGGGCGAGGGCTGTCACAGTGCGGCGGATCATCCCGGCGCCACGCGGTAGTGATAGGAAAACAGCGGCTCCATCCCGGCCCGGGCGTAAAGCCCCGCCGCTGCGGTATTGGCATCAAGGCCCATCAGCGCAAGCACCATCGCCCCCTGATCCTGCGCCCAGAAGGCGGCCGCCGTGAGGAGATGGCCGCCAAGCCCCTGCCGCCGCCGGTCGGGCCGCACTTCCAGCGCATGCAGCATCGCGATCCGCCCGCTGAGCGCCGCGAAGGCGGTTCCCGCCGGCCGGTCGCCGAGCCGGCCCAGAAGCGTGGTGCGGGGGCCCGTCACCCGCTCCATGATCGCCAGCCGCGCGGGGCCGGTTCCGCCTTCGGCCCAGATCTCGGCCTGAACCGCAAGCGGCGGCCAGACCTCGAAGGTGGTCACGGGCGGCGGGCGGCGGCGGGCAAGGGTGGCAACCGGGGCGGCATGGACGGTGACCGGATCGCGGATCGCAAGGCCCCGCGCGGCAAGCCGGGCGTCCAGACGGTCTTCGCCGGGGCGGATCATGAACAGGGGCGGCTGACCCGCTTCGCGCATCGCCGCCTCGGCGCGGTCAAGGTCGGCCTCGGTGAAATCGGGATCGACGGTCGCGGCACTGACCCTTTGCCCGCCGCCCGCCCCGTCGCGCAAGGTGACAGGGCCAAGGCGGTGCTGCGAGGCGCTGGGCCAGGTCGTGGCAAGGGCGGCCAGAACCTCTGCTATGCCGGGCTGGTCGTTCACTCTGGCGCTACCTCGGGAACAGGGCGGCCAGACGGGTCATCGCGGCATCCACCTCGGCGCCGTTCTGACCGCGAATGACGATATTCGCGCCGTAAACTCCGTCGCGCTGGAACGGATAGGAGCCGATCGACAGGTTCGGGAAATCCGCCGCGAGCAGGCCCAGAGGCCCCGCGATCTCGCCCTCGCCGCGGTCGATCCGGTAGCTCTGCGACAGAAGCGGCGCGCCCCCGGTCAGCGTCGGAAGAAGCCCCGCGACCATCGCCTGAAAGACCGACGGAACGCCGGCCATCACATGGACATTGCCCAGCGAAAACCCCGGCGCCGCGCTGACCGGGTTCTCGATCAGCACCGCACCTTCGGGAATGCGGGCCATGCGCAGGCGGGCCTCGTTCATCTCGAGCCCGGAACGGTCGTAATGCGCCTGCAGGATCGCGCGGGCATCGTCGCGCACGCCGATTGCGGCGCCAAAGGCCTCGGCGATGCAATCGGCGGTGATGTCGTCATGGGTGGGACCGATCCCGCCGCTGGTGAAGACATGGGCATAGGCATGGCGCAGCGCATTGACCGCGGCCACGATCGCCTCGCGCCGGTCCGAGACGACGCGAACCTCGCACAGGTCGATCCCGAGGCGGGTCAGTTCGCCGGCAAGGAAATGCATGTTGCTGTCGCGGGTTCGGCCCGAAAGGATCTCGTCCCCGATCACGATCATGGCAGCGGTCGGATTGCTCATCGGCGCGGTTTCCCTTCCTGTGTCGTCCTGCCTGCAGCCCCGGCACCACCGGCACCGGCGCGGGCCACTGGATTCCCGCCCCGTCTTGGCCTATTTCGCAGGGCAGTGACAAGGATCAGGCAGTCGGGAACGGGATTTTGGACGAACGCAGGGGCAGGCTGACGCGCGACGGCATCCGCATTTACGAGGCGGGGGATTTCGAAGGCATGCGCCGCGCGGGCGCGCTGGCCGCAACGATTCTGGACGAGATCGCCGCCCATGTCACCGTTGGCCAGACCACCGGAGAGATCGACCGGATCATCACCCAGATGGTCAAGGATGCCGGCGCGGTTTCCGCCACCATCGGCTACAAGGGCTATCGCCACGCCTCCTGCATCAGCGTCAATCATGTGGTCTGCCACGGCATTCCCGGCGACAAGAAGCTCAAGGACGGCGATATCCTCAACATCGACGTGACCGTGATCGTTGATGGCTGGTATGGCGACACCAGCCGGATGTATGTCGCCGGAACCGTCGGTCGCAAGGCCGAGCGTCTGATCCAGGTGACGCATGACGCGCTGATGAAGGGGATCGAGGCCGCGCGGCCCGGCAATACCTTCGGCGATATCGGTGCCGCCATCCAGACCCATGTCGAGGCCGAGCGGATGTCGGTCGTGCGGGATTTCTGCGGCCACGGCCTTGGCCGGGTGTTCCACGCGCCGCCCAATGTGCTGCATTACGGCCGCCCCGGCACCGGGCCGGTGCTGGAAGAAGGCATGTTCTTCACCATCGAGCCGATGGTGAACCTTGGCCGCCCCGAAACCAAGATCCTGGGCGACGACTGGACCGCCGTGACCCGCGACAAATCGCTTTCGGCGCAGTTCGAGCATTCGGTGGGCATCACCGCCAAAGGGGCCGAGATCTTTACCCTGTCGCCCGCGGGCAAGTTCCACCCGACCTGGGGCTAGGCCGTGACGGCCGCGCGCTGGATCGTCCTTGCGCTGGCGCTTGCCCTGTCGGCCCTGTCGATCTGGCAGCTCGAGGCGGACCGGCGCGGGGTGACGGTCGAGGCGCTGGCCGTGGGAACCACGCCCGCCACCGTCTTTCGCCCCTCCGGTGGCGGCGATGCCCCGGTCGTGGTCATCGCCCATGGTTTCGCCGGATCGCGGCAGTTGATGGAGAGCTTCGCCCTGTCGCTGGCCCGCGCGGGCTATATCGCGGTCAGCTTCGATTTTCAGGGCCACGGGCGCAACCCGCTGCCGATGTCGGGCGATGTGAACGTGATCGAGGGCACCACAACCGTCCTGATGGACGAGCTGGCCCGGGTCAGCGACGCGGCCCTTGCCTTGCCCGGGGCGGACGGGCGGCTGGCGCTGGTCGGGCATTCCATGGCCTCGGACATCGTGGTGCGGCAGGCGATCCGCGACGACCGGGTCGAGGCGCTGACGGCTGTCTCGATGTTCTCGCTCGCCGTGGACGGCACCAACCCGCGCAACCTGCTGATCGTGGCGGGTGAATGGGAGGCGATGCTGGCCGAAGAGGCGCTGAAGGCGCTGCAACTGGCCGATCCCGAGGCGGGCTTTGCCCAGACGGTGGGCGACCCGGCCGAGGGCACCGGGCGGCGCGCGGTTCTGGCGCCCCGGGTCGAGCATGTGGCGGTGCTTTATTCCGCCACCACGATGCGCGAGATGCTGGCCTGGTTCGACGCCGCCTTCGGGCGCGAGGGCAGGCCGGGGGCCGAGGTCGCGCGGGGCGGCTGGATCGCGCTTCTTCTGGTGTCGGTCGTGGCGCTGGGCTGGCCCCTGGCGGGGCTGGCGCGGGGGCTGCGGGCGGCAGAGCCGCCGGTGGGCATGCCGCGCGGGGCCTTCCTCGCGGCGGCGCTGGGGCCGGCGCTGGTGACGCCGCTGCTTCTCTGGCCGCTGGGCCTGTCTTTCCTGCCGGTGCTGGTGGCCGATTACCTCGCCGTCCATTTCGCCTTGCAGGGCCTGCTGGCGCTTGTGCTGATCGGCCGGGCGGGGGCGCTCAGGGTGGACGGCACCTCGCTTTGGCTGGCGGCGCTGGTGGCGGGGTTCGGGATCGTGCTGTTCGGCGGCGTGCTCGACCGCTACGTCGCTTCGTTCCTGCCCACGCCGGAGCGTGGGTTGATCATCGCGGCCATGGCGATAGGCGCGGTGCCCTTCATGCTGGCCGATGCCTGTCTGAGCGAAGGCGGGCGCGCGGCCCTGTGGCGGGTGCTGGTGGTGCGGGGGGCGGCGCTGGCTTCGCTGTCGCTGGCGGTGGCGCTGGATTTCGAGAG
>JBHYFN010000086.1:0-5872 GCA_051859505.1 Paracoccaceae bacterium
GAGTAGGAGGGCAGAGGATGGCACTCTGGCAAGAGGCACTGATTTCGGTCTTTCTGGTGGTGGCGGGCGTCTTCGGCCTTGTCGGATCCTTCGGGCTGATCAAACTGCCCGAACCGATGATGCGGCTGCATGCCCCGACCAAGGCCACGACGCTGGGGGTGGGCGGGGTGCTGATCGCCTCGATGCTTTATGCGCTGTTCGCGCTGGGGCAGCTGTCGTTTCACGAACTGCTGATCACGCTGTTTCTGTTCCTGACCGCGCCGATCACGGCCCATTTCATCGCCAAGGCGCATCTGCACCGCCACCGCGAGGAATACACGCTGCCGGCGACCGGCACAGGCCAGGTCTGGGCCGGGGAGGCGCCGCCCGATGGCTCGGTCGCGCCCAAGGGCGAGCCTGTGACCGAGCCGACAAGCACCAGCGCGCTGAGGTAGGGCGGCGCGAATTTGGCAAAATTCGCGCGCGCAAGAAATTTGGCCAAATTTCTTGCGCCCCCCGGCCTCAGGCGAGGCGCGAGACGACGACCGTGACCTCGGGTTTGCGCCCGATCTCGTTCTGCGCGCTCTGCCGCACGATCCGCTTGAGCTCCTTGTCGAGCCGGTCCTCGTCGCGCAGCGTCTTCGGCTCGGCCCGGCCGATGAACTGGCCCAGATCCGCCTCGAGCACCTCGACCAGCGCGGCGCGTGAGCGCCCCGTCTCGGGCAGGCCCATCGTCTCGCACCAGGGATCGCCCAGGGGATCGTCATTCTCGTCGATGATCACCGTGACCAGAACATGCCCGTTCAGCGCCATGCGGATCCGGTCGCGCACCACCCCGTCCATCGCCCCGATGATGACCGACCCGTCAAGATAGCGCCGGCCGGCGTCAACATACTCGGCCACCTTCGGCGCATTGCCCGAAAGGTCCACCATCATCCCGTCGGTCGCCACGATCCCGGCCAGGCCCTTGGCCTTGGCCAGTTTCACATGTTCGCGCAGGTGCCGGTGTTCGCCATGCATCGGGATCAGGACCTGCGGCCGCACCACCTCGTGCATGAGTTCAAGGTCGGGGCGGTTCGCATGGCCCGAGACGTGGTAAGACCCATCCCGATCCTCGACCACGTCGACCCCCAGTTCCGAGAGCATGTTCATGATCCGGATCACGCCCCGCTCGTTCCCGGGGATGGTCTTGGAGGAGAACAGGAAGGTATCCCCCTCCTGCAGCTTCAGCCCCAGGTAGGAGCCCTGCGCCAGCTGCGCGCTGGCCGCGCGGCGTTCGCCCTGGCTGCCGGTGACCAGCAGCAGCAGGTTCTGCCGGGGCAGCAGAGCGGCATCCTCGGGCGTGATCGTGCGGGGAAAGCCGGTCAGAAGGCCGGTCTCGGTCGCGGTATCGACCATCCGCTTCATCGCGCGGCCCAAGAGGCAGACGCTGCGCCCGGCCTTTTCGGCGGCCAGCGCGATGGTCTTGAGCCGTGCGACATTCGAGGCGAATGTCGTGGCCACGACCATCCCCGTCGCCTCTTTCAGAAGCGCCTCGATCGCGGGGCCGAGCGTCGATTCCGACCGGCCCGGATGGGGCGAAAAGACATTCGTGGAATCGCAGACCAGCGCCTTCACGCCGGGGCGGGCGACCTCTTCCCAGAGCGCGCGGTCGAAGGCCTCGCCCACCACCGGATCGAGGTCGATCTTGAAATCGCCCGAATGGATCACCCGCCCGGCGGCCGTGTCGATGACAAGGCCCGCGCTTTCCGGGATCGAATGGCTGACCGGCAGGAAGCCCACCACGAAGGGCCCCGCCGTCACCGTCTCGGGCCAGGCGCCCACGATGCTCAGCGCCGAGGGCGGCGCGCCATGTTCATCCAGCTTCATCCGCGCGATGGCGCCGGTGAACTTGCGCGCAAAGATCGGCGCGCGAAGCCTGTCCCAGAAATGGCCGATGGCGCCGACATGGTCTTCATGCGCATGGGTGATGAAGATCGCGTCGATCAGGTGCTTGCGCTCTTCCAGCCAGGTGATGTCGGGCAGGATCAGATCCACCCCCGGCGTCGTGTCCATATCCGGAAAGCTCACGCCCAGATCGACGACGATCAGCCGCTCCTCGCCCGGTTTGCCATAGCCATAGACATAGGCGTTCATCCCGATTTCGCCCGCCCCCCCGAGGGGCAGGTAGATCAACCGTTCACTTCGCATTCACTGTCCTTTGTTGAAGTCGTTGATGACGGTCAGGCCGTGCATCGTCAGATCATCCTCGATTTCGTCAAATAGCACGTCACCTTGCGCGAACAACGACGCAAGGCCCCCCGTGCCGATGATGCGCATGTCCCGGCCGCGCTCGCCCTTGATCCTGTCGCAGATCTCTCGCACGAGGCCGACATAGCCCCAGAAGATCCCCGATTGCATGCAGGCCACCGTATTGGTGCCCACCACCCGCTGCGGCCGGCTGACATCGACATGCGGCAGCGCCGCCGCCGACATGTGCAGCGCCTGAAGCGAGGTGTTGACGCCCGGCGCGATGATGCCGCCGACATAGGCGCCGTCCTCTTCCACCACGTCAAAGGTGGTGGCGGTGCCGAAATCCACCACGATCAGATCGCCGCCGTGCCGGTCATGCGCGCCGGCCGTGTTCACCAGCCGGTCGGGGCCCACCTGCGTGCCCTCGTCGACGCGCGGGGGCACCGGCAAGAGGCAATCGGGCTTGCCCACCACAAGCGGGCGGCAGTTGAAATAGCGATCCGCCAGGACGCGCAGGTTGAACACCACGCGCGGCACGGTCGACGAGATGATCACCTCGTCGATCGTCACCTCGAGCTTGCGATGCGCCATGAGCGAGGACAGCCAGACGAAATACTGATCCGCCGTCCTCTGCCACTCGGTCGAGGTGCGCCAGGTGGCAAGGAACTCTGTCCCGTCCCAGACGGAAAAGACGGTGTTGGTATTGCCGCAGTCGATGGCGAGAAGCACTGCCCTGCCCTTTCAGAAATAGACATCCGCTGCCGGGATCGTCCTTGGCCCCAGCGCGGTGATCAGGATCAGGTTGCCATCCTGATCGACCGTGTCGAAAACGCCCGTCACCTCTTCGCGCGCGGTGCGGGCGGTGATCGTCTCGCCCAGCTTCGCGGCATGGCGCAGCCAGTCTTCGCGGATCCGGGGAAAGCCGAAGGTTTCAAGCTTCGCCTCCTGCGTGGCATAGGCCGAGGCGAGGGTGGTCAGGAACTCTTCGGGCCGGACGGCCTCGCCGCCTTCGCCGGCCAGGCTGACGGGGCGGAAATCCGCGCCGGTGATCCCCTCGGGCACATGCGAAAGGTTGACGCCGATCCCCACCGCCAGCCAATCGACCACGCGGCCGCTGGCGCTGCTTTCCAGCAGGATCCCCGCCACCTTGCCACCATTCAGAAGCACGTCATTGGGCCATTTCAGCGCGAGCTTGCCCCGGTCGGGCAGGTAAAGGGCGAGGCTTTCGAACAGAGCCACCCCGGCGAGGAAGGACCGCTTCGCCGCCTCGGCGGGCGAGGCCCAGGGCTTGTAGACAAGCGTCGCGGCCAGGTTTCCGGCGGGCTGCTTCCAGACCCGGCCGCGGCGCCCCCGCGCCTCGGTCTGGCGGCGGGCCAGGATCCAGGTCGGCCCGTCAAGATCGGGCGCGCGGCGCGCAGCCTCGGCCATGGTGCTGTCCACCTCGTCGAGGATCACCCGATGATAGCCATCGGGCCAGAGGCCGGGAAGGCCCCGCCCCTCAGTTGACAAGCGTTGCTGCCGCTGCTGCGGCCATCGGCTCGATGCCGAAGAGGTTGATCACACCCACCACCATGATCGCCGCCGTTGCCATGAGCATCCCCCATGCCACCGGCGACATGGAGCCGTCAAGCGCCTCGCGATCTTCGCCGAAATACATGAAATAGACCATGCGCAGGTAATAGAAGGCCCCGATGACCGAGGCGATCACCCCCGCAACCGCCAGCCAGGCAAGCCCGCCCTCATAGGCGGCGCGCAGAACGTAGAACTTGCCGAAGAAGCCCACCATCGGCGGCACGCCCGCAAGGCTGAACAGAAGAACCAGCATCGCCAAGGCCTTGAGCGGCTCGCGCCGGGCGAACATGTTGAGCGACCGGATATCGGTGACGGGCTTGCCGTCCTTCTCCATCGACAGGATGAAGGCGAAGGTGCCGACGCTCATCGTGACATAGATCGCCATGTAGATCAGCATCGCCTGCACGCCGAAGGCGGTGCCCGCGGCCAGCCCCATCAGCGCAAATCCCATATGCGCGATCGAGGAATAGGCCATCAGCCGCTTGATATCGGTCTGCCCGATCGCGGCGATGGCGCCGACGAACATCGACAGGACCGAGAGGAAGGCGATGATCTGCTGCCAGTCGCCGACCACGCCGCCAAAGGCATCGTGCACCACGCGCGCAAAAAGCGCCATCGCCGCCATCTTGGGCGCGGTGGCCAGAAAGGCGGTCACGGCCGAGGGCGCGCCTTCATAGACATCGGGCGTCCACATGTGGAAGGGCGCGGCCGAGACCTTGAAGGCGAACCCCGTCATCAGGAAGACCAGCCCGAACAGAAGCCCCAGCGACACGCCGTCCTGGCTTGCCTCGAGGATGCCCGAGAACAGCGTCGTGCCGGTATAGCCATAGGTCAGCGAGGCGCCATAAAGCAGCATCCCCGAGGACAGCGCGCCGAGGATGAAGTATTTCAGCCCCGCCTCGGTCGAGCGCACGCTGTCGCGGCGCAGCGAGACGATGACGTAAAGCGCCAGCGACTGCACCTCGAGGCCCATGTAAAGCACCATGAGATCCCCGGCCGAGACCATGACCATCATCCCCACCGTCGCAAGCGCGACAAGGATCGGATATTCGAAGCGCAGGATCCCGCGCCGGGCCATGTAATCCTGGCTCATCAGGAGGACGGCCGCGCCCGAGACAAGGATCACCACCTTGGCGAAGCGGGCGAAGCCGTCATCGACGAAGGAACCGCCAAAGGCTGTCTGGGTGCCGCTCGAGGTGCCGATCAGGAAGGCAAGGAGCAGCATCGCCCCGGCCGTTGCCGAAGTGATCAGCGGGGCCACACGGTCCTTGCCGGTATAGACCCCCGCAAGCAGCACGATCATCGCATAAAGCGACAGGACGATCTCGGGCAGGATGATCTGAAGATCGGCGGCGTTCATGCGCGGCGCTCCTTAATTCTCGGCGAACATGGTGGCGCTTGCGTGATCGGCAAGTGCCACCTCGACCTGACCCACGAGGGCCGCGACGCTGGGCCCGGTGATGTCGAGCACGAGCGCGGGATAGACGCCCAGAAGGATCGTCATGACGACAAGGGGGGCGAAGATCGCCTTCTCGCGCCGGGTCATGTCGGTGATGGATTTGAGGCTTTCCTTGATCAGATCGCCCATGACGACCCGGCGATAGAGCCAAAGCGCATAGCCGGCCGAGAAGATCACCCCCGTCGTGGCGACCGCCGCGACCCAGGTATTGACCTGGAACACCGCCATCAGCGTCAGGAATTCACCGACAAAGCCGCTGGTGCCCGGCAGGCCCACATTGGCCATGGTGAACAGCATGAAGATCAGCGCATAGGCCGGCATCCGGTTCACGAGGCCGCCATAGGCGTCGATCTCGCGCGTGTGCATCCGGTCGTAGATCACGCCCACGCAAAGGAACAGCGCGCCCGAGATGAAACCGTGGCTGATCATCTGGAAGATCGCGCCATCCAGCCCCTGCTGGTTCACCGCGAAGATGCCCATGGTCACGAAACCCATGTGCGCGACCGAGGAATAGGCGATCAGCTTCTTCATGTCCTGCTGCACCAGCGCCACCAGCGAGGTATAGACGATGGCAATCGCCGAGAGCCACAGGACCAGCGGCGCCAGCAGATCGCTGGCCACCGGGAACAT
>JBHYFN010000087.1:0-3519 GCA_051859505.1 Paracoccaceae bacterium
TGGGTCTCGACCGCGCGCAGGGCGTGGCGGGCCTCGGTCAGGACCGCGTTCCACAGCGGCGGCGCTTCGGGGCCGGGCAGGCTGGTCAGGGGTGCGACGGGATTGGCCACATCGAGGTAGATATCGCCGACCACGAGGCTGCGGGCGAGTTGCAGCTTGAAATCCCGCACCCCCTCGCAGCCCAGCGCGCGGCAGAAGCGCGTCACCGTCGGCTCCGACACGCCGGCGCGGCGGGCGATCTCGGCATTCGAGGCCTCGACCGCGCCGCGCACATCGGCCAGCACCGCCGAGGCCACGGCCTGTTCGGCCGGGCGCAGATCGTCAAAGCGGTCGCGCAGGGTTGCGATGATGTCGCGCGGGTGGCCCTGCCGCGCAGGCGGGGCATCGCGCCGGGGCGATGGCTCGGTCATGTCGGAAAGTTACACATGTTTATCCGGCATTTCCAGTTCTTTTGCGGATCATTCCCGCCCCGCGTGACGAATCGTTGACAGCCATGTAGGTTAGTAACAATCCTGAAGGCATGACTGGGGATCCGCAGATGTCAGCGACTTCGGGCAGGCGTCAGGCCGGGCTTTCGGTGCGCGACGCCGGCAAGGCCTATGGCGAGGTCGAGGCGTTGCGCGACTGCAGCTTCGACATCGCCCCCGGCACGATCGTGTCGATCGTCGGCCCCTCGGGCTGCGGCAAGACCACGCTTCTGTGGTCGATGGCCGGGCTGCATCGCCTGACCGCCGGAGAGATCGCGCTGGACGGCAAGCCGATCACCGGGCCGCATCCCGATATCGGCCTAGTCTTTCAGGAGGCCAACCTGCTGCCCTGGCGCAACCTGGCCGCCAACATCCGCTTTCCCTTCGAGATCAAGCGCCGCAAGCCCGAACAGGACTGGATCGACCACCTGCTTGACCGGGTCGGCCTGCGCGGCTTCGAAAAGCACATGCCGCGCCAGCTTTCGGGGGGGATGCAGCAGCGCGCCTCGATCGTGCGGGCGCTGTCGCTGCGCCCGGGCGTTCTGTTGATGGACGAACCCTTCGGCGCTCTGGATGCCTTCACCCGTGAAGAGATGAACCGCCTGGTCGAGGAGATCTGGCTCGAGACGCGGACCACCATCGTCTTCATCACCCATTCCATCGAAGAGGCGATTTTCCTGTCGGACCGCGTCATCGTGCTGACGCCGCGGCCCGGGCGGGTGCTGTCGGACTACCGGGTCGACCTGCCCCGCCCCCGCACGATCGAGACGATGGCAAGCCGCGAGGTCTTTGACCTGATGAATGCGATCAAGGCCGATATCTATGGCCTGCAGACCCGAAAGGCGGCGGAGTAGATGGCCGATATCACGCCGGAATTCCGCAAGGCGGGCAAGACCGAGGTGGGCATCGGCGGCGGCGCGGCGGGGCTTGCCGCAGGCACCGGGGCGCGCACCACGCTCGAGGTGGTGGTGATCATCCTGGTGGCGGTGGTGGTGATCGGCGGGATCGAATTCCTGCTCTGGTTCAACGAGGTGCCGCATTACATCCTGCCCCGCCCCTCGGAGATCGCGGCGGCCCTGGTCAAGGAGATGCCGCGCCTTCTGCCGCATTGGGGGCATACGCTGGTGGTGCTGGGCGCGGGCTTCGGGATCGGTGCGGGGGTCGGGCTGATCCTGGCGGCGGTGATCACCCAGTTCCCCTTCGCCGAAAAGGTGATCACGCCCTATATCCTGATCCTCGTCACCACGCCGATGCTGGCGCTGGTGCCGCTTCTGATCCTGCGCTTCGGCTTTGGCTACGAGCCGCGGATCATCGCGGTGGCGCTGGCCTCGGGGCCGATGGTGATGATCAACGCGGCGACCGGCTTTCGCCGCACCGACAGCGCCAAGATCGCGCTGGCGCGCAGCTATGGCGCCTCGACGCTGCAGATCTTCTGGAAGGTGCGCGCGCCTGCCGCCCTGCCGATGATCCTTGTCGGGCTGATGATCGGGGCGATCTTCGGGATGCTGACGGCGGTGGGCGCCGAGATGGTGGGCGGCGGTTTCGGCCTTGGCAATCGGCTGACCACCTATTCCAGCATGATCAACATGCCCGAGTTCTTTGCGGTGATCCTGATCCTCTCGGGCATGGGGATCGCCATCTATGTGACGTTTTTCCTGATCGGCAAGAAATGGGCAAGCTGGGAGACCTGAGGCGGTTGTCCCGGCATTCAACTTCAAACGGCCAATATCAAGCGGCCAATTTCTAACGGCCAATATCAAAAGGGGAGTGAGACAATGCACGGATTGACGCGACGCAAGCTTCTGACGGTGACGGGATCGGGGATCCTTGTCTCGGGCCTGGGGATCAGGCCCTCTTTCGCGGCCGGATACGACCGGCCCTTCACCTGGATTTCCCCGCGCGGCACGCTTGAGGTGCTGGACGATTACGGGTTCTGGGTGGCGAAGAAGATGGGCTATTTCGGCGATCTGAGGGTCGACATGCAGCCCGGCCCCTCGGACGGGACGGCGACGGTGAAATTCGTCGATGTGGGCCAGGCCGACATGGGCTTTCCCTCGCCGGGCGTCTTCTCCTTCGCGCTGCGCGAGGGGATGGACCTGAAGTCGGTCTTCCACATGGGCGCGCGCGACACGTTCAGCCTGGCCTTCCGCGCGGGCGAAGGCCCGAGCGACATCAAGGGGATCGAGGGCAAGACGATCCTTCTGGGCTCGGCCGCATGGCAGCCGATCGTCGATCCGATGCTGGCGGCACAGGGCGTGGATATCTCGACGATCAATTATGTCGAGGCCGGCTGGCCCACCTGGGGCACCGCACTGCAGGCCGGGCAAGGCGATGCGGCGCTCGCCTGGGAAGGGCTGCGGGCGGAATGGATCGCCACGGGGCTTGAATTCGAATACTGGCTGGGGGTGCAGAATTCGCCGCTGCCGGCCAATACCTTCGTGATCCGCGCCGCCGATCTGGAAGATGCCGAGAAAAAGGCCTTCCTCGAGCAGTATCTGCGCGGCTGGGCCATGGGGATGGAGTTTGCCGAGCACAACCCGATGGCGGCGGTTCAGGCGGTCTTTGACGAGTTCGACACGCTGGCCGCCAATATCGGGCCGGAGCTGGGCGGCATGTCGATCATCCAGCAGATGAACGTCTTCCGCGGCGACATGGCGAACCGCGGCGGCTGGGGCTGGCATGACATGGACAGCTGGCAGCAGTTCTTCAACCTGACGGCCGAGATCGGGCAGACCGATGTGATCGATGCCGAAGAGGTCTGCTCGAACGAGCTGATCGGGCCGGCCAATGATTTCGACCATGACGCGGTGAAGGCCGATGCCGAGGCGGCGGAGCTGTCGCCGGAAATGGCCGCGGTCGATGTGGACGCGATCCGCGCCAGCATGTTCGATCAGGCGATCTGAGCCGGGGCGGGACCAGTCGGGGCGGGGCCAGTCGGGGCGGGGCCTCATCGGGGGGGTGGGGTGAAACCCCCCCAAACGCAGGCCCCGTGGGTGGGGGTCACCCCCCCACCGCCGGCCCCGCCAGGCCCGACCCGGCCGGCCAGGCTGGA
>JBHYFN010000087.1:3529-4814 GCA_051859505.1 Paracoccaceae bacterium
GGGGGCCGGGGGGGGGGGGGGGGCCCCCACCCCCCCCCCCCGCCGGCCGGTGGGGGGGGGCACCCCCCCACCACCGCCGGCCCGGCCTGGCCCGACCTGGCCGGACAGGATGAAACAGGGGAGGATGGAATGACGCAACCCGTCAGGATACTTGTCGTGGGGCTGGGCAACATGGGCGCAAGCCACGCCAGCGCCTATCACCGCAATCCGGGCTTCGAGATCGTGGGGCTGTGTTCCCGCACGATCACCTCGAAGCCGATCCCCGAGGAATTGCAGGGCTATCCCCTGTTCGAGGATTACGAGGCGGCGCTGGCCGAGCTGAAGCCCGATGCCGTCTCGATCAACACATGGCCCAACACCCATGCCGATTACGCCATCAAGGCGATGGAGGCGGGCGCCCATGTCTTCATGGAAAAACCCATCGGCACGACGAATGAAGAGGCCGAGGCCGTGGTCGCCAAGGCGCGCGAGACGAACCGCAAGCTGGTGCTGGGCTATATCCTGCGGGTGCATCCCTCCTGGGTGAAGTTCATCGAGATCGGCCAGACCCTGGGCAAGCCGCTGGTGATGCGGCTCAACCTCAACCAGCAGTCCAGCGGCCCGGCCTGGATGTGGCACAAGAACCTGATCGACAGCCTGATCCCGATCGTCGATTGCGGGGTGCATTATGTCGATGTGATGTGCCAGTTGACCGGGGCCAAGCCGGTGCGGGTGCACGGGATCGGGGCGAGCCTCTGGGCCGAGGCGGACAAGCAGAATTACGGCCATCTGCATGTGACCTTCGATGACGGCTCGGTCGGCTGGTACGAGGCGGGCTGGGGGCCGATGATGTCGGAGACGGCGTTTTTCGTGAAGGATATCGTGGGGCCGAAAGGCTCGGTCAGCCTGGTGCCCAATGACGAGGCGCGGGGCGCGGCGGAGGATCTGTCCGACAGTGCCGATATCGACAAGCACACCAAGACCGATGCGATCCGGCTGCATCATGCCGCTGTGGGCGAGGACAAGCATTTCACGAAGCCCGACGAGGTGTTCTCGATGGAGGACGAGCCGGGGCATCAGGAGCTTTGCGACCGCGAGCAGGCGTTTTTCCTCAAGGCGATCCGCGAGGATCTGGATCTGACCGAGAGCATGGAGGCGGCGGTCAATTCGCTGCGCATCGTGCTTGCGGCCGAGCAGAGCATCGCGGAAGAACGGGTGATCCGGCTGGACTGAGGCCCGGCTCGAGCGGTGCGACCGGGTGGGGGGCAGAAATTTTGCAAATTTCTGCCGGGGGGGGGGGGGGGGG
>JBHYFN010000088.1:0-4160 GCA_051859505.1 Paracoccaceae bacterium
CAAAGATGTAGAGCGCGCCCGGGACGGCATGGGCCGCCACCGTCGTGCCGACCTGGGGCACGACGCGCCCCGGCGCCGTGGCAATGACCGGCGTCCCATCGACGTCCATATGCACGAGAGTTTCCGAGCCGAGCGGCTCGACCGCCGAGACCGGACCGCTTACCGACAGCCCGCCCTTTTGCGTTCCGCCAATCGCCAGGTCGTGGGGGCGCACGCCCACCTTGACCGGGCCGGAATGATCGGCGGCAAATCCGTCTATGGCGCCGCCCGCCACGCTGACCGCACCCGCGGCGGCATTGCCATCGATCAGGTTCATCGACGGGCTGCCGATAAACCGGGCGGTGAAGATATCGACAGGGCTTTCGTAAAGCTCGGTCGGGGAACCGACCTGCAGGATGCGCCCGTCGCGCATCACCACGATCTTGTCGGCCATGGTCATGGCTTCGATCTGGTCATGAGTGACATAGACGATGGTGGTGCCCAGCCGCTGGTGCAGGCGCTTGATTTCGATGCGCATGGCCGAGCGCAATTGCGCGTCGAGATTGGACAAGGGTTCGTCGAACAGGAAGGCGACCGGATCGCGCACCATGGCGCGTCCGATGGCAACGCGCTGGCGCTGGCCGCCCGAGAGGGCCGCCGGACGACGTTCGAGCAGGTCCTCAAGGCCGAGCACCTTTGCCGCTTCGACAATGCGGGCCTGTTTTTCGGCCTTGGGCAGTTTGGAAGTGTAAAGGCCGAAGCCGATATTCTGGCCCACCGTCATGTGCGGATAGATGGCGTAGTTCTGGAACACCATGGCGATGTTGCGCTGCTTGGGTTCGCGCTGGTTGACCACATCCTCGCCGATGCGCAGCACACCACCGGAAATGTCCTCCAGGCCGGCGATCATGCGCAGGGTGGTGGACTTGCCGCAGCCCGAAGGGCCGACAAAGACCACGAATTCCCCATCCTTTATGGTGAGGTCGATGCCGTGCACGGCGGTGGTGAGGCCATAGCGCTTGACGAGGCCCTCGAGTTCAATGCTGGCCATCAGGCTTCCCCTACCAAGGCGTTGAAACGGGATTGAAGAGTTTGCGCCGCATCGGCGCGGCGGGAGGCATGCAGTGCCGCGCGGTCGGCAAAGGCCGCCGCCCTGTCGCGATAGCCCGCCATGGCGGTCCCCAAAGGCTCGGGAGCGGGACCGCCATAGCGGGTGCGCACGGCGACGAAATGCTCGGGCGAGACCAGCGTGGCAAAGCGGGTCGCGTCAATCGTCGTGCGGCGTCCGGTCAGCCGTTCGAAGGCATCCGCAAACGGGGCATAGCCATCGACCGGAAGATCGCCATCCAGGGCAACCACGGCGCGGGCGACGGTGGCGGCGATCTCATGGCCCTCGCGGAACGAAAGTCCCTCGTGGCGCACCAGGCTATCGGCCAGTTCGGTGATGGTGATGCATGAGCGGCGGATCGTATTGGCCACGCGCGCCGGATCGATCCGCACCTGGGCGATCAGCGCGGCAAACAGGTCGAGCACGCGCTCCGCGGTTTCGAAGGCCTGATAGCCCATGGACTGGGTTTCGCCCTCGCTGTCATTCATGTCGGTGAACGGAGTGTTGTGCATGACATCGAGCATGGAGCGGGCGCGGGTCATGGTCTGGCTGGCCAGATGGCGCATATGCTCGATGGGCACCGGGTTGCGCTTTTGCGGCATGATCGAGGAGATCTGCACCAGCGCATCGGGCACATAAAGCTGGCCAACCTCGAAGGCGGTCCAGAACTGGAAATCCTGGATGGGCCGCCCCAGATGCAGGAACATGAGCTCGATGGCGCCATAGGTGGCGGTGATGTAGTCAACCGCCGCGATGCAGCTATAGGAATTCTGCAAGGGGGCGGCAAAGCCCAGCAGATCGGCGACACGCGCCCGATCGATGGGGAAGCCCGACGTGGTGATGGCCGCCGCTCCCATGGGGGAGAGATCGACCGTCTCGCGGGCCGCGAACAACCGGTCGATATCGCGCGCCAGCACTTCGATCACCGCGGCGAGATAGTGCCCGAAGGTCGAGGGCTGGGCGGGCTGGCCGTGGGTATAGGCAACGATCAGCGTGTCCTTTTCGCGCTCGGCGGTCTCGATCAGGGCCGCATGCAGGGCGAGGGCCTTGGCGATCAGGGTATCGATGCGCTCCTTGAGCCCCAGCTTGAACAGGGTGTGGTCGATATCGTTGCGCGAACGGGCGGTGTGCAGGCGCCCGGCAAGGTCGGGACCAAGACGCAAGCGCAGCTGCTTTTCGATGAGGAAGAAGAAATCCTCGACCTCCCCGGTATAGGTGAGGGCGGAGACATCGAGTTCCGCGTCGATGGCCACCAGCGCCCGGGCAATGGCACCGGCCTGGGCGGCATCGAGGATGCCGGTTTCAGCCAGCATCACCAGATGGGCGCGGTCGATGGCGCGGAAGCTTTCGACGTGATGGGCCTTGGCACCCTCAAACAGCGGGCGCAGCACCGTTTCCTTGTAGACGGGATCGGGGAAGACGCTGGTGTCGGACAAACGGGGATCGGTCATGAACTCATTATCCCTTGAGACCGGCCAGCATGACGCCGCGCACGATGAACCGCTGCAGGACGAGGAAGACCAGCAGGGTGGGAATGGTGGCCAGGGCCGCGCCGGTCATGATCATTTCCCACTGGATCGACTGCTCTACGGCAAAGCTGGAGAGGCCGACCGGGAGCGTATAGAGCTCGCGGCTATTGGTAACGATCAGCGGCCAGAAAAAGGCCGTCCAGTTGCCAAGGAAGGTGAAGATGGCCAGGGCCGAGATGGCGGGAACCACCATGGGCATGGCAATGCGCCACCAGATGGTGAACTCATTGAGCCCGTCGACACGCGCTGCTTCAAGGAAATCGTCGGGGACGGATTCAAAGAACTGCTTCATGAGGAAGGTGCCGAAGGCCGTCATCATGCCGGGGAACATGATGCCCCAATAGGTATCGATCCAGCCAAATTGCGCGCTCATCAGATACCACGGAATGACCAGCATTTCGGTGGGGATCATCAGGGTGGAGAGGATGGCGATAAAGACCAGATAGCGCCCGCGGAAGTCGAACTTGGCCAGCGTGTAGCCCACAAGGCTGTCAAAGAACACGTTCGAGAGCGTGACGCAGAGCGCAACGAAGGTCGAGTTGAAGAACCAGCGCATGAAGCGCCCGTCCGACAGGACCTTGATATAGTTGTCGAATGTCGGGGCGGCCGGGATCAGCCGCAGGTCATAGACCTGTCCCGCCGATTTGAGCGAGGTCGAGAACATGAACAGCAGGGGTGTCACCATGATGACGCCGCCGATGAACAGGATCGTCCAGGCGATGATGCGGCCGGGGCGGATGGACTTGCGGTTGGCAGCAAGTTCGACGCCGGAGCGGGGTGCGGAAAGGGTTGTCATCAGCGTTTCCTCAGCACCCAGAGTTGCAGGAGCGAGACAACCAGCAGGATGGTGAACAGCACCACGGTCTGCGCAGCGGCATAGCCCATGTCATAGGAGGAGAAGGCGGTCTGATAGATCATCAGAACCAGCGGCTTTGTGGAATTGAGCGGCCCGCCCGGATCGTTGGTCGTCATATTGTAGACCTGATCGAAAATGCGCAGGAAGCCGATCGAGGAGAAGACGACGAGGAAGACGGTGGTGGGCTTGAGCAGCGGCAGGGTGATCTTGCGCAGGATGGCCCATTCGCCCAACCCGTCGATGCGCGCGGCCTCATAGAAGGTCTGGGGTATGGCGCGCAGGCCCGCCATGAAGATGATGATCTGGAAGCCGAGCCCGGCCCAGATGGCCGTGACCATGATGGCGGGCAGCGCCTGGTCCATGGAGCGCAGGAAGGGCTGTGAGGGCAGGCCGAAATTGGCGAGGAACCCATTGATGATGCCGATGGGCACAGGCTGGTAGAACCAGCGCCAGACCCAGGCCATGGCGGCAGCTGTGGTCAGGAATGGCAGGAAGTACAGCGCGCGGATAAAGCCGTGCATGAACCGGACGCGATCGAGATAATAGGCAATCACGAACGAGACGACCAGGCTGACCGGCGTGCCGATGATGAGATAGCTGAACGTGTTCTGGAACACCTTCCAGAATACGGGATCGGCGAACATCTTCTGGTAGTTCGCCAGCCCGATGAACCGGGCCGGGCGCAACA
>JBHYFN010000089.1:0-241 GCA_051859505.1 Paracoccaceae bacterium
TTGTGGTCTGTGCCGGGGGGGCCGCCGCGGTGCCTTTGGTGGGCGCGGTTCGGGGTATCGCCTTTTTTGCAAAATTGCGCCCCGCCTCCTCCCGGTGGCCAGCCCTGGCCCCGAAGTCAGAAATCCCGGCTGTCATCATGCGACTTGCGATGCGGGTCCGGACCGGGCGCCGGGGGGGGGGGGGGGGGTGGGGGCCCCCCGGTGAGGCCCCGGGCGGGGCGGGGGGGGGTCGGCGGGGGGG
>JBHYFN010000089.1:251-4145 GCA_051859505.1 Paracoccaceae bacterium
CCCCCCCCCCCCCCCCCCCCCCCCCCCCGTTTTCGACCCTGTCAGAGCCGTTTGTGCATCAGCAGGTCTTCTCCCGTCTCGGCCAGGATACGGGCGCGGGCCGCGTCATAGGGTTCGAAGGCCGTCGCCATGTCATGCCCATTGGCATGGATCAGCAGCCCCTCCTGAACCAGGATCGCGACATGGCCCGTCCAGAACACCAGATCGCCCGGGCCAGGCGGCAGGTCGGGCGCGATCTCCCGCCCCAGCGCCGCCATCTGCAGGTCGCTGTCCCCGGGGCAAGCATGACCACAGGCCGCGAAGGCGGCCTGCACCAGCCCCGAACAGTCGATCCCTAGGATCGAGTTGCCCCCCCAGAGGTAAGGCACCCCCAGATGCAGCCGCGCCACGGCCACCGGATCCGCAAGCCACTGATCGCGGGGGCGCAGGTGGCGGCGCGGAACATGGCCCTCGGGCGTTTCGAGGAAGGCTCCGTCCTCTCCGATCACGGCCACCTCGGCCCCGAAGGACAGATGCGCCCGCTCGGCCGCGCGGGCATCGGGCGCCTCGTAAAGGCAGCTCGCCCGGGCCGCCACCGCATGGGTCGCGGGCCTTGCAGCGCCCAGCGCGGCCGAAGCGACATAGCCCACATAGCCATCGCGCGCCGACTGGACGAAGGCATGGCCCTCCTGCTCTTCGAAGACCGCAACCTCCCAGCCGAACAGCAATTGCCGCTCGCGCGCGCCCGAAGGGGCGGCGCAGAGGTCGGCAACCGGCGCCGTGACCCGTGCCGCGCGCCCTTGCACAAAACGTTCCGCCGCGACCTTGCCCTTCAGATGGGCGGCCGCGACCCGGCCGTTCGCGGGGGTGAGGCGGGTGTCCATCCCGCCCCCTAAAGCCGCAACAGGCCGGGCAGGGCCTCGAGCAGAGCGCGCGCCCCCTGCCCCACCCCGCCCCGGGGCCGCGCCGGGGCGGCCTTGGGTTGCCAGCCGTAGATGTCGAAATGGATATAGGGACGGTCGGTGAAGCGGCGCAGGAAAAGCGCCGCCGTCACCGCCCCCGCCATGCCGCCGCCGGGGGCATTGTCCAGATCGGCGATGCCGGGTTCGATCAGCGGCTCATAGGCGTCATGGAACGGCAACCGCCAGACCGGATCGCGCACCCGGCCCCCCGCCCGCGCCAGTTCCGCGGCAGTATCGTCGTCATCGCTGAAAAACGGCGCAAGATCCGGCCCCAGCGCCACCCGGGCCGCCCCGGTCAGCGTCGCCATCGAGACCACCAGATCCGGCCCCTCCTCGCAGGCCAGGGCCAGCGCATCGGCCAGGATCAGCCGCCCCTCGGCATCGGTATTGTTCACCTCGACCGTCAGGCCCTTGCGCGAGGTCAGGATATCCTGCGGCCGGAAGGCGTCGGCCGAGACCGCATTCTCGACCGCCGGAACCAGCACCCGCAGCCGGAGCGGCAGATCCAGCGCCATGATCATCTGCGCCAGGCCCAGAACGGTCGCCGCCCCGCCCATATCCTTCTTCATCAGCCCCATCGAGGCGCCGGGCTTGAGGTTCAGCCCCCCGGTATCGAAGCAGACCCCCTTGCCCACAAGGGTGAGCTTCGGCCCGCCCTCGCCCCAGCTCATGTCGATCAGCCTTGGCGCGCGGGCAGGGTCGGCGGCGCGGCCGACCGTGTGGATCAGCGGCAGACCCGCCGCGATCAGATCCGCCCCCGCCGTCACGCGGATCGCCGCGCCATGGCGCGAGGCCAGCGCGCGGGCCGCCGCTTCAAGCTCGGCCGGTCCCATGTCGGAGGCAGGCGTGTTGATCAGGTCGCGGGTCAGCACCTCGCCCGCCGCGATCGCCTCGATCCGCGCGGCATCAAGGCCCTCGGGCGCGACAAGCCCCGCAGCCGTCTTGCCCGCCGCCTTGCCCCCGCCCTTGCGGTAGCGGTCGAAACTATAGCCCTGCAACAGCCAGCCAAGCGCCGCTTCGGCCAGCGCCTCCGGCTCCAGCCCGTGCTCTGCGATCCGGTAGGTGCCCGCCGGCAGCCGGGTCGCCGCCTGCCCGATCTGGAACCGGCCGCGACGGCGCGCCTCGGCCGTGCCGGTGCCGACAACCGCCTGCGCGATGCGGCCCGCCGCATCCGGCAGGGCCATCGCCTCGCCCGGGCCGGCGGCAAAGCCCTGGGCGCGGATCCAGGCAGAGGCCGGCTCCGGCAGGCGCGCGATCAGCGCCTCGAGATCCTCGGGCGCCACGATGAAAAGCGGGATCGCGGTGCCATCCTCCGGCGCAAAGGCGGGGCGGTTTTCCGGGTCCTTGGCGGTTTCGGTCGGCAGGTTGGGGCTGGATGGCATTGCGGGCCTTTCGGGCGGTCGGTCGGGTTGCATCTGGCGGCGCAAGACCGCCCGGGGGCAGCTTAGCCACGCCATGAAGGGCCGCAAGGGCAGACCGGCGGCCCAGGGCACTCAGGGTCAAAGGAGCGGGGTCAGAGCTTCAGGGCCAGAGGATCAGGGCCCGAGGCGTTCAGGGCCAAAGGATCAGGGCCACAGCTTCAGGGCAAATGACGGCGCGTCTGGACCGGGCATTGCCCGGCCAGCCGCGCCAGACGCGCCACCACCGCGCCAAGCGCGGCCGGATCGCGCCGCGTCGCGCAGATCACGACATCCTGCGCGCAGCGCGCAAGCGCCATATAGCCCAGACAGCGCGCCGCTTCCGCCACCATGCGCGCATTGGAGGCCAGCGGGCCGTTCTCGCCGCGCGCATATTGCCGCCCCATCAGCGGCAGACGGTGCCACAGATCCTCGCGCAGCCGCTCGAACAGCTGCGCGGCCGCCTGCGCGCCAAGGCTCGCCTCGAGCCGCAGCACGGGTTCGGGATCGACGAGGAACCGATCCACCGGGCACAGGGCCGTGACCGAGGCAGGCCGCCGAGGCCCCGCTGAGGCAAGAAGAACACCATCCATGGCCCCAGTTACGCGCCGATCCCTTTCCAGCCGGTTTCAGGCAGGGCGCGCCCGACGGCAAAAAATGCCTCGAATCCCGGACAAATGCAGACTATCCAGCGGCAGCGCCGAGTGGAGACCGACACATGCCCCCATCGCAGCCCCCAACGCAGTTGCCCGCACAACCCCTGCCCGAATACCTCGTGCGCCGCTATCTGGGCTGGAAGGCGACGACCTATACCGAGAACCGCAGCTGGTATCGCAGGCTGGCCACCGACGGGCAGCATCCGCGGGCGATGGTCATCTCGTGCTGCGACTCGCGGGTGCATGTCACCTCGATCTTCGGGGCGGATCAGGGCGAGTTCTTCATCCATCGCAACATCGCCAACCTCGTGCCGCCCTTCAACCCGGACGGGGAATATCACGGCACCTCGGCGGCGGTGGAATACGCGGTGCGCACGCTGCATGTGGCGCATCTGATCGTGCTGGGCCATTCGGGCTGCGGCGGGGTCAAGGGCTGCTACGACATGTGCTCGGGCGCGGCGCCGGAACTGGAAGAGGCCAGCAGCTTTGTCGGGCGCTGGATGGATATCCTGCGACCGGGCTATGAGGCGCTGGCCCCCGGTGATCCCGCCGAACGGCTGGCCGCGCTCGAAAAGAAGGCGGTGGCGGTTTCGCTGGCCAATCTGATGACCTTCCCCTTCGTGCGCGAGGCGGTGGAAGAAGATCTGCTCTCGCTCCACGGGTTGTGGAACGATATCGCGGCGGGCGGGCTTGAGGTCTATGACGCCGGAACCGACAGCTTCACCCCGCTTTGAGGCCGGGGCGCCGCCCCGCCGCCCCCCCCCCCAGCCCGGGCCCCCAGCCCCCCCCCGCCCCCACCCCCACCCCCCCCCCGCCCCCGGGGGGTTGCCGGGTCGGCGGGGCGACCCCCGGCGCCCCCCGAAAGGCCTACACCCACTTCGCCAGCGGCGGCAGGCTCAT
>JBHYFN010000090.1:0-3885 GCA_051859505.1 Paracoccaceae bacterium
CCGCCCGGCCGCGCGCCAGATCTGCAGCACATCGCCGCCCAGCACGTCCACCCGCTCAAGCTCGAACCGCGGCGCCTCGGCCAGCCGCTCCACCCCCAGCGCGGCCAGCATCGGCTGCCCCTCGGCCCCAAGGACCGCACCTGCCGCAAATATCACCAGCTCATCCACCAGCCCCGCCGACAGAAGCGAGGCCGCCAGCCCGCCCCCGCCTTCGCAGAACACCCGCGTCAGCCCTTCCCGCCCCAACGCCTCGAGTGCGGCCCGTGCGGCCACCTGCCCCCCCTCGACCGGACAGGCGATGGCGCGCGCGCCGCGCGCCTCCCAGCGGGCGATCAGCTCGGGCTCCGCCCCCGCGCCATGACAGATCCAGAGCGGCACCTGCCGCGCGCTCTGCGCCAGAACGCCCTCTTCCGGCAGATCCAGCCGGCGCGACAGCACCACCCGCACCGGCTGCGCCGCGATGCCCAGATCCCGCACCGTCAGCGCCGGATCATCGGCCCGCGCCGTGCCGCCGCCCACCATCACCGCATCATGACAGGCCCGCATCAGATGCACCCGCGCCCGCGCCGCGGGGCCGGTGATCCAGCGGCTTTCCCCCGTCGCCGTGGCGATCCGCCCGTCCAGCGTTGCCGCGAGCTTCAGCGTCACATGGGGCCGCCCCTCGCGGACCCGGCGCAGAAAGCCCGCGTGATCGGCCCGCGCCTCGGCCTCGCAGAGGCCCGTCTCGACCACGATCCCCGCGGCCCGCAACATCTCGATCCCCCGGCCCGATACCCGCGGATCGGGGTCGCCGGTGGCCACCACCACCCGCGCCACCCCGGCGGCGATCAGCGCCTCGGCACAGGGCGGCGTGCGGCCGTGATGCGCGCAGGGCTCCAGCGTGACATAGACGCTCGCCCCCCGCGCCGCCGTTCCCGCCTGTGCCAGCGCGCGGGTTTCGGCATGCGGCCGGCCGCCATCCGCCGTCCAGCCGCGCCCGACGATCCGCGATCCTTGCACGATGACGCAGCCCACTGCCGGGTTTGGCCAAACCCGGCCCATCGCGCGGCGCCCCAGCGAAAGCGCCAGCGCCATGAAGCGCCGGTCGGCGTCGCTCACGTCTCGGGCGTGGTGTTGGGGCGCAGCTCGGCCATGAACTTGTCGAAATCGCCCACCGCCTGGAAGTTCATGTAAACGCTGGCAAAACGCACATAGGCCACGGTGTCGATCCGGGCGAGGCTTTCCATCACGATCTCGCCGATGGTGCTGGAATGGATATCGGTATCGCCCATCGACTCAAGCCGCCGCACGATGCCCGAGATCATCTGATCCATCCGTTCCGGCTCGACCGGGCGTTTCTGCAGCGCGATGCGGATCGAGCGTTCCAGCTTGCTGCGATCGAATTCCTCGCGCCGGCCGTTCGACTTGATAACCACAAGATCCCGCAACTGCACACGTTCATAGGTTGTGAAACGCCCCCCGCAAGCCGGACAGAACCGGCGCCGCCGGATCGCCACGTGATCTTCGGCGGGGCGGGAATCCTTGACCTGTGTATCGACGTTTCCGCAAAACGGGCACCGCATTGTGCTGTCCTTCTGTCCGGGCCTGCCTCGGGCCATGCTTGATGCGGGGTTGGTCCCCGCTCTTGTGGGCAGGACTATAGGGGCACCACGAAGTATTGCACGGAGAAATTGCCCGGCCACCAGATGCGCGCCCGGTTTGTGACTTGAGAGACTCAGCCGCCCCCCATACCCTTGACAAGCCCGCCCCCCTGAGGCCCGGTGCGCAGGCCGGAAAAGAGGGCGTTGCGGGGGGCGTCATGGTCATCGAATGGTTGCATTACCGCGTTCCGCTGGCACAGCAGGCGGCATTCCTGCAGGCGGATGCGGCGGTCTGGACGGCGGCGCTGTCGCCCCGGCCGGGCTATCTGGGCAAGCAGGTCTGGCGCGACAGCGCGGATCCCGACAGCCTGTCGCTGATCATCCGCTGGCACAGCCGGGCGGAGTGGAAAGCCGTCCCCGCCGACCTTCTGGAAGAGACCGAGCGCAGGTTTCGCGCGGCCTTTCCGGGCGAGGCGGAGTTCCTTGGCTGCACCGATCTTGACGTGGTGATCGACTGAACCGGGCCCGGCGGCCCGGCCCCCGGGGCGCGCGGCGTCACTCGCCGAACAACCGGTCGCCCTGTTCGTCGATCATCTGGCGCGCCTTGTTCACCGAAGCGGCAACCGCCTCGTCCAGCGATGCCATCGTATCGGCGCGGATCAGCTGGTGGACCTTCTCGACCCCGTCGATCGTCTTCTCGATCCGGGCGGCGACGCGGTAGACCTGGCCCTCGCGGATCGGTTCGGGAAAGATCCGGAAGTCCTTGTAATCCTCCGCGGCAGCCCCGCCAGCGCTGTCTTCGTCCGTCTTGCCTCCGAACAGGCGTGACCAAAGCGACATGCCTTTCCCCTTCTCTCAGCTTTATTGATCGAGGAACGAGCGCAGCTTGCGCGAGCGCGACGGATGCTTGAGCTTGCGCAGCGCCTTGGCCTCGATCTGGCGGATCCTCTCGCGGGTGACGCTGAACTGCTGGCCCACCTCTTCGAGCGTGTGGTCGGTGTTCATCCCGATCCCGAAGCGCATCCGCAGCACGCGTTCTTCGCGCGGGGTGAGGCTGGCCAGAACCCGGGTCGTCGTTTCCTTCAGGTTTTCCTGAATGGCGGAATCGAGCGGCAGGACCGCGTTCTTGTCCTCGATGAAATCGCCCAGCTGGCTGTCTTCCTCGTCGCCGATGGGCGTTTCGAGGGAGATCGGCTCCTTGGCGATCTTCATCACCTTGCGGACCTTCTCGAGCGGCATCTGTAGCTTTTCGGCCAGCTCCTCGGGCGTGGGCTCGCGGCCGATCTCGTGCAGCATCTGGCGGCCCGTCCGCACCAGTTTGTTGATCGTCTCGATCATGTGGACGGGAATGCGGATCGTGCGGGCCTGATCGGCGATCGAGCGGGTGATCGCCTGACGGATCCACCAGGTCGCATAGGTGCTGAACTTGTAGCCGCGGCGGTATTCGAACTTGTCGACGGCCTTCATCAGGCCGATATTGCCTTCCTGAATGAGATCAAGGAATTGCAGCCCGCGGTTCGTGTATTTCTTGGCAATCGAGATGACCAGCCGCAGGTTCGCCTCGACCATTTCCTTCTTGGCCTGGCGGGCCTCTTTCTCGCCCTTCTGGACCTGGGCGACGATGCGGCGAAACTCGGTGATGTCGACACCGACATACTGCCCGACCTGGGCCATCTCGCCCCGCAGCTCCTCGATCTTGTCGGAGGAGCGTTCCACCAGCGCCTGCCAGCCCCGCCCCGCCTTGGCCGCCATCCGGTCAAGCCATTGGGGATCAAGCTCGGAGCCGCGGTATTCATCGACGAATTCGCGCCGGTTGATCCGGGCCTGATCGGCCAGTTTCACCATGCTCGAGTCGATCGCCATGATCCGGCGGTTGATGCCGTAAAGCTGGTCGATCAGCGCCTCGATCCGGTTGTTGTGCAGATGGAGCGAGTTCACCATCTCGACGATTTCGGAGCGCAGTTTCTGGTAATCGGTCTCGTCCGCGGCGGAAAACGACCCATCCTCGTTGATGGTGGCCGACATCCGCGCATCCTGCAGGCCCGACAGCCGGGCAAAGCCATGCGCGATGCACTCGAGCGTTTCCAGAACCCGCGGTTTCAGCGCCGCCTCCATCGCCGCAAGCGACATGTTGGCATGGTCGTCGTCGTCTTCGTCGTCTTCGCGCTGGATCGGATTGCCGTCGGCATCCAGATCGGGCCCGTCCGAGGCCTCTGCCCCGCCCGACGCCGCCTCGGACACGGGGCCGGCCTCGACCACGGCCTCGGTCTCGTCATCCTCGCCCAGCTGGTTGCCGAAGGTGGTT
>JBHYFN010000091.1:0-3685 GCA_051859505.1 Paracoccaceae bacterium
GGTATCGTCATGGCTGGCCAGAGCCGCCCCCAGGGCCTTCGCCGCCGCAACCGCCGCCGCCTGATGCACCGCGCGCACCCGGTTGCCCATCGCGGTCTGCGCCTCGACATGGGCGAGGAATTCCTCTTCCGTCAGCGCATATTTCCCCCGCATATAGATGCGCAGCGCGTCCAGATTGGCGAATTGCCGCTGCCCCGGCGTGTGATCCATCAGGCTGAGGATGCCGATCCGGTCGCCGGGGCCGAACCGTTCCAGCTCGGCCACCAGCGTCTCGGAGCAGATCTCGGCCCGCAGATGCAGGTAATGGCTGATCCGAAGCAGGCCCCCGGCGCGGGCGGCCATGATCTCGTCAGCCAGCCTGCGGGCATAGTCCCCGCTGCTTCCCGAACGCGACACCACCGAACCGACGCGCAAGGCATCGAAAACCGTGGTGATGCCCATCGCGGCCAGTTCCGCGTCATGCGCCAGGATCGCCGCGCCATGCGGCCAGTGCACGCCGGGCCGGGGCTGAAGATGCCGCTCGAGATTGTCGGTATGCAGCTCGATCAGCCCGGGCATCACCAGATCGCCCTCGCAATCGACCGCACCGGCCGGAACGGTGGTGCCGCCGTCGATCCGCGCGATCCGGCCCGCCTCGATCACGATGGCCCCGACCCGCACGCCATCGGGCAGCACCAGACGCGCATTGGCAAGGATCGTCCGTTCCGTCATCGCTTCCCTCCGATGCGGGGTTTCACTCTGTGCGAAAGTCCGTCAGCGGTGCCGGTGCAGGTCCGGCCCCAGCGCCGCGATCAGCCGGGCGATCCCCCGCTCCGGGGTGCCGTCATTGACCACCCGTATCACCGGCAGAGCCTCGGGCAGCGCGCCCGCCTCGCGCTCCAGCCGGGCGGCGATATCGGCCCCGCCCTCGCGCCCGCGGGCGGCAAGGCGGGCGGCCAGCGTCTCGGGCGGGGCCTCGATCAGGATCGCCTGCAGGCCGGGAAAGATCCCCAAAGCCTCTGCCAGCATGGCGCGCGAGCCGTTGAACACCACGTCCCGCCCCTCCTCCAGCGCAGCGAATTCCGACCGGGGCAGCCCATAGGCCAGACCATGCGCCCGCCAGTGCAGCGCGAATTCACCCGCCGCCAGCCGCCGCTCGAACTCCGCCTCGGTCACGCCCTCGAACGGCTCGTCGCCCGCCCGGGGGGCGCGGGTGATCACCCGCCGCACCCGATGGACCAGCCCGCGCGCCTCGAGCCCCGCAAGAAGCGTGTCCTTGCCCGCGCCCGAGGGGCCGACCACGGCGAAAACCCGCCCCCTCATGCCGCCACCGCGAAATCCGTGACATCCACCAGCCGGGTGCAGACCGCGGCCCGCACCGCCTCGTCATGGAAGATGCCGAGGATGGCCGCGCCACGCGCGCGCGCCTCTTCGATCAGCGCCAGCACCACCGCGCGGTTGCCCGCATCAAGGCTGGCGGTGGGTTCGTCCAGCAGCAGCACCGGCCAGGGATGCACAAAGCCGCGCGCGATGTTCACCCGCTGCTGCTCGCCGCCCGAGAAGGTGGTGGGCGACAGCGGCCAAAGCCGTTCGGGAATGTTCAGCCGGGTCAGGATCGCCCCGGCGCGGTCCTGCGCCTCGGCCGCCTCCATGCCCAGCACCTGCAACGGCTCGGCCACCACCTCCAGCGTGGGCACGCGCGGCACCACGCGCAGGAACTGGCTCACATGGCCCAGCGTGCCCCGGCGCAGCGCGATCACGTCGCGCGGGGCGGCCCCGGCAAGCTCGACCCCCGCCACCCGGATCGAGCCCGCAGAGGTCCGGTAATTGCCCCAGATCATCCGCATCAGCGTCGATTTCCCCGCGCCCGAGGCCCCGACCAGCCCCACGCATTCGCCCGGCCCCACCGTCAGCGAGGCGCCCGCCATCACCTGCAGCACCGCACCGCCCTGATTGTGCAGGACGAACCTCTTGCCCACATCACGCACCGCGATCATCGCCGCCCCCTCAGACCTGCAGAACCGAACTGACCAGAAGCTGGGTATAGCCATGCTGCGGATCGTCCAGAACCTGATCGGTCAGCCCCTCTTCCACGACCTGACCGTCCTTCATCACCATCAGCCGGTCCGCCAGAAGCCGCACCACGGCAAGGTCATGCGTCACGATCACCGCACTCAGCCCCATCTGCCGCACCAGCCCGCGCAGAAGGTCCAGAAGCCGCGCCTGCACGCTGACATCAAGCCCGCCCGTCGGTTCGTCCATGAACACCAGCCGCGGCCCCGTCACCAGGTTGCGCGCGATCTGCAACCTTTGCTGCATCCCGCCCGAGAATTGCCGCGGCCGGTCGTCGATCCGGTTGGCCGCGATCTCGACCCGGCCCAGCCAGTCCACCGCCTGCCCCCGGATCTGCCCGTAGTGCCGCGCGCCCACGGCCATCAGCCGCTCGCCCACATTCGCCCCGGCGCTCACCCCCATCCGCAGCCCGTCGCGCGGGTTCTGATGCACGAAACCCCAGTCGGTCCGCGCCAGCATCCGCCGTTCCGGTTCCGGCATGGTCAGAACGTCGCGCGGGCCATCGGCGCGGGTGTCGAGGATCACCTGACCGGCATCGGCGGGCAGGTGGCCCGCCATGCAGGCCAGCAGCGTCGATTTGCCCGAGCCGGATTCGCCCACGATCCCCATCACCTCGCCCGGCCAGAGATCGAACGAGACATCCGCGCAGCCCCGCTGCGCGCCATAGCTTTTCGTCAGCCCCCGGACCGACAGAAGCGGCAGCACCCCGCTCATGCCGCATCTCCCGCCAGCGCACCCCGATACCCCGCCGCGCGGCGCCCGGCGCAATGGTCGGTGTCGGAACAGACGAACATCCGCCCGCCCGCATCATCGGTGATCACCTCGTCCAGATAGCTTTCGCCATCGCCGCAAAGCGCGCAATCCTGCGGCGCCTTGCCCGGCACGAAAGGATGATCCTCGAAATCGAGGCTCACCACCTTCGTATGCGGCGGCACCGCATAGATCCGCTGCTCGCGCCCCGCGCCGAAAAGCTGCAGCGCGGGGCTGTCCGACAGTTTCGGATTGTCGAATTTCGGGATCGGCGAAGGGTCCATCACATAGCGCCCCGCCACCAGCACCGGATAGGCATAGCTCGTGGCGATCTCGCCATTGCGGGCGATATCCTCGTAAAGCTTCACATGCATCAGCCCGTAATCCTGCAGCGCATGCATCCGCCGCGTCTCGGTCTCGCGCGGTTCCAGAAACCGCAGCGGTTCGGGGATCGGCACCTGATAGACAAGGATCTGATCGGCCCGAAGCGGCGTTTCGGGAATGCGGTGGCGGGTCTGGATGATCGTGGCCTCCGCCGTGCGTTCGGTCGTGGCCACACCGGCGGTGCGTTCAAAGAACTTGCGGATGCTGACCGCGTTCGTCGTGTCGTCGGCCCCCTGGTCGATCACCTTCAACCGGTCCTCGGGCGCAAGGCAGGCCGCCGTCACCTGCACCCCGCCGGTGCCCCAGCCATAGGGCATCGGCATTTCGCGGCTGGCGAAGGGCACCTGATAGCCCGGCACCGCCACCGCCTTGAGGATCGCGCGGCGGATCATCCGCTTGGTGCCTTCGTCAAGATAGGCGAAATTGTAGTCGCTCATTCCGCCGCCTCCTGATCCGTGCTTGCGGCAGCCGCCCGCAGCCGCCGCACCAGCTCGAGCTC
>JBHYFN010000092.1:0-3527 GCA_051859505.1 Paracoccaceae bacterium
TGCTGAATTTCATGTCCCTCGCTCCGCCCTTTGGCCTGACCGACCTGTCGTGAAGCAGCAACCTATCCGATTTCCAAAGGGGAACAAGACAGGTTTTTCAGTGTGTTTGGCTTTGTTGCGACCGCGTCCGGGGATTTCGCCCCTCAAGCTTCGAGGGCCCGGCGCAACAGTTCCAGATCGTCGGCGATCTGGCTGTCGGTCAACCGCAGCTCCTCGATCCTGCGGACACCGTGCATGACTGTGGTGTGATCCCGCCCGCCGAACCGCCGGCCGATCTCGGGCAGGGAGCGGTTGGTCATCGTCTTGGCCAGATACATCGCCACCTGTCTTGGCCGGGCATAGCTGCGCAGCCGTTTGGGGCCGATCAGGTCGGACAGGCGGATATTGTAATGGTCGCTGACCTTGCGCTGGATCTCTTCTACCGTGATCTTGCGATCGCTGGCTCGCAGGACATCGGCGAGGCAGTCCTGGGTGAGTTCCAGAGAAATCTCGCGACCGACGAGCGATGCAAAGGCGAACAGCCGCGTCAGGGCGCCTTCCAGCACGCGCACATTGGTCGAAATGCGGTGGGCCAGAAACTCCAGAACGCCGTCGCGCAATCGCAGGTCGGGATACTGGCTGCGGTAGTAATCGACCTTAGACTGCAGGATTCCGAGCCGGAGTTCGTAATCGGTCGGGTGGAGGTCGACGACCAGTCCGCACTGCAGCCGCGACTTGATCCGTTCTTCAAGATCCTTGATCTCGCCCGGGGCGCGGTCGGCCGACAGGATGATCTGCTTCTGCCCGTCGATCAGGGCATTGAAGGTGTGAAAGAACTCTTCCTGCGTCGATTCCTTGCCGGCGATGAACTGGACATCATCGACCATCAGCACATCGACCGAGCGGAACAGCTGCTTGAAGTCGATCATCCGCTTGTCGCGCAACGCCGTGATGAAGCGCCACATGAACTGTTCGGCCGAGAGGTAAAGCACATTGCGCTCGGGCTGGCGGGTGCGGATATCGTGGGCAATCGCATGCATCAGGTGGGTCTTGCCCAGCCCGACCCCACCATAAAGAAACAGCGGGTTGAACGTGACCGGCCCACCTTCGGCAACGCGGCGCGCGGCGGCATGGGCCAGCTCGTTCGGCTTGCCGACGACGAAACGGTCGAAGGTAAAGCGCGGGTCCAGCGTGGTCAGCGTCTCATCCGTCTCGCCGCCCTCGTCAGAGCCGCGAAGCGGGGTGCTGCGCCGTGCCGTCACCGGGGCATCCGCCCCGGACACTGCGAAATGAAGCCGGTGCGGTTCGGCGCCGGCCTGACGCAGATGGTAGAGGATCTGCTCTCCGAAATTCCGCGAGACGTAGTTTCCGATGAAATTGGTCGGGACCGCGAAGGTCGCAATGCCATCTTCGAGGGAGACGAGGTCAAGTGGTTCGATCCAGTTGCTGTAATTGCTTGCTCCGATCGTCGCCGTCAGATTGCCTCTGACCTGTTCCCAGATTTCCTGCGTCATTCTTGTCACTGACCCTCGGTCCCTTGATATGTCCGACGGGAGCTTTGCGCCCCGCTCTGCCCTTGCGGGCCTTGTCCCAATTACTGAACCAACCCGGGGAGTTCGCCCCGGATTGCGCCGCGTCAGAACCTTGCCTGGTCAAGATGCCCGGGGGAGCCCCGGGTCAGAGCATCAGGCGCAAATCGGGAAACGGGTCAGGGTGCCCGGGTCTTGACCGCCTGGCCAGAGCCGCCGGCGTCGCCCGAAAACGGGCAAACCGGAACCCCAGACCTGTCAAAACCCCTGTCGGTCAGCGCGGCAAAGCGCTGTCCGTCTCAGGCACCAAACCACCCTTGTTCCCCCAGGAACGACGTGAATCGCACCCCGAAGCTAGCAACTGGGCGAAGGCGCCTTCAACCGAACAACGCGCTTGACCCCGCGATTGGAGGAGCCGAATCCGCGACTGTTCCTGAATCGGCAGTGTTAGCCGGAGTCATGTGGCGTCGACGCACTGCGAGTCGGAGAGAGGCTCGAAGGGCATGGCCGCGGTCCTTGACAAACTTGTGACAGGGCGTTCCGGATCCGGCCCCGCTGTCGGATTGCGAGTCGGACCCGGCGCGACCAGAGAAATTCCCGAAGCGGCACGTCCAACGACAAAAGGCGCACCCGCGGGTACGCCTTGGTCATGGTCTTGCACGTCGTCCGATGCCGTCAGGAAGAGGCTTCCCGCCGGGGCTCGTCCTCAGGCCGTCAGGCCGATCGACTTCACCCGGTGCGACAGCCGCGACATCTTGCGCGCGGCCGTGTTCTTGTGGACGACACCCTTCGTCACGCCGCGCATCAGCTCGGGCTGGGCGGCACGCAGGGCTTCGGTTGCCGCGTCCTTGTTGCCGGAGGCGATCGCCTCTTCGACCTTGCGCAGGTAGGTGCGGATGCGCGAGCGGCGCATCTTGTTGATCGTCAGGCGGCGCTCGTTCTGCCGTGCGCGCTTCTTCGACTGGGGGCTATTTGCCATGTGTTCGCAGTCCCGGTTCGGGGGTGTCCATAATCTGAAGCCGCGTCTTTAGGGGTGATGCGGGACCGAGTCAACATGCAGACACTGCTACTTGTCGCGAAACTGCGGCTTTCGCTTCTCGAGGAATGCGGCCATGCCCTCGGCCTTGTCGGCGGTGGCGAAAAGCGACTGGAAAAGCCGCCGCTCGTAGCGGATCCCTTCGGCCAGGGTCGACTCGAAGGCGCGGTTGACCCCATCCTTGACCGCAATGGTCGCAAGCTGCGACTTTTCGGCGATCTTGCCGGCCGCGGCGCGCGCTTCGGTCAAGAGATCCTTGGCCGGCACGACCCGGCTGACAAGACCGCAACGTTCCGCCTCGGCCGCATCCATGAAGCGCCCGGTCAGATGCATCTCCATCGCCTTGGACTTGCCCACGAAACGGGTCAGGCGCTGGGTGCCGCCAAGACCGGCGACAATCCCCAGGTTGATCTCGGGCTGACCGAATTTCGCGCTATCGGCCGCGATGATGAAGTCGCACATCATCGCCAATTCGCAGCCCCCGCCCAGCGCGTAACCGGCGACAGCGGCGATCACCGGCTTGCGGATCCGGTTGAAGCGGTCGGCCTCGGCGGCAAGGTAGTCTTCAACAAAGACGTCGGTGAAGGACTTGTCGGCCATCTCGGTCACGTCCGCTCCGGCAGCGAAAGCCTTTTCCGAGCCCGTGATGATCATGGCGCGGACCTTCTCGCTCCGGTCGGCCGTTTCAAGCGCATCGAGCAATTCTGCCAGAAGCTCGGCATTCAGCGCATTCAGCGCATCGGGCCGGTTCAGGGTGATCAGGGTTACGGCATCCTCGGTCTCGACGATGATGGTCTTGTGGGCCATGGGTCGGGTCCTTTCCTGCGATCTGTCGATGGTAGGGCCGTTGCGCCTGAATTCACTTCTGGCAGACGGGGCAATGGAATGTCGACCGTCCGGATTGCACGATCCTGCGGATTGTGCCGCGGCAACCGGGTGTCGTGCAGGGCTGGTCCTCACGCCCGTAGACGCGGAAGGCGTGC
>JBHYFN010000093.1:0-3340 GCA_051859505.1 Paracoccaceae bacterium
TCAAGCGGATCCTCGTTTTCAGCGACGCGGGCGGCACGGGGCGGAGCTACCACGCCGATCTTGGCGCAAGGAACCAGCGGCTGCGGGTCCATTATCTGCTGGAACCGGGCTGGAAGGCCGATGCGGCGATCCAGGGCCTTGGCCGTACGAACCGCACCAATCAGGCCCAGCCGCCGCTCTTCCGGCCCATCGCGACCGATGTGAAGGCCGAGAAGCGCTTCCTTTCGACCATCGCCCGCCGCCTCGACACGCTGGGCGCAATCACCCGCGGCCAGCGGCAGACCGGCGGACAGGGCCTGTTCCGGCCTGAGGACAATCTGGAATCGGCCTATGCCCGCGATGCGCTGCGCCAGCTCTACCAGCTGATCGCGAAAGGCAAGGTGGACGGCTGCTCGCTCGAGGCCTTTGAAGCAGCGACCGGCCTGAAGCTGATGGATGCGACAGGCCTGAAGGACGATCTGCCGCCGATCACCACCTTCCTCAACCGTCTCTTGGCTCTCCCCATCGCGTTGCAGGGCGTTCTCTTCGCCGCCTTCGAGCAGCTCCTCGAGGCGCGGATTGCCGGGGCCATGGCCTCGGGCAGATACGACATGGGGCTCGAGACCCTCCGCGCCGAAAGCTTCCGGGTCATCGACCGCCAGGTGATCCACACCCATCCCGGCACCGGTGCCGAAACCCGGCTTCTGACCATCGCGGAACGCCGTCGGAACCAGCCTGTCACCCGCGAGGCGGCGCTGGCCGAACTCTCCGATCCGCGGGCGCGGCTCCTGATCAACGAACGCTCGGGCCGGGCCGCGGTGCAGATCCCCACGACCAGCATCATGCTCGACGATGGCGAGATCGAGCGCCGGGTGCGGCTGATCCGGCCCATGGAGGCGCAGGCGGTGCCCTTGCGCCTGATGGGCGAGACCCATTGGGTCGAGGCCGATGTCGCGCGCTTTGGCGCGGCCTGGGATGCGGAATGCGCGGGCGTGCCGGAGTTCACCGAGAGCACGCTCCACATGGTGACGGGGCTTCTCCTGCCGATCTGGAAGCGTCTGCCACCGGACTCGACCCGCGTCTATCGCCTGCAGGCCGATGACGGCGAGCGGATCATCGGCCGCCGCGTCTCGCCCGCCTGGGCCGCGACGGCCTCCGTCACCGGGACGGTGGCGAACCTGACCCCGGAGGCCGCCCATGCCGCCCTCATGGAGGGGCGCACCATCCTTGATCTTGCCGAGGGCCTGCAGCTCCGCCGCGCGCGGGTCATGGGCGTGCAGCGGATCGAGCTCTTGGGCTTCACCGAGGCGATGCGCGAGCGGCTGCGGGCCTATGGTCTCTTCACCGAGATCATCGCCTGGAAGCTGCGCTTCTTCGTTCCCGTCGACGCCACCGGCATCGAGGTCCTCGGCAAGCTGTTCGCGCGGTTCCCGATCGAGCGGATCGGCGAGCGGGAGGCGGCCTGATGACCCGGCTCACCGCCACCGATCTGGCGGAACGTCTCGGCCGACAGGCCGAGGCGGTCTGTCGGCATTACCTGTCGAATGGGCGCAAGCAGGGCAACTACTGGCTGGTCGGCGATGTGCGCAACACGCCGGGCCGGTCGATGTTCGTCCGGCTGACGGGCGGGGCCTCGGGCAGAAGGGCTGCCGGGAAGTGGGTCGATGCGGCCAGTTCCGAACATGGCGACCTTCTGGACGTCATCCGCGAAAGCCTCGGGCTGGTGGAGTTCGCCGAGATCGCCGAGGAGGCCCGCCGGTTTCTCAGCCTCCCGCAGGAAGTGCCAGCCGCACCGGGCCACCCTTCGCGGCACATCGCGGGACCATCCGGCTCGACCGGCGCGGCGCAACGGCTCTGGCGCATGGCCCGACCCATCGCGGGCAGCCTCGCCGAAACCTATCTGCGCGGGCGTGGCATCGCGGATCTGCAGAACGCCGACCCGTTGCGCTTTCTTCCCGATTGCTACTGGCGGCCCGAGGGCGGGGGGCTGACCGAGATCTGGCCCGCGCTGATTGCAGCCGTCACCGACCTCGAAGGGACGGTCACCGGCGCGCATCGCACCTGGCTTGCACGGGATGGCAGGCAGAAGGCCCCTCTCGATCCGCCGCGCAAAGCGATGGGCACGCTTCTCGGGCACGGCGTCCGCTTCGGCCGCGCGCAGGATATCCTGGCAGCGGGCGAGGGCATCGAGACGATCCTGTCGCTGCGCCAGGTCTTGCCCGCATTGCCGATGGTCGCCGCCCTGTCTGCGGGTCACCTGGCCGCCCTCCGGTTCCCGGTGTCGCTGCGCAGGCTTTACGTCGTCTGCGACAACGATCCGGCAGGACGGATCGCCCGGGAAACGCTCGTCGCCCGGGCCAGCGAGGCCGGGGTCGAGGCGCTGGCACTCTCGCCGATGCTGGGGGATTTCAACGACGACCTCGTTGTACGCGGGCGGGACGCGCTGCGGGCATGGGTGCGGCCACAACTTGCCCCGGAGGACGTAAGCCGGTTCATGGGTCCGATGCACGCGCCGTGACGGTGCGGGTGAACGGCCTGTGGCGAAAGGTTCATTGGCGCGGGAGGGCTGCGTCATCGGGTAGGAGGACCGCGCCTCGGCCTTCGAGAGGGCGAGCGGCCCACAAACGGCCCGGCCCGGCAATGGCGGCGCCCGACTGATTTCCGTCGGCGGGGATCCACCCCACGCGACAGGTCGCGCGGGGGCCCCGGAAGGCCCGCCTTTACAGCGCGATCCAAATCAGCCGGGCTTGGCCATCAAGGCCCTCGCAAGGGGCTCGGGCTGCCTGACCGGTCCGCCCGTGGGCTTTCGTCGCCACGAAGGCCGCGACGGTCGCGGTCCAGCCCAAGGACGCCTCCCATGTACGCCCATGACGATTTCGACGCCGATCACAGCACCTCGCCCACCGGCCATGTCATCGAAGCCCTTGAACTCTATGGCTACCGTCCCGCCGAGGACGAGGCCGACCCCCGGATCACGCCCGAGGATGACGTCATCCGCACCGCGGTCGCCGACATCTTCGACGCCCTGATCTCCACCATGGCCGATACCAGCCTCGACTTCGACCTCGACGAGATCCTCTGGTCGACCGTCAACACCTTCCACCGCGCTGTCCTGCGGATCGAGGGCAAGCTCGACGGCAACGAGCAGGCCCAGAAGCGGCTGCAGCGCGAACAGGACGGCTCCGAGGTCAAATCCGTCCAGCTTGAGACGCTGATCGCCATCGGGCAGAGCCTGCTCGATCGCCGCGACAGCCTCGAGCTCTTCTGCGAAACCGCCGCAGACATCTATCTGCGCACGCTCGGCACCCCCTGGTCGCCGCGCAGCGGCTCCCGCGTCAACCATCGCCAGATGACGGCGGCC
>JBHYFN010000094.1:0-3197 GCA_051859505.1 Paracoccaceae bacterium
GAAAGCGCCGACTGGTACAATGCCGGCTACCTGCTTCTGTGGGGCTCGAACGTGCCGCAGACGCGGACGCCGGATGCGCATTTCTACACCGAGGCGCGCTATCGCGGCACCAAATCGGCCGTCATCTGCCCCGATTACTCCGAGGCGGCAAAGTTCGGTGACATCTGGCTGAACGCCAAGCAGGGCACGGATGCCGCCCTTGGCATGGCCTTCGGCCATGTCATCCTGCGCGAGTTCCACCTTGACCGGCAGGTGCCCTATTTCGAGGAGTATATCCGCAAATACAGCGACATGCCGATGCTTGTCCGGCTGGACGAGGCCGAGGGCCGGCTGGTGCCGGGCCGCCAACTCAGGGCCTCGGACCTGCCCGGCGCCCTGGGCGAGACCAACAACCCCGAGTGGAAGACCGTCGCCTTCGACGCCTCAAGCGGCGATCTGGTCGCGCCCAACGGCTCGATCGGGTTCCGCTGGGGCGAGACGGGCAAGTGGAACCTCGAGGAAAAGGCGCAGGGCCGCGAGGTCTCGCCCCGGCTGACGCTCATCCTCGAAGAGCATCGCGACGCGGTGGCCGAGGTCGATTTCCCCTGGTGCGGCGGCGAGGCGACGAACGGCTGGGTCAATGACGCCCGCGACGGCGGCGTGCTGGCGCGCAACGTGCCGGTCAGGAAGGTGACGCTGGCCGACGGGTCCGAGGTGCTGGTCGCCACGGTCTTTGACCTGCTCTGCGCCAATTACGGCCTCGACCGGGGTCTGGGCGGCGGCCATGTGGCCAGGGATTACGACGCCGACATGCCCTTCACCCCCGCCTGGGCGGAAAAGATCACCGGCGTCAAACGCGACCGGATCGCCCAGGTGGCGCGCGAATTCGCCGCCAATGCCGAAAAGACCAAGGGCAAGTCGATGATCATCATCGGCGCGGCGATGAACCACTGGTTCCACATGGACATGAACTATCGCAGCGTGATCAACATGCTGGTGTTCTGCGGCTGTGTGGGCCAGTCGGGCGGCGGCTGGGCGCATTACGTGGGCCAGGAGAAACTGCGCCCCCAGACCGGCTGGACGGCGCTGGCCTTCGCGCTGGACTGGGCGCGCCCGCCCCGGCACATGAACTCGACCAGCGCCTGGTATGCCCATACCGACCAGTGGCGCTACGAGACGGTCAGCGCCAGCGAAATCCTCAGCCCGACCGCGCCGAAGGGCGATTACGACAGGCTGAGCCTGATCGACTACAACATCCGGGCCGAGCGGATGGGCTGGCTCCCCTCGGCGCCGCAGCTGCGCACCAACCCCCTGAAGGTGGGCGCCGCCGCCCGGGCCGAGGGGATCGAGGCGAAGGATTATGTCGCGCGCGAGCTGAAGGCCGGCACGCTCGAGATGTCTTGCGAAGACCCGGACGCGCCGGAAAACTGGCCGCGCAACCTGTTCGTCTGGCGCTCGAACCTGCTGGGATCCTCGGGCAAGGGGCATGAATATTTCCTCAAGCACCTTCTGGGCACCGATCACGGCGTGCTGGGCAAGGATCTGGGGCAGGAAGGCCGCCAGAAACCCGTCGAGGCGCGCTGGCATGACGCGGCGCCCGAGGGCAAGCTGGACCTTCTGGTCTGCATCGACTTCCGCATGTCGACCACGGCGGTCTATTCCGACATCGTGCTGCCGACGGCAAGCTGGTACGAAAAGGACGATCTGAACACCTCGGACATGCACCCCTTCATCCACCCGCTGCAGGCGGCGGTGGATCCCGCCTATGAGAGCAGGACCGACTGGGAGATCTTCAAGGCGATCGCCCGGAGCTTTTCCGAAGTCGCGCCGGAGATCCTGGGCGTGGAGACCGATGTCGTGCAGCTGCCCCTGCAGCACGACAGCCCCGGCGAGATCGCCCAGCCCGCGGTTCGCGACTGGAAGGCGGGCGAATGCGATCTGATCCCCGGCAAGACCGCGCCCGCCTATATCGCGGTCGAGCGGGATTATCCCAACCTCCATGCCCGCTTCACCGCGCTGGGCCCCTTGATGGAAAAGCTCGGCAACGGCGGCAAGGGCATCAGCTGGGACACCGGGACCGAGGTGCATCACCTCAAGGCGCTCAACGGCACCCACCGCGACGGGCCGACCAAGGGCATGGCACGGATCGAGACCGCCATCGACGCCTGCGAGGTGGTGCTGATGCTCGCGCCCGAAACCAATGGCGAGGTGGCGGTCAAGGCCTGGGCTGCGCTGGAGAAGGCCACCGGCCAGAACCACGCCCATCTGGCCGAGGTCAAGCAGGACGAGAAGATCCGCTTCCGCGACATCGCCGCCCAGCCGCGCAAGATCATCTCTTCGCCCACCTGGTCGGGGATCGAAAGCGAAGAGGTCTGCTACAACGCCGGCTGGACCAATGTGCACGAGCTGATCCCCTGGCGCACGCTTTCGGGCCGTCAGCAGCTGTACCAGGATCACGAATGGATGCGCGCCTTTGGCGAAACCTTCGTGACCTGGCGCCCTCCGGTGGACCTCAAGACCATCACGGCCGATGCGACACGGGCGCTGACCGATGGCGAAAAGCATGTCGTGCTGAACTTCATCACCCCGCATCAGAAATGGGGCATCCACTCCACCTATTCCGACAACCTGCTGATGCTGACGCTGAACCGGGGCGGGCCGGTGGTCTGGCTGTCCGAGACCGATGCGAAAACGGCCGGCATCGTCGATAACGACTGGGTCGAGGTGTTCAATTCCAACGGCGTCATCACCGCCCGTGCGGTGGTCAGCCAGCGGATGAAGGACGGCACGATGTTCATGTATCACGCCCAGGAAAAGATCGTGAACACGCCGGGCTCGAACATCACCGGCAAGCGCGGCGGGATCCACAATTCCGTCACCCGCACGGTGGTCAAACCCACCCACATGATCGGCGGCTATGCCCAGCAATCCTACGGCTTCAACTACTACGGAACCGTGGGGGCCAACCGCGATGAATTCGTGATCGTCCGCAAGATGACGTCGGTCGATTGGCTCGATCGCCCCGCAACCCGGAAAGTGGAGGCCGCGGAATGAAGGTACGTGCTCAGATCGGCATGGTGCTGAACCTCGACAAATGCATCGGGTGTCACACCTGTTCGGTGACCTGCAAGAATGTCTGGACCTCGCGCGAGGGCGTTGAATACGCGTGGTTCAACAATGTCGAGACCAAGCCCGGCATCGGATACCCGAAGGACTGG
>JBHYFN010000095.1:0-2694 GCA_051859505.1 Paracoccaceae bacterium
CAGTCGGTCGGGATCCGGCCCGAGCATCTGACATTGCCGCAGGAGGGCCAGCCGCGTCTGCCGCTGGTCGTCGAGGTGGTCGAGCCGACCGGGGCCGAAACGCTGATCGCGGGGCGGGTGGGCGAGACGAAGGTTCTTGCCGCGCTGCGCGACCGGCTGGCCCCCGCGCCGGGCGAGGTGGTCGAGCTGGGCTTTGACCCGGCGCGGCTGCATCTGTTCGACGCGGGCGAACGCGCGCTTCGCCCCGCAGGCTAGGCCGCCGGCCCCGTGGCCTGCGGTCAGGCGGGGTATCCGAAATTCAGGATCGAGCGCCAGATATCGAGGTTGAGCTTCTGGATCCTTGAGATCGCGGCGCCAAGTTCGGCGCGCGCCGCGGTATCGGCGGGTTGGGACTTGCCGATCCGCAGATCATCGCGGCGATCGGCGATGCGCATCAGGATGGTGCTGATCGAACCGCTGGTCGGATCGAAGCTGTAGATGCAGTGGTTGTACTTGTTGCGCAGCGGGGCCTCTTTCTGGAACCGTCGGGTCAGGGACAGAATGGTCGTCCTCTGATCGGGCGGCGTCTGCGGCATCTTGGCCAGCCTCTCGACCAGGTCGAGCCGCGACCGCGTTGTCGGCAAGGTCAGGAAGACCACCATCGCCACATCCTTGTCCATCCGGCCAAGTCCGCCGATCAGATGGATCATCAGGCTTTCGGTATTGGTCCAGACGTAATTGAGGCGCCCGATCTCGAGCAGCAGCGCATCCAGCGGGTCGGTCGGGTCGGCGCCCGCCGGTTGCGCGGCGTCGGGCTGGTGCGGGCGACGGGAGCCGCCGCTCATCACATCGCCCGCTGGTTCAGGAACTGCTTGGCGGCGTCGGTTCTGTTGCGCGCCCCGAGTTTCGAGATCACATGGTGCAGATGAAGCTTCACCGTATGTTCGGACAGCGACAGCGCGTCTGCGATGTGCTTGTTCTGCAGCCCTTCGGCGACAAGCGACAGCACTTCATGTTCGCGCGGGGTCAGCTTCTCGAGATGCGCCTGGCTCTGGGCCCGGAGCCGGCTTTGGGCCGGCGTCTGGGCGTCGGCGCCGGCGGGCCGGTCCGGTTCCCCCGTGGCGATATGGCCCAGCCGCGCCAGAAGATCGTTGGCGACGAAGGCATAGCCGCTGAGCAGAAGCCGCAGGATCCCGAGCAGCGAATCGACATTGACCTCGGTGGGCAGAAAGCCGATCCGCCGGATCCGGGGATCCTCGGAGGTCAGGATCGGGATCACGCGGTCGGGATCGCGATAGGCGATGGCCAGCATGATCCCCAGATCCTCGAACGCGTCCAGCAGGGCCGGGTCGATCCTGTCCCAGCTTGCCTCATGGACCACGACAAGCGGCGGCAGCCCTGTCTTTTGTTTGAGATGCCCGCGCAGGGCCTCTGTCGTGTCCAGGCGCAGCACCGCCTTGTCCGGGATTTCCCAGCCTACCAGACGCAAGAGCGCATCGGGAAACTGGACACATGACCCCAGAAAGACAATCTGCTGTCGGCCATCGGCAGAGTCATCGGCAATATCGTGAGCGAGTTCGCTGACCATTCTCTCCCCCCCTAGAAGATTCAGACGGTCCGGTAATCGCAAAGTAACAATTCAGCGCGAATTTGCTGTGACGCTCCGCTCGAGTTTGTGCGCGGTGCGTGTCGGAGCAATGACCTCCTACAGGGGCTTTCTACTCCAGTCGGACGATTCTCGAAATAGATCGAAAGATCTCTCGAGATGGATCGAAGGATCAGGTCGGGTTGATGAAGCGGGCAGCACCCAGGGATCGCCTGGGCCTGCCGGGCGGTGGCGGTTCGGTGAAACGGTCTAGTTGCCTCGATCCCGGCGGCGTGGTGCCTGGGGCCCTTGCCGCGCTGGCGGATAGGGGGATGATGGTCATCATGTTGCTGTAAACGCAGGGATAATCGGAAAGGAGCAGGGGGACTAGTCGGATTTGCCGGCTATGTGGACGCCCGATTCCACCGCAGTCTTGCCATGTCGGCGCAAGTGTCGGCACGTGAAAGACCAGTCGTGCAGGGGGGAGTTCGATCCGGTCGAAGATAAGCCTTTGGCTTTGATCACTTGATCGTGAGGCCCTGTCGGAGCGCAACCAGTAATTGCAGTGCGACAGATATACACAATTGCTGATGGCAGACTCCAGCTGATTTTCCCGTGCCAAGCGGAACCGGCATATTGCAACCGGCCCTGGCGATATCACTTGTGAGAGAGCGGTGATGTTCGGGGCCTTTGACCGGAGAAGTCACCATGAGCACGAAGAATCAGCAGCTGAACTGGGGTCATATTCCGAAGAAGCCGGTGAAGCCGGAACCGGATCAGGACCAGAACCAGCATCAGGGCCAGCACCAGGGGCAGCACCAGGGGCAGGGCCAGAAGCAGTACCAGTCCAGCAAGAACGAGTCGAACAACGACAATGACAACGCCAATGGCAACCTGAACGGCAATGCCAACGGGAACCTGAACGGCAATGCGAACGGCAATCACAATGCCAATCACAATGCCAATCAGAATACGGCCAGCAACAAGGCCAACAACGATGCGGTGAACAAGGCCACCAACAAGGCGACCAACAACACCGATGTCGAAACGAACGTCACGACCAACGGTAACCATCCGGCGTGAGCCGCGGTCAGGCGGCCTTGACGCTGGCTGCGGGGGCGGCCCAGTTC
>JBHYFN010000096.1:0-895 GCA_051859505.1 Paracoccaceae bacterium
CGCCCCCCACCGCGCTTGCGATCGAGCAGCGGCACATAGTGCCAGGGCTCGAAGTGACTGATATTGCGTGTAAAGCGCCGCTTATGTTCAGCGATAATTTCGTCGTTTGCGATCATGACAAGCCGATCAGCATAGGCGCGCAACGAGACGTGATACCCCGCATGTTCGCACGGCACGCTGTAGCGATTGCTGTCATACTGCACCAGGCAGGTGGATCTGACCCGCAGAGTTTTTTCGACATAACCGTCGAAAGGGCGGCCCAGCGGGCGCAGCTCGATCTTCTCATCCGCAAAGACTTCGGCGATTGTGCGATGCTGTTGATCAGTATGGCGGCGTTCAGCCAGTTCCTCGCAGCGCAGCAGAAGCCAGGCATTCAGCGCCGCCAGATCGTCAAAGGCCAGCCTGGGAGTGAACAGCTCGCCACGCAGAAACTGCACCTGGTTCTCGATCTGCCCACTCGCCATTGTTCTTGAACCAATGGCGCACAATGGCTCGTTCCCATCCTGAAGCGGGGGTGCAGGCGACAGGCTCAATGACGTAATGGTTCATCAAAGCCAGAAAGCGTGGGTGAAAGATCCGGTCCTTCGATCGCGAGACATAGGTCACCATGGTTTTGGGGTTGTCGATGATCACTCGGCGCGGGACGCCGCCGAAGAATGCCAGCGCGCGCACAAAGGCATCGAGCACCATCTCCTGCTTCTCGTTCATATAGGCCGCAACGAAAGGCTTGCGGCTGTGGCACAGGCGGAAATGGGCGACGTGAACCTTGTGTTGGACACCGCCTAACAGGACATATTCCTCGCTCCAGTCGAACTGAAGCGCATCGCCAGGCCCGAAATAGAGAGGGATGAATGCATCAGTTCCGTCGGTTCCTGATGACTTCTTGAGCTCACTG
>JBHYFN010000097.1:0-853 GCA_051859505.1 Paracoccaceae bacterium
CAGGCACCCTTTGTAATCCATAGACGTCGTTTCGTACTGGCTGCGGCGAGCGGCGTAATCGCGTTGGCTGCGCCGTCGTTACTCCGGGCGCAGGGAGTGGAAACGACGCGTCGGAACTTATCGTCTTTCCGCACGCACGAGTGGCGGGACCATTTCGAGTCCCTGGACAAAGGTATCATCATTTCGGATACGATCACGAAAGTGTTGCAGCATTGGACCACCGATGGCGAAATGCGAATCTATCCGACATCGGTTCCCCTGACCGATGAGTTGACAAAGCGGGGCTATACCGAGGTTGTCGAAAAAAGGGAGAACCCGAGCTGGGCGCCAACGCCGTCGATGCGTGAGCGCAACCCCGAATGGCCAGCACTTATTCCAGGCGGAGACCCCGCCAATCCGCTGGGCACCCGTGCGCTCTATCTGTCTTGGCAGTATTACCGGATCCACGGAACGCAGGATACTCGGAAGATCGGGCGCAAGTCGTCGAACGGATGTATTGGCCTCTACAACGAACATATCGAGGAAGTCTTTGAACGAACGGCTCTGGGAACGCAGGTGAAGCTGATTTGAGCAGAGTGGTTCTCGCGAGGGACAGTAAAGAATGAACAAGATGCTTCTGGCCATTCTGGCCCTTTTTTTGATCGGGGGCCTCGCCGTTTATTGGAACGCGGCCCCATCCAGGCAACAGTCGGCCGGTCACTCGATGGTGCCACCGGACACAAGCGGCGTGGCCCGAGGGGCACCCATCGTGGAGGTTTCGGTGCCGACGGACCTGTCAGCGAATGCACAGATCGGAAAAGGCGCATTCGAGGCGAAATGTGCCGAATGCCATGGCGCCAACGCAGCAGGTCAG
>JBHYFN010000098.1:0-851 GCA_051859505.1 Paracoccaceae bacterium
TGCCCTGCGCCCCGGCCCGCGCGAAGTGATCGCACCCGACATCCTGCAAACCCTGCGACAGGCGATCATGGCGGGGGTCTGGGTGAATGTGGACCACCGCGCGCGAGGCAGTGGCAAGCTCAGCCGCGATGTCTGGCTGGGCCCGCTGGCACTGCTGCTGGGCGAAGGGCGGCAATATCTGGTGGCCTGGAGCGAGTATCAGGAGGATGTGCGCCTGTTCGCGCTGGCGGGGTTCGAACGGGTCGAGTTGAGCGATGAGGTGTTTGAGCGGCCCGAGGGCTTCGACCTGCAGGCCTATCTGGCGCAATCCTTCGGGGTGTTTCAGGAAGAGGTGCAGGACGTCGTCTGGCGCTTCACCCCGGATGCTGCCGCTGACGCCCGCCGTTTCCGCTTCCACCCCAGCCAGACACTGGAAGACGCCCCCGACGGCAGCCTGATCGTGCGGTTCCGCGCCGGCGGAATGCTGGAAATGTGCTGGCACCTGTTCCGCTGGGGCGATCAGGTGGAGGCGCTGGCACCGGAGGAGTTAAGGGGGATGTATGCGGGGATGTTGGTGAATGCGCACCGCTCCTATACGGCAGAAAAGGAATAAAGGGATGGTTGAATTTCTACATGGAGAAGCTCTGAGCAGGAGGATAAGGGAGGTCGTTGAAGGCAAGAATCTCTTCTGTGCTGTTGCATTCTGGGGCAATGGTGCTGTTCAGGAGTTGTTTGGCGAGCCTCCGCTCACACGCCAAGACGTCAAGATCGTTTGTGATCTGAGCATGGGCGCAACAAGCCCGGAAACGCTCAAGCAACTCGGCGCACCGAACAACGCAAATCTAAGGCACTACCCCGGACTGCATGCGAAA
>JBHYFN010000099.1:0-788 GCA_051859505.1 Paracoccaceae bacterium
TCCGTCTCCCAGCTTCAGCGGAGGCGGATCAGGGGCTTGGAGTCATTTCAGGTCGGCAGAGCGGCTGCCAATAAGCAGGTCGTCGCTTGTTGGGGATGATCTAAGCAGACTCCAATCGACGCGATGCAAAAGTCGCGATGCGAAATGCGGGATGCGTTAGGCGCGATGCAAGGGACGCAAGGCAGAAGGCGGGGCGCAATAGACGCGATGCAGTCGACGGGATGCGTGGTGCGGAAGACGCGATGCACGGGACGCGATGCGCGATGCACTTCGCATTGCGCAGACGACATCCTACGGAAAATGCGATTGATCTGCGCACTCATGCAGCCAAACCCGCCGCATGTAGCTGCACCTTGGTCACCAGATTGGCCGCGACGAGCTCTGTCACTTGATGGGGCGTGATGTGTTTGCACATGGGGCTGCGGTCGCGAATCCAGCCGACCAACCGGGCGTGGTGCTCTGCTTGCGCGGCCTCCGCCGATTCGCGTTCGGCCTCGAACTTTTCGAGGAAAGGCTGCCAGCGCCGCGTCTGGAACCAGTTGTCAGCGAAACAGACCTTGGACCTTGTGAAGCCAGCGCTCTCGGTCGCATAGGCCTGCACTGCGCGGAGCAGATCGTCTGGATCAACGCCCTCCTTCACGGCCTCTGCGATCCGGGCTAGGCACGCCGCTTTGCCGCGCTGGCGGTCCTTGGGATAGGCCGCCCAGATCTTCTCAAATCTATCATCCTCAACCGCCGCCTTCGCGCGCTCGCGCGTAGGTGGTTTATGGATGGTTTTAGGGTGGTTT
>JBHYFN010000100.1:0-749 GCA_051859505.1 Paracoccaceae bacterium
CGTTGCGCGTGAAGCCGCGCTGAAGGTGATGGAACTGACCGCAGGAGCACTGCCTGCATTATGGGACAGTGCGCTTGGCTTCAGGCATGGTCCAAAAAGTTTTGTCACGCCCGGCACAATGATCGTCTTGTTCCGGTCTGCGGACCCCACCGCCGCGCGATATGAAGAAGATCTGGCAGCAGAACTGGCCGCGCAGTTTCCCGATTGCCCGATCCGGTTGCTGGGCGCAGGTCACGGGCTGCCGCAGACACCGTCTGATCTGTGGCTTGCACCGCTGTGTGTCGTTCTGGCGCAGGTCTTGGGCGTTGTGTGGTCCGACCGGATGGGCCTGAATGTCGACGATCCCTTCGCGGGAAAAGGGACGCTGTCGCGGGTTGTATCGGGAGTTAAGCTGTATCCGGTCTTGCGATGAAATCCATAGGTATCGATATTGGCGGAACCAAGATCGAGCTGCAGGCCTTCGATGACAGTTTCGCGCTGTTATCCCGCGAGCGTATCTCGACACCCGCCGACTATACAGGGTTGATTGACGGCATTGTGGAACTGGTGCAACGGGCCGAAGGGCGGATTGGGCCGGTGCCATTGGGGTTAAGTGTCGCAGGGGTGATTGACCGGAAGACTGGCCTTGCGCTGACAGCAAACCTTGCGGCGACCGGCAAGCCATTCCAAGCAGATCTAGCCGCGCGGATCGGACGGGATATCACATTTGTGAACGACTGCCGTGCAATGGCCCTGAGCGAAGCCCATCT
>JBHYFN010000101.1:0-383 GCA_051859505.1 Paracoccaceae bacterium
GGAGGCGGAGAAAGCCACGTTGCAACGCTCTCTGGAGCAAAGCCCTGAGCCCCCTGCCCTGCGACTGCATCCGAGCTTGTCGGACCTCTACCGGAGCAAGATTCGCAACCTGTCATCGGCATTGCAAGACCCCGGTCTCAAGATGGAGGCGACGGAAGCTCTGCGCGGCTTGATATCGGAGATCCGGATGGTGCCTGCCTCTGACGGGCAGAACGGGCATCGCATTGAACTTGCGGGAGAATTGGCGGGGATTTTGTCTTTGGGGGATGCGGACACGACAAAGCCCGCGCTTTTTGCACGGGCTGGGTCGGAAACGGTGGTTGCGGGAGTAGGATTTGAACCTACGACCTTCAGGTTATGAGCCTGACGAGCTACCGGACTGC
>JBHYFN010000101.1:393-719 GCA_051859505.1 Paracoccaceae bacterium
TTTCGGACTATTTTGCGGCGCATGTTTGTGCGCTGTTTTTTGACGCCTATTTTATGGGAATAGGGTTTGATCGTTTTTGAGAGATACATGAGTTTTACGAGGCTTTTACCAGGTTTGGCAGCGACCTACTCTCCCACGTCTTGAGACGCAGTACCATTGGCGCGACAGCGCTTAACGGCCGGGTTCGGGATGGGACCGGGTGTTTCGCTTGTGCTATGGCCACCAAACCGGGAAAAAGCCTCGTTATGTGTGTCCTACCGCCCGGAGGGCTACTTGAGGACATTTTTTGTCCTATCGCCTATCGGCTACTTGAGGACGGGTATCTC
>JBHYFN010000102.1:0-435 GCA_051859505.1 Paracoccaceae bacterium
GGAGGCTGTGGGGACTGAGGCTCCGGTGCGGTTGATGGCAAGTACCCAATGGCAGCGGTTTCACGATGGCAAGTTGTCGGAGGTGCGCCTGTGGAATCGGGCTAGGAGTGGGGATGAGATTCGCGAGGGAATGTGTGAAGGTCTGACCGGGGAAGAACCGGGGCTGGTGGGGCTTTGGCATGGGGATGAGTCCGACGAGGGGGTTTTGGTGGATGCGGTGGGTCATCATCACGGCAGATTGGTAATGGCAGCGGATGCTGGGAAGGAGCGTCCTCGGGTGGGGGTGTGCGGTTGGGAGTTGTCCCATAATGCTGCGGGACGTGCCTATACTTTGGCGCAGTTGTATGGGGGTTTTGCTGAGGTGGAGTTGATTGGCTGTCTGTTTCCTAAGTACGGGGGGCAGGTGTGGGAGCCGATTCGGGGGGGCGAGATTCG
>JBHYFN010000102.1:442-690 GCA_051859505.1 Paracoccaceae bacterium
AAGCCCCCCCCCCCCCCCCCCCCCCCCCCCCCCCCCCCCCCCCCCCCCCCCCCCCCCCCCCCCCCCCCCCCCCCCCCCGAGATTCGTTGTCATACGATACGGGTTGAGGATGAGGGACGGTTTATTGAGCAGGCTTTGGGTCTGGTTTTGGCGCATCCCTATGAGGTGGTGCATTTGTCGAAGCCTCGGATTGCCAATATTATTTTGGGGCTTTTATATAAGCTGGTCTGGGGTGCGCGGGTGATTGT
>JBHYFN010000103.1:0-674 GCA_051859505.1 Paracoccaceae bacterium
GCCGACGTGACCGCGTCCGGCATGGTCAAGGTTGATCTTTCCGGCGTCGAACCGGGCCAACGTATTACCGTGAAGTGGCAGGGCCACCCGGTCTTTGTCTGGCGCAGGTCTGAGGCAGCGATCCAGGCTGCACGGGCCGTCGATCTCGACCAGCTTCCCGATCCTGTTGACGAAGCGGGCGAGAATCCGAACACAAGTGGCGAGGAGCCAGCGCTGGATGAGAACCGCGCGGCGGGCGAGGATGGCGAATGGCTGGTCGTTATCGGTGTCTGTACCCATCTCGGCTGTATCCCCTTGGGCCAGGATGGGTCGGCGGTCGGCGAATTCGGCGGTTGGTTCTGCCCGTGCCACGGATCGCATTACGACACCTCGGGCCGGCCCCACGCAACCTCGACATCCCACCTTACGATTTGGGCGACGACCTGCAACTCGTTATCGGCACCTGACGTGCTGAACAAGCCAAAACTCAAGAAGGAGACTATGACATGCTCGCCAAGGATATCATGACAACATCGGTGATCTCGGTCCCGCTGGAGGGACAAATCGAGGACGCGGTACGCTTGATGCTCGACCACAATATCAGCGCGCTGCCCGTCGTTGACGCCGAGGGCGACCTCAAGGGACTTGTCAGCGAAGGCGACCTCATGCGGCGTGTCCGCGAAACAGACGGACCA
>JBHYFN010000104.1:0-660 GCA_051859505.1 Paracoccaceae bacterium
GTGAATGGCGGATATTCTGGCGCATCATCCTGCCTCTTTCGTCCCCGGCGCTTGCTGTGGTTGCGATCTTCTCTATCCTGTCGCGCTGGAATGACTTTCTGCTGCCGTTGATTGTGCTTAACCGCCGGGAGGCATTTACGCTGCAATTGGCGCTGAACTCCTATCAGAGCGAGTTCGAGGTTCGCTATGATCTTCTTCTTGCCATGACCACGCTTACGGCGCTGCCTCTCGCGCTCGCGTTCATCTTTTTGCAGCGCTACATCACCAGCGGCATCGCCTCCACCGGAATAAAATAGGACCAACAATGGCTGATCTTGCACTCAGTAACCTCAAAAAGTCTTACGGAATGGTCAATGTCATGCCGGACATTAACCTACAGATCGAGGATGGGGAGTTCGTGGTTTTCGTCGGCCCCTCCGGCTGCGGCAAGTCTACGCTTCTGCGCCTGATTGCGGGGCTGGAGGATGCGACCGATGGTGATATTCGCATCGGCGGTGAAAGCGTCGTGAATGTGCCCGCCGCAGATCGCGGGGTCGCGATGGTGTTCCAGTCCTATGCACTCTATCCGCATATGACGGTGCGCCAGAACCTCAGTTTCGGGCTGGAAAACATTCGTATGGACAAGGCCGAAATCGGGCGCAGGGTAACAGAGGCTGCCCG
>JBHYFN010000105.1:0-616 GCA_051859505.1 Paracoccaceae bacterium
CTGTAAGTTCTTTGCAAACGGATTTTATCGCCTTACATCCTTCGCTCACCTCATCAGACGCAGAGGCGAAGGACAGTCGAAAGGTTCCCGGCACGCCATAGGACCCTCCATCCAGCAGGGCTACCCCCGTTGTACGAAGAATGTACTGCACGAGATCGGCGTCGGTCTGGATAAGAGTGCCATCTGGCGCCTTTAGCCCGAGCAGATCAGCGCAGTCGGGGAAAATATAGAATGCGCCACCGGGTGATACCGCCTTAAGCCCCGGAGTTGTCGAGAGGATCGACATCGCAAGGTCTCGCCGCTCTCGGAACGATTGCTTGAAGGTTTCAACACACTCCTGTGGTCCAGTCAGGGCCGCCAGCGCGGCGGCCTGACTGATGGAACAGGCTCCCGAAGTGCTTTGTGACTGCACCACGCTCATCGCCTTGATCAGCTCCTTCGGGCCGGAGCCATAGCCGATCCGCCAGCCCGTCATCGCATAGCATTTGGAAACACCGTTCACCGCCAGCGTGCGGTCTACAAGATCGGGCGCTGCCTGAAGGATGTGCGGTGCAACAGCGCCATCGAATGTAAGGCGAGAATAAATGTCGTCAGTCATTACCCAAACATGAGGATG
>JBHYFN010000106.1:0-573 GCA_051859505.1 Paracoccaceae bacterium
CAGATGGGCGTGATCCTTGCGGCAACAGATGCGCTGAACTGGTTTTCGCATCTGGCGGGCGCAAGCCCGGCTGCATTGACCGCCGGTCTGGGCGCGTTGCAACCCCCCGGTCGCACCCTGTTCCTGCCCTATCTGGGCGGCGAGCGGACGCCCCTGAACAATGCCAGCATTCGCGGGGCCTTTCTCGGGCTGGAACACGCGACCGACCGCGATGCTGCCACCCGCGCCGTGCTTGAAGGCGTTGTTTTCGCGTTGAAAGACTGTCAGGACGCGCTCGCTGCCACCGGCACGCGGATTGACACGCTGATCGCTGCGGGCGGTGGTGCGCGCTCGGATTACTGGCTCTCGGCGCTGGCGACAGTGCTGGACCTGCCGATCCTGCTGCCCGAAGCCGGCGATTACGGGGCCGCGCTTGGGGCTGCGCGGCTTGGTCTGATGGCCGCAACCGGCGCCAGCACTGAGGCCATGCCTTTGCCCCCGATCGCGCGGGAAATCGCCCCGGTGAGCGCCCTGACCCCCGCGTTTCACGACACCCATGCCCGCTACCGCGCGGCACAAACCGCACTCAAGGAT
>JBHYFN010000107.1:0-569 GCA_051859505.1 Paracoccaceae bacterium
CCCAACGAGGGCGCGCGCCAGGTCTGAGCCGGAGCCAAGGCTTTTCGAAAAGCCTTGGCCCGCAGGTTGGACATGGGTGATCCCACCCGCTATCACCGCCCGGAACAACCCTGCAGGCCCGCATGACCGACACCCCTTCCGACATCGCGCGCACCGTGCTCGCCATTGAGTCCGCCGCCCTGACGCGGCTGGCCGAAGAGCTGCCGGCCGATTTCGACGCGGTTGTGACCCGTCTGCTGACCCTGCAAGGCCGGGTGATCGTCTCGGGCATGGGCAAATCCGGCCATGTGGCGAACAAGATCGCGGCCACCCTCGCCTCCACCGGCACACCCGCGCAGGCGGTGCATCCGGGTGAGGCGTCCCACGGCGATCTCGGCATGATCACCCGCAACGACGCGGTGATCCTGATCTCCAATTCCGGCGAGACCCGCGAACTGGCGGACATGATCGCCTATGTCACCCGCTTCGAGATCCCGCTCATTGCCGTGACCAAACGCACCGACAGCACGCTGGCCCGCGCCGCCGATCATGTCTTGCGGCTGCCCGACGCCCCCGAGGCCTGTGCCTTG
>JBHYFN010000108.1:0-546 GCA_051859505.1 Paracoccaceae bacterium
TTGATCCTTCCGGTTCGAAGATGACGATGTTCCAGTCCTATCCTTGGATATCGAAATCGCGTCAATTTCTTTGCATGTGTTGCTCCAATCCAAGTGACTGGCAGGCTACATATCCGCTGCTGTCACGTCTGCGACAGGTCGATGGATCAAGACCGACCGCCGGATGAAGTCGATCCCGAGAATCGTGATCTGGGTTGCCGGGCCGGGGCATGCTGGATCATCGCAGTTTACCTCGGTCACAGTGATCAGCGCATTTGGCCCAAGGCGCGAATGCGCACGCGCGAGCGCTTTGACGCGCTGGATATGCCAGAGCTTTGATGCTTTCTGGCGTAGATCGACGACAAAACTCATAGCTGTGTGGGGTTGGGCGCGTCGCCATAGATCGCGATCGGGTCAAAGATTTTCGCACTTTCCGTAAAGCGCAGGCCGGTGTCGGCGGCGTCACCTACCGGGACCGCCCGATAAAAGCACGACCGATACCCAACATGGCAGGATGCGCCCGACCCTGCCACTTCGACCCGCAGCCAGAGCGTGTCTTGATCATCG
>JBHYFN010000109.1:0-544 GCA_051859505.1 Paracoccaceae bacterium
CACGGCGTCATGGTCGGCTGCAGCGTGGATACCGCCACGCTCGCGCGCAGCATCAAAGGATGCGGCGAATGCGCCCTCCCACACTTCGACCTGCAAATGAACATCGCCCAGACGCACGGCCTCATATACGGCCTGACTGTCGGCAGAGACAAACTCTACCGAATTCCCCAAAGATTCGAACATCTGACCGACGATATGGCTCATCACGATCTGGCTGGACCAGTTGTGGATCGGAATGATGATCGGGTCAGGCGAGTCGGCCGCTAATGCGGGTGACGTGGTAATCGCCATGGTGGCGAAACCAATCAATAAGAAAGCACGATGTTTCATTTCTGCATATCTCCCATTTGTGGCTGTTCCGATGTCCAGACGTTCTTTTAATCGGCCACTGGTGTCTGGCCGTAAGCTGAGTCGTAAATGCGGGTTATGAACAAGTAAGGCCGAAGCCGTGAACGAACTCGACAGGTTTGTTACAAGATGTTAACAATGGAGCATATGGAGAGGTTGACAGGTGAGCACAGAACGCGCGCATATCGTCCTGATT
>JBHYFN010000110.1:0-538 GCA_051859505.1 Paracoccaceae bacterium
CTCTGCCGCGACAACGGCTGGTGGAGCGCGTTCGGCAAACCCCGGCGTGGCAAGGGCAAGCGGCCTGGCCCGCCGGTGCACGACGATCACGTGCAACGACAGTTCACCGCGACGGCGCCGAACAGGCTCTGGCTCGCCGATATCACGGAGCATCGCACGACGGAAGGCAAGCTCTATCTCTGCGCGGTGAAAGACGTGTTCTCCGGCCGCATCGTGGGCTATTCCATCAGCGACCGCATGACGGCCAGCCTGGCCGTGAACGCAGTCAACAACGCTGTCGCCCGACGCGGCACCGTGGCCGGCTGCGTGCTGCATACGGACCGTGGGTCGCAAGGCGGATTCAACCGGTCGTCGCAACACCTCGATCTGGAGGTGTTGAATGGCTCGTCGTCAAGAAGCAGCGGATCGGGCGGTGCGCCCCAAGCTGAGGTCGCCCGGTCACCCGAAGTTCCAGCGTCACGTCGAGGCTGCGTTCTGGGTCGAGATCGCCAAGGGGCTACTGCCCATCGAGGCAGCGGCCGTGGTCGGCGTGGCGCCG
>JBHYFN010000111.1:0-537 GCA_051859505.1 Paracoccaceae bacterium
CGATGTCGAAGTGGACGACATGACCAATGCGCTGTTTCGCGAATTCATCACGCATATGATGGAAGACCCGCGCAACATTACGCCCTGCCTGCATTATGTTTTTATTGCCAAGAACATAGAGCGGATGGGCGATCTGGTGACGCATGGGGCCGAACAGGTGATCTTCGTGGCCGAGGGCCGCCCCGCAGAGGCGCGCGAGAAGGGGCATTCGACCGCGCTGATTGATACGCCCGAAGGGTGATGTGATGTCTGACGCCGCCACGCCGATGACGAACCCGCACAGCTTGCCTTGCTGAGTTACAACCTGAAGGCGGCGGGCTTTCGCATCGCGACCGCAAAAGATGGCGAGGAAGCCGTGCTTGCCGTGGCCGAACAAGGCCCCGATGTGGTGTTGCTGGACTGGATGCTGCCGCGTCTGTCGGGGCTGGAGGCCTGCCGCCAGATCAAGGCCACGCCCGAAGGGCGCGATGCGGCGGTGATCATGGTCTCGGCCCGGTCGGAAGAAAGCGACCGCGTGCGGGGTCTGGATACGGGGGC
>JBHYFN010000112.1:0-528 GCA_051859505.1 Paracoccaceae bacterium
TCCATCGGGACGGCAGTGATCATCACGGTCGTCACGATCATCACCAGCATGATGTGCGCATATGCCATCTCGCAAATGCGCTTTCCCGGCAGGAAGCTGCTCTACTGGGTCGTCCTGGCCAGCTTCATGATCCCCGCACAGGCGCTGGTCGTTTCGCAGTTCATCTTGATGAACGATATGGGACTGATCAACACATGGGGCGGGATCATCTTGCCACAACTAATCGTGCCGGTCGTGATCATCGTCTACAAGCAGTTCTTCGATGCTGTGCCCAAAGAACTGCGAGAGGCCGTTCTGCTTGACGGCGGCGGCGAATATACACTGCTTTTCAAGGTCTATCTGCCACTGAACTGGGGCATTACAGCCGCTTTGGCGATTATCACCTTCATCGGCGCGTGGAATGCGTTCTTCTGGCCGTTCCTCGTTGCGACAAGTGAGTCCACAATGACAATCCCGGTCGGTATCACACAGGTTCAGGACACGTTCGGCGTGCAATATGCGCGCGTCATGTCCGTCGCCTTGCTAGCG
>JBHYFN010000113.1:0-516 GCA_051859505.1 Paracoccaceae bacterium
GATGGCGAGACCCACGTCCGCCTCGGCGAGCGCAGGCGCATCGTTGATCCCGTCGCCGACGAAGGCCGTGCGGCCATTCTCGGCCTTCAGCGCCTTCACCGCGTCGACCTTGCCGTCGGGCAGGACCTCGGCCACCACCTCGTCGATGCCGAGCTTGCGTGCGATGGCTTCGGCCGTGCGGCGGTTGTCGCCGGTGATCATCGCGACCTTGAGGCCGAGATCGTGCAGCGCGCGGATCGCCGCGGGCGTGGTCTCCTTGATCGGGTCAGCCACGGCAACGATGGCGGCGAGCATTCCGTCAACCGCAGCGTAGAGCGGCGACTTGCCTTCGTCCGCGAGGCGCTCGGCGGTCTCGGCGAAGACAGACACGTCATGGCCGAGCGAGGCCATGTAGCGGTCCGCGCCGATCTCGACCTTCTGTCCGCCTGCGGATGCCACGACACCCATACCGGTGACGCTGTCGAAGTCGGTGACCTCGGGCAGCCTCAGGTCCTGGTCCTTGGCCGCCGCGACGAT
>JBHYFN010000114.1:0-515 GCA_051859505.1 Paracoccaceae bacterium
CTTCGCGCAGGATCAGGTCCAGCATCTCAGCCCCCCGGAACCAGAAGGAAGGCGGCGGCGAGGAACAGCAGCATCGGTGTCAGACTGGCGATGACCACCATGCCAAAGCCATCGACCAGCGCGTTGCGGCTGCGCAGGCTGGATGCCAGCCCGATCCCCAGCGCCAGCATCAGCGGGATGTTGATGGCAGAGGTTGCGGCGGTCCCCAGATCCAGTGCCACGGCGACGAAAGGGGCATTGGTGAGCGCTGCAATCAGGGCGATCACGCCGTAACCCGGCAGCACCATCCAGATCAGTGGCCAGCCCTTGAGGATGCGCCAGACCCCCAGCATCAGCGCAAGTCCCAGCCCGAAGGCCACACCATAGCGGATCTGCACAGTCAGCGCTGCCAGTTGTGCCTCGGTCGCCGGGAAATCGGGATCGGCGACCATGGCACTCGCCGCCTGCGCCGCAACGGCCGCTAATGCAGGCTCGGCCACTGTGCTGCCGAAGCCAAGGGCAAAAGCAAAGCCCAT
>JBHYFN010000115.1:0-511 GCA_051859505.1 Paracoccaceae bacterium
CTCAGACTCCTTGGCCTGTTCGACCAACGGGTGCCCCGCTACACGTCTTATCCTACCGCGCCGGTCTTTTCGCCGAATGTGGGCGCGGCCGAGCAAACCCGCGCGCTGGCCGCACTGGACCCTGACCAGCCGGTCTCGGTCTATGTGCATATCCCCTTCTGCGAACGCCTGTGCTGGTTCTGCGCCTGCCGGACCCAGGGCACACAAACCCTGTCGCCGGTTGAAAGCTACCTTGGCACGCTGGAGCAGGAGCTGGCGCTGCTGAAGCAGATCCTTCCCAAGGGGTTGCGCATGGGGCGGATGCACTGGGGCGGCGGCACGCCGACGATCCTGCCGCCCGAGATGATCCACCGCCTGGCACAGGCGGTGCGCGCGGTGATCCCGCCGACCGAGACCTGCGAATTCTCGGTCGAGATCGACCCGACCATGGTCGACCGGGCCAAGATCGCAGCGCTGGCCGCCGAGGGCATGAACCGCGCCAGCATCGGCATTCAGGACTTCGACCCCTTGG
>JBHYFN010000116.1:0-506 GCA_051859505.1 Paracoccaceae bacterium
CGGCCAGCGGCAGCCAGGACAATGGCCGCTCCTGCCGGATCGAGGCGGGGACGGTCTCGTCGATCAGCGCCTCGAGGCTTTCTGCGCCCACCGCCTCGAGCATCGCCGCCATCTCGGCAGGAGAGGGGCCGATGTGGCGGCGGTTGGCGAAATCGTAGGGGTTGTAGCTGGTGGGCGTGAAGGTCATCGGGCTTCCTCTGGGGGAGGGCGGAATTTTGCAAATTCCGCCGCTGGCGGCCGGCAGGCCGGAATTTTCCAAATTCCGGCTCGGTAAGGGCCCGCCGGAATTTTCCAAATTCCGGCTCTGGAAGGGCATGCCGGAATTTTGCAAATTCCGGCGGGGCGCGGAGAGTGCCGGAATTTTGCAAATTCCGGCGGGTCGCCCCTCAGCCGATCAGGTCCTGGTACTCATCCTCGTCCATGAAATCGTCGACCACCGACAGGTCGTCGACCTTGAGCTTGAAGAACCAGCCCTCGCCCAGCGGATCCTCGTTCACCAGCGCGGG